>JBIIRD010000125.1:0-8808 GCA_044341745.1 Prosthecobacter sp. | reverse complement strand
TCGCCGACCACCCGCAGGCCGATGTCATCCACTACCCCGATTCCGGCAAATGGCTGGTGAAGCCGCAAAAGAAGGTCTTTGAGATGCAGGAGGTGGATTATTTCAAAGGCGAGGAGTAAGGGCTGCCCTGCCTGCCATGCCCCGCCTGATCGCCATCGTCGCCATGTCCTCCAACCGTGTCATCGGACGCGATGGAACCCTGCCCTGGCACTTCCCTGAGGACCTGAAGTTCTTCAAACGCACGACCCTCGGCCATCCCATCCTCATGGGCCGCACGACCTTTGAGTCCATCGGTCGCCCGCTGCCCGGCCGTCAGAACATCGTTCTCAGCCGCACGATGCCGCCCCGCGAAGGCATCACGGTCATCCGCGATGTCTCAGAACTTCAAAACGTCTGCCCGGCCGACAGCACCGTCTTTGTCATTGGCGGTGCCCAGGTTTACGCGGAGCTGCTGCCTCAGTGCGACGGCCTCTACCTGACCTGGATCCAGCAGCCTTACGAAGGCGACACCCGCCTGCCTGCCTTCGAGCACCTGTTCACGTTGCAGGACGTCCTCGAATCAACGCCCGGCCTCGAGTTCCGCTACTACCAGCGCAATTCAAAGGGTGCCGCCTCGGTGCCTCAGTCCCCCATCTGACACATCTGCGATATCTGCGGATCCAGCCAGTCCCCCATCTGCGGATCAGGCTGCGGACAGGATCGCGGCATCCCAGTCCTTCCAGACGGCGTCGAGGCCCTGGCGCGACAGCATGTCCGCCACCTCCGCCGCCGAACGTTCATCGGCGATGCCGAACTGGCCCTCTGCCTTCGCCTTCTCATCCTTGCCCGCCAGCTCCACACGACGACCCTTGACCGTCTGATGCAGGTCATCGGTGCCGACCCCGGTGTAGCCGCCGGGTTCCGTGTGACTGCCGGCGCTCATGGTGGTGATGCCCAGCGTGGCCAGCGCATCCCGCAGCGGCGCGGGTTCCCGCGTGCTCAGCACGATGCCCACTTCCGGAAAGGTAAGTCGGAAGGCGCAGATCGTCTGCACCAGCGCCCAGTCGGGGAAACCCGTCAGCGGATGGAAGCCGCCCGCCGCCGGGCGCAGCCTCGGGAAGGCCACGGTGAACGAGGCCTTCCAGCAGCGCTTGTAAAGATGCTCCAGATGCGCCGCCAGCCGCAGGGCCTCCAGCCGCCAGTCGCTCAGGCCGAACAACGCGCCGATGCCGATGCGCCGGAAGCCGCCTTCATAACCGCGCTCCGGACAGGCGATGCGCCAGTCGAAGTCCTTCTTCGGACCCGCCGTGTGCATGTCGGCATACACGGCGCGGTCGTAGGTTTCCTGATAGACGACCAGACCTTCGCAGCCCGCTTTGACGAGACGCTCATACTCCGGCGCCTCCGTCGGGCCGATCTCGATGCCAATGGTGGGCACAAAGTCGCGGATCGCGCGGATGCACTCCTCCAGGTAGCCGTTGCTGACAAACTTCGGGTGCTCGCCCGCCACCAGCAGGATGTTGCGGAAGCCCTGCTCCACCAGATGCCGCGCCTCCCGGACCACCTGGTCCACGGTCAGGGTCACGCGCATGATGCTGGCGTTGTCGCGTGAAAACCCGCAGTAGGAGCAGTTATTGACGCACTCGTTGGACAGGTAGAGCGGGGCAAACAGGCGCATGGTCCGGCCGAAGTTCCGCCGGGTCACCTGCCGTGCCTCCCGCGCCATGCTCTCAAGCTGCGAGGGCGTCTTCACCTCCAGAAGCGACCCGAAGCGCTCCATGAGCGGCGATTTGCGCGCTGGCAGGGCATCGAGGATCGGCAGGAAGTCGGAAGGCATGGGGGAGGGCACCAAGGGGGGCAGGTTTTATACGCCTGTCAGGGACCTGCGCAACCAGCGTCCGGCCGACCAGGGCTTGCGCATCCAATTGAGACAGGGGTTTTGGCGACAGGATTGACAAGATGGGCAGGATGAACAGGTCTGAAAAATCCTGTCACTGAGGCCATGAGAACCCATCCTTGGACGATGGGATGCATGAGCCCTGCCGACCGGCTAGCTGCGGCCGAGGATGAAGACGATCACGCCGGCCAGCACGAATCCAGGTGGAACGAGCTGGCTGGGCATGATTCCCCATTCCCCGCCGCACCACGGCCTGCTCCGGATTCCGGGGATCCACATAGAGGGTGGTTTCATCACCGACGTGGTAGTTCGCGGATGCCTGGTCCATGTGCCCGCCAAAACAGTAGTTCTGAGTGTGATGCTCCACCCCGTGGACGTGGTATTGGAAGCAGTAGCTGAATTCGCGGTAAGAGATGACCTGGGGCCCTCGGCTGGTCACGGCATCCAGGTCAAACGAGACGTTCTGAAGATCGGTCACCACGGCCCGGGTCGGTTTCCAGGCATAGGAGCGCAGGGCCAGGATCAGCCGGGTCCGGTCGAAGTACATCAGCACCAGGCCGGTGAGACAGAGGGGGATGGCCAGCACCATGGGAGCACTCCGTGGGTTCCGTCCGTCATTTCTTGCCCTTCTTCGCCGGCCCGTCCCAGGCGGACTCGATGTCGAACTTTTCGTTCGGCGTCGGTTCCTGGGCGCCGACCTCGCGCTTCCAGGCCTGCAGGCGTTCGAGCAGGCGCTGGGCGACGTCGGTGTCCAGGTCGGCCACGTCCTGCATCTCGCCAGGATCACGGCGCAGGTTGTAAAGCTCGGTGCGTCCGGTTTCCAGGAACTCGATGAGCCGCCAGTCGCCCTCCTGAATGGCGGAATAGGGCGTGGCACCACCGGGATGGTAATGCGGGTAGTGCCAGTGGATGGCCTCGCGCTTCAGAGTGGCCTGCTCGGTCAGCAGCGGCAGCAGCGACTCGCCATCGATGACCTGGCCTTCCTTGAGCGTGGTGCCGGTGGCCTCCAGCACGGTGGGCAGGTGATCGTGGCTGATGACCGGGGCGTCACACTCGCTGCCGGGCTGGATCCGGCCCGGCCAGGTGACGATGAGCGGCACGTGGACGCCGCCGTCATACGGGCTGCCCTTGCCAAGCCGCGAAGGGCTGTTGTCCGTGGGCCCGCGCTGCCAGCCGCGACCGCTGACCATCTGGGAAAGGCCGCCGTTGTCGCTGGTGAAGATGAACAGGGTGTTGTCCCAGAGACCCTGCTTCTCCAGGCTGGCGCGCAGGCGCCCCACACTGTCGTCCACGCTCTCGACAAGGGCGGCATAGACGGGGTTGCCATGACCTCCGGCAGGGCGCTTCTGCTGATACTTCGCCACCACCTCCGGCTTGCCCATGATCGGTGTGTGCACGGCATAATGCGGCAGGTAGATGAAGAAGGGCTTGTCCTTGTGCCTCTCGATGAAGCCGACAGCCTCCTCGGTGAGGCGGTCGGTCAGGAACTCGCCCTTGGGACCGTCCTTCAGGGTCTCGAGGCCGTAGGGCGAGAAATAGCTCGGCGGGGATCCGCCATGCGTGCCGCCGATGTTCGTGTCAAAGCCCTGCTTCTCCGGGTAGAACTCCGGCCCGCCCAGGTGCCATTTGCCGATGCTGGCCGTGGCGTAACCACGGCTTTTCAACCGCTCGGCCAGGGTTTCCTCCTCCAGAGGCAGGTGCTGGGTCCAGTCGGGGATCTTCAGCCGCGCCTGCGGCCTCTCATGACCGGCGATCCAGTCGGTGAGATGCAGCCGGGCCGGGCTTTTCCCCGTCAGCACCGCCGCCCGGGTGGGCGAGCACACGGTGCAGGCGGAGTAGGCATTGACGAAGCGCATGCCCTCCCGCGCCAGCCGGTCGATGTTCGGTGTCTCGTAGTACTTGCTGCCGTAGCAGCCCAGGTCCGTCCAGCCCAGGTCATCGGCCAGCATGAGCACCACGTTGGGCGGCGGACGATCCTCGGCGCTGAGGCGAGGGGCGAGGCCGGTGAACCCGAGCAGGGCGGCGGAAGCGGGCAGGGAAAGACGCATGGTGGAGAAAGGGGGCGGAATCCCGCGAACAAAGCCAGCGCGCCCACGAAGCAAGGGGCAATCCACCCCGTTCCAACGGCCCCGGAACCACCCCCTCCGCAGGTCTAAGCGAGACTCCCAATGATTCGACCCAGAAATCAAAGCCGAATTTGAGACCAAAGGCGCATCGAAAACCCAGTGCTGAAGGGCGCATGCCGGATGAGTTTGATAAGATATTTAATGAAAGTTAATGCGACAAAATTTTAGTTAAGTCGGTAGTTTATCCGACATGACGCAAGCCAACGATTGAACCAAGGTTCGATCGAAATGGTAAATTGTAATAAGATCTTCACTCAATTTGGGAAACCTCGTGTCTGCCATCGGCTGTCCAAGGTGCTGGACATGAATGGATTGCGTTCAACAAAGGAGACTGCTCCACAGCTTTTAGAGACCTTGACGCTTTTCACAAGTCTTTCGGAGAGGGGTCTTTGCGCCACTCGCGCTCCGCCTAGCTGAATAACCAGAACCAAAAGCAGTCAGGGGAAAACGAACTCGCCATTCTAGTAAGAAAAAGAATCAAAAAAAACTCAAAAAACTCAAGAGATGAAACAAAACAATCAAGACAAAGTCATAAGCCGTTACGGCCCAACCCAAGGTGTGACCTGGGATTTCAATCATCAACCCTTCCTTGGTGGAAGGCTGTCAGCCGTTCTGCCTCCATTCATGCTGCTGTTGATCGCCCTCAGCCAGGGTTTGTGGATGACAGCGGTGCACGCGCAGGAACCGCTGCCTGTCGTTGCATTCAAATCAGCCACCTTCATCGCGGATCAGCTGGACACGAGCGTGCAGGTCGTCATGACCTGTTCGGCTCACACGGGATCCGTCACGGTGAACCTATCCACGCAGAATGGAACCGCGAACGCCATGCCGCTCATTGAAGCTGCAACGGCAGGAACGGATTATACCGCCCTCACGAATCAAACGGTGACATTTGCGGCCAATGTCACCGAGATGACACAGATGATCACCCTTGTGAAAAAGACAGGCAAAGTTGCCAACAGGCGATTTACGGTCGCCCTGACCGGTCCTGTGGGAGCAACTCTGGGCGGGGTTTCATCAGCCTCGGTGCGGATTGCTGCGACGGACACCGTCAAGCCCAACCTTTCGATCACAGCACTTGCCGATAAAGCAAAGCTCAGCACCCTGAGCCCTTACACGCTCAGTGGCAATGCGGGTGATGTGAATGGCATTGATCGTGTTGAGGTGTCCCTCAACAATGCCGCGCCAGTTCCTGCCACCCTGACCATTGACAGCAAAACCAAGGCTAGCAAGTTTCCCTGGGCGCTGAGCATCAGCCCGAATGAAGGCAGGGACAACACGGTGACCGTGACGGCTTATGACCTTCATGGCAACAAGACGGAGCTGAAGCGCACCTTCAATTTCACCCGCCGTTACCAGCTTACCGTGAACCGCTCATCGGGCGCAGCAGGCGTGGTCTCGCTGTCCACCAGCCCTTCCGGCGCTGCAACCCGGCTGATTACCCCACAAAAACTCTCCTCGTCGCAAACCTCCGAAATCGTGACTGGCAGCACGGTTAAACTGAAAGCGACCCCCCTCAAAGATTATGTCTTCAACTACTGGACCCTTCCGGAGTCCCTTCCCTCTGAAGTCGTCATTCTTGGCAATGAACTCAGCTTCAAGATGCCCGTCGCGGATCTGGCCATCACGGCCAACTTCATCCGAGTTGATTCGATCTTCATAACCTCTCCCGCCCGCGGTAACACCTACCACGGCTTGATCGTTCCCCAGGGAAGCGTCGCAGTCAGCAACAACTCGGTCGGTTACTTCACGGGAACCCTTGTTCCCACCACAGGGGCGATCTCTGGCAAGCTGGTTCTTGGTGGTGTCACCACACCGTTCAAAGCCACCATTTTCGGCAATGGCGCCGTGGTTTTCAATCAGTCATCCAAACTCAGCAGCACCTTGAAGATCAGCGACACCCGTTCACTTTCCCTGCTTTATACGAACGTTGGAATCACCGTCAATGTGAGTGAAGCGGCCAACCTGGTGGTCAGCGGAGTGGCTGGACGTGCTTTTTACAATGGCACAACGGCCAAGGTGCCTGCGGCGAAGCTCAGCCGCACCACCCCGACAACTCCTCTGACCAAAGGCATCTTCAATGTGGCCTTGCCTTCCAAGGTGCAGAATCCGGTTGTCGACACTCATCTTTATCCACAGGGAAGCGGTTTGGCTGTGCTCACCCTGAGTGACAACGGCACAGTGACCTATGCAGGGAACCTGGCGGACGGGAGCGCCTTCACGGCAAGCAGTGCGCTCGTCACTGCATCCATGTATCCGTTCTTCGCCCAGTTGAACACACCTGGAGCCGCAAGTTCGGTGAAAGGTGGCAGCCTGAGCGGCGAAATGACGGTGGACCCGACGCAGCTCCTTAGTGATGTAGCGGGTGTCGATCTCAGGTGGATCCGCCCTGCGGTTAACCAGGTCACGGGAACTACTCCAGCGGCCCTCGCCACGCAGCTCTACACGGCAGGCTGGCCCACGGGCATTCGCCTGGACGCGGTCGGAACCTTCTACGACAAGAGCAAAACGATCCAGACAACCCTGGTTCTGGATGGCACCTCGCCTTCGGCCAACAATTCCCAGCTGCAGCTCACCAGCCCTGAACTGCTCAGCCCCATCACGGTGAAAAACTTTGCCATCATTGGCAACACGGTGACGAAGATCAGCAAGACAGACAAGCTGGGCACACTCAGGGCCAGTGCGGCGACGGGATTCTTCTCGGGCACCTTCACGCCTTCCTGGACGGTCTTTGCGAAAGCTCCGGCCTTCAAGGGCATCCTGCTTCAGAAGGGTGCCGATCCAAGGGGCTATGGCTACTTCATCAGCAATGCCAAGGATGACCTGGATCCCGAGAGCGGCAAGGTGACGCTTGGCAAGGTGCAGAACTAGGATCCATTCCAACAGTGGCTTGAACCCAGCTTCAGCGGCCTGTGGCAACCCCACAGGCCGCTTTTGTTTTCACGGAAGGTTGCAACAAGGAATCAAGGTCTATCTGACCAAGGTGGATGCCTGGGGCAACGGCGTTGGAAAAGAACCGTTGCATCAAAAGTGGTCAGACTGCGACGTCTGGACACATGGGGGACCGCGATGAAAACCCGCGCATGGCCCGCAGCAGGATTCGTCGGCGTGGCAAGTTCTCCACATGGACTGCTGCAGCCCTGCTGCCGCTTTCCTGAAGCCAGCCTGCTGGCGTGAACCACCCTGGGGTTTCGATGACGTGGCTGATCAGCGGTCCGGTATTTCGGAGGCTGGGGGGTGTGCGGAGTCTTCTGCCACCGCAGCAGGCTGCGGGATAAAGGCGGCAGCAGGCTGCCGCAGTCCAAAGCGGCTGCCGCCGCCGGGCCAGTAAGGTGAAGGGAGTGTGAAGGTTCGCTGCGCAGTCCAGGAAAACCGTGATCAGGGTGCACCGGCCTGACAAAAGGGGACGTGGCCTCGCCTGCTCGGCGAGTTCAGGCCGGCATGCTGCCACATCGGCACTCCGAAGGGCGTTGCTTTACCGGCAAGCTGCCATGGCCTGGCCGATAATGGGATCGTCAAATGCCAGCACCTGCGTGATCTCACATTCACGCGGCTTGCCACACCCAGGCTGGACAACACCCGCTTTTTCAAGATTCACGGGCAGTCACGAAACAACCGCTTCAAGCCGGCATCCAACCGCCCCCTCCAGCCCCCATCACTTCAGCTTGGCATCGTTAATACCGACCGTCAGGTTGGTGTAATTGCTGCCGCTGCCGTAAAGGGAGACGTAAGCCTTGCCGCTTGCCGTGATCTTATCACCCGGCTTGATCTTGGCGGCCTTCTCATTTTCACTCTCATCCAAGTTGATGTTGAAATAGACGGTGAAATTGGTGCCTGAGACGCGCACTCGCTCCTGTTCAGCATGAGCGTAATAGCGCCCATTGGATTTGTTCGTATTGCGCACCCGGATGGCAATGGTAGCAGCCTGATCCCTGTATTTTTCCTGAAGTTTCTGCGAAGCGGCGTCGATCGCCTCCTTGCGCTTCGCAGGATTGCCCGAGATATCCTTCAAGAGCTCTTTGGGAATGGCTTCCAGGATCTTTTTGGGATCCAACTCTCCCGGCGCATCCGCCGCAGGGGCAGTCACTGGACTGACTAACATTCCCAAGACAGCCAAAAGCAACTTAAAGGCAGTTTTCATAGTAGCGGTGTTTAGGGAGGAGTTAATCCCTAATAGCAGGCTTCTCCTAATTCAACCTCCTGTCAAGGTTAACCTGATCCGGACATCTCGCGGAGCAAGATGGCCAACCTTGCTTCGCTCGCTCGACGCTGATAACCCATCGGCAGGTTTCATTGCGGGCGTTCAAAGCCCAAGGGGGGCTGGCGACTGGCGAAGCTTCCTCGGCCTTCATCTTCGGCCCCGGCGCAGCGAGGCCCTACCCTGGATCTGCGCAACATCGAGAGGCAACGGGAGTGCGTCAGCAGAGTGGCCATCTCGCTCCGCCGAGATGAGCGAGAGGCTGGCGCTGGCAGGCAGGGTTTTCGGAATTCGTGAACGCTTCAGTCTGCCGGACTGCCTGCTCATCTTGCGGAGCAAGATGGCTACTTTGCTTCGCCTGCTCGACGCTGATAACCCATCGGCAGGTTTCATTGCGGGCGTTCAAAGCCCAAGGGGGGCTGGCGACTGGCGAAGCTTCCTCGGCCTTCGTCTTCGGCCCCGGCGCAGCGAGACACTACCTTGGATCTGCGCAACATCGAGAGGCAACGGGAGTGCGTCAGCAGAGTGGCCATCTCGCTCCGCCGAGATGAGCGAGAGGCTGGCGCTGGCAGGCAGGGTTTTCGGAATTCGTGAACGCTTCAGTCTGC
>JBIIRD010000025.1:0-69123 GCA_044341745.1 Prosthecobacter sp. | reverse complement strand
GCCCATCCGCCAGCGGCCCCTGCCAGGACCTGGCCGAACCAACACTATGGAGAAATCGGCCGTCACCCTGGAACGCACCGGCAACTGAAGTCGTCGTCCCGCCGATCATGACCTTGCCCGTGAAGCCACCGGTCCCCGGCGTCACCGTGCCTGAGACAAAGCCCACGCTGCCATTGCCCGTCGCCACGCCTTCAAAAGGGTTCAGCAGCCCGTAATACCCGTTGCCTCGGCCGCTGCCGTCAAGCAGCGGACTGGCCACGAACACCGCCTCCGCCGCCACGTCTTCCGCAGGCATGGTGAAGGTCAGCACGCCGCCCAGGGCGACCGCCCCGGCGGGCTGCACCGCCCAGTGGCTGAACCAATAACCCGTTTTCGCCATCGCCGTGAGCTTCACCGCCGTGCCCGGCAGGATGCTGGAAGTCCTGGGGCTGGCGCCGGCCGCCGAGGGCGCCAGCGCGGAAGCCGCCGTCGAGGGCGTGGCCGCCAGGGTGACGCCACCGGCCAGGGCCAGGGCGGAGGGAGCGCTGCCGCTCACACTGAGCACATGGCGTCGGGAGAACGTGAAGCTGCGCGTGACGGTGGCGGAGGCGTTGCCACTCAGGTCGTAGGCCGTGACGGCCAGGGTGTTGGCACCGGCCAGGGGCTCGATGTCCAGAGACCAGGGCACGGAGGTGGGAGCCGTCGCGCTGCCAAGCACGGCGTTGACAGGGGCGCCGCCATTGAGCACGAGCTCGACACGGTCGATGCCGCGCGCATCCCCGGCGGTGCCCTTCACCTGGAAGGGTGAGGTGGCGCTCAGGGAGGCCGCGGAGGCGGCGGGCGTGGTCACGGACAGGGAGGGCTTGAGGGTGTCGGTGGCGAGGATGCGCACCTCGGCGGAGGTGATGGCGCCGAGCGTCGAACCCTCGCCGGGGCTGCTGAGGCTGACGGAGAAGCGGCGGTTGGGCACCGAGGCGCCGGTCCGGGGAAGAAGGCTGATGCTGACCGAGCGTGAGGTCTCGCCCTCGGCAAAGTTCACCACGGTGTTCAACGCCGTGTAGTCCACCCCGGCGAGCGCGGCGGCAAACGGCGGCACCGTCGAGACCGTGCCGTCCGAGGTGCTGATTGTGACACTCGTGGCCGCCGTTCCGCTGCGAGTGATGACGACTTCAACGGAAAGTCCTGCTGAAGCATGGGTCACAAGGGCGGAAGCCAGAGAGATGGGGCCATTGGCCAGAACCGTGTCAGGACGGCTGGCAATCTGCTGGATTCTCGTGTCCAGAGCCACAGGCGTGTCCATCATGGCATAAGCGGACGCAGGTGTGGCGTGACGTGCCTGCAGATGGCTAGAAAGCGCGGCTTGTTCGCCCAGGATGTTTGCCGGGACCACTCCGGCAGCCGTGAAGTTCAGCGTCTCGTCCGTGCCGCCGGACAGACCACCGCCGCTGAGCAGAAAGCGGAAGCCGTCCGCATTGGCCTTGAACGGATAGCCATCGCCATTGTTTGCCAGGAAGTTCAAAGTCACCAGCGTGATGCTGGCAGGCGCATCCACCAGCACGCTGCCATTGGCGACGATGTGCGCGGTGACATCGCCGTCCGCGTCCGTCAGCGCCACACTGCGCACCCGCGAACCTGACGGAAGCGATGGATCGAAGCTGAAGCTCATGCCGCCGATCTGCGGGAAGCGGCCCTGGTTGCCCAGAAGGGCCACGCCATGTTCCAAAATGGCCTTCAGGCCAGCCGGCGTGGTATCGCAGAGCATGAGGCCGTTGTTGAAGCGCATCGAGTTTTCGATGTCGAGCAGTGAAATGGCGCCCGCAGGCTTGCCGGCGGCCGGGTTGGCCAGCGGAGGCAGCTTGGCCCCGGTGGCGACCTCGACAGCCCCGATGGCGGCGCGGATGCCGCCGCCGTTTTTCAACGCGACGACGTGCGTGGCGGCCGGGAGCGCCGTTTTACCCACAGTGACCATCGAGTCGGCACTGATATTGCCGAGGTTTGTTTCCTGATTGCGCACAAAGTTACGCTCACCTTCTAGATAGACATTGGTGTAGCCGCGGACATCACCGTCCTTCGCATTAATCACACCCTGAACGGCATCGGTGATCTGTTTGACCAGGGCACCTTTGGTTCCAGAGGCAAAGGCCGTCGCAGCAAGGTTCGCCACGGACACGCCCCAGGCGGTAGCCACGTTCGCGGCGGTGGCGGCGTAGGCCCCGTTCACCGCGGAATTCGCGAGCAGGTTGGGCACAATCAGAACGCCATCGGCATCGAAGTCAGCCACCAGACGGCCGAGGTAGGTGAACTCGTTGTCCGTGTTCACGACAACGGTCGGCTTGCCATCGGCACCGGCGGTGTAAATGGGATAATTGGCCGCAAAGTTCGCCGCATGGCCGGTGAAGGCGACAGCGACATCATCGGCGTCTCCAAGGCGTGTGTTGGAGCCCGCGGCGAGAATGATGTCCACACCCGTGAGCATCGGCGCGAGAATGAGCTCATTGGCAATCTGCTGAAGGTGGGCCATGAGAATGATCTTGTTCACGCCCTGGCTCTTGAGGTCATTGATGACAGGCTGCACCTGGCTGGCGAGCAGCACCATGTTGTCCGTCTCGCTGCCATCACCAACGAAGCCCTTCACCTCGACACCGCCGGTGGAGGAGATGGCCTCCAGAATCTGCGTGGTGACGCCGACGAGGCCGATCTTCTCCGTGCCCTTGGTGACGACGCAGCTCGGCACGATCTTGTTCTTCACACTGCCGGCTTCTTCGAGGCCACCGACTCCGACCGTCTCCTGATAGCGGGCGGAGATGCCGGAATCACCGGAGAAGTCGAGGTTTGAACTCAAATACGGGAAGTTCGTGTCCGCGATGGCGTCCGAGAAGGCATTCGTGCCGAAGTCGAACTCGTGATTCCCGATGGTGGACGCCTCCACGCCAAGGCGGTTGTGGATTTCAATGTCCGCCGCAAAGGGATTGTTGCCCTTGTTGTGCGTGGCGGCCACAAGCGCATCGGTTCCAGCGGCGGCAAAGGGTCCGGGGATGTAGTTGTCACCACCGGCAAGGATCAGAGTGTTCGCATAAGCGCCGTCAAAGGCATCCACGAGAGCCGCGAGATTCGGCGCGGTCTGCGAGGCCAGCAAACCGGCCTCGGCATCGGCGAGGTGGAGGAGCTGCAGGGTGAAGGAGGCGGCCGGCGTGAGCTCGAAAATGCTGAGCGTGTTGCTCACCTCATTGGTCACAAGCACCAGCGGACGGCCGCTGGGGCTGTCAGCCTCGGAGACGACCACGATGCCTTCAGGATTGAGATCGCCGCTGCGGAGCAGGGAGGTGACGTAGGTCGGCGCAAGAGGGTTGGTGACATCAAACACGAGCGTGAGGTGAGAGCGCTCCAGGCCGATGAAGGCATAGGTGCGGGCACCCAGGGCGGCCACGGCCACGCCTTCAGGCTCGGGGCCTTTGTTGTCGCTGCGACCGTCATCAAAGAAGCTGTTGTGCAGCGAGGCGACGATCATTTCGATCATGTCGCCGCTGTCGAAGACAATGTTTCCGGCGGCGTCGAGGATGGAGAAGCTGCGCGCGCCATACATGAGGATCTCGTCGATGTCGCCGTCGTTGTCCGTATCCCCACGCAGGCCTGGCAGATTCGAGACGGTGAGCTTGCCAAGGTTGGTGTTGAGCTTCAGATCTGCCTCATTCGGGAAGGCGGTGTTGTCGAGGTCGTAGCCGGCGTTGTTGACGGTCGTCGTCTCGTTCGGGGCGATGAAGTCGTTGCGGTCATCCCCTTCATTGGCGGTGACGTAGTAGGTTTGTCCGTCGGAGGAGAAGGATGCGATGGCGTCCGGCATGTAGAGACCAAACACGGGCTGGCCGGTGCGTGGGTTTTTCATGCCATCGGCATCGCTGAAGTCGGAACGGAGGGCGCTGAAATCTTTTTTGCCGAGCGGCGCCACGCTGGTGAAGGTGGCGCTGGGGATGTCAAGCACGGCGACCGCATTGGCCTCCTGGAGCGTGACCATCGCCTTCGTGCCATCGGGCGAGATGGCGAGGTATTCCGGCTCAAAGTCGGTGGAGGGCACGCCGTCGTCATAGAGGCGCACTCCAGCCGTTTTCAGCGCGGCGGCCTGCGCATCGAAGGCGGTGAAATCGGCGGTTTGCACGGCTCCGGGAATACCCGCGGCATCGACGGGGATGATGCTCACCGTGCCCTGAGCGGCATCCGGCACGGCGATCTCAATGGAAACTTCCGGCGTGGAGAGCTCGCCTTCGTTGCAAACAAGCAGCTTCGAGCCATCCGGCGTCCACGCGATGTGATCCGGCACAACGCCGACGGTGGCGTGGCCGATGATGCCACCGGTGGCGGCGTTCAGGAAGACGACATGACCGGCGCTGGTCTTCGGATTGTTGATGATGGCGGCAGCGAGCACGCTCGGATTGCTGCCGGAGCCTTTGCGCACGGCCACGGAGGAGATGTCATCGCTGGTGATGGCAGGCACGCCGAGCGTGGAAGGAGTGATCGTGCTCACAAACACCGGAGCTGCAGGATCAGCGAGGTTCACGACCTGGATGCCGGTGCCGGAGGAGGCAAAGGCGCGATCCGAAAGCGGATCAAAGGCCGGAATCTCAGCGCCAGCGAGGGCGATGCTGCCTTTGACCGCAGAGGTGAGCGAGTTGCTGGCCGGGAAGGCCACTGGCGTGATGTCGTCATTGGTGATGGCACCGGTGCCGGTCGCATCCGTGATGGCGGCGGCGCCTGCGGTGTTCACCACATTCGAAAGCGTGACGATGAAGGTCTCATTCGGCTCGACGGCGGTGTCGCCGGTGATGCTGACGCTGATGTTTTGGGTGGTGGAGCCACCTGCGGTGAAGCTGAGCGTTCCATTTGCCGAAGTGTAGTCGCCGCCAGCTGCGGCGGTGCCGTTTGATGTGGTGAAATCAACCGTGAAGGACCCGTTGCGATCACTGCGGGTGACGGTGAAGCTCAGCGTGCTGCTGCCGCTGTTGCCTTCGCTGATGCTGGCATCGCTGATGATGATCGTGGTGTCGTTCTGCGCGGCGGAGACGGTCGTGCCGGGGGAGCCGATCTCATCCGTGTCCGTGAGAGCGACGAAGGCACCGTTCGTGCCGACGATGCTCAGTGTGGCGAGGCTCACATTGTCCGCGCCGGTGGAGTTGTCGAAGGTGGCGAAGGGTGTGGCGGAGGGAGAGGCGCCGAAGAAGACCTTCGCCTGGCGGACGTTGTTCCCATCGTAAAGCACCACGGCATCACCGCCGGTGCTCAAACCGGCACCGCTGCCGGTGTAGGAGCCGATTTGCAGCGCGGTCGGCGGGCTGGCACCGAACCAGGTGCTGCGGAAGGTGGCGATGGTCGTCGCAGGCGTGGCCGTTTCCATGAAGATGACGGATTCACCCGGAGCGATGCTGGTGATGCCGGTGAGCGAAAGTGCCGCAGCAGGAGATTCGGAGCTGTCATCCATTTTCCAGCCGCTGATGTCCACCGAGCGAGCGCCGGTGTTCGTCACTTCAAACCAGTCAGCGAGGTAATTGCCATTGCCGCTGCCCCAGGCCGCGACTTCCGTGATGCGAAGCACACCGGGAGCCGCGAAACCGGGTGACCCGACCTCGGCAGCATCGCTGGAGGCAATCGCGCCATTCGTGCCCACCGCGCTGAGCTGCGAGATGGTGGTCGCATTGAGGCCGCGGGTGTTGTCGAAGGTCTGGAAGGGTGAAACGGCATCTGAAGCACCAAAGGACACACTGGCCATCACAGTGCCTGCGGCGTTGAAAATGTTCACGCCGTCGCTCGTTGAGCTCAAACCCAGGCCGGAGCCGGTGTAGGATCCGATTTGCAATCCGGCGGGCGGATTCGCGCCAAACCAGGTGCTGCGGAAAAGGGTGCTCCTGGCAGGCAGATCAGCCGTTTCGATGAAGATGGCGCTTTCACCGGGAGCGAGCGTGGTCACGCCATTGAGCGTTGCGGCGCTGCCGAAGGCGGCGGAGCTGTCATCGATCTTCCAGCCGGTGATGTCGATCGGATTGGAGGTGACGTTGGTGATTTCGAACCAGTCGGCGGCCACGGCGGAGCTGCTGCTGGCCCAGGGTGCCACTTCCGAGATGATGATGACCGGTGCGGGCGGTGCCTCAGGCTCCACATCGCTGATGGTGAGCGTGAAGTTCACGCTGACATCCGGCGTGGCGCCGACCGTGCTGTCATCGACATTAACGGCCACGGCGTAGCTGCTCCTCGTCTCGAAATCGAGCGTGACACCGGCTTTCAGGAAGAACTCGGTGCCGGTGAGTTCAAACGAGGCCGCATCGGCTCCACTGAGGCTCAGCGTGTTCGAGCCGAGGCCGTCATCCGTCACCAGAATGTCTCCCAGCTTCACGCGGGAGGCGGTGCTGCTGTTTTCCGGCAGCGTGGTGGTGGCGTTATCGACGATCACAGCCGTCGGTGCCGCATTCGGCTGCGTTGACGGCGCATAGACCCAGAGCTGCGGGTAGTCGATGCTGCCGCCGCCGTTTTCATTCACGACGTAGATGATGCCAGCGCGGTCCATGGTGATGCCCTCGTGCTGCTGGCCGGCGGGTGTGAGCGGATTGCCCGCGTCGGAGGCAATGTTCAACGTGCTGGTGATGACGCCGCTGCGGTCCACATTGACGATGCGGGCATCTTCCTGGCCGATGACGATCAAATTGCCTTCCTGCGTCTGACCGCTCATCGAGGGCAGGTTCGACAACGCGAAGACATCCGCCGTGTCCGTCATGCCGAGCAGCGCCGGGTCGAAGAGGTTCGTGGAGTTCACCGTGGTGGGCGAGCCGTTTGTGGCGGTTCCGGCGGCAAAGTCCACGCCGGTCTGGAAGATGCCGACGGGCGAGATTTCCTTCAGGCAGATGAAGCCGCTGGTCTGCGGGTCCCAGGAGAGACCTTCCGTGCCGGTGTTATCGACAAAAGTGCCGATCTTCACCGTCTGCGCCCCGCTGCGGCTCAGCGTGGTGCCTGCGGCATAGGTGAACTTCACGAGCTGGCGGTCACGCTCCTCACTCATCACAAACTGGCCGCCGCCGATGTAGGTGAGGCCTTCGGGATCGTAGAAATCGGTTCCCTGCGGGCTGCTGCCAAGGGCCAGTGTCATCGTGTCGATGAGCTCGCCGGTTTTCGACACCTGAGTGATGGCGCGGCCGCCATCGCCGGTGATAAAGAGCGTGTCCGTGTCCCAGTTGTAGGTGACGGCGGAGGCTTCCTGGCAGAGGAAGTTATGCGCAGGCGTGCCCGGAGGCAGCGCGGTGCGGGTGGGCTCGGGAAGATTGTGGCGGCCGATGCGCACGTAGTTAGACAGATTGATGCTCGCGGGTCCGGCGGTGACGGTGACGATGGCGGCGCTGCTGTCGGCCGAGCCGCCGCTGTTCGTCGCACGCACCCAGTAGCTCGTCGAGCTGGTGAGGACGGGTGTGGTGAAGCTGCCGCTGTTTGTGCCGACCGGCGTGGAGGTGTCGCCGCCGCTGCCCTGATACCATTGGAAGGAGGGCGCGGGGAAACCGGCAGCGGTCACGCTGAGCGTGGCCGTGTAGCCTGTGGCGATGGTGATGTTCGCGGGATGCGTGATGAAGCTCGCGGGCACGATGTCATCATTGACGATGGTGCCGGTGCCTGCGGCGGTCTGGATCACCGTGGCTCCAGCGCTGTTCACGAGGTTTGACAGCGTGATGATGAGGGTTTCATCGGCCTCGGAGGTCGTGTCGCCATTCACCGCGATGTCGATGTTCTGAGAAGCGGCTCCGCCATTCGTAAAGGTGAGCGTGCCGGAGGCCAGCGTGGCATAATCCGTGCCGCTGGCGGCCGTCCCCCCAGTGACGGCGTAATCGACCGTGAAAGCCGTGGCGGTGTCAGAACGCGTGACCGGCAGGGAAAGCATCGTGGTGCCGCCGTTGCCTTCATTCACGGAGGCATTTGCGATGCTCACCGTGGGGATGACGCCTCCTTGATTGCCCGGAGAGCCTGCATCGGTGGCCGGAGAGACCGCGGTGAAGCTGCCGTGATTGCCAGGGATGCCCGTGGCCGCGGTGTAACGCGGAGTGGCCGTGCCGGAGGCCGGAACCCAGATCAAAGCCTGCGAATCCGCCGAACCACCACCGGAAGGACCTGCATGGCCGCCAGAGGAAGGCGAGCCATCTTCCTTCGTGAAGCCGCTGGCAGCATAGCTGAAGAAGAAAAGCTCATTTTGACCGGCATCGAAGAAGGACACTCCATCATTCTGCCCAAGTCCCGGCGCACCCGTGCTGGTAAACACCTGCACCGTCGGCTCAAGACCCCACCAGGCCCGGAAATCCGCCGCCGGTGCCGCCGTGAAGATCACGGACTCTCCAGCAGCGATGCTGGTGCCCGGAGGCAGCCTGTAAGCCTGTGCCGCTGCCCCCGAGCGGCCGCTGTCGTGCCAGGAGTAGCCGCTGATGTCCTTCGTAACGCCGCTGATGTTCGTCAGCTCCCAGTAGTCATTCGCCGTCGAGGGCTTCGCGGCGGATTGATTCGACTGCACTTCCGTGAGCATGAAGCTGGCGTCGAGCACATCACCATCATCCTGCACGGTGAGATCAGAGGTCGGCGTGGTGGCATCCGTGGCGCTGGCGGTGATCGTCACCGTCCTGCCGCCATCCGGGAACGTGTCGTTCACGGCGGTGACATCAAAATTCGCGCTCGTCTGATTTGCCAGGATGGTCACCGTGGCAGGAACCGTCGCCTCCGTGGTGTCGCTGGAGCTCAGCGTGACCACGAGATCGCTCGTGCCGCTCGTCGCACGGCTCACCGTGCCGACGGAGGCCGGATTCGTGGCGCTCTCGGAGAAGGAGGAAGCCGTGAAGCTCAGCGAAAGCGTGATCGAGGGGCCGCTGCTGAAGCTAAGGCCGGTCACGCCTGGCGAGCCGATGTTGCTTCCACCGGAGGAGTTGGCGTAGGCGCCGTTCACCCCGGCCGCAGCCGCCTTGTAGCGCCTGCCTGCGCCGGTGCCGAATGCCGGGTCGATCACGGCCGACTGCGTGGCCGCGCCGCCGGCCGAGGCGCCCGCATGACCGCCCGCCGAAGCACTGCCATCCGAACGCGTGAAGCTGCTGGCGGCATAGGTGAAATTGAAGACCAGGCTGTCGCTGGAGTCATAGAGCTTCACCGAGTCGTTCTGGCCCAGGCCTGGACCGCCGACGAATTTCTGCACGCCTGTCAGCGGCCCCCAGGCCGCAAGGAAGCTTGTTGAAACCGTGGCGTCCGTGATGATGACCACGGACTCGCCAGGAGCGATGCTCGTGCCGACAGGAAACACCTGCACCGCCGGTGCCGGCAGGCTCTGGCCGCCGTCAATCCACTTCCATCCGCCGATGTCCTGCGCCGTGGTGCCTGCGTTCGTCAGCTCCCAGAAGTCGCCGCCCGCGGCGTTTGAATTGACCTCGGTCAGCACCAGCTGCGCGCTTGCCGAAGCCAGCGTCATCCATGCCAGGCCAAGAAACACGAGAAGGTGGCGGCGGTGGGAAAGGGCGGCCTGCTTGATGTCGAGGAGAGGTTTCATGGGGAGAGGTCTCCCACTTGAATGACACAACCGTGCCGCCTTTCCTGAAGGCCCGTGCAACCTTTTTGTCAGCGCGGACATGTCGCCATTTCGTCACACGAAAATGCTTCCCCCCGTCATTGCGGCAACAGGCGGCCGCCCTTCATCCCACAAGAATTTTTGCGGCTCGGTTTTGTTGCACTTTAGGTTGCCGTTTCGTCACACGACGCCGGCGCCCTCAGTCCACAAACACGAACTCGTTCGAGTTCATCAGCGCGAGACAGTAGTCGGCAAGCGCCGCGTTGAAGCCTCCGGCACGCGCGTTCTGCAGCTCCAGGAAACGGGCGCCGGCCGCAAGCTCCTGCTCCGAGGGTGGGCGGGCCAGGCAGCGCCGGGTGGCGGCGGTGATGAGAGCGCGCACCTCCGAGCCATGCTGCACCATGAGGCTCGCGGCCAGGTTCCTGGCGCAGTCCTGGGCAAAGCCGGAGTTGATCAGCATGAGCGCCTGCGGCGCCGTGGTGGACTCGTTCCGCCGCGCACAGGCGGACTGGGCATCCGGCCGGTCGAAAAGCTCGAACATCGGCAGCCGAAGGTTCCTGCGGGCGAAGACATAAATGCTGCGGCGGTCGTGCTCGGCGGGGTCAGGATGAGCATCCCCCTGCTTCTTGATGAGCGTGCCGCTCACCTCCGCCGGCAGCGGCAGGCGCACGCCTGGGCCTCCCGCCTTCGGATTCAGCCGCCCGGACACGGACAGCATCGCGTCCCGCAGCATCTCGCCGGTCAGCCGTCGCGGCGCCAGCCCGGCCTGACGATAGGTCTTCGACATGACAATGACCTTGTGCAGTCGTTTCAGGCTCCAGCCCTGCATGGGCAGTTCGGCGGCGAGCCAGTCGAGCAACGCGGGATTTTCCGGCGGCTTGCCCTGCAGGCCAAGGTCGCCGGGAACCTCGGACAACGGCCTGCCGAAATGCTGCTGCCAGAGACGATTGGCAGTCGCGCGCAGAAACATCACATTGCCTTCATCCGTCAGCCAGCGTGCCAGGGCCGCACGATCCGCGCCCTGCGGCGTCTTCCCCAACAAACGTGGATAGGCCGGTGGCACCGCAGGTCCCGGACGTCGGAAATCGCCGCGGATAAACACCCTGCTGGCGGGCACGCCCTCCGCAAACACCCGGGCCTCAGGCCCGATCTGCTTGCGCTCCTTGGGCAGGATGAGGTTGTCGAAGAAGGCCCGCAGCCGGTAGAAGTCGGCCTGGCTGAACGGATCATACGGATGATCATGGCACTGGGCGCAGCCGAGGGTCATGCCAAGGCCCATCGTGCCGACGGTGCCGGTGATGTCGTTGAGCAGGACATGGCGGCGTTCGTCCTGGTTGTTCAAATCCGGCATGTCCGGCGCGGCCATGAGAAAGCCGGTGGCCACCGGTTCGCCGCCTGGCAGCAGGTCGCCCGCGATCTGCTGGCGCACGAACTCATCCCATGGCAGGTCGCGGTTGAACGCGGCGACCACCCAGTCGCGATATTGCCAGGCGCGCGGACGGTCGGCGTCATATTCAAAGCCGTCCGTCTCGGCAAAGCGCGCCAGATCAAGCCACCCTTGCGCGCAGTGTTCGCCGTAGGCCGGCGAGGCCAGGAGCCCGTCCACCAGGGTTTCATAATCCTTTGCGAGATCCGCGTCCCGCGGCGGCAGGCCGGTCAGGTCAAAGCAGACGCGGCGGATCAGCACGGCCCTCTCCGCCTCCTTCATCGTTGGTCCGGCCAGCGAGTCCAGCGTGGCGTCCTTGCTTGTCTGCAAAGGCTGCCAGGCCCAATGGCGACGATCCGCATCCGTCACCGGGCGTTCGTCACGCACCGGATCGTCCGTGGCGCGGATGGCGGCGGCATGAAGCGGAAGGTGCCAGGCAATGCCCGTCCACAGCAAGGCACGTGGAATCATGCCCCTCATGCCAAAACCCCCTTCACGACATGCCCTTCCACGCCTGTCAGGCGCTGGTCCAAACCGTTGTGACGGTAAGTGAGCCGCTCATGGTCGAAGCCCAGCAGGTGCAGCAGCGTGGCGTGCAGATCATGAACATGCACCTTGTCCTGCTCGGCGCGCAGGCCGAACTCGTCCGTGGCGCCGTGAACATGGCCGTGCTTCACGCCGGCGCCGAAAAGCACCGTGGCGTAGCCCCAGGGATTGTGGTCGCGCCCGACGCCTTTTTCACTCATCGGCATCCGGCCGAACTCGCCGCCCCAGATCACCAGGGTGTCCTCCAGCAGGCCGCGCTGACGCAGGTCGCGCAGCAGGCCGGCGACCGGGCCGTCGGTGCGGGCGCAGAGCTCGCCGTGGTTCTTCAGCACGTCCTCATGCGCATCCCAGCCGTTGGTGTCGCCCGAGTAAACCTGCACAAAGCGCACGCCGCGCTCGATCATGCGGCGGGCCAGCAGGCAGCGCGTGCCAAACTCACGCGTCATCGGATGATCGAGGCCGTAGAGCCTCCGAGTCGCCCCGGTCTCACGCGAGATGTCCACCGCCTCGGGCGCGGCCGACTGCATCCGGAAGGCCAGTTCATAGGAGCGGATGCGGGCATCGAGCACGCTCCTCACCTCATCATCCTCATGCCGCGCCAGATGCGCCGCGTTCATCCGCTGCACCAGGTCCAGCGTGGCCCGCTGCCTTGCGTCTTCCTGCGGGCTTTCGAGGTGCAGGATCGGTTGTGCACCCGGACGCATGGTCGTGCCCTGGTAGGTGGCGGGCAGGAAGCCGCTGCCCCAGGCCGGAGGGCCTCCCTTCAGACCTCCGCCCGGGTCAGGCAGAACGACGAAGGCGGGCATGTCGGCATTCTCCGAACCCAGGCCGTAGGCCACCCAGCTGCCAAAGCTCGGACGGCCCATCAGGATCGAGCCCGTGTTCATCTGATAGACCGACTGCGGATGGTTCACGCTGTCGCCATGACAGCTTCGGATGACGCACATCTCATCCGCGAGCGCCGCCATCCTCGGCAGGAAGCCGCTCACCTCGACACCGCTTTGTCCATGCTTTTGGTAAGGCATCACCGGCGCCAGCAGCGGATTGCGGGCGACCTTGCGCCGGGTCTCGACCCTGCCGAAGCTGTCCGGCAGAGGGCTGCCGGCATGACGGACAAGCGCGGGCTTCGGGTCAAACAGGTCCACATGGCTCGGCCCGCCGTGCATGAACAGCCAGATCACCCGCCGCGCCCGGGCGGGAAAATGACCACGGCCCTCCAGGGCCGGAGCCTCGCCCTGCAGCAGATGCGCCAGGGCGACGCCGGCCAGGCCCGCGCCGGATCCTCCCAGGAACCGGCGGCGTGACAGGGGATGGAGCGGGGCGTCCATGCGGCGGTAAACGCCGGAAGCCTGCCTGATCCGGCCTCCCGTTGGCAAACACATTTTTGGTTCAGCCAGCCTTCGCCTGGGCCTGACAGCCTGACCTACAGCTGCTTCTTGGAGGCCAGGAGCGAAGTCTTGACCGTCTGGATCTTCGCGTCCGACTGGTCGATCAGCGGGTCAAACATCGGGATCTCCTTCGCGTTCTGACCCTGCTCATGCTTGCGGAAGCCGAAGAGGTAGGTCTCGTTCTGCGGACGCCAGCGATTGAAGAACAGCTCGTCCTTGTGAACCACCTCACGGCGCAGCGGCTCCAGCTCGGCCGGAGTCACGGGAGGCGCCAACAAGCCCAGTCCCTCCACCAGCATGGCGCCAATCTTCTCATAGCCCTCGCGGGTGTAGTGCACGCCGTTCTCCGTGAGCGGTCTGGCGCTGACGCCGGACTTGGGCACGCCGCCCATCAGCTCAAAGAGGTCGATGAAATAGGTGTTCTGGCTGAGGGCAAACTTGCGCAGCGCATCCCGGAAGCTGGAAAGGTTCTTGTTCGCATCCGTCTGGTCCGGAAGCGGCGGAGGCAGCGTTTCCAGCGGCGGCGGGGTGACCACGATGATCCGGGCGCCGGGCGCATGCTTGCGGATCAGTTCGAGCAGGTTGCGGTATCCGGTCAGGAAGTCCGGCAGGCCGCTCAGACGTTCAAAGGCGAACTCCGAGCCATAGCAGAGCATCAACACCGACGGCTTCAGCAGTTCGAGATGGCTGGTGAGGCGCTGCAGGCCCTCCTCCGGCGGGCCGAAATAGGAACGCGCATGACCGAAGACCGTGTCGGCGCTCCAGGCCAGGTTGCGGACACTGACCTTGGTCTCCCCCAGGGCCAGGGCCAGGCGCGGCTCAAAGCTTCCGAAGCGCTGCTCACGCTCAAAAACCGTGTTCCCCAGCAGGACCAGACGGTCGCCGTCCTGGAAGGCAAAAGAGGTCTTCGTTGCCTCAGCGGCCGGAGGCGTGATTTCCTGGGCAACCAGACGAGCCTCGACCACGGCCAGGGCGAGAGTGACAAGAGAAGCTTTCCAGATCATGGGAATGGGAGCCGGATTGGAGAGCAAAGAAGCCGGAGTGTCCAGAAGGGAGTCACATTTGATCGCTTTCGCAGTAAATCAATTAGACCATAAGGATGTACTCCCGGCATGCGTTTGTTCCGTCCTTTCAATTCATTCTCAATCATGTACCAACGACTCCTGCTGCCCCTGTTTTCCTTCCTGGCCCTGACCGCCCAGGCCGAAGTCAAGCTTCCCGCCATCATCGGCGACAACATGGTCCTCCAGCAGAAGCTGGCGAATCCCATCTGGGGCTGGGACGCTCCCGGCACCGAGGTCAGCGTCGCCTTTGCCGGCCAGACCAAGACCGCCAAGGCCGGTGCCGATGGCAAATGGACGGTCAAGCTGGACCCCGTTCCCGCCAGCGCCAAGCCCGCCGCCATGACCATCAAGGGCACCAGCACCCGCGAGCTGAAAAACGTTCTCGTCGGTGAAGTCTGGATCTGCTCCGGCCAGAGCAACATGCAGTGGAGCGTGCAGGCCTCCTGGGATGCCGACATGGAGATCGCCACGGCCAAGTTCCCGAACATCCGCCTCATCTCCGTGCCCCAGGTGGGCACCCAGGAACCGCAGAAGGATTTCAAGGGTGCCTGGGTGGAGTGCTCACCTCAGACAGTCGGTGGCTTCAGCGCCGTCGGCTACTTCTACGGCCGCGTCCTTCACCAGATGCTCGACGTGCCGGTCGGCCTCATCAACAATGCCTGGGGTGGCAGCGCCGCTGAAGCCTGGGTGCGCCGCGACGTGCTGGAAAAGGATGCCCGCTTCAAAAGTTTGATCGGGAACTGGGTGCTACGTGAGAAGCTGCTGACCTCCGAAAAGGCGCAGAAGGATTACGAAGCCGCCCTGGCCGCCTGGAAAACGCAGGCCGATGACGCCAAAAGGACCGGCAAACCCTTCACCGTCCGCGCCCCTCAGGGCC
The DNA here is from genome assembly GCA_044341745.1 of Prosthecobacter sp. GTDB lineage: Bacteria > Verrucomicrobiota > Verrucomicrobiia > Verrucomicrobiales > Verrucomicrobiaceae > Prosthecobacter. Next base: position 54,281 of record JBIIRD010000025.1, on the reverse strand, counting down.
CTCAAGCCCAGCTCTCCGGCAACAGCCGTCCTGGCAACATCTACAACGGCGTCCTCCTCCCCACCATCGGTTACGGCATCAAGGGCGCCATCTGGTACCAGGGTGAAAGCAACGCCAGCCGCGCCTATGAATACGGCTACCTCTTCCCGCTCATGATCAGCCACTGGCGCAGCGAATGGAACCAGGGCGACTTCCCCTTCTACTGGGTGCAGCTCGCCGACTACAAAGCCGAGCAGCCCCAGCCCGGCGACAGCGACTGGGCCGAGCTGCGCGAAAGCCAGACCAAGACCCAGAACGCCATCAAGAATGGCGGCCAGGCCGTCATCATCGACCTCGGTGAATCCAACGACATCCATCCCAAGAACAAGCGCGACGTCGCCGAGCGCCTCGCCCGCTGGGCTCTTGTGAAGGACTATGGCTTCCAGCTTCCCTACCGCAGCCCCGAGTTCAAGGACGCCCAGTTCGCCAACGGCAAGGCCGTCGTCACCCTCGACACCTTCGGTTCCAGCCTGCGCACCGTGGACGTGACCGAGGCCAAGGGCTTCGCCCTCTGCGGCGAGAACAAAAAGTGGGTCTGGGCCACCGCCAAAGTCATCGGCAACGACAAGGTCGAGGTCAGCGCCCCCGGCGTCACCAAGCCGATCGCCGTCCGTTACGCCTGGTCTGACAACCCCGTCTGCAACCTTTTCAGCAAAGACGGCCTGCCCGTGACCCCCTTCCGCAGCGACAGCTTCGACATGATCACCAAGCCGAAGCCCTAAACCGAGGCGCCTTCGACCCTTCGGATTCCACACCGGCTTCGTCCACCAGGCGAAGCCGGTTTTTCATGCCTGCCAAAAACCCGCACTGGAAAAACGCTGGCGTGAACTTTTCAAAACCGCAGGATGACGCCCCATGCCTGGCGTGAATCCTGTTTTCCGTCCTGACTTCCCGTGAATCCCGTCGAAGCACCTCCCGAATCCTGCTGGCGCATCGCCACCGACACCGGCGGCACCTTCACCGACTGCCACGCCCTCGATCCCCAGGGCCATGAAACCCGCTGCAAGGTGCTGTCCACCGGCTGCCTGCGGGCTGCGGTGAACCGCTGCCAGGGCAGGCACGTCCGCCTTGCCGGCCTGCCTTCGCTTCCCCGGGAATTCCTCGTCGGTTTCCAGGTCCGCTCGCTTGGCACCTCCGAGTGCCGCCACATCACCGGCTTCGACCTAACCACAGATGAAATCACCCTCGATTCCCCGGCCGCCTGGCCCGACGGCAGCCTGCTCGAACTGAGCACCGGCGAGGAGGCGCCCGTCCTTGGCGCCCGCATCCTGACCGAAACGCCGCCGGGCAGGCCCTTCCCGCCCCTGCGGCTGCGCATCGCCACCACCCGCGCCACCAACGCCCTCCTGGAACGCAAGGGGGGCCGTGTCGCCCTTTTCATCACCCAGGGTTTTGGAGACCTCCTCCAGATCGGTGACCAGCGCCGCGGCGACCTTTTCGCACTGCGCCATGAGCCGCGTCCTGTTTTCCACGAGATCACCTGCGAGGTGCCCGGGCGACTGGATGTCTCCGGCGTTGAGCTGGAGCCGCTCGACGAAGCCGCCGTCCGCACCGCCGCCATGCGATGCCTGGCCAAGGGCATCCGCACCGCCGCCATCTCCCTGCTGCACGGCCATGCGCATCCCAGGCATGAGCAGCGCGTCGCCGAAATCCTTCGTGAAACCGGCTTCACCCACCTGACCCTGTCTCATCAGACCGCCGCCTTTGCCAAGCTGCTGCCTCGCACGCAAAGCACCGTTGCCGACGCCTACCTGCACGTCCCGGTGCAGTCCTTCCTGAACGGCATCCGCCAGGTCACGCCGGACATGCAGGTGATGACCAGCGCCGGAGGGCTCAAGCCGGCCGAGGACATCCGTCCCAAGGACATGCTGCTCAGCGGCCCCGCCGGCGGGGCCATCGGCGCCGCCAACGCCGCAAGCCGCCTCGGCCGCAGCCGGATCATCACCTTCGACATGGGCGGCACCAGCACGGACGTGGCAAGGATCGACACACGCCCCGGCTACCGCTTCAGCCAGGAAGTGGCGGGCATGAGGCTGCTTGCGCCCTGCATCGACCTTGAAACCGTGGCCGCCGGCGGAGGCTCCATCTGCCGCATGACCCATCACGGGCTTGCCGTCGGACCGGAAAGCGCGGGCTCCAGCCCCGGCCCCGCCTGCTACGGCAAGGGCGGCCCGCTGACCATCACCGACGTCAACCTGCTGCTCGGCCGTTTCGATCCTTCACGCGCCCCGATCCCCCTCGACATCGAAGCCGCCCGCCATCGCCTGCATGAACTGCACGCCCGGACGGACGGAGCCCTGACCCAGGACGAACTCCTGCACGCCCTCCTGCGGATTGCCGTCGAGCACATGACCGACGCCATCCGCCGCATCAGCATCGGCGAAGGCTACGACCCCGCCGACCATGCCCTGCTGGCCTTTGGCGGGGCGGGCCCCCAGCATGCCTGCGCCGTCGCCGAGGCCCTCGGCATCAAAACCATCCTCATTCCCGAACATGCCGGCATCCTCAGCGCCGCCGGCCTTCAGGAGGCCGTGCCGGAAACCATCCTCGAAAAGGAGGTTCGCCTGCCGCTGGAGCAGGCCTTGAAGGCCGCCTTCAGAAGCCCCGACGCTCAAGAAGGCCCGGACAAGCCGCTGCCGCCAAACCCCTTTCTTCTCGAGGCCAGCCATTCAGGGCATGCCTCCGTCACCCGCATCGCCGAGCTCAGGCTGAAGGGGCAGGACACACCCCTTCAGGTCGAGTTTGCCGATCCTCAGGAGCTCCCCCGGCTCTACGACGAGTCCTATCAACGTCTTTTTGGTTACGCCCCGCCTGCCGGACGCGCGGTCGAGCTCGTCTCGCTGCGCACCATCCTGCGCAGTCCCGGCGCCGAGATTTCGGTGCGGCGGCCGAAGTCGCATCACACCCCGGCCACGACGGCGACGCAGCTCATCCAGGACGCCTTCAGCACCCTCGTCGTCGCACCCGGCTGGAGCGTGGAGCATGTCCCGGGCACGGGCCGCGTGCTGCGTTTTGAAGGAACCCGCACCGCTCCTCCCGTGGCCGGCCGCGACCTGTTGCGCCACCGCTTCCACAGCATCGTCAGCGACATGGGGGCGCTGCTCTGCCGAACCGCCATCTCCACCAACATCCGCGAGCGGCTCGACTTCTCCTGCGCCCTGCTTGACCCGCAGGGCAGGCTGCTCTCCAGCGCCCCGCACATCCCCGTGCACCTCGGCGCCCTGGGCGTCTGCGTTCGTGAGGTCGCCAGGGCGCTGCCGATGCAGCCGGGCGACACTGTCATCACCAACCACCCCGCCTATGGCGGGTCCCATCTGCCGGACGTGACGCTCATCACGCCGGTGTTTCATGAAGGAACCCTGCTCGGCTACATCGCCAACCGCGCGCATCATGCCGAGATCGGCGGCATCACGCCCGGGTCAATGCCCGCCAACGCCACGCGCCTCATCGAGGAGGGCGTCGTCATCGCCCCCCGGCACCTCATTCGCGCAGGCGTCTCCTGCTTCGACGAAATCAGCCGCCTGCTCACGACCGCCGCGCACCCCACACGCAACCTGGCGGACAACCTCGCCGACCTGCACGCCCAGCTTGCCGCCAACCTGCACGGGGTTGAAAGGCTGCATTCCCTGGCGGATGCCACGCTGCCGCAGCGCATGAACGAAATCCTCGCGCACTCCGCCGGGGTGATGCGTCGGCAGATCGACAGGCTGCCGGAGCTCTGCGAAGCCTCGGAAAGGCTCGACGACGGATCCGTGATCGCCGTCACCATGCAAAGGGCCGGCGGCAGGCTGGTGCTCGACTTCACCGGCAGCTCCGGCGTGCATCCGCGCAACCTCAACGCCACCGGCGCCATCGTCCGCAGCGCGGTGCTTTATGTCATGCGCCTCCTGCTCCAGGAGGACCTGCCCCTGAACGAGGGCCTCATGGAGCCGCTGGACATCCTCCTGCCCGTCTCGCTGCTCAGTCCCGCCTTCACCGGCGACCCTGCCCTGGATCCCGCCGTGGTCGGCGGCAATGTCGAGGTCTCCCAGCGGCTCGTGGACACCCTCCTCAAGGCGCTCGGCCTGCAGGCCTGCAGCCAGGGCACCATGAACAACTTCTTGTTCGGCGGTCCCGGCTTCGGCTACTACGAGACCATCGCCGGAGGCAGTGGCGCCGGGCCCGGCCTCCCGGGCGCCCATGCCCTGCACACCCACATGACCAACACCGCCATCACCGATCCCGAGATCCTGGAGCAGCGCCATCCGGTCAGGCTGCGTCAGTTCGCCATCCGGCACGGGTCCGGCGGTGCAGGGAAATGGCGCGGAGGAGACGGCGTCGTGCGTGAGTTCGAGTTCACCGCGCCGCTGACGGTCAGCCTGCTGACCCAGCATCGGGTCGAGGCTCCGTACGGCCTGGAGGGCGGACAGCCCGGAAAAAGGGGGCGCCAGCGCCTTCTTCGGAACGGCGAGGAAACCCTCCTGGAAGGCTGTGTCAGCCTGGAGGTGCGGCCCGGCGACCGCATCCTCATCGAAACCCCGGGCGGCGGAGGCTTCGGCGCGGCCTGACGAAGCTTGTTTCATATCAATTCCCGGCACGGAAGCGGTCTTGAGCCCGCGCAAAACTGCGCCACGATGCAGGTCCCAACCCGCCTCACGCCATGTCCAACCCCCGCCGTTCCGCCGCTGAAGCCTTCGAGAAAACCCCGACCCGCATCTTCCCCAGCTCCGCCGCCGCCGCCAGGGAGCTTGCCGCGGAAGTGCGGGCGCTGATCGAGGAGCGCGCAAAACAGGGCAGACACGCCGTGCTCGGCATGGCCACGGGCTCCACCCCGGTGCCGTTCTACCGAGAGCTGATCCGCCTGCACAAGGAGGAGGGCCTGAGCTTCAAGAATGTCATCACCTTCAACCTCGACGAATACTACGGCCTCGGCCCCGACCACCCGGAAAGCTACGCCCGCTTCATGGCCGACCAGATCTTCGACCACATCGACATCCCGAAGGCGAACATCAACATCCCCAGCGGCAAGGTGCCCAGCGACCAGGTCTTCGCCCATTGCCGCGAGTATGAGGAGAAGATCGACGCCATGGGCGGCATCGACCTGCAGATCCTCGGCATCGGCCGAACCGGCCACATCGGCTTCAACGAGCCCGGCTCCAGCCGCGAGTCCCTCACCCGCCGCATCACGCTTGACCGCGTGACCCGCCAGGACGCCGCCGCCGACTTCCGCGGTGAGGAAAACGTGCCGCACTTCGCCATCACCATGGGCGTCGGCACCATCCTGCGCGGCAAGAAGCTCATCCTCATGGCCTGGGGCGACAACAAGGCGGACATGGTCGCCAAGGCCGTCGAAGGCCCGGTGACCGAGGCCATCTCCGCCTCCTTCCTCCAGGGCCACCCCAACGCGCATTTCTACATCGACACCGGCGCCTCGCGCGAGCTGACCCGCGTCAAGCTGCCCTGGCTCGTGGGCCCTGTTTCCTGGACACCGCGTGAAACCCGCCGCGCCGTCTGCTGGCTCGGCAGGCTGCTGCACAAGCCCGTGCTCAAGCTCACCGACGAGCATTACAACGAGCACGGCCTGGGCGACCTGCTGAGCGAGCAGGGCCCCGCCTATCAGCTCAACATCCGCATCTTCAACCAGCTCCAGCACACCATCACCGGCTGGCCAGGCGGCAAGCCGAACGAGGACGACACCTACCGGCCCGAGCGCGCCAACCCCTATCCGAAGCGCTGCCTGGTCCTCAGCCCCGAGCCGCAGGACGCCGTCGTCTCCATGGGCGCCACGATCGAACGCCTCTCCGAACAGGGTCACGACGTCCGGCTCGTCTCCCTCACCAGCGGCAACCTGCGCGTGCCCGACAGCGAGGCCGACAAGTTTGCCGAAACGCTCCGGGAGCTGGCCGGTGTCGTCAGCAACCCGGCCGCCTGGGCGCCGCAGACCGCCTATGCCGATCAAGCCTTGAAGATGCTCGCCGACAAGGGTGAGTTTGGCGAGGACACCCCGCTGCTGCGCCAGCTCAAGTCTCTGGTGCTCCGCGGTGAACTCCGTGACGCCGCCAACGCCTGCCGCCTGCACAACGACCAGGTGCTCTTCCTGGACCTGCCCTTCTACGAGTCCGGACGCTACCGCCGCTTCAAGAGCGGCAAGGCCGATGTGGACGCTCTCGCCGCGCTGCTGCGCGAGCACAAGCCGCATCAGATCTACCTCACCGGCGACGCCGCCGACCCCAGCAGCGTTGCCGGCGTCTGCTTCAAGGTGCTTGAGGCCGCCCTCAAGGCCTGTGAGGGCGAGGAGTGGGCCGGCGCCTGCAGCCTCTGGCTGTATCGCGGCAAGGAAAAGGCCCTTGAAGCGCACGAGATCGACATGGCAGTGCCGCTCAGCCCGCTTCAGCTGGAACGCAAGGCGCGCGCCCTCGGCCGCTACGGCGCGCTGTCGTCGCTCGAACGCAGCTCGCCCGAGTCCAACCGCCAGAACGCCACGAATTACGACGCCCTTGGCCTGGCCCAGTATGAGGCGATCGAGACCTTCCAGCGCTGGCGCCGCGTCTAGCGCGCAGCGCCGGGTTGCCCGGCTCAGCCCAGGCCCTCGACGCTCCAGCCGTCGCGATATTTGCGCGCGAGGGCGGCGTTGAGCCCAGGCTTGTTCGTGATCCTTCCGGCGGCGGCGTCCCATTCGATCCAGTCGCCCGGGTTGCGCTCGGAAAGCACGCCGAGAAGCACCGCCTCCGTGACCGGACAGCCGTAGGTCGGCAGGTCCGTCGCGGCCTTCGCACCGTTCATGCAGGCGTCCACCCAGTCGGTGTAATGATTGGCCACACGCGTTTTTGGATAGGCCGCACCCTTGAACTTCTCGTCCGGCACCAGCCATGGACGCTGGCTGTGCGGCTTGAAGACACCGCCGTTCTCCCCGATGAAATAGATGCCGCTCGGAACCTCCTTGGTGAGCGCGGCAGGCTTGACCACGCGGCTGTCCGGGGTGTGCCCGCCGTCGGTCCAGGTCATCTTGATCGTGTCCCCGGCGGTCAGCGGAGTGCCGGGAAACTCGAGCTCAAGATGGCGCTTCATCGCATACAGGTCGCCCGTGCTGCCTTCATCAAGGCAGCGCACGCGCTTCGGCGCCTGCAGGCCGAGGCAGGCGAAGACCACGTCAAAGTAATGGCAGCCCATGTCCCCCATCATGCCGACGCCGAAGTCCACCCACGAACGCCACATGGAGGGATGATAGGCGCCTTCGAGATAGGGCACCTCGCTGGCGACACCGAGCCAGAGGTTCCAGTCAAGGTTCGCCGGCACGGGGTCGGCCTCAGGCTTGCGCTGCGTAACCTTGGGCCACCAGTTCGCCTTCTTGTTCTCCCAGCAGATGACCTCCTTCACCTTGCCGATCGCCCCGCTCCGGATCAGGTCCACCGCGAGCAGCGTCTCGATGCTCGAATGCCCCTGGGTGCCCATCTGCGTCGTCACGCCCGCCTTCGCCGCCTCGGCGCCCAGGATGCGCGCCTCATGCAGATGATGCGTGAGCGGCTTCTGCAAATAGACATGCTTCTTCATCCTCAGGGCGTTCACCGCCTGCGCCGCATGCATGTGGTCGGGCGTCCCAATGGTGACGGCATCGACGGAGCCGCCGAGCTTCGAGAGCATCTCCCGGTAGTCACGGAACGTCGCCGCCTCCCCGAGCCTCTCCTTCGCCGCCGGATCCTGCAGCTCCTTCCTGCGTGACGACATGCCGCGCGTCGCCAGCTCAAGAGTCCTGGAATCCACGTCGCACATGCCGACGATGCGCACCTTCGGATGCTGCAGCACGCTCATCATCGTGTTGCCGCCCATGCCGCCGACGCCGATGGAGGCGACCTGGAACATCGAGTTCGGCGACCTCGCGCTGAGGATGGCGGGCGCGGAGATCGTGGTGGCGAACGACTGCTGGAGGAAGCGACGGCGGTTCATGGTGACCGTGAACAACGCCGCCCGCCGCGCACCTCTCTCGTGAATCAGGCGTGCATCACCTGGCCGCCGTCGATGTTGATCGTCTGGCCGGTGATGTTTTTCGCATGGTCCGAGGCCAGAAAGCAGGCCATCGCCGCATACTCCTCCGGCATCTGCCAGCGCCCGAGATGCGAGACCTTGCGGATCTTCTCCGCCGCCCATTCATCAAAGCTCTGGCGTCGGTCCTCGGGCAGCAGCTTCTGGCCGGCGGCCCAGATGGAATGATTCAGGTCCGTCTTCACCATGCCCGGGGCGAGCGCGTTGACGCGGATGCCGTGGGGAGCCAGGTCCTTCGCGGCACATTGGGCAAAGTTGATCAGGCCGGCCTTGGAGGCGCTGTAGGGCGGATCGGTCTGCGATCCAATCTGGCCGGCCACGGAAACCAGGAAGAGCATGCTGCCGGAGCCGCGCCCGATCATCTTCGGGGCAAATGCCTGGGCGGCGCGGACGGCGCCCGTCAGGTTGATGTCCAGCACGCGGGCCCATTCGGAGGCGTCCACGTTCCAGAACGGAAATCCAAACCTCCCCGAACCCACTCCCACACAATAGACCAGGTGGTCCACATGGCTGAAGCCGTCGGCAAAGGTGAGCACCTGCTCCATCGAGGTCACATCACCCACACAGGTTTCCAGGGCCGGATGCGGGGCGCGGTCAAAGCCGCGGACGTGGCAGCCCTCGGCCGCAAAGCCCTCGGCGATGGCACGGCCGATGCCGTTGGAGGAGCCGAAGACGGCGACGTGATGACCGGAGAGGTTCAGGTTCATGGCGGAAATGGCTGACGACCGTCCCTCAACCGAGGGAAACGCGCACTGCCAGAGGAAACATGAGGCAGCCCCCACCTAAAACCGCAGCACGCAGACCCCGTAGTCGATCAGGGGACGGCCATCTTCAGCCAGCCTGCGGTAGCGCCCGGGAACTTCGTAGATCTGCAGGCGGCGGTCCGCCCCCGGCGGCTGGACCCGGGCGACTGCCCCGGCCTCGAACAGGACCTTGAGATGCTTGCCCATGGTATCCTGGTGCATCCGGAAGATCCAGGCCAGGGACACCACGCTGAAACTCTCCCCGCCCGCCATTTCCTTGAGCGCCTTGTAGCGGGTCGGGTCAGCAGCCGCCTTGAGCAGCTTCACCGGATCCGGCGGGGGGACAACCATCATGGGCGATGACGGTCCCGGAGGAATGGCATCAGTGTTCACGGACCACAGCCTGTCAAAGCCAGGCCGCCGCTGGCAACACCTTTCTCCCCAGCCGCCCAACCAACTCCATGGCCGCGCACCCGGTTATCCGAGCGTTGCCTCCGTCTTCCAGGCATTTGTCCGACTCAGCGCTCCGACACATGCCTCCAAAAACCGCCTTCTCCGACCGCGCACTCCGACAACACGCCCGAAACGCCTCACTTCGACGGCGCTGCGGGAGATCTCCGCTGGTAGATCTTCATCTCCCCCTTCTCCCAGTCCATCCGGGTGACTGGCACGTTGGCCACGGACTTCCACAATTCTGGAGCGGAGGCCAGGCTGCGTGCGAGAAGGTCGTGATGATCCAGCCGGTGCATGCCACGCATCGACTGATCCAGGAACACCACCCCCACGCCAAGCGCATCAAGGCGGGCGAGCATCTGCGCCTCGGTCCGGTCGGCCATGCGATAGCCGCGCCCCAGCCAGTCGCTTGTGGACAGGTCCTTGCTGGCTCGATGGATGCGCAGGGGTGATGGCGCGCGCTGCGCCAGACGAAAGGCCGCCTCGGCGATGATGCCCCCTTCTCCGCGAGGGTCGGAGCTGACCAGCCAGTGCGCCTGGGCCTGCGGAGTCGCGCTGGCAATGTCTGGCAGAATCCTCGACACCGCCTCGGAAAAACCATGCACCTCCTTCGGCCAGAACATCTGATGAGGCTGAAACAGGCCGGCCAGCAGGACCAGGGCTGCCACGGCGCCCTTCCAGTTCCGCAGCAGAGGCAGGCGCTCAATCAGAAGCAGGGCTCCGCAGGCCGCCAGCAGGGCGAGGAAAGGAACCAGGGGGGCCAGGTAGCGTGAGGTGATGCCGGCCGGCACCAGCAGCAGAATGGCGGCGCCGCCCGCCAGGGTGGAGAGCAGCACGGCCTCGTCAGGCGCGACGGCCTTGCCCCGGAAACATCTCACCCAAAAACTGGCCAGACCCATGCAGGCCAGCAGGATGAGCATCAGGCCATGGCTGTGATGCCACTCATGCAGATAGGCGGGCAGGGCCTCACGAAAATATTCGACCATGCCCTGTTCGACCATGCCCTCGCGCGTGATCTTCGCTGTCAGCAGCATCCAGGGAAAGGCCAGCAGCCCCACGGGCACGCCCGCCAGCCACCAGCGCCAGTCCTTCAGCAGGGACCAGCGGCGCAGCAGCACAATGCTCAGCACCGGCACGGCGCCCAGCATCAGGCCGGAGCCCTTGGTGAGGATGGCCGCCGCCGCCAGGAAACCGAAGGCCAGCGCGGGCCTGACGCCAGGGGACTCCAGGAACCGCACCCAGCTTCGTGCCGTCAGCAGCACCAGCAGGGCCAGCAGCAGGTCGGCCATCGCCATCTCCTGGATCTTCAGCATCAGCGGCAGGAGGATCGTGAGCAGCCCGGCGGCCCCGGCGGCCAGGTCATTGTTCATCATGCGGCGGCCGGACAGCCAGGTCACCCAGGCGACGGCGACGGCGGTGAAGCATTGCAGCACCAGCAGCATCTCCGGGCGCGGCCAGGCGAGCAGGCCAAGCCCGCCGAACAAATAATACAGCGGCGGGTAGTGGCCGACGGCCACCTTGGGGAAGTCCTCATAGTAGCGCCTCGCGAAGGCGGCGGGATGCTGCAGGAAGCCCCCCGCCAGGTAGTCGCGCACCATCAGGCTGGTCACCGCATGCGCGGGCTCGTCAGGGTCGCCGCCGAGGTCCATGTCAAGCCGGCGGTCCAGCAGCAGCGCGGCCACCGCCGTGACGGCGAACAAACAAAGCATCAAAAGGTGGCGAGGGGTCATGGACGGCCCGGCATCTACCCGAGCAGACCGCCTGCTTTCAACTTCAACATGACGCGGCACGCCTTATTCCCTGGCCTTGGAATCCATCCAGATCGTCACCGGCCCGTCATTGACCAGGGCCACCTGCATGTCCGCGCCAAAGGTTCCGCAGGCGACCGGGGCTCCGATCTCCTGCTCCAGGGCCCTGATGAACTGCTCATAAAGCGGGATGGCCTGCTCGGGACGGGCCGCGCGGATGAAGCTCGGCCGGTTGCCCTTCTTCGTGCTGGCGTGAAGCGTGAACTGGCTCACCACCAGAACGCCGCCCGCCACCTCCTTCACCCCCAGGTTCATGCGGCCCTCGGCATCGCTGAAGATGCGCATCTGGGCCACCTTGCCCGCCAGCCAGAGCGCATCCTCCGGCGTGTCCTCATGCTCGACGCCCAGCAGCACGACCAGGCCGCGGGTGATGCTGCCGGTCACCGTGCCGGCGATGGAGACGGAGGCATTGAGGGAACGCTGGATGAGGGCTCGCATGCAGGAAGGGTCAGAGATAGACGCGGGGAACGCGGGTGTTGATGTTGGTCAGCACTTCATAGGAGATCGTGCCCGCCCATCCGGCCAGCTCGTCCGCCGTGATCTCAACGTCACCCTGCCTGCCAAGGAGCACGACTTCATCCCGGTAATAAGCGGTTCCACGCCCGATGTTCACCATGATCTGGTCCATGCAGACCCGCCCGGCCACGGGATGACGTTCACCGCGGATGAGCACCTCGGCACGGTTCGAAAGTGCACGGAAATAGCCGTCGCCATAACCCACCGGCACCGTCACCATGCGCACGGGATGATCCGCCGCCCAGGTGCTGCCGTAGCCGACGGGATGGCCGGGCTGCACCACTTTAAAGTAGGCCACATGGCTTTTCCAGGTCAGCGCAGGACGGACGGGCACGGTGCGCGCGCACTCCGGCCCGGGATAGACCCCGTAAAGCAGAATGCCCGGTCGAACGAGGTCGAGGTGGCTTTCAGGAAGCTGCAGGATGCCGCCGCTGTTGGCGATGTGGCGCTGCGGCAGGGGCAGCGAACGGCGTTCATAAAAGCTGAGCACCTCCAGGAAACGCTCCAGCTGCAGACGCGCATGGCTGAGGTCGGCGACGTCGGAGTTCGCGAAGTGCGAATAGATGCCCTCCACCTGCACATGGCGCGCGTTCAGGCTCGCCTCCAGAAGCTTGCCGGCGCTGTAATAATGAATGCCCAGGCGCTCCATGCCGGTGTCGATCTTCAGATGCACACGGGCCGTGACCCCGTGAGCGGCGGCGGCATCATCAATGAGCCGCAGCTTGTCGACCGAGGGAGCCGTCAGGGTGAGGTCATGCCGGAAGAAAAGCGGGATCTGGGCCTCGGCGATGCCGCCAAACACCAGGATGGGCGCCGTGACGCCCGCCTCACGCAGCAGCACCGCCTCCTCCAGAAGCGCCACGCCGAGACAATCGGCCCCGCCACGCACCATCTCCCGGGCCACCGGCACCAGGCCGTGGCCGTAGGCGTTCGCCTTCACCACCGCCATGACCCGGGCCCCGCCGACATGGCTGCGGATGGCCGCCAGGTTTCCGCCCAGCTGCCCGAGATCCACCTCCACCCGCGTGGGGCGGATGGATTCGTCAGAGGTGGGCAAGGTTTCGTCGGCCGGCATCGAAGGCGATGATGTTCAGCCGCACGAAGGGAAAGGCAAGGGCAGCGCTTTACTTCTTCGCCTGCGACTGGATCAGCAGGCTGGCGACGTCATCCAGGGCCTTCGCCGCCTTGTCCGAGCCGCTGTTGGTGCAGGCGATGACAGCGAAGCCCTTTTCCGGCGCCAGCCAGGCCACGCTGTGGTTCAGGGTGTTGGAGCCGTTGTGATTCAACACCCGGCCACCCCACCCGCGTTCCACCGCGATCCAGCCGAAGGCGTAGGGACTTCCGGCCTGCACGGCCTTGTGCAGGTGCTCGTAGGCGGCCTGCGTCTTCAGAAGGCGGCCCCTGCCCGCACGGCCCGCCAGGTGCTCGGCGACGAAGCGTGCCCAGTCCTCCAGGGGCATGTGAACCGTGCCCGCGGGGCCAAGCACGGCCGGGTTGTCCACCAGGGGGCCATTGTTAGGCATCGGCTCGCCGCCGCCGTTGTGAGGCCAGGGCTGGTCGAGCCTGCCCGGTGTTCCCAGGCCGCCGAAACCGGCGTGAGTGATGCCCAGCGGCTTGAACAGGCGCTCCCTCATGAGCTTTTCCCAGGGCGCCTGCCAGACCTCCTCCAGCATGTGACCGGCGAGCACATAACCAAAATTGGAATACTCGTGCTTCTCGCCGGGAGCCGCCAGGCCAGGCGTGCGGGCGGCGAGTTCCAGGGCGGCCTCGCGCTGTGCACGCACATCACCCCCCGCCAGCATCAGCGCGCCCCACATCGCATTCGGCGGCAGGCCCGACCAGTGGCTGAGCAGATGCGTCAGCGTCGCTCCTGCAAGAGGTGACTTCTTCAGGTCCTTCTGCCTTGGAAAAACCTCGCCAAGAGCACTGTCCCAGCGCAGCCTTCCCTCCTCCACCGCCAGGGCCGCCAGCGTGGAGGTCATGGCCTTGGTGTTGGATCCCAGATGCCAGGCATCCTGCTCCGTCACAGCGGCCTGGGCGCCCTTTTTGCGCACGCCGCACACGGCCATGGCCTGGCAGCCTTCGGTGGTGACAAGCGCCGCTCCGAGGCCCGGCAGGTCGTATTTCACACGCACCTCCTCCAGGCCCCTCTGCCAGACAGGGGTCTCCGCCGCAGAAGTGGTGCGCGGCAGCAGCAGGGCGCCTGATGCCACGGAAAGAAAATGACGGCGTGTCGTCGGCTTCATGGCCGCATCACACCTCACCGGCGCCGGCCTAGGCAAGACCAAAAGCCGCTGCACAGACCTTATGTCACTTGGGCAGCCATGACGCCAGCATGTCCGCCAGCGCCTTCCGCGCCCGGTACAAGCGCATCTCCACCACCTTGGTCGTGGTGTCCATGACGTCTGCGATGTCCGCATGCGAAAGGCCTTCGTAGGCGGACAGGATGAGCGTCTCCTTCTGCTCGGCGGGCAGTGACTGGATGGCGACGCGCACAGCCCCGGCCCGTTCATCCCGTTCCAGACGGGCGTCGGGGGAGGCCGCATCCGACTCCAGTTCCAGCTCCCGGAGATCCCCGGGTTCCATCAAGGTGACCGGATGCCTTCTCTGCCAGCGTGCATGGTTGCGGGCGAGGTTGGTGGCGATGGCAAAGAGCCAGGTGGAAAACTTCTGCGACGAACGGAAGCGATGCCGGTGCTTGTAAACCCTGACAAAGGTTTCCTGGGCCAGGTCTCCCGCCGTTGCATGGCTGCCGCAAAGCCTTTCCAGGAAGGCGATGAGACGAGGGCTCCAGCGGCGCATGAGGAGGTTCAGGGCAGTGTCATTGCCGCTGGCGAGGGCGAGCATCAGGTCCTTGTCCTCGTCGTCCGGATGCGCAGTCATGGAGGGCTTGCAGCCGCGGGCGTGAGATCCTCAAGCTCCCGCGGGTGAGTCAGTTCGGGCATGATTTCCTTCAAAAAGCGCCGGCCTTCCTCCGGCGGCATGAGCGCCGCCACGGACTCCAGGTGATTCACCATGGTGTTCATGCAGCGTTCGCAGAGCGCCTTCTGCCGCTGCATCGACGCCTCGCTCTCCTTCTGATGCCTGCGCTCGCGCACGTAATCCTTCTGATAGGCCCGCAAGCCCCGAAGACCGGAAGGCCTGGCCGAGGTGACCATCTCGGCGCACATGAGATCGCACTGCTCGAAGTACTCCTGGTGCAGCGCCTCGATCTTCCGGAAGCCCTCCTCCGGAATGTGATACTCCTCTCGAAGCCAGGCCAGGCCACGCTCCTGCATGGACGCAGGCTTGGGCCGCAGGCGGTACACGACCTCATGAGAGGCGATGCCAAGCCCGGCCATCACCAGGAACACCAGGAGCATTTTCCAGCGCAGCGTCATGGATCAATGCGAAGCCAGATGAACGGAGGCAAAGGGGCTGACCGACTGCACGTAGGCGTCGTGCGGCGACTGCGTGGCAGGAAGCGTCTCGACGACGGCCAGGAGGGCGCCGACAGCCACCGCGGCGGCGGCGGCGCAGCCAAGATTGAACGGGCGCAGCAGGGTCAGTGAAAGACGCTCCCACCAGTCAAGCTCCGCCTCACCGGCGGAGATGCGGGTCCACACCTCCCTCTGAAAACCCGCCGGCACCTCCCCATGCACCTGCCATGAACCGAGCAGAGCGTCGAGCGGATCGTCGTCAGTCTTCATGGGGGTCAGGTGTGGGGAGGTGGGGCGGTGTGTCACCGTTCAGCCATCAGCGGGCATACGCAACCTGGAGCCCGGTCTTGCTGGGGATCGGCTCGCTGGAATGATGATACACCACGGGGCTGCTGCTGCACGACTTCGTGCACACAGGACGGGTCTCCACGTAGGTCAGGCCCGTCTTGCTCTGGATCGGATTGGGGGACATCGAGTAACGACGTCCGGTCGAGTCCGTGCCGAGGTTGGAGCAGCTGACGTTCAGGAGGGCCGTGGCGGTCAGGGCGGCGGCGATGGCGAGTTTCTTCATGGTTGGGTTGGTTAGATTAGGTTGGGTTTGGGGGGTTGGGGGCCGCTGTTTCCAGCGGGTTCATCGGGTGCTACCCCGCAGCCGCGGCGACCCCTCAAAAAAAGGAAAAAAAAATCGAGCCCCGGGGAAGCCTTCGCGCAGGGACGGTCTGCGAAGGCACCGCCCCGGGGATCCGCCCTGGAAAACGGTCCCGCCATCGCCGGCGGGCATCGACATTCCCGGATTCGCCGCCATCATCGGCAGCCTGATGAAACCCGGCCTCCTGCTCACCCTCATGCCCGCCCTTGCCCTCGCCGCCGACTCCCTGACCTATCCCGCCACGCGCAAGGATGACAGCGTCATCGATGACTACCACGGAACGAAGGTGGCCGATCCCTACCGCTGGCTCGAGGACGACAACAGCGAGGAGACCCAGGCCTGGGTGAAGGCGCAGAACGAACTGACCTTCGGCCTTCTCAAGGCCATTCCAAAACGTGACGCCATCCGCGAGCGCCTGAAGAAGGCCTGGAACTACGAACGCACCGGCATCCCCTTCGAGCATGGCGGAAGGTGGTTCTTCAACCGCAACTCCGGCCTGCAGAACCAGAGCGTCCTCTACGTCGCCGACAGCCTCGAAGCCGAGGCGCGCGTGCTTCTTGACCCTAACCAACTTTCCAAAGAAGGCACCACCTCGCTCACCGAGACCGCCCCGAGCGAGGATGGAAAATGGCTCGTCTATGGCGTGTCGAAGGCAGGCAGCGACTGGCAGGAGTTCCGCGTCCGGGACATCGCCACGGGCAGGGACACGAAGGATCTGATCGAGTGGGTGAAGTTCAGCGGCGCCTCCTGGGCCAAGGACGGCAGCGGCTTTTACTACAGCCGCTATCCGAAGCCCCAGGAAGGCGCCGCGCTCACCGAGGCGAACAAGAACCAGACGGTCTATTTTCACAGGCTCGGCACCCCGCAGTCCGAGGACAGGCTCGTCTATGCCCGGCCTGACCAGCCTGACTGGGGCCTGCACGCCCATGTCACCGACGACGGCCGCTACCTCACCTTCAGCGTCACCCACGGCACCGATCCGAAGAACCGCTTCTTTTACCAGGAGCTGGGCGGCAAGGATGCCCGGGTGGTCGAGCTGCTGAATGACTTCGACGCCGCCTACGGCTTCATCGACAACGTCGGCAGCGTCTTCTACTTCCACACCGACCTGGAGGCGCCGCGCTACCGCGTCATCGCCATCGACGTGACGAAGCCCGCGAAGGAAAACTGGCGTGAGATCATCCCCCAGGGCAAGGACAAGCTCGACAGCGTCTCCTGCGTCGGCGGCCAGCTCCTCTGCAAGACGCTCAAGGACGCCCGCAGCGCGATGACCGCCTACGATCTGGAGGGGAAAAAGATCCGCGACATCGAGCTGCCCGGCATCGGCACCGTCGGCGGCTTTGGCGGCAAACGCAGCGACACGATCACGCACTATGCCTTCACCAGCTTCACCACGCCCGGTGCAATCTACCGTTATGAGGTCACCAGCGGCAGGAGCACGCTCTGGAAGCAGCCAAAGGTCAATTTCGACGCCACTCCTTATGAGACGACGCAGGTCTTTGTCGCCAGCAAGGACGGCACGAAGGTGCCCATGTTCCTCGTGCATCGAAAAGGCCTGAAGCTGGACGGCGGCAACGCCACCCTGCTCTACGGCTACGGCGGTTTTGACATCAGCCTCACGCCCAACTTCTCGATCGGCCGCGCCCTCTGGCTGGAGCTGGGCGGCGTGTACGCCCTCGCCAACCTGCGCGGCGGCGGCGAATACGGCGCCGAGTGGCATCTGGCCGGCACGAAGCTGCGCAAGCAGAACGTCTTCGACGACTTCATCGCCTGCGCCGAGTGGCTGCAGAAGGAGGGCTACACCTCGCCGAGGAAGCTCGCCATCATGGGCGGCAGCAACGGCGGCCTGCTCGTCGGCGCCTGCATGACCCAGCGGCCCGAGCTTTACGGCGCCGCGCTTCCGGCAGTCGGTGTCATGGACATGCTGCGCTTCCACAAGTTCACCATCGGCTGGGCCTGGAAGAGCGACTACGGCAGCAGCGAGGACGCCGGGGAGTTCAAGGCCCTGCATGCCTACTCACCCCTGCACAACCTGAAGCCCGGCACGCGTTATCCCGCCACCCTCGTCACCACCGCCGACCACGACGACCGCGTCGTGCCTGCGCACAGCTTCAAGTTCGCCGCCCGCCTCCAGGAATGCCAGTCAAAGGACAAGAACGCGCCGCCCGTCCTGATCCGCATCGAGACCAGCGCCGGCCACGGCGCCGGCACCGCCCTGAACAAGGTCATCGAGGAAACCGCCGACGAATGGGCCTTTCTCTGGAAGGTGCTGGGGATGGAGTGAGGCAGGGAGCCGGGCCCGGCAGGCTCATCCCGCCGAAGGGCCGCCTCTGCGGGCGGCTGCTCCCTGCCCCGCACGCGGTCCGGGAAGGTCCGCGTCATGATGACTCACCTTGCCGGCCTGGGTGCGTTTCAGGGTGTCACGGACGCTTTCCGTCGCCGTCGGCATTTCCTGGGCGATGACGGCGTTTCTTGCCAGATCCCCCTCATGCCTGGCGGCATCGATGATGGACGAGACCATCGGCTCCACGGCCTTGTCCAGCACCTTGTCCAGCTCGGCCTGCTTCTCCTTCAGGGATTCCAGGGCCGCCTCCTTCTTTTTCTGAAGCTCCTCCTGGATGCCGTCGCCACGCAGCCCGCGCAGACGGTCGCCCAGCGTGGGCTTCTGCTCGCGTTTTTCGTATTCGGCGAGCTTCTTCTCCAACGCGGCGATGTCGCCGTTGAGCTGCCGGACCTGCTGGGCCTGTGCGGTATGCCCGATCTGGGAAGGGTCGTCCTTGAGTCCCTGCCTGGCCTGTTTGAGCAGGGTGTCGAAGCGTTCCGCCGCCACCTTGTTGTAGGTGCCTTCGGCCACGTTTCGTGCGGCCGCCTGGGCGGTTCCCGGCGGGCGCACGCCGAACTGGTCGCCCATGGTCGCCGCGTTGACGGTGATCTGACGCTTCTGGGCCTCGATCGCCCCCAGATAGCTGGTGCGGTTGAAGGTGCCCAGGTCGGTGGGGTTGTTGGATTCCCCGATGGTGGTTCCCGTGGCCGCCTTGAAGCGCAGGTTCTGATAATCCATGGCCTCGGCATAGGTGTCAGGCGTGAACTGGTCCACCACCTGGAAGGGTGGCAGCTCGGCAAGCCGGGCCTTGTCATCCGCCGAAAGGTCGGGGTTGGGCCTGGACTCCCAGGCAGGGCGCTGGACGGACTCTGGATCGCGGATGGCGGCCTGAAGCTGCTCCAGCCGCTGCACCGCGCCTTCGATCTCGGCATCGCTCAGGGTCTCGCCCGTGCGCGGCTTGGTCACCCCCTTCAGGGTTTCGCGCAGCTCCTCCGGCTTCACCGCCATGATCTTGTCCGCCGTGCTTCGGTCAATGATGCGTGGCAGGGACTCCGTGCCCTTGAACTCCCGTTCCGCCGCCATCAGGGAGCGGTCCTTTTCCGGAAAGGCCATGTCATTGTCGATGCCCGTGACCTTGCCGGAGCCCGGCTCCACAAAGATGTTGCCGCAATGCCGGTCCACCTGGCCGGTGATGTAGTCCACCACCTCGAGGTCGGACAGCCCCTTCTGGATCTTTGCATTGTCGTACTGCGCATCCAGGTAGCACTCCCTTTTGATGCCATCGTCGGCCCTGTAGTCGCCCTTCACGCCGACACCGTCCGCCTGCACGCTGACCCCGAGCACGTTGCCCTGCCCGTCCATGCCGAACTTCTCCTCCGCAAGCACATGGGTGTCCAGCAGCCGGTCCACGGCGGTGGATGCCACCGCCCTTGTCAGCAGGTTGCGGTCACCGCCCAGGTCCGGGTTGGTCTCGTATTCGATACTGTTGTATAGGCCACCCGTTTCCTTGGCCAGCTTCATGTCGGCATCCCAGGCCTTCTGAGTGTTCATGGCCTGCACCACCTCCCTGTCCAGTCCCTCCATCTGCTCGCCTGCCATGCGACCGGCCCTCAGTTCCGCCAGTACAAAGGCGGCTTCCTCAGCCTGATTCTGCAGGGCGGCGATCTTGGCCTGCCCGTCCTGCACATCCTTGGCGAGGGCATCATAATTGGCGGCGTTGGCCTCCGTGCGCTCCCCCAGCCTGTCTAGCAAACCCTGGTCGCGGGCCAGGTCCTTCTGAGCCTGCGCGACGCCGGTCTGCCCGGCCCGCACCTTGTTTTCCAGGTCCTTCACCACCTTGATCAGGTTGGCGTCCCTCTCCATGTCGGCTTTCAGCTGGGGACGGCTGCTGCCAAATTCCTTTTTGGCAAACGCCACCTGCTCCCCGCCGAGACCGAGGGCGGCTCCGTCGTCGGCATGCAGCACAAAAGTCTCGTTTGCCTGCACACCAAGCTGGGCGTGTTCATTGGCCTGGAGATCCTCCTGGTCGATGTCCAGGACGTTGTTGAGGAAGGGGTTTCGAGGCATGGAAGGGAAGGTTTTCAAGGCGACACCGCCGCTCTCAACTAGACCTTCGGCCGGAAAGTGTGACCACGTTCCATCAAACCCGGCAGGCCTGCGCAGCTCCCTCGGCCTTCCGCTTCGGCCCTGCACAGCGCAGCCCTGCCCCGGGGGCAGGCACCGAGGGTGGCGCCAGCAGAGTAGCCATCTCGCTCCGCCGAGATGAGCGGAAGGCTTGCGCCGACAGGAAGGGTTTTCGGAGTTTGTGGACGGTTGAGGCTGCCGGACTGCCCGCTCATCTTGCGGAGCAAGATGGCTACCTTGCTTCGCTTGCCCGGCGCTGATGAAACCATCGGCATGGTTTCCCTGCGGACGTTCAAGACGAACGAAAAAATGAAGGGGTGGCAACGAATCATCTGCACGCGGCGACGGGGCGCCAGCAGAGTAGCCATCTCGCTCCGCCGAGATGAGCAAGAGGCTTGCGCCGGCAGGAAGGGTTTTCGGAGTTTGTGGACGGTTGAGCCTGCCAGGTCGCTCGCTCATCTTGCGGAGCAAGATGGCTACCTTGCTTCGCATGCCCGGCGCTGATGAACCCATTGGCAGGTTTCCCTGCGGACGTTCAAGACGAACGAAAAAATGAAGGGTGGCAACGAATCATCTGCACGCGGCGACGGGGCGCCAGCAGAGTAGCCATCTCGCTCCGCCGAGATGAGCAAGAGGCTTGCGCCAGCAGAGTGGCCCTCTCGCTCCGCCGAGATGAGCGAAAGGCTTGCGCCGGCAGGAAGGGTTTTCGGAGTTTGTGGACGGTTGAGGCTGCCAGGTCGCTCGCTCATCTTGCGGAGCAAGATGGCTACCTTGCTTCGCATGCCCGGCGCTGATGAACCCATCGGCAGGTTGCTCCGCGGACGTTCAAGACAAACGAAAAAAATGAAGGGGTGGCAACGAATCATCGAGACGCAGTGAGGCTGGCGCCAGCAGAGTAGCCATCTCGCTCCGCCGAGATGAGCGAAAGGCTTGCGCCGGCAGGAAGGGTTTTCGGAGTTTGTGGACGGTTGAGCCTGCCGGACTGCCCGCTCATCTTGCGGAGCAAGATGGCTACCTTGCTTCGCTTGCACGGCGCTGATGAACCCATCGGCAGGTTGCTCCGCGGACTTTCAAGACGAACGAAAAAATGAAGGGGTGGCAACGAATCATCGAGACGCAGCGAGGCTGGCGCCAGCAGAGTAGCCATCTCGCTCCGCCGAGATGAGCGAAAGGCTTGCGCCGGCAGGAAGGGTTTTCGGAGTTTGTGGACGGTTGAGCCTGCCAGGTCGCTCGCTCATCTTGCGGAGCAAGATGGCTACCTTGCTTCGCCTACTCGACACGTTCCGGCTTGCATCACCAGGGGCTGACCCGAATGCCACTCCATCTGCAGCGCCATTTCGCGCTCAAGATCGGCCCGCTTGGATGAAGGGTTCTGGTCATGACCAGCGCCTGCACAGGCTCTGGACCAGGTCCTTCAGGAAGGGCCTGTTTTTCAGGGTTGTCGCTTTCCACGCAAGCCAGCAGCTCCCCTGTCGGAGCTGCGGCGTCGCGGCGTTTGAAGGCTTCGACCTAACTTACTTTTTCGAGTCCCAGCCCTGCTGCTTCACGAGGGCGTCCATCTGCTGCTTCGGGGTGAAGTCGGCGGGCAGCAGCTTGAACTTGGCGAGGTAGTTCATGGCCTTCTGGAACTGCAGTACTTCATTCTTTTTCGATTCCAGCTTGTCGGCGGGGGTGGCCTGCACGGTCTGGGCAAAGCCGGCGGCCAGCTTTTCACCTTCGGCACGGGCCGAGGCGTCGTCGGCATAACAAAGAGATTCGAGAAGGCGGTACATGCGGGCGCTGCCTTCCAGCCTGGCGGCGTCTGAGCGCAGCTCCCTGGCAATCCCGGCGCGCTTGGCGGCGGTGGCCTGCTCGCTCATGAGGCTGGTGTCGCCGCCCTCGATGGCGCGCTTCGGCAGCGGGCGGTACCAGATGTTGCGGTAGCGGACGGGGTTTCCGTGATCCTGGAGCTTGAGCGGGCCTTTCTCCGGGAACGGACGGGGTGAGGAGCGCTTCATGTGACCGCCGCCGCCTTCGAGCCGGGTGTGGTCCTGAACGCAGACGCCGTTGACGAAAACGGTGATGTAGCCGGGGTCCAGCTCCTGGCCGTCCTTGAAGACGGGGCGGCGGAAGATGATGTCATAGACCTGCCATTCACCCGGGGCGCGCAGCGCGTTCGCCATGGGCGGGTTGATGCCGTAGATGGAGGAGGCGAAGCCGTCCGCATAAGTGGGGTTGTTGTAGTTGTCGAGCACCTGCACCTCGACCTGGCCCATGAGGAAGACACCGCTGTTGCCGCGGCCCTGGCTGTCGCCCTCGACCTTGGAGGGGGCGGCCCATTCGATATGGAGCTGGCAGTCGGCGAACTCCTCCCGGGTGCGGATGTAACCGCTGCCCGGCACGCATTGCAGGGCGCCGTCCTTCACCTCCCACTTCGTCGGTTCGCCGGTGGGCTTGTCGGACTGCCATTTTTCGATCTCCTCCGGCCGGCCGGAAAACAGCACGATGGCGTCGGAGGGCGGCGTGCCTGGCTTGTCCTGGCTGCTGAAGGTGCCGGGCTCCACACGCGGAGGCTGGGGGCGGTTCATGTCGTGGATGGCCCAGGGATGGGTGGCATCCGGCGCATCGCCGTAGAAGCCGCCGGCGGCATGGAGGGTGGAGGCAAGGGAGGCGGTGGTGAGCAGCAGGAGGGCGTGTTTCATGGCAGCAAAAAGCGTGGCAGGGCGGAGAAAACGCAGGACTTGCGCACGCCTTCCGAAAGCGGTGGAAAAAAGACCAGCAACCCCGGGTTCCGGAGACCGCAGATCAGGGCATCAGGAAGAAGGCGCGGAAGGCGGGCAGGAGCTTCTCCTGCGTCAGCACCTGCGGCGCGGGATCGTCCTGGCGCAGCCAGCCATCCGGGGAGAGATGGAGGCTGTCGTAACCCGTCCGGGCGGCGTCGGCATCCGGCTTCCAGAGGCGCAGGCGAGTGGCCTGGGAAGGATCGGCGGAGGCGCGGAAGCCGCTGGCGCTGCCGAGGCCGAGGCTGAACGGCGACTCATCAATCACGCTGGCGCTGCCGGTGAGGCGGGTGCCTGCGGTGGCTGAAAGCTGCGGCTTCAGCGCCACCTGGCCGGTGAGGAGCAGCGTGACCTCGCTGCTGCGGATGTGAACCATGAGGCCGGTCTGACGGCCGATGATGAAGTCGCTGCTCCAGCCATCCACGGCGAGCCAGGTGCTGGTGAAGGCGTTCGCAGCCGCGTCAAAGGTGAGCACGCGGTCGGCGGTTTCCTCGGAACCCGCGGCCAGGACATCGATGCCGAACAGCGAGTTCAGCGTGTGATGCGGGCGCAGGGCGGCGCGGGCCATCACGGCGGGCATGACGCCTTCCAGGACCAGGCGGGAGCCGGTGCTGGCTTCTTCATCGACCTCATAGGTGCGGCCGGTGGCGAGGTCTTCGAGATGATAAGCCGTGCTCCGTTCAAGCGTGACGGCGGCGGGCAGGACGACCGCGCCGTTTTCCAGCGTCACCGCACCGGCGAACAGCTCGGGATTGACCAGCGGCATGGAGAAGGTGCGCTGGCCGGCCGGGAAGGTTTCGCGGCTGAACATGACGGCGGGGCTGAGTGACACGGCTTCGGCGACGCCATCCAGGTTGGCGTCGAGCATGACCTTGAGGCGGAAGAGGGCGCGCGGTCCGACGGTGGCGGCGTCGACACCGGCATAACGAACGATCTGACGACCGTCGGCGCCGATGCTGAGGGCGGGCGCGGTTTCCACGGCGCCCCAGACCTGGCCGTCGAGGCTCGTCTGCAGCTCGTGACGGATGTCAGGGCGACCGTTGGCGGGGCGGCTGAAGAAGACATCGGCCGTGCCGAGGGCGGTGGCCTCGATGCCGAACACGCCCGCGCCGCTGCGGCCGTCGGCAGGGTCCGTGTCGAGGGCGTATTCGAGGAGCTGGTCAAGCAGGTCGCCATCGGTGTCGGGGTGGGTTTCACTCCATGTGGAGAAGGTGGTGAGGGCGGTGGATTCAGCGGCGGGAGCTTCGACGGAATCATCCTGAAGGGCCAGGGTGAGGTCCTCGTCGAAGTTGCGGCGGTCGCGTTCAGCGAGGGCGAAGCCGGAGCCCGAGGGTGAGACGAAGCCAAGGTCCTTGGTCAGGTCGATGTTGGAGTCGTTGTCATCGTCGATGCTGCCTTCCTCGCCGGATTCCTGGGCGCCCACGGGGGCCTGGCCCGGAGTCAGGGTGAAGACGGCGGTGCGTGCACCGTTGACGGAGGGATTGTCGTTGAAGAGGAGGTCCTGGCCGACGTCATCATCGCCGGAGACGACACTGTTCATGGGCAGCAGGCCTTCGAGCGGCATGCCTGGGGTGAACTGGGAAGGCGGCACGTAGATGAAATAGCGGCCGGGGTCGATGTTTTCGATGATGTAGCGGCCTTTGCAGCCACAGCCGGCGGAGCTGACGGTGTAGGGCGGATCCACGCCGGGGGTGTCGCCCTCGCGGTAGAGCTGGATGTAAACGTAGGGCAGGCTCTCACCGCTGTTGCGGCGGCCGTCGCCGTCGATGTCGAGGAAGACGAAGTTGCCGACTGACAGGGAGGCCCAGAGGCCGAAGTCAACGGTGTGGTTGGTGTCCGTGTCGGTGTCGCCGTCGAGCACGGACTCAGTGCCCTGGGAGAGGGTGATGACGGGGCTGAAGAGCGGCGTGCCGGGGCCGCCCGGCTGGCTGCCGTCGTTGTTGTTGTCGATGTCGTCATCGGCGGTGGAAGGCGTGCCGCTGGTGTTGTGGAAGCCGTTGGGCGGCAGGACACGGAGGTAGTAGCTGCCCGGCGAGAGGCTGTTGAAGCTGTAGCGCCCATCCGTTCCGGTGGTGACCAGCGCCCCGACCTGCACGTCCGCCGCGCTGCCGGTTCCACCGATGGCGTTGTCGTCGCCCGGATTCATGAGCTGGACGACCGCTCCGGCGACACCGGGTTCGCCTGAGTCAAGCAGGCCGTTGTTGTTGTTGTCCTGCCAGACGATGTCCCCGAGGGTGAGGCTGCGGATCAGGATGCTGACGTCCTGGGTGGACTGGCAGCCATAGGCGTCGGTGACACGCAGGGTGACGCTGGTGGTGCCGCCGGCGGAAGGCGTGCCGGAGATCACGCCGCCGGAGCTGAGGCTGAGGCCCGCAGGCAGGCTGCCGGAGGCGATCGACCAGGTGTAGCCGGAGGTGCCGCCGGTGGCGACCAAGTTCTGGGAGAGCGGCGTGGCCAGGTAACCGGAGAAGGTCGTTGGCGAGATGGAGATGGCAGGACAGACCGGCGTCAAAGTGTAGGCGCGCGTGCCGATGCAGCCGTTGGCAGCCGTGGCACGGATCGTGAAGGAGGCGGCCGTGGTGTTCACCGGCAGGCCGGTGATTTCACCCGTGGCCGGATTCAAGGAAGCCCAGGCGGGCAGGCTGCCACTGACGACGGCGAAGGTGTAGGGCGAGGCACCGCCGCTGGCCGCGACCGCCGCCGAGTAGGCCGTGCCGACCACCGGAGCCGTGAGGCTGGAGGGGCTGAGCGAAATCGCGGGACAGATCATCAGGCTGACAGATTGGTCACGGATGCAGCCGTAGGCGTCGGTGGCACGCACGGTCACGGTCACGCCGGAGCCATTGGCGCTGGTGGGCGTGCCGCTGACCACACCCGCGCTGCTCAGGCTGAGGCCGGCGGGCCAGGTGCCGCTGAGCGTGGTCCAGGTGTAAGGCGCGGTGCCTCCGCTGGCCGCCAGGCTTTGTGAGTAGGCGGAGCCGACGCTGCCCATGGCCAGGGTGGCGGGAGAAACCGTGATCGTCGGGCAGGCAGGCGTGATGCTGTAGGCGCGTGTTCCGGAGCAGCCGTTGGCATCCGTGGCACGGATGGAGAAGACGGCGCCGGTGGTGCTGGTCGGCGTGCCGGTGATTGCGCCGGTGCTGCCATTCAGCGTGGCCCAGGCGGGCAGGCTGCCGCTGCTGACGGTGAAGGTGTAAGGCGCGGCGCCGCCGCTGCCGGCCACGGTTTGATTGTAGGCGGTGCCCACCGTGGCGGCGGAAAGGCTGGTCGGCGTCAGCGAAATAACCGGGCAGATCTTGATCGTGTACGTCCGGCTGCCCTGGCAGCCATAGCTGTCACTGGCGCGAACCGTGATGCTGACACCGGCGCCGTTGGAGCTGGTGGGGGTTCCCGAGATCAATCCTGTGCCGCTGTTCAGGGTGAGGCCGGCAGGCAGGGTGCCGCTGGTGACGGTCCAGCCGCTGTAAGGCCCGGTGCCACCGCTGGCGGAGAGCGTCTGGCTGTAGGAGCTGCCGACGCTGCCCGCAGGCAGGGAGGTAGGAGCCAGCGAGATTGTCGGACAGCTGGGCGTGAGCGTGTGGGCACGCGTGGCGGAGCAGCCGTTCGCATCCGTGGCACGGATTGTGAAGGAGGCGGCCGTGGTGTTCACCGGCAGACCGGACAGCTCACCCGTGCTGCTGTTGAGCGTGGCCCAGGCGGGCAGGCTGCCGCTGCTGACATCAAAGACATAGGGAGCCGTGCCGCCACCGCCACTGAAGGTCTGGCTGTAGGCCGTGCCCACCACGGGGGTGGAAAGCGTGGCGGGATTCACCGTGATGACCGGGCAGACCTGGAAGTTGATGTCACGCGTGACGGCGCAGCCGGTGCTGTCGAGAGCGCGCAGGGTGACGCTGACACCGGTGCCATTGGCAGTCGTGGGCGTGCCGCTGATCACCCCCGCGCTGCTCAGGCCGAGGCCGGACGGCAGCGTGCCGCTGCTCACTGTCCAGGTGTAGGGGCCCGTGCCACCGGAGGCGGTCATCGTCTGGGAATATGCCGTGCCCACGAGGCCGGAGGAAAGGGCGGCCGGGCTGATGTCCATGGACGGGCAGCCGATGGAGAGCGTGTAGCTGCGTGTGCCCGCACAACCCACGGAATCCGTGGCGCTGACGGTGATATTGGCGCTGACGTTGGCCGTCGGCGTGCCGCTGATGACGCCCGTGGAACTGTTCAAGGCCAGGCCGGCCGGCAGCGTGCCCGAGGCAATTGCATAGACATAGGGCGAGGTGCCGTTGCTGGCGGTGACGGTCTGGCTGTAAGGCGAGCCGGTGACGCCGTCCGGCAGCGCGGCGGGCGCGAGGGCAATGGCGGCGCAGACTTTCAAGGTGAGCGTCTTCGTCACCTGGCAGCCATAGGAATCGGTGGCGCGGAAGGTGAGGCTGACGCCGCTGCCATTGCCGGTCGTGGGCGTGCCGCTGATAAGGCCGCCGGTGCCCAGGGTCAGGCCATCCGGAAGGGTGCCGCTGCTCACTGTCCAGGTGTAGGGGCCGGTGCCGCCGGTGACGGACAGCGTCTGATTGTAGGCCACGCCCACCGAGCCTGGAGGCAGCGAGGCGTTGGAGATGGTGAGCGTCGGGCAGACGGGGGTGACAGTGTAGCTGCGCGTGCCGGTGCAGCCGTTGGCATCGGTGGCGCGGATGGTGAAGCTCGCACTGACATTGCTGTTCGGCGTGCCGGTGATCGCACCGGTGCTGGCGCTGAGAGAGGCCCAGGAGGGCAGGGTGCCGCTGCTGACCGCATAGATGTAGGGCGAGGTGCCGCCGCTGGCGGAAACCGCGGCCGAATAGTTCGCCCCCACCGTGCCGTTGCTGAGCGCGCTGGGGCTGACGGTGATGACCGGGCAGACCCTCACCGTCACCGCCTGGCTGCCCTGGCATCCATAGGCATCGGTGACACGGATCGTGACGGACGTTCCGGCACCGTTGCTGGCGCCGGGAGTGCCGCTGAGAACACCGGCGCTGGTCAAAGTCAGACCTGTGGGCAGCGTGCCTGAGGTGATGGTGAAGGCGCTGTAGGGGGCGGTGCCGCCAGCCGGGGCCAGGGTTTGACTGTAAGCCGAGCCCACGGTGGCCGCAGGCAGGGCGACCGGCACGGGGAAGATCGTCGGGCAGGCCGGGGTCAGCGTGTAGCTGCGCGTGCCGGAACAGCCGTTGGCATCGGTGGCCCGAAGGGTGAAGCTGGCGCTGGCGGTGCTGGTCGGCGTGCCGGAGATGACCCAGGTGCTGGTGTTCAACGTGGCCCAGGCCGGCAGGCTGCCGCTGGTCACAGCCAGCGTGTAGGGGGCGGTGCCGCCGCTGACGCCGACCGTCACGCTGTAGGAGGCGCCCACCGTCGGTGTGGTGAGCGAGCTGGAGAGTGTCACCACCGGACAGATCTTGATGCTGATCGTCTGCGTGCCGATGCAGCCCGCCGCATCCGTGACACGCACGGCCAGGCTGGTCGCCGGGCTGGCGGTGGCCGTGGGCGTGCCGCTGATGACACCGGTGCCTGCATTCAGGCTGAGGCCCGCAGGCAGGGCGCCGGAATTGATGGTCCAGGAGCCATACGGGGCGAGGCCGCCGCCGGCCGAGAGCGTCTGGCTGTAGGCGATGCCGAGGGTGCCGTTGGCGGCCGAGGTGGGAGAAATGCTGATCGTGGGGCAGGTCGGCGTCAGGCTGTAGCTGCGCGTGGCGGTGCAGCCATAGGCATCCGTGGCGCGGACCGTGAAGCTGGCGGCGGCGGTGCTGGTCGGCGTGCCGCTGATGACGCCTGCGGTGCTCATGCTCAGTCCGCCGGGCAGGCTGCCCGAAGTGATGGCGAAGGTGTAGGAGGCCTTGCCGCCCGAGGCGGTGATGGTGGCGCTGTAAGCGGTGCCGGTGACGGGGGTGGCCAGGCTTGCCGGACTCAGGGTGATCGCCGGGCACACGGGAGCCAGCGTGTAGGTTTGCGTGCCGATGCAGCCCCCGACGTCGGTGGCACGGACGGTGAAGGTGGCGCTGGTCGTGCCGGTCGGCGTGCCGCTGATGACCCCTGCGGAACTCAGCGTCAGCCCGCCCGGCAGCGTGCCGCTGCTCACAGCATACGTGTAGGAGGGCGATCCACCGCTGGCGGCGACGGAATCACTGTAGGCCGAGCCGACCACAGGCGTGTCCAGCGTGGTGGGGCTGAGCGAAATCACCGGGCACACCACGTTGATGATGTAATCCTCGACCTCGCCGTTGCCGGCCGCGCCATTGGCGGTGAGGCCGCTGGTGGTGGAAAGACGCAGGCGCATGCCGAGGTTCATGGAGGTCAGGGCCGTGGTGGGCACGGGCACGCTGACATTGACCTCGGCATCCGTGCCGGTGACGACGCTGGTCTGGATGCGCTCGCCACTGTCCACGAAGTCACCGTCCATGTTCCAGTCGAACATCGTCACCAGATAGGCGGTGGTGCCGGACTGGTTGTAAACCTTCACCGGCAGCGTGATCGTCTGCCCCTTCACAAAGGCGGGCATGGTGGCGATCGAATCCTCGTCATCCCTGTTGTCGTTGTCGTCGCCCAGGGCGTTGTTGGCGGGCATGGCCGCATGTTCGCCGTCAATCAGGTCGCCGAGGCGCAGGTTGGAGTTGATGACATGGGTCGGGCCGCTGTTTTCCTGCGCCGTCTGGTAGTTCAGCGCCCCGGTGCTGGAGCTGGTGTCCGGCAGGTCGCCGAAGTCGAGCGACGCCGACTCGATCTGCAGGCTCAGGGTCTTGCCATAGGAGCTCGGCACATAGCCGATGAAGGCGCCGTCGTAGGCGAGCGTGTCGGCACGCAGCCGCGCCACGCAGTCACCGTAGCGGGTGGCGACATAGATTTTGTTATCCACCGGGTTCCAGCGCAGGCCCCAGGCGTCCTCCACAGCGGCGTTGTTCAGCGGCGTCGGCTCCTGGTAAGTGGCCAGCAGCGTGCCCTGGGGGCTGAACTTGCGCAGGGTCGAGGCGCTCTCCGTGGGCGGATTGTCGAAGATCGCCACCTCGGCCGTGTAGATGTTGCCGGAGTTGTCCACGTCGATGCCGGTCAGGTCGTTGAGGCCGCTGATGATGGCGCTGTAGCTGCGCGTGGCGGGGCTGGTGAAGGTGCTCGGCTTGGGATCGATGCGGAAGACCTTGCCGCTGCCGCGGTAGGAGCTGCCATTGGGGAAGGTGGAGCTCTGGTAGTTGTCGGCCACATAGAGGAATCCGTCCGCGCCCACCGAGATGCCCCAGGTCACCGCGTTGGTGCCGGTGAGGTTCACGCGGCCAAGCTCGCTGCCGGTGGTGAGGCTGTTGACCGAGACATAACTGTCACGCGGGTAGTAGATGTAGCCGCCCAGGGTGACGTGCGTCAGGCGGTAGGTGCTGGTGGAGGTGCCCTGAAGCTGGCCCTGAAGGTTGTAGCGGTAGGTGCCCGACACACCGTTGCGCTGGCCGCCGACATAGATGCTCTGGCCGTTGAACCACACGCCGTGCGGATTGGTGATGCCATGGCCGCTGTCATTGGCGTAGCTGCGCACCCAGGGAGTGCCGCCCCAGGCTCCGGGAATTTCAATGCCAGTGCTGCCGGAGCCGACAAACTTGTGGATGATGTCGAGGTTCAGGTCGGCAAGGTACATCACCATGCGCTCGTCAGCCGTGGCGGGCGGCACCAGGCCGATGTCGAGGGTGCTGTCGCTTTCACCCAGGGCGATGTCGAAGGTCGGCGAGGTGACGGGTCCGCCGATCGGGCGCTGGTAGCCGTTGCTGTCATTGTCTTCCTGGTTGTCATTAAGGTCGACATCCCGGCTTGCCCACGGTGTGGCCGGAGGCGGGCTGGCAATGACCACCTTGTAGCGGCCGGCCGGCACGCTGCTGAACTGATAGGAGCCGCCGCCGCTGGTGACGGTGGTGGCGTAGGCGGACTCGCCGCTGTCCACAAAATCGCCGTCGCTGTTGGCGTCATACCAGAGCGTGACGGTGATGCCGTCGATGCCGGCTTCACCCGTGTCCTTGACGCCGTTGTTGTTGGCATCGTTCCAGACCAGGTTGCCGATGTTGCTGGCGGCATGGACCACCATGGAATAGGAGCGCGAGCCGGTGCAGAAACGTGTGTCCGTGGCGCGCAGGGTGAAGGCATAGGTGCCGGCCGTGGTCGGCGTGCCGGAGAGGCTGCCGGCGGAGCTGAGCGTCAGGCCCGGGGGCAGGGTTCCGGCGGAAACCGTCCAGGAGTAGGGGCTGATGCCGCCGGAGGCGCTGATGGTCTGGCTGTAGCTGCCGCCCACGATGCCATAAGGCAGGGTGCTCGGGCTGACGGTGATGGCAGGACAGACGGGCGTCAGGGTGTAGCTGCGCGTGCCGGCGCAGCCGTTGGAATCCGTGGACCGGATCGTGAAGGTGGCGCTGGCGCCGCTGTTCGGTGTACCACTGAGCACACCGCCCGAGGTCAGCGTGGCCCAGGCGGGCAGGCTGCCCGATGACACGCTGTAGGTGTAACCGCCCGAACCGCCGCTGGAGGTGAAGGTCTGGCTGAAGGCGGCGCCCACCGTGGCGGTGCTCATCGTGGTCGGGCTGACCGTGATGACCGGGCAGATCTTGATCGACACCACCTGCGACCCCTGGCAGCCAAAGGTGTCCGTGGCACGCACCGTGACGTTCACACCGGCGCCGTTGCTGGCGGTCGGTGTTCCTGAAATGACTCCCGAGCTGGAGGACAGGCTGAGGCCGGCCGGCAGGGTGCCGCTGGTGACGGTCCAGCCCGTGTAGGGCGCCGTGCCGCCGCTGGCGGCGAGGGGCTGGCTGTAGGCAATGCCCAGCGTGCCGTTGGCGGCGGATGTCGGCGTGATGCTGATCGTCGGGCAGACGGCTGTCAGCGTGTAGCTGCGCGTGCCTATGCAGCCGTTCGCATCCGTGACACGCAGGGTGAAGGAGGTGCCGGAGGCCGAGGTGGGCAGGCCGGAAATGACGCCCGTGCCCGTGCTCAAGGTCAGGCCGGCAGGCAGGCTGCCGCTGGCGACCGCATAGGTGTAGGGCGCCGCGCCGTTGCCGCCCGAAACCGTGGCGTTGTAGCCGGTGCCGACCGTCGGCGCCGCCAGGCTGGCGGGGCTGAGGGCGATGACCGGACAGACCTTGATGGTGATGTCCTGATCCTTGCTGCATCCATAGGCGTCCACCGCACGGACGGTGACGCTGGCCCCGGCGCCGTTGGCCGCCGTGGGAATGCCGCTGATCACACCATCACTGTTCAGGCTCAGTCCGGCGGGCCAGGTTCCACCGATCGTGGTCCAGGCGTAGGGTGCGGTGCCGCCCGTGGCGGAAAGGGTCTGCGTGTAAGCAAGTCCGAGGGTGCTGTTGGCCGCCGAGGCCGGGCTGACCGTGATGGCCGGGCAGACGGGAGTGATCGTGTAAGACCGTGTTCCCTGGCAGCCATAGGTATCGGTCACGGCGATCGTGAAGCTGGCGGCCGCCGTCGAGCTGGGCGTTCCGCTGATGACGCCGGTGCTGGTGTTGAGCGTCGCCCAGGCGGGCAGGCTGCCGCTGCTGACGGCGAAGGTGTAAGGCGCGGAGCCACCGCTGCCGGACAGGGTCTGGCTGTAGGCCGTGCCGACCGTGCCATTGGCCAGGGATCCCGGTGACAGCGTCACTGCCGGACAGGCCGGAGTGAGGGAGTAAGCCAGCGTGCCGGTGCAGCCGTTGGCATCGGTGACACGCACGGTGAAGGCGGCCGTCGCGGTGCTGTTCGGGGTTCCGGAAATGACGCCCGTGCCGGCATTCAGCGTGGCCCAGCCTGGCAGCGTGCCACTGGCGATGCTGTAGCTGTAAGGCGTCGTGCCGCCATCGGCCGCCACGGCCTGGCTGTAGGCTGTGCCGACCGTCGGAGCCGTGAGGCCGGCCGGTGACAGCGAGATCACCGGGCAGGCCTTGAAGACCACCGCCTGATCCCTGGCGCAGCCGTAGATGTCCGTGGCGCGCAGGGTGACGCTGACTCCGGCTCCGTTGGAAGCCGTGGGTGTTCCGGCAATCACCCCGCCCGTGCTCAGGCTGAGGCCGGCAGGCAGGCTGCCGGAGACGACCGTCCAGATGAAGGGCCCGGTGCCGCCTGTCACACTCATGGTTTGGCTGTAGGCCGCGCCCACAACGCCGGCGGCCGGCGTGACGGGCGTGATCGACAGGGCAGGACAGACTGGGCTGAGAGTGAGGGCACGTGTCGCCGAACAACCGTTGGCATCCGTGGCGCGGACCGTGAAGCTGGCCGCCGCCGCGCTGTTAGGCGTGCCGCTGATCACTCCCGTGCCGGGATTCAGAGTCGCCCAGGCAGGCAGGCTGCCGCTGCTGATCGTGAAGGAATAAGGCCCCGTGCCGCCGCTGGCGCTCACCGTGGCGCTGTAGGCGGTGCCCACTGTCGGCGTTGCCAGGCTGGCGGGACTGACCGTGATGACCGGGCAGACCTGGATGGTGACCGCCTGCGTGCCCTGGCAGCCATAGGCGTCCGTCACCCGCACCGTCACACTGACAGCCGGGCTGGCCATGGCCGAGGGCGTGCCGCTGATCACACCCGTGCCGGCATTCAGCGACAGGCCTGCGGGCAGCGAACCGCTCGTGAGGGTCCAGCTTCCATAAGGCGCGGTGCCACCGCTGGCGGCGAGGGTCCGAGAGTAGGCGACGCCCACCGTGCCCTGGGTGGCGGTGACGGGCGTGATGCTGATCGTCGGACAGGCCGGGGCCAGGGTGTGGCTGCGCGTGCCCTGGCAGGAGTTCAAATCCGTGGCGCTGATGGTGAAGGTCTGGCTGGCGCTGCTGGTGGGCGTTCCGGACAGGACCCCCGTGCTGCTGTTGAGCGTCAAACCAGCCGGCAGGCTGCCGCTGCTCACCGTGAACACATGGGGTGCGATGCCACCGCTGGCGGTGAAGGTGGCGCTGTAGGCCGTGCCCACCATGGGCGTCGTCAGGCTGGCGGGCGTCACGGTGACCGTCGGGCAGTAGATGTTGATCAGGTAATCCTCCACCTCACCCGTGCCGACGGCACCGAGCGGGGTCGGGTTCTGAACGCTGGTCAGCCGGAAGCGTGCGCCCCGTCCTCCGGGAATGGCGGCGGAGGGAACGGTGAAGTTGATGTTCTGCGTGCTGGCGCTGGTGCCGCTGGCGATCAGGCGGTTGATGGCGATCTGCTCGCCGGAGTCGGTGAACACGCCGTTGCCGTTCCAGTCCACCCAGGCGTTCAGGTAGCCCGTGGCGCCCGTGAAGTTGGTCGTCACCACCGTCAGCGAGCTGGACGCACCGAGGTTGTAGCCAGCCGCCAGGGTCACGCCGTCCTCATCATCACTGGCGGTGAGGTCATCGCCCGTGGCGCCGGCGTTGCGGGTGGAGACGTACTCGGTGTCGGCCAGCGCTCCCATGCGCAGGTTGCTACTGGCGATGCTCGATGCATCCCCGGCACCGTTCCAGTCGCCGAAGTCCGTCGTCGGCACGGCGATCGTCGTCACATAATCCTCAACCTCGCCGACGCCGACATTGCCGGAGATGCCCGGGCTGCTGACGCTGGTCAGGCGGAAACGGATGGCCAGGTTGGCTCCGGTGACGGCCGTGGCGGGCACCGTGAAGCTGAGGTTCTGGGTGCCGCCGCTGATGCCGGTGGCGATGCTCACATCCGTGGCGACCTGCTCTCCCGGATCGGTGGCGACGCCGTTGTTGTTGAAGTCCATCCACACATTCAGGTAGGCCGCCGAGCCCGTGGTGTTGGTCACAGCCACCGGAATCGTCACAGGCGCGCCCGCCGTCATCGTCAGCACGCCGACACCGTCTTCGTCATCGCCGCCGGTGCTGTCGTCACCGGTGGCGAGGGCCGTGAAGGTGGCCGTGTATTCCGTGTCCACGGAACCCCCCAGACGCAGGGCGCTGCTGGCCGTGCTGCTGGCGTCGGGCAGGGCGCTGTGATCCCCGTAATCCAGCGGCGGCAGCGCGATGTTCACCACATGGTCCTCCACCTCGCCCTGGCCGCTGGCGCCGGTGGACCCGGGACTGAGCGTGCTGGTCAGGCGGAAACGCACTCCGAGATTGATGCCTGTCAGCGCCGTGGCAGGCACCGTGATGCCGAGGTTCTGCACGCCGTCGCTCGTGCCGGCATTCACCGCCACGTTCACCGCCACCTGCTCGCCGGCGTCGGTGAGCACGCCGTTGTTGTTGAAGTCGATCCACGCATTCAGGTAGGCCGTCGATGCCGTGGTGTTGGTCACCACCACCGGGATGGTCGCAGGCGCGCCGGCCGTCAGCGCGGGCATCGTCACGCCGTCCTCGTCATCACTGCCGGTGGCATCGTCGCCGGTGGCCGTGGCATTGCGGGTGGAGAGGTATTCCGTGTCCGTCGTGGCGCCGATCCGCAGGCTGCTGTTGCGCAGGCTGCTGGCGTCACCAAAGCTCAGGAAGTCACCGAAATCCGCCGTCGGCTCCTGGACGGTGACCAGATAATCCTCCACCTCGCCCAGGCTGGACAGCTCACCGGTGGCCCCGGGTGTGGAAACCGCCGTCAGGCGCACGCGCATGCCCAGAGGAACGCCGGTCGGGGCGCTGGCCGGAATGGAGATGCTGGGATTCACTGTCAGGTTGCTGTTGCCCGTGCCGACGGTCAGGTTGCCGACCACCTGTTCACCGGCGTCGGAAAGGGCGCCGTTGTCGTTGAAGTCGATCCACACATTCAGGTAGGCGTTCGCGCCGGTCGTGTTGGTCACCACGACGGGCAGGGTGAGGGTCTGCCCCGCGGTCATGACGGGCGGAGTCACGCCGTCCTCGTCATCACTGCCGGCGGTGTCGTCACCCGTCGCCGTGGCGTTGTTTGCGGCCACGCCTTCATTGTCGATCAAGACGCCCAGCCGAAGGGCGTTGCTGGTGGCGTTGCTGGCGGAGGCAAATCTGCTGTAGTCGCCAAAATCGGTCGCCGGAGCGATGATGCTGACGATGTAATCCTCCACCTCGCCGCTGCCCGAGGCTCCCGTGGCTCCTGGACTGCCCGTGCTGGTCAGACGGAAGCGCGCGCCGATATAGACGCCGGTGACCGCGGTGCCAGGAACCGTGATGTTCAGGTTCTGCGTGACGCCGCTGAGGCTGCCGGTCACCGCCACGTTGGTGGCAACCTGCTCGCCCGCATCCGTGAGCAGGCCGTTGTTGTTGAAGTCGATCCACGCATTCAGATAGGCCGTCGAGCCCGTGGTGTTCGTCACCACCACCGGAATCGTGGCCGTCCTGCCCGCGGTCAGGGCTGGAAGCGTGACACCGTCCTCGTCATCGCCGCCGGTCGCGTCGTCACCCGAGGCTGTGGCATTGCGGGTGGAGAGGTATTCCGTGTCCGTCGTGGCGCCGATCTTCAAGCTGCTGTTGCGGGTGCTGCTGGCATCCGCGAAGCCCAGGAAGTCGCCAAAATCCGTCGTCGGGGCGGCGATCGTCACCACGTAGTCCTCGATCTCACCGGCGAGGTCGTTCGTGCCGGTCGGGCCCAGGCCGCTGGGTGCGGAAAGGCGGAAGCGGATGCCGACAGGCGTGCCGGTCACAGCGTTCGGAGGCACGGTGGTGGTGACATTCACCGTGCCGCTCGTCGTCCCGGTCGGAACCGCCATGTTGGTGGCCACCTGCTCGCCGGCCTCGGTGAGGATGCCGTTGTTGTTGTAGTCAAACCAGACGTTCAGATAGCCCGTGGCCCCGGTGACGTTGGTGATGAGCACCGGAATCGTCACGGTTTGCCCGGCCGTCATGGCGGGCAGCGTCACGGCGTCCTCGTCGTCGATGCCCACGTTGTCATCGCCGTTGGCGTTGGCATTGCGCGTCGGGTTGTACTCCGTGTCAATCTGCTGACCGAGACGAAGGGCCGGGTTGGCGCCCTGCGAGGCGTTGGCAAAGCCGTTGAAGTCCCCGTAGTCGGTGGTCGGCGCAAGGACGTTGACGAGGTAGTCCTCCACCTCGCCGTTGCCGCTGGCACCCGTCGGCCCCGGACTGAGGGTGCTGGTCAGGCGGAAACGCGCACCCAGGCTCACCCCGGTCAGGGAGATGGCCGAAACATTGAAGCTCAGGTTCTGGGTGACGCCGCTCGCGCCCGTGCTGACCGGCACATCCACGGCGATCTGCTCACCGGCGTCGGTGAGCACGCCGTTGTTGTTGTAATCGATCCACGCATTCAGGTAGGCCGTCGAGCCCGTGGTGTTCGTCACCACCACCGGAATCGTCGCAGGCGCTCCGGCGGTCAGTCCGGGAAGGGTCACTGCGTCCTCGTCATCCCCACCCGTCGTGTCATCCCCGGCAGCGCTGTTGTTGCGGGTGGACAGATACTCCGTGTCCGTCGTGGCGCCGAGCTTCAGACTGCTGTTGCGCAGGCTGCTGGCATCCGCAAAACCGAGGAAGTCGCCAAAGTCCGTCGTCGGCGTGGCGATGGTGACGGTGTGGTCCTCGACCTCGCCGACGCCGCCCGCGCCGGAGATGCCGGGGCTGATGTCGGAGGTGATGCGGACGCGGACGCCGACGGGTGTCTCCGTCACGGCCGCCGGAGGCACGGTGAAGTTGATGCTGACGTTGCTGCTGAGCGTGCCGTTGGAGATGCCGCCGTTGATCATGACCTGCTCGCCCGAATCGGCGAACGATCCGTTGTTGTTGAAGTCCACCCAGGCGTTGAGGTAGCCGATGGCCCCCGTGGTGTTCGTGACGTTGACCGTGAGGCTGCCCGGCCCGCCGGCCGTCATCGCCGAAACGGTCACGCCATCCTCGTCATCCACGCCGGTCACGTCGTCACCCGTGGCGGTGGCATTGCGAGTCGCGGCGTACTCGGTGTCCACCGAAGTGCCGAGGCGCAGGTTGGTGCTGGCCGTGTTCGAGACGTTGGCATAGGCGCTGTGATCGCCGAAGTCCGTCAGCGGCGCCAGGATGACCACCTGATGGTCCTCCACCTCGCCGCTGCCGGAAGCCCCCGTGGAGCCGGGATTCGAGGCGCTGGTCAGACGGAAGCGGGCACCCACGCTGGCGGCGGCGGTGACCGCGTTGGTCGGCACGTTGAAGCTGACCTCCACATCACCATCGGTGCCGGCGGGAACCGCCACGTTGGCGACCACCACCTCGCCCGCATCCGTCAGCACGCCGTTGTTGTTGAAGTCGATCCACGCATTCAGATAGGCCGTCGAGCCCGTCAGGTTCGTCACCGCCACCGGCATGACCACCGGCTGGCCGGCGGTGAGGGGCGGGAAGAACACCGCGTCTTCGTCATCCACGCCGACGCTGTCATCCCCGCTGGCGGCGGCGTTTTTGGTCGCCGCACCTTCCACGTCCACCAGCGCGCCCAGCTTCAGGCTGCTGTTGGCCTGGCTGCTGGCGTCTGCAAAATCCACGTCATCGCCAAAATCGGTCAGCGGCACCACCACGGTCGTCAGGTAGTCCTCGACCTCGCCGTTGCCATCCAGGCCGTCCGGCCCGGGGCTGCTGACCGAGGTCAGACGGACGCGCACCCCCGCCTCGCCCAGGCTCGCACTGGCGGGGACGTTGAAGCTCACGGTGCGCAGACCGCCGGACGTGCCTGCGTTGACCGTCGTGTTCACGGCGACCTGCTCGCCCGAGTCCGTGAGCACGCCGTTGCGGTTGAAGTCGATCCACGCGTTCAGATAGGCGACGGATGCGGAGCTGTTGGTGACGGTGACATTGAAGCTGGTCGGCGCGCCCTGGGTCATCGTGACGGGCACCGCGGCGCCGTCTTCGTCATCGCTTCCATCGAGGTCATCCCCCGTGGCGTCGGCGTCCGTC
The DNA here is from genome assembly GCA_044341745.1 of Prosthecobacter sp. GTDB lineage: Bacteria > Verrucomicrobiota > Verrucomicrobiia > Verrucomicrobiales > Verrucomicrobiaceae > Prosthecobacter. The sequence goes on along the minus strand of JBIIRD010000025.1, from coordinate 15,668 downwards.
ATGGAGGATCCCTCGGAATCGACCAGGGCGCCGATCCGCAGAGTGCTGTTGGTCTTGCTGCTGGCGGCGGCAAACAGGGGATGGTCGCCAAAGTCGGTGTTGGCAACGATGGTGATGAGATGGTCCTCCACCTCGCCGGAGCCGCTCTGGCCGACGCTGCCAGGGGAGCTTGTGGAGGTCATGCGGGCCCGCAGGCCCACCGGCCCCGTCTTGACCAGCGCCGGCACGGTGAAGCTGACGGTGCGGTTGGAGTTCGAGGTGCCGGCGGCGATGTTCGTGTTGGTGGCGACCTGCTCGCCGGAATCCGTCAGCACGCCGTTGCCATTGAAGTCGATCCACACATTTAGGTAGGCCGCGGAGCCGGTGCCGTTGCTGACGTTCACGGTGATGGAGCCGCTGTTCCCCTGGGTGATGCTCGCGGGGACCGTCACGCCGTCCTCGTCATCGGAGCCCGTGGTGTCGTCACCGTTGGCGCTTCCATTCGTGCTGGCGGACCCCTCGGCATCAACGCTCGCGCCGATCCTCAGCGTGCTGTTGCGCGTGCTGCTGGCGGAGCCGAAGGCGAGGTAGTCGCCAAAGTCGAGCGTCGGAGCGGCGATGCTGACGACATAGTCCTCCACCTCCCCCATCGTGCCGGAACCCAGGAAGCCGGGGGAGGCGGCGCTGGTGAGGCGGAAACGTACACCACGCCCCGAGCCCACGGAGGCGCCAACCGGCACGGTGAAGTTCACGTTGACCGTGGCGGAGGTGGTGCCGGAAGCCACGAGGATGTTCGTGGCGACTTGTTCGCCGCCGTCACCAGGGCTGCCGTTGTTGTTGAAGTCGATCCAGGCGTTGAGGTAGGCATCCGCCCCGCTGGTGTTGGACACCACGACGGGAACGATCAGCTGGGCGCCGGCGGTGATGGACGCGGGCATCGCCACGCCGTCCTCGTCATCGCTGCCCGTGCTATCGTCACCGGTCGCGCTGCTGTTGGTGGTGGCGCTGACCTCGGCGTCGATGGTCGCGCCGATCTTCAGCGTGCCGTTGGTGGTGTTGCTGGCGCTGGAGAAGGCGCTGAAGTCACCAAAGTCCGTGTTAGGCGCCGGGGTCAGCGAGTAGGCGCGGGTGCCGGAGCAGCCGTTCGCATCCGTGGCACGGATGGTGAAGGTGGCGGCGGTGGTGGAGGTGGCGATGCCGCTGATGACGCCGTTGCTGGTGCTCAGGCTCAGCCCGGCAGGCAGGCTGCCGCTGCTCACGGCAAAGGTGTAGGGCGTCGCGCCGCCGTTGCCGCTCAGCGTCGTGCTGTAGGACATGCCCACCGTGGGCAGCGGCAGGCTCGTGGGGCTGAGCGTGACCACCGGGCAGATCTTGAGGCTGATCGACTGCGTGGCCTGGCAGCCATAGGTGTCGGTGGCACGAACCGTGAACGTGGCACCGCTGCCATTGCTGGCCGTCGGCGTGCCGGTGACCACGCCTGCGCTGCTCAGCGTCAGGCCGGCGGGCAGGCTGCCGCTGGTGAGGGCGAAGCCGTAGGGCGAAGTTCCGCCGCCGGCGCCCAGGCTTTGATTGTAAGACGAGCCCACTGTACCGGCAGCAAGCGCGGCGGGGGTGATCGTGAGGGCCGGACAGACCGGCGCCATCGTGTAGCTGCGCGTGCCCACGCAGCCCCTGGCATCGGTGGCACGGACGGTGAAGGCAAAGGCGGAGCTGCTCGTGGCAGTGCCGCTCAACACACCCGCGGAGCTCAGCGAAAGACCGCCTGGCAGTGTGCCGCTGCTGACCGCCCAGGTATAGGGGCTCAGGCCGCCGACGGCCGTGAAGCTCTGCGAATAGGCCGAGCCGACGGTGGCGGCCGTGAGCGAGCCGGAGGGACTGACGGTGACGGCCGGGCAGGCCAGAAAGCCGAAGTCGATGCTCAGGTCAGAATTCGCGTCGGTGTCACCGTCGTTCACCGGCTCCGTGCCACCGGCGAGGGCGATGAAAGGGCTGGTCACCGCCTGCCCCTGGGAGGCCTGCGTGCCGTTGTCATCATGGTCCTCGCCATTGTCCAGGGCGTCCGAAGTGGTGCTGCTGAGCGGATAGGCCGCGGGCGGCGTGGGAATTTGAATGAAGTACTGTCCGGGGGAGAGGTTGTTGAAGCTGTAAAGCCCGCCGCCGGAGGTGGTGACGGTGGCGATGGGCGTGGCCGTCTGCGGGTTCTGCCCTCCCATGAACAACTGCAGCGACACGCCGTCGATGCCCGCTTCACCGCTGTCCTTCACGCCGTTGTTGTTGGCATCGTTCCAGACCAGGTTGCCAAGCTTCATGGAAGGCGGGGCGCCAGGGCAGGCGGCACCGTCGGAGTTCGCCACCGGCGGACCGACACCGACGGCGGTGATGCTGCCGTTGAGCACGCCGTTGGTGCGGTTGAAGACATAAAGCGTGTCCTGGTCCCCGGAGGCGCCGGCGCTGCCGAATCCGTAGGTGAGGCCGTTGGCGTCAATGATCATCGAGCCCCAGGAGCCTGGAACCGCCGCGCTCACCCGAGTCGCGGCACCCGTGGTCATGTTGACCTCAAACAGGCCGAGCCAGTTGTCGTCCACAGTGGAATAACCATACACCTTGCCGGTCAGCGGATCCCACACGATGTCGCCGAAGTTGCCCGAGTAGTTGGAGCCCGTGCTCGTGTTGGTGACGGTCACCGGCGAGCCAACGAGCGACGCGGAGGTCAGGTCGATGGTGTAGAGCTTTGTCGATGCGGGGCTGAACCCATACAGGTTCAGTATCATCCGGCCGCTGGTCAGCGCCGTGGCGCCGGACCACTGGCCGTCGGCTCCCGGGGAAGGCAGGCCGGAAACCGCCCCCATGTCCACCAGGACGCCCTGGGAGTTGATTCGGTAGAGATGGTTGCCGTTCTGGTCGACGCAGTAGAGGTAACCCCCGTAGGCGGCCAGGCCGTTGAGCTTGTAGCCGGAGAAGACAAAGGTCGGCACCAGCGTCGGCCCCTCGCCCATGTAATACAGCGTGGTGTCCCACATGTCAGAGCCGGGACTGGTTTCATCGTTCTGAATGATCCAGAAGCGGTTGTCGCAGGCAAACGGGGAGCCGATGTTGGAGGCGAAGCCGAAGTCGATCGTGTTGTCGGTGTTGCCTCCACCCGAGGATCCAGGCTCGGCACCAATGGCCAGCTGGACCACCGGACTGAAGGCCGAGGCGCCCGAACCAGCGGGCTGCGAGCCATTGTTGTCGGCATCCTGGCCGTTGTCCGCGCCGTCGACGACGAGGCTGGTGCGTGACAGAGGCGCCGTGGGCACCTTGACAAAATAATAGCCGGCGGACAGGCCGGTGAAGCTGTACAAGCCGCCGCCGGAAGTGGTCACGGAAGCGATCTTCGTGTCCGCGTTGCCGCTGGTGCCGCCGATGGCGTTGTCCGCGCCCGGTGTCCACAGCTCGACCAGCACGTTGTTGATGCCGCTTTCCTCCGGGTCATGAATGCCGTTCTCGTTGGCATCATTCCAAACCATGTTTCCAATCGTGAGGCCGGGAACGATGCTGAGAACGTGGTCCTCGACCTCGCCATTGCCGTCCGCACCCGTCGGCCCGGGGCTGCTGACGGAGGTCAGGCGCACACGCACCGCCGCCTGGCCCGCCACCGCCGCTGCGGGCACCGTAAAGTTCACCGTCCTGCTGGAGCTGCTGGTGCCGCTCGCAATGGTGGTGTTGGCCGCAACCTGCTCGCCGCCGTCCGTCAGGTCGCCGTCACGGTTGAAGTCAATCCACACATTCAGGTAGGCCGTGGAGCCGGTGTTGTTGGTGACGTTGACCGTCATGCTTCCCGAGGCCCCCGCCAGCGCGGAGGCGGGCAGGGTGACGCCGTCCTCGTCATCGCTGCCCGTGGTGTCGTCCCCCGTCGCCGCGGCATTGCTGGCCGCCACGGCCTCCGTGTCCGTCGTGGCGCCGATCCTGAGGTTGCTGTTGAGGGTGCTGCTGGCGCTTTCCAGGCTGCTGTGGTCGCCAAAATCCGTTGTCGGCGCCGCAGGCGTCAGGGAATAGCTCCTCGTCGAAGTGCAGCCGTTTGAATCCGTGGCCCGGATGGTGAAGGCGGCCGAGGACGTGCTGGTCGCCGTGCCCGAAATCACACCCGCTGCCGTGTCCAGGGACAGGCCAGCCGGCAGGCTGCCGCCGGAAACAGCGAACACATAGCTGCCGAAACCTCCGGAAGCCGTCAGGGTCTGGCTGTAGGCCTGACCGGCGGTGGGCGTGGTCAACGTGGTCGGGCTGATGCTCAGCGTCGGGCAGCTGACCGTGATCGCATAATCCTCCACCTCGCCCTTGAGCGTCGAACTTCCGCTGAAGGCGGGCGCCGTGCTGCCCTCTGTGATGCGAATTCGAAGATACTTCGTGCCGGGCGTGGTGCTCAGGGGCGGGCTCAGGCTGAAGTTGTACGTGCCCGAACTGCCGACCGTCTGGGTGGTGAGCGTCTCGCTGGTGTCCGACACGTCGTTGTCACCGTTCCAGTCGGCGAAGACGTTCAGCCGGGCCGTGCTGCTGGTGAGGCTGCCTGTCGTCACCGCAACCGGGATTGCCAGCGTTGTCGTGCTGCCCGCCGTCAGCGCAGGCATCGTCAGGTCCTCATCATCCGTGCCTGTCGTGTCGTCGGCGTTGGCGGTGCCCGAGGCCGGGTTTGAATTCTCGGTGTCCGTGGCGTTGGTGCCGATGCGGATGACCGAGTTGGCCACCTGCGTGGCGGAGGCAAACAGGGGGTTGTCCCCATAATCCAATCGCGAAAGGATGGTCGTGACATAGTCCTCCACCTCGCCGTTGCCGCTGGTGCTGGCAGGCCCGGGAGTACTCGTCGAACTGAGTCGCACACGCACTCCAGCCACACCGGGTGTGGCTCCGGTCGGAACCGTGAAATTAATCGTCCGGTTCGAGTTGGAGGTGCCTTTTGCAATCGTGGTGTTGGAGGCGATCTGCTCGCCGCTGTCCGTCAGCACGCCGTTGCCGTTGTAGTCAATCCACACATTCAAATAGGCAGTCGCACTGGTCGAGTTCGTGACATTCACCACGATGCTGGCGCTCGCACCCTGGGTCAGCGTCGCGGGCACGGTCACACCGTCCTCGTCATCGCTTCCCGTTGTGTCGTCCCCTGTCGCCGTGGCGTTCGTGGTCGCGGAGGATTCCTTGTCAGTGCTCGCACCGATCTTCAGTGTCGTGACCACCGTGCTCGCCGCATTGCCGAAGCCGTTGTAGTCACCGAAGTCGAGCGTCTGCGCCTGCAGCGCCGCCGGCCCGAAACAGGCCAGCAGAAACGCGGAAAACCGCGTCATCCAACGACGCGGCCTGTCAGCTCGGACTGGATTCGTGACGCTCATTCAATACGTCGTTGCGGACGATGCCTGCGGCCCTGCGCTCCCGCTGCCAGGGCCAGCAGCACCAGCAGGCTGCTCCCAGGCTCCGGCACGACATGGGTCTGCAGGCTGAAGGTTCCGGGATTGACACTGAACTCCCCGGCCCCCTGGATGCCGTTGACGCCTCCAAGGACGGCCGTGTCGGCATCCAGCAGCTGCCAGTCATAGGACGTGCCGACCGGGTCGGCCGGATCCGGAATGCGCCAGGCGTTGGCCTGGTTGCCGAGCAGGTCCGAGTCCGTCACCAGCGCCCACTCGCTCCCCGGCACGATCGCCTTCGAGTTGTAAACCCACAGGTACACGGTTTCTCCCATCAGGAAGACATCGGAGGGATTGGCCGCCAGGGAGTCCGACGTGCCGTCAGGCAGATGCTCGACGGTGCCAACAAAAAACTGCTCAGCCACATTCCAGCCCTCTGAATCGGGATGAACCGCACGATCCAAAACCCTCCAGTTGGCGTCCCACTGGTAGCTGTTGTGGATCGTCGGCACGAAGCCGCTGGTGAAGGTGCCGACTTCAAAGATGAACGACTCATCCAGCGTCTGGCCCGTGCTGGTAAACAGCAGGTCGTTGAACGAACTGCCCCAAAAAACGGTGCTTGCCCTGGCATCTTCCGGCATGGAACACCCCAACATCACCGCGAGAGCCAGCCATGTGGGAGAGGTCTTGATCTTCATAATCGTTTGGAGCGCAATCACTCAGCGGGAAGGGACAGATATTATTATAATTATAGTAAATAATGCCGATTGTAATTTATATTGCCACTCAATTCAAGGGCATAGGTGATAAATTTTATATTTGTTAACAAATTCTCCTGGCCTGATTTGTCGATTGGCAAATTTCAGCAATTCACGGCAGACTCCCCCGATGTTTTGGCTCCGCCTGACCCTCCTGCTTGCCTGCCTCGGATTCTCTGTCCGGCACCTGGACCTTGAGCAACGTTCCGGGCGTCTCCAGAAGGTGGACGACCTCTTTCTCGACTTCCTGGTTGCCAACAGCCGGGAACGCCTGACCCAGCCCATAAGCAGCACATCCAGCCCTGTGAGCCTGGTGACCCTGCGGGAGGATCAGTCGAAGGAATATGCCGCCTGGCCCCCTCCTCCTCTCGACTGGCAGACCTTGCTGAAAAGCCTTCAGACCTACTCCCCCGAGGTCCTCGTCATCGCCACTCCCCTGAACTGGGGCCGCCCGACCCCGGAGTTCCTCCCCTCGGTCGCCGAAGCGCTCCTCCCCTTCCCCAGTGTCGTGCTGGGCATCGAAACCCAGCTGGCCGAACCTGAATCCAAAACTCCGGCCTTCATGGGTGATCTTGGCGAAAAACTGCCTCATTTTCAACGCATTGACGGCTCCCTGGCATTCGCTCAGACGCTGTCCGCCCTGGTTTCAGCGCCCGACCCGGCTCTGCGACCCACCCGGGAGCTGGGCCTGCTGACAGCACGCAAAGACGCGGACGGATGGAGCCTCCCCTACGCCCTCCGTGCGGAGGAAAGGCTGTATCCAGGGGTCATCGCCCAAACCCTGGCACGGCTCCACGCCAGCCCCTACTCCCTCCACCGCCTGCGCATCGGACCCGGCGCCGGTGCCTACCTCGCCCAAGGCTCCTTTGTCCCGCTGAAGGAGGATGGCAGTCTGCTAGTCAGCCCCGGTGCCCAGGTCCCGGTCATCAACGCCCTCGATCTCATGACAGGCACGCTGGTCGATGCCCTCGGCGATGCCGACAAGGCCGCCCTGAAAGGCAGTCAGGTCATCGTGATTGGCGTTGAACCCGCCGACCCAAACAGCCCGGCCCTCGGCCGGCTGCACGCCCAGACCCTGGATGAAATTCTGCGCCTTCCCAGGCTGCAAAAGCTGACCGAACCCCAGCAGTGGGCCACCTGGGCCGTCTGCGGCCTGGCCGCCGCCTGGATCGTTCTGCGGGTTCCCCGTTCCAAGGCGTTTTCACGCGGCCTGGGCCTGATCTTCACCGCCCTGGTCCTGAGCTTCCTGGCCTTCCAAATCCAGCTCCTCTGGTGCCCGCCCACCCTGCCCGTGACCATCCTCGGCATCGGCATGCTGCTGGGTCTCCTCCTGGGCCATGGCAAACAGGCACCGATGGTGTCAGCCGAGCCACCGGCCCCCGCCCCGGAACCTCCCTCCGCGTGACCTTCGCCCATCCTGCCGCCCTGTGGTGCCTGCTCGGCCTGCCCGCCGTGCTGGCCATCCACTTTCTCCAACGCCGCAGCCGCCGTGAGGTCGTGACCACCCTGTTCCTCCTCCAGCAGATCCGCAGGGAATCCGCCGCCGGGAACCGCATCGATCGCCTCCGGGCCTCCATTCCCCTGATTTTGCAGCTCCTTCTGGTGCTGGTCTTCACCTGGCTGCTCGCCGGCCCGCGCTGGCTTCAAAAAGATTCCGTGCAGCGCATCGCCATCGTCCTGGACAGCTCCGCCTCCATGTCCGCTTTCCGCCCGGCCACGGAATCTGCGGCGGCCGAGGCCCTGCAAACCCTGCTGCCAGCTTCCTCCCGCGCCGAGCTGACCCTGCTCTCCACCGACCCCGCCCAGCCCGCACTCTATCACGGGGCATCCATGGCCGGGCTGCTCTCCGCCCTGTCCGAGTGGCAGCCCACCCTGGGCGCACATGACTTCACCCCCGGACTGCGCATGGCGCGGACGCTCTCCGGCCCCCAGGGCGCCCTTGTTTTCATCAGCGACCACCCCGCCCCCGATCCCCTGCCCTTCGAAGCCTCGATGATCAGCGTCGGCTCCCCCATCAGCAATATTGGCTGGGCCGGACTCACCCTGGAGGAAAAGGACGGCCAGCTCCTCTGGCGCGCCCTCTTGCGCAACTACGGCGACAAGCCCCAGGAGCGAAGCTGGCACGTCATCGCCCAGGACACCCGCTCCACTCCCACCCCCCTGCGCCTCGAACCCGGTGAAACAAGAACCCTCAGCGGTCCCTTCCCCCCCGGAGACAAGCTCACGCTCGTTCTCGATGCCGACGCCTTCCCTCTCGACGACCAGCTACCCATGCTGCGCCCCCGGCCCAAGATCCTCAGCCTTCAGGTGCCGATGATCCCGCTGAAGGACGGCAGCGCCGAGCTGCGCTCGCTCTTCGAAAAATTCCCCGACACACACCTGGTCGCCTCCAGTTCCGAGGCCGATGTCCGCGGCATCGTCTGGCCGCCCACCACGGCCTTGGAGGCTGGACAAAACGCCGTCATCTTCGCCCCCCCGGCCAAGGGAGGGCAAGTCGCCTGGCTGCGCGGCAGCATCGTGGCCGAGCACCACCCGCTCATGGAAGGCCTCAACTGGCAGTCCCTGCTCGCCCAGGACGGCATGGTCATCCCCGGAGACCCGAAGGACCGCGTGCTGCTCTGGCAGGACAAGCGCCCGCTGATCAGCCTGCGCCGCACCCCGGAGGGCGCCCAGCAGCTGCTCTGCCATTTCGACCTGCTCGACAGCAACGCACGCCGCCTGCCCGCGCTCGCCATCCTGCTGCACCGCTTCCTCCAGTCCGTGCGACAGGAAAAAATCGCGCCAGAGACGGGCAACTTCGACCTGCGGCAAAAGCTCGTCTTGGCCTGTGTCCATGGAGAAAAGGCACCGCCGCTGCAGCACGAAACAGAGACGCCCCCCTCCTCGGCCCAGATCCCCTCCGCCCGGGCTCACCTGCTGCGTGCACCCACCCGGCCGGGCTTTTTCCGGGTGAGCCAGAACGGCGCCGTCCTGCTCAGCGGAGCCGCGCATTTTGCCGACATCCGCGAGGCCGACTTCTCCGCAGCCTCCAGCCGCCAGGACCTTTCCAGAGCCGCAAAACTCCAGTCCGACATTGTGTTGGAAACAAACCCGCATGATCCGCCCTGGCTGCTGCTTATTCTCTGCCTGCTGCTCGCCAGCTGGTGGTTCAGCCACCGCCCGGAAAGCATCCAGCCCCAAGCCCGCAACACCGCCTGACCTCCTCCATGCTCTCCGACGCCACCCGCCTCCGCGACTTCCCCTCCCTCAACGGCATCAGCTACCTGAACACCGCCGCGGAAAGCATCCCGCCGCTCGCCGTGCATGAGGCGCTGGAAACCTACTGGCAGGACAAGCAGCGCGGCATGCGCGGCCGTGAAGGCCACTTCGCCGCCGTCGAGGCCTGCCGCGAAATCAGCGCCCGCATGCTCGACCTCACCCCCGGCGAGGTTTCCTTCTGCTCCTGCAGCTCCGAGGCCTACAACCTGCTCGCCTCCGCGCTCAACCTCGGCACCGGCGACGAGGTTGTCGTCACCGACCTCGACTTCCCCGCCGGCGCCACCCCCTGGCTACGCTCCGCCACACCACCGGTCACCCGCCTTTGGAAATCCAGCGGCGGCGAGCTCGCGGTGACGGATCTTCAGCCGCTTCTGAACCCTCGGACCCGGCTCGTCCAGGTCTCCCTGGTCAGCTTCTACAACGGCCACCGCATCGACTGGCAGCCGCTGAGTGACGCCGTCCGCCGCCTCGCCCCCAACGCCCTCATCTCCGTTGACATCACCCAGGCCTTCGGCCGCGTCGAGCTCAACTGCCCGGACGCTGACATCCTCATCAGCAGCACGCACAAATGGACGCTCGGCATCCATGGCGGCTGCGTCATCGGCATCCCCGCCCGCAACGCCGAACGCCTCACCACCCACGCCGGCGGCTGGTACCATCTCAGCAACGCCTTCGAAGGCGACCGCTTCGAGCGCGCCGTCACCAAGACCGGCGCCCTCAGCTTCTCCGTCGGCATGCCCAGCTTCGCCGCCCTCTACGCCCTCAACGCCGCCCTTCGTTACGTCGATGGCGTCGGCGTGCCCGTCATCTCCGCCCATGCCGACCCTCTGGTCCGTGAACTGCATGACGGCCTCAACGCCCTCGGCATCCAGCCCATGTGCCCGCTGCACCAAGACCGGCCCACCGGCATCATCGCCTTCATGGACAAACGCAGCGCCGAGATCCACGCGGCCCTGGAAAAGGCCGAGGTCCACGTCATGCACCACGCCGGCCGCATCCGCCTCGCCCTGCACGGCTACAATACCCGCGACGACATCCGGCGCGCGCTCGAAGGCATCGCTTCAGCCCTGGGCTGACCCTTTGACACGGCCGATGAAAGTCTGATAGCTCCAAAGCCCGCCGTATCCCTGGTCGATCCGGCTCAGCACGGGGTCAAAGCCCTCGTTCAGGGAGCGCAGCACCTGGCCCTCCATGCGCACATGGTTGACGCCCATCCAGCGGCGGAACCAGCCATGCCGGCTTTCATGGAAGTCCACGACCGCGATCATCCCACGCTCGCTCAGGTCCTTCCGGCACAGCCGCAGCACTTCGTCATGCCCCGGGTTCATCATGGTCAGCGCGTAGCTCAGCAGGATGAGGTCAAACTTCGGTCCGACGGCCACCGGCGCGTCATAGGCCCGATGCAGCAGGCCGACTCGTCCGCCCAGAGGCCGCACCTTCAACCGCGCCCGGTCCAGCATGTCACGCGACAGGTCGAGCCCGATGATGCGCGCCTTGGGATAGTGATGCGCCAGCGTCACCAGGTTGCCGCCCGTGCCGCAGCCCACCTCCAGGATGCGCTGCGGCATCACCATGTGCCGCACGACCGTCTTCACCAGCGCCTCTCGGCCGAACAAAAAGGCCCACCGGGTGTGGTCGTAGATGCGGGCATGCCAGCGGTAATAGCCGGCCAGCGGATGCGCGCCGTCATCCGCACAGGCCGACGGCTCGGAAACAAGGGCTGTCGGGGGGGTGTTCATGAAAGGACGCGGGCCAGCAGGGTGCTTCCATAGGTGCCCACACGGTCCCGGACATGCGTCCGGGCGGCCAGCGCCTCGTCGAGCTGCAGACGCTCACGGGCGAAGGCCGGGATGAAGTCGATCACCGGGCTGGCGGAGCGCATGAGAATGCAGGCGTCCGGCCCGCTGTTCTCCAGGATCAGCCGCCACTCCTCCTCCAGGGCCTGCGGCTTGTGGGCGGCCATCCAGTCCTGATGATCCAGCAGGACGAAGTGACTGTAAGGGCCGGGATGCTCGCGCAGGAAGTTCGCCACCGTCGTGCTGTGCGTGGTGACACTCCCAACCCTTTGCCGCAGCGTCTCCAGATGCTCGCTCCTCAGGTAGTTCGGGCAGCAGCCGGCAGTGTAGTGCCCCGTGAAATAAACCCGCCAGAAGTAATTGTCCTGAAACGGCACCCTGGTGAGCACATGCTCCAGCTTCGACTGGATGTAGCCCACCAGCCCGCCGGGAAACTGCCTCTCAATCAGGCAGACCTGGGCCCTCGGCACGCCCAGCATGGTCATCGCCATCGGCTGGCGCACCAGCCAGGTGGCAAGACCGCTCCACAGCACCGGGCGGACACGTTCATAAAGACGGCGCTGCTCCTCCAGCGAACCGGCATGCAGCAGGGCGTCCACGTAATCACGCACCCGGCTGCTGCCAAAGAACGTGTGCAGAGCGATCCAGGCCGCCTGCCCCGCCGTGCCCCGATAATAAAACGACGGATTCAGCGCCGAGCTGCGGAAGTAGTAATGCTTGTCATGCCAGCAGCGGTGGGCGTGCTCCGGCAGAAGCGGCCGCAGACGCCTCAGCAGATCCTTGAAGCCCGGGTGGCTGCCCATGCCAAAAAGCTGGAACAGCTCCTCATGACCGCATTGCATGAGCGCCGCCTTCTTCAGCTCCAAAAGCGCATTCTGCCTCGGGTTCATGTCCACCGCGCTGACCGACGCCGGTCCGTCCAGAAGATAATCCAGCGCGTTGCATCCGGCGCTGGTGATCATGACAACCCGGCTCTCCGGACCGAGGTTCAGCATCTCCCGGTCCAGCCGGGGATCCTCCCAGCAGGTGTTGTAAACCAGGTTGCCGCGATGAACGCGGTTGAAGATCGCGTCCTGGGCCTGGTGTCCGAGGGATGAAGATGCGGCGCGTGCTGCCATCACGCCATCCAACCGCGCCGCGCCATGTGCGCAGCCGGCTTCGTGCAACGATATCGTCAGGACCGCCGCCGCATGTCAGCTGAAAAACACCCGCTCCGCCGTGCCGCGCAGCATCGCCTTCCGGTCGGCATCCGTCAGGAAGTCGAGCCGGTCGCGAACCAGCGCGATGGAGTCATGATAGTTGTGGCCCGGATCCACCTGGAACGGACAGTCACTGGCCCACATGAGGCGGTCCGCGCCAAACGCGTCCCGACATTCACGGATCATCGGCCCGAGGTCCAGATAAGGCGCCTGCTTCTTCCCAAGAGCGTAGAAGGCCGAGGTCTTGAGCGTGACCTTCGAATGCTTGGACAGATGCAGCAGGCTGTCGAGCCCGGCACGGTCCACCACGCCCTTCATGCCCAGGCGCGCAAAATGGTCGATCACCACCGGCGTGTCCGGAAACTGCTCACACATCCTCGACACCGGCCCGAGCGCCTCGGGATTGATCAGCAGGCACATGTTCAGGTTCTCCTCCGCCGCCACCTTCCACATGGCCTTCATGCCCGCTGAACCCAGCCAGCCCGCGACATCCGAACCGCCGGTGTAGATTCGGAAGCCGCGCACCCCCTGCTGCTTCAAGGCCTTCATCCGCCCGCGCACGTCGGCGGCGTTTTCATCAATGATCGCCACGCCGGAAAACGTGCCCGGATGCGCCGCCATCATGTCGAGCATGTAGCGGTTGTCCGTCTTGTAGTAGCTCATCTGGATGAGCACGATGCGCGACACCCCCTCGGGCCGGCAGTGCCCAAACAGCTGCCCGGGCGTGAAGCTCGCCGGCTTCATGTCCGCCTTCGTGAAGCCGGAGGCCAGCGGATAGTTCTGGGTGTCCGGCGTCCAGACATGCACATGGGCGTCAATCCAGCCGCCTCGGGAAAGCGAGGCGCAGCCGGTGATCTGACCGCCCAGGGTGGCGGTGACGGAGGAGGCGAGGAAATGGCGGCGGTTCATCATGGTGATGTTGGTTACGCAAAGCTGAGCAGAAACCTTTTCTGAAACTCCAGGGCGGCCTCGACCTGGTCCACCTCGATGTACTCATCGGCGGTGTGCGCACGGTCGATGCTGCCGGGGCCGAAGACGATGCTCGGAACGCCCGCGCGGGAGAGCTTGCTGGCGTCACAGCCAAAGGGCACGCCGCAGGGCTCGGCGTTCATGCCAAGCCCGCGCAGCACCTGCGCCGCAGTCCTCACCACGTCCGAATCCGCCGGCGTGTCCAGGGCTTCATCCACCAGCAGCAGCGGCTCCTCCACCTCGGCCTGCACACCCTCGAGGCCTGACAGCAGCCGGCGGTAGTGCGCCACCGCGTCCTCCGCCCTGTCCCCCGGCAGAAGCCGGCGGTCGATCTCAATCATGCAGCGGTCAGGCACAAAGTTCACCTGCACGCCGCCGCTGATCACGCCGACATTGCAGGTGCCGCAGCCTACCAAAGGATGCTGAATCCCGGCGAGGCGCGCATTGTCCTCCTCGATGGCGGCGATGACCTTCGCCATGTGCGTGATCGCGTTGACGCCCAGGTGCGGCTTCGAGCTGTGCGCCGAACGCCCGTGCACCACGATGCGGCAGCGCAGCACGCCCTTGGTGGCGATGACCGCCCGCAGCTCCGTCGGCTCCGCCACGATCGCGGCATCCGCCTTCAATCCTTCACAAAGCCGCACAACACCGCGGTAGGAATACTCCTCGTCCACCGCGGCGGCCAGCAGCACCTCGCAGGGCGGCACGACCCCCTCCTCCTTCAGCGCCGCCATCGCATGCATCATCGTCGCCAGCCCCGCCTTGGTGTCGCAGGACCCACGCCCGTACATCCGGCCGTCCCGGATCAACGGCTCAAACGGCGGGATCGTCATGCCCTTCACCGACACCGTGTCCGTGTGCGCCTCCAGCACGATGCGCCGTCCAGGATTCCTCCCAGGCAGCCGCGCAAGCACGTTGGGCCTGCCGGGGAACACCTCCTGCTCCCAGGTCTCCATGCCGCGCGCCTCAAAGAACCGCCGCACATAAGCCGCGACCCCACCCTCTCCGGGCCCGCCTTCATAGGAGGAGTTCACGCTGTTGATGCGGACGAGATCGGCAAGGGTGTGGAGGACCGGGGACATCAGGGCTTCTTGGGACGCGAGGAAAGGTAGAGCAGCAGGGGAAGGATGAGGAAGGCTATCAACGCTCCGGCGGCGTAAAGCTTCCATTCCACCGGCAAGCCTCCCGCCATCAGCACGCACGCCGGGGCGGCCGCCGGCTCCTTGAAAAACTCCTCCACGGCAAAGCCCGTGTCATAAAGATAGTCAGGCTCGTTCATGCTGAACGGCACATGCGTGCGCAGCTCGCCCTGCTCATAGACGGCCTCGACACTGCCCAGCGGCCCGGCCTCCCGCCAGATCTCAATGCCCAGCCACAGGTCCGCCAGCAGCGGGATGTCCTGCCTAACGAAATGAATGTCCACATGCCGCGCCGGATAGTCCGCCGCCGCCACCGCCGGAATGACGCCCTCCACCGCCGGCCACGTCGCCTCCATGGCCTGGATGCCGCCCAGCTCCGACATGCCTCCGTTCACCCTCATCGGCACCCGCCGGTTGAGATAGCCGCCAACCCCCTCCCGCGAAGCCTGGAGCTCCTCCGCATCGACCCGGCCGTCCTGGTTGCGATCCATGCCCGGGTAAAAACGCGAGAGCATCTGCAGGTTGAAGGTGAAGCGCAGCTCGACGCGCTCACGCTCCACCTTGACACGAAGCTGGCTGACATCCGCCGGATGCGCCTGAAGCCGGCAGGACAGCAGCACAACGGCTGCCAAAAGCCGAAGGTGAATGGAACGATGCACAGCTGAAGTCATCCGGCGCGGGCGGTGAAAGAGGCGGCACTTTTACCTTCGCTTAACAAATCTCACGCAAAACGACATTATTCCTTCACACAGGCCCGCCAGGTTGGGCGGTGAAAAGGGAAGCATATTCCCGAAAAACATCACCCAGCTCAACTCAACCCAACCCGGACAAGCCATGAAAACCAAGCTCATCCTTCAATCCCTGCTGATGGCAGGACTGATGACCGGCGCCGCCGCTGGCCAGACCACAAGCAAACCGGATGCTGCCCCACCACCTCCCCAGGGTGCCCAGCCCCCTCAAGGCGCCCGGCCACCCCAGCAGCCTCCCGCCGGTGCTCAGCCTCCCGCCGGTGCTCAGCCTCCCGCCGGTGCTCAACCTCCCGCCGGTGCTCAACCTCCCGCCGGTGCTCAACCTCCCGCCGGTGCTCAGCCTCCCGCCGGTGCTCAGCCTCCCGCCGGTGCTCAGCCTCCCGCCGGTGCTCAGCCTCCCGCCGGTGCTCAGCCTCCCGCCGGTGCTCAGCCTCCCGCCGGTGCTCAGC
>JBIIRD010000073.1:0-25964 GCA_044341745.1 Prosthecobacter sp. | reverse complement strand
CACTCCGCGTCGCTGACATCACAGGTGTAAACCGCTCTTGGCTTGTTGGGTGAAGCTTCCATTCCAAGCGTATGGCTTGAAATCTCACAGGTGTACAGCGCTTTTCAAAGTTAATAACAGGCTCTAGGCGCTGGCGCGGAGATCGGCGCGGAGCGGGGGGCGGTGATGGCTCAACGCTTGTTCCGTTCGTGGCTCCTCAGCGCTTCGGCAGCTCCTCCGACGCCGGTTTTTCCCTGCGCAGGACCCGCCCGATCTCGCCGGTGAGCCAGAGGTAGTGATCGCTGGGCAGACCTTCGTAGGTGAGGAAGCCGTGCGGGCTCACCGGTACGTCATCGGTGCATTTGAAGATGGCGGTGCCTTCGTCGATCTCGTCGAACATGGCGACGTACAGCATGGTCGAGCCAAGGCGGATGCGCTGCATCGCCTGGGACCACAGGAAGCGGCCGCCGAGACGGGGGAAGGCGTTCAGCCTGGCCTGCTGATCTCGGCTGGCCATGAGATTGGCCCAGCTGAAGCCGGGAAAGATCACGGGCAGGTAGCTTTTCCCGCGTGACAGGCACCACGTAGCGTCATCCGCATGGACCTGGGTGATCTGGCGTTCGGCCTCCTCCGGCCTGCCGTAGCGTCCTACGGCCCAGGGGCTGATGATTCCGCTCAGCTCCAGCGTTTGATGGAGCTTTGGATCACTGACCGCATCCCGGTCCAGCGTGCGCCAGCCAAAGGGGACGCCAGCCATGACCGTGACACCGCCAAATTCCGGGTTGTCACGCAGAAAGCGGAGGAGTTCCGCACATTCCTCAAGGGTGTAGTCGCGTCCGTCGTTGAAGCCGATGCCCCACACGGCGACGACGGGCCTGCCGCCATGACGCAGATAATGCGGATCATCGAGAACATGGAGATGGTTGCGCAGCCGTTTCCAGTCCTGCTTGACAATGCTTTCAATCTCACCGCGGCGCAGCCCGCTGAGGTCGTACATCAGCGACCAGCTGCGTCCGGTCTTCGCGGACGCCGCACGCACGTTCTCCATCACGCGATCCGTGAAGGCGCGGTGCTTGTCGGAGCGGATGGCGCTGCCGAAGCGCTGAAGGAAGACGCCGTCGATGCCATGGGCGCTCATCCAGTCAAAGTGGCGCTGGACGGTCTTTGGATTCGCCGAGCTGAAGACGGGGGCGGGTCGTCCGTCGGGCATGCGCAGCGGTGAGTCGTGGATTTCATCCTTTTCCAGTTCACTGACATCCGGCCAGAGGTCGACGGTGGCGATGTCGGTCTGATGGCCGTGACGCGTGTAATGCTGCCAGCCGATGCCCATGCCGTCGCCCTGTGCTGAGAACCAGCCCTGATAGCCGCACATCACTTTGCCCGTCAGGGTGTCGTTGACCTTCTCCTGGGCGAAGAGGCCGCAGAAGGACAGGAGAGTCAGGAAGAGGAGACGAGGATGCATGGGAGGAAAGGATGCCGGAGACGGCTCGGAAGCAAGCCTCCAGGCATAGCAAAGGCAGGGGGCTTTGTCGGTAGAACTGCCGACATGACGAAAGGATTCCGATGGGGGAACGGCTTGGCCCTCGCTGAAACGCGAGCTTTCACAACCCGCCGAATCATCCCAGCCGCTTCATGCATCCACCTTCTTCAATCATCTGTCCGCCGTCAGCGTTGCCCCAGGATTATAACAGCTTTGAAAGACCCGCGCTCCGCTCAGGCCTCAGCCGATGGCTGAGGGGGTGCTCGCCAGCTCTTGTGGTCCTGGGGCTTTGGCTGCTCGGAACGTCCGCTGCCAGCGCCTATGATCATGGCAACACTCTCTCCACGGCGACTGCTGTCAACGTGCCAAGCACGACCGGAGGCGCGATTCATTTTGCCGGTGACCAAGATTATTTCCGGTTCACGATCGTGAGCACCCAGAACATCACCGCCAGCAGCACGGGATCCACGGACACCTTTGGCGACCTGATGGATGCCAATGGAACAGTGCTGGCTTCCAATGACGATGCCAATGGCAGCACCAACTTTTACATTGCGCGGCAGTTGAACGCCGGGACCTATTACCTGCGGGTGCGTCATTACAGCTCAGGCGTGGCCAGCGGGACGTATCAGTTGGTTCTCAGCGGCAGCGGTTCATCGACCCCAGGGCTAACGCCAACACCAGCACCAACACCCGTTGCGGATGATCATGGCAACAGCACCTCCAATGCGACCTTTGTCGGCGTGCCGAGCACGACAGGTGGCGCGATTCATTTTGCCGGTGACCAGGATTATTTTCGTTTCACGGTGACAGGCACGCAGAACATCACCGCCAGCAGCACGGGAAGCACGGACACCTTTGGCGACCTGATGGATGCCGCCGGGGCTGTGCTGGCTTCCAATGATGATGCCAATGGCAGTACCAACTTTTACATTGCGCGGCAGTTGAACGCCGGGATCTATTACTTGCGGGTGCGTCATTACAGCAGCGCAGCCGTCAGCGGCAGCTACCAGGTCGTGCTCAGCGGCAGTGCTTCCTCCACGCCAACACCCACGCCGGTGCCGACACCGGTGGCGGATGATCACGGCAACAGCAGTTCCAGTGCAACTCTCGTCAGCGTGCCGAGCACGACGGGCGGCGCGATTCATTTTGCCGGTGACCATGATTATTTCCGTTTCACGATCACGGGTACCCAGAACTTCACCGCCAGCAGCACGGGAAGCACGGACACCTTTGGCGACCTGATGGACGCCACCGGAGCTGTGCTGGTCTCGAATGACGATGCCAACGGCAGCAGGAACTTTTACATCGCCCGGCAGTTGAACGCCGGGATCTATTTCGTTCGTGTCCGGCATTACAGCCTGACGGCCACCAGCGGTGCCTATCAACTCGTGCTCGGCGGCAGTGTTCCAGTCAACACACAGGCCATCCGTGTCCTCGGGAACAACGTGGAGATTGCGAATGGGGACACTTCTCCTTCGGTCACGGATTTCACCGACTTTGGCCAGGCGTCGTTTCTGGGAGGCTATGTGGATCGCACGTTTCAAATTAGAAATGCCGGGGCTACGGTGCTGGTTCTTACGGGCAATCCAGCCGTCGTGATCACCGGAGCCTTTGCTTCGGATTTCAGCGTCATCTCGCAGCCTCCGGCCACCCTTGCCCCTGGAGGCATGGCCAGCTTCACGGTTCGCTATCTGCCGAGCACCTCAGGAGGTGGCGTCTGCCCGGCGACGATTTCGATTGCCAGCAGTGACCCCAACCGGAGTCTTAGCACTTATGCCATTCAGGGCAGAAGCACAGCAAATGTCGATGATGTGGGTAACAACTACGCCTCGGCCTCCGTGCTTTCCCCATTTGAACCTTCGTCGATCAGCGTTTGGAGCGTCCTCAATTATGGAGGTGACCTGGACTACTTCCGCTTCACCCTCAACTCGCCAAGGAAGCTGAGGATCCGTACTTTCGGTTACAATGGCAGCAACCCAGACACCTACGGATTCTTGTACAATCAGGGGTATGTTGCGCTTGCGGGTGATGACAACAGCGGAGGTGAAGGCCACTTTTTGATCGAGAAGAGCCTGCCCGCAGGCACCTACTACCTTCGGTTAAGCGGAGCCAACGTCAGCATTACGGGGAGTTACCGGCTTTTTATGGAGGTTGTTCCCTGAAGAGGTCGAGGTTCATCTCCACATGCCGCATTCTCTTGTCATGAGTCCTTATGCCGTCGACTCACAGGCTGCAAAGGTGCGTCGTCTGATGATGGTTGTCTGGGGCATGGCCGGCATCGCCACCGCCGCTTTCGTGGGCGGTTGGCTGGCCGGTAGATTCCCAGACGGGGGGCATGTGCCGAAGAATGTGTTGACCGTTCCAGAGCCGCCCCAGGCCTGCCGCCCGAGGCCTGGGGCTGTTTCTTCGGATCAGCCTCCAGCACCTGCCGCCTTCTCTTCGCCCCGCAGTTTTCGTGAACGGTTTCTGAGGGCCAGGGACATGGAAGAGCTTCGTGTCATCGCGCGTGACATGATCCTGTCGAACACGGAGGCCGAGCTCCGCGCCTGGGCTGAAATTCTTCTGGCCGAGAAGGATGCCGCGCGTCGCGTGGCGCTGCTTGAGGCGCTCGACCTGCTGCAGGGCGAGGCCGCTTTGGAGAGGATCACGCAGCTGATCAGCTTGTCTGGTGAGGCTGACGTGACGGCTGCGCTCGCCCGGACCCTGGGCCGTGCGGCGAATCCAGACACCATTCATCATCTCGTGGAGATTCACGCCTCCGCCAAGCCGGCAAGCCCGGAGCGGAGGCGTGTTCTCGAGGTGCTTGGTTCCATCACCAACCCCTATGCGGTCCCCGGCCTCCTTGATCTGGCCGGCAACCCGTCACTTGGGGAGGACCTGACCGGCCGTGCGATCTTCAGCTTGTCGAAAATCGGCGACAAAGCCGCCATGTCCGGTCTGGTTGATTCCTATGAGTCCCTGCCGCCGAATGCCGCACAGCGTCCTCAGATCCTCGAGGGCATCAGATCTTCCTCAAATTCTGCCAGCCGCCCTTTTCTGGAGATGCTTGCCTCCAGCAGTCCTTTTTCTGAGGTGGTGGTTGCGGCGAAGCAGGGCCTTAAAAATCTGGCAGAAGGTGACCATCCTCCTTCTGCATCGTTCTGATGGAAGCCCTTCTGCGGATTTGGAAATCCGCGCCCCGGCGCTGGCGCGAGGATCGAGACGCCCCCGATTCCGCAGCAGTTTTCAATGGAGCGCGGAACTCCGATTCCGCAGCATCGCGAACGCGGGGGAATGGTGAAGCAATCGTATGGCTGCTTCGAATCTTCGAGGCTGTCCCTTCATCGAGTTGAAGCGAGCGGGAGGGAGTTTTGAGGCGTGGAGGCGAACCACCTTGCTGCGGATTTGCAAATCCGCGCCCCGGCGCTGGCGCGGAGATCGGCACGCTCTCGATTCCGTAGCAGTTCTCTGGAGCGCGGAACTCCGATTCCGCAGCATCGCGAACGTGAGGGAATGGTGGAGCAATCGTATGGCTGCTTCGAATCTCCGGCGCGGTCCCTTCATCGAGTTGAAGCGAGCGGGAGGGAGTTTGAGGCGTGGAGGCGAACCAGGTGGCTGCGGATTTGGAAATCCGCGCACCGGCGCTGGCGCGGAGATCGGAATGCACTCGATTTCGCAGCTGTTCTCTGGAGCGCGGAACTCCGATTCCGCAGCATGGCGAACGCGGGGAGGGGTGGAGTGATCTGCCGTGTGTTCGAATCCTGAGGCGGGCCCTTCATCGGGTTGGGGGAGCTGGCAGGTAGGTTTCGAAACGCAGGAGCGAACCACCTTGCTGCGGATTTGGAAATCCGCGCCCCGGCGCGGAGATCGGAACGCTCTTGCTTCCGCAGGTGTTCTCCGTGGAGCGCGGAACTCCGATTCCGCAGCATGGCGAACGCGGGGGAATGGTGGAGCAATCGTATGGCTGCTTCGAATCTCCGGCGCGGTCCCTTCATCGAGTTGAAGCGAGCGGGAGGGAGTTTTCGAAACGCAGAAGCGAACCAGGTGGCTGCGGATATGGAAATCCGCGCCCCGGCGCTGGCGCGGAGATCGGAACGGATGGCGGAAACCGGAAGCAAGATGCCGGGCGACTCTGTGGCAGAGTTCTATGTCGGTAGAACTGCCGACATGACGAAAGGATTCCGATGGGGGAGGGATTTCACCCTTACCGAAATCCAAGATTTCAAGAACACCGAATCCTCTCCAACCTCTTTATGCATCTCCATGATTTGATCGCCTGTCCGTCGTCAGCGTTGACGGAGCATGTCAGTGCCGTTGAGAAGCTTGCACCCCGCCCTGGTGTTTGTCGATGGCTAAGGGGGCGTTCGTCAGCTCTTGTCGCCCTGGGGTTCTGGCTGCTGGGAACAGCCGCTGCAAGCGCCGATGATCACGGCAACACCCTTGCCACGGCGACTGCTGTCAACGTGCCAAGCACGACTGGCGGTGTTATCCAGTTTGCCGGTGACCTGGATTATTTTCGGTTCACGATCACGAGCACCCGAAGCTTCACTGCGACAACCAAGGGAGCCACAGACACTTTTGGCATTTTGCTGAACTCAGCCGGGTCGATGCTTGCCTTCAATGACAATTTCAACGGCGACAGGAACTTCTCTATTTCTCGCACATTGAATGCCGGGACGTATTACCTGTGTGTCCGTCATTACAATGGTCGAACAGCCAGTGCTGCTTATCAGCTTGTTCTTAAGAGCGTGGAAGGGGCGCCGTTCATGGTGGTCAAGGCCAATGGTTATTCCATTGCAAGCGGTGACACCAGCCCCTCTGTCCAGGACAATACCGATTTTGGAAAGCTTTTGTATGTCGGGCACCATGTCGACCGTGACTTTTTGATTCAAAACATCGGCAAAGCGCCCTTGGTCCTCGGGGAATGCTCCTTGAGTTCCGTGCATTTTAGATTTGTCACTCAGCCGGCAAAAATCATCGCTCCTGGAGCAAGCTCAAGCTTTAGGGTGAGGTTTGTTCCCTTGGAACTTGGCCGTCGAGCCAACCCTTTCTCGGCGGACTTGCTCATCACTCACAATGCGGCGACGGGGGCGGAGGACCCCATCTTTCGCTTTCGTGTGACAGGTCAGTCAATCCTGCTGACCGAAGATTATGGCGACACATTTGCTTTGGCGATTGACTTTGGAGATCTGGCGGCCGCCCTCAAGGATGCTGATGACTGGTGGGGGGATATGTTTGTGTGGGGTGCCAGCAATGATGCCGGGGACCTGGATTTGTTCAAGTTTGCCGTCGGGGCGGACCCCGTGCATGTGAAGATCTGGTGTTCAGCAAACAAGGGGACGGACACTTGTGGACGGTTGTACAATTCCTTGGGATCTCTCATCGCATCCGATGATGACAGCGCGGGTGGCGGCCAATTCATGATGGAACAAATTCTGCCCCGAGGTGTTTATTACCTGGGTGTTACAGCCAAACCCAGCACCATGACCCTGCAGCAGTATGGCGTGCACATGCAACGCCTGTATTAGATTCATTAAAAGGGTGGCAGCGGTTCGGTGCCGGAGATCGTGATGGCGGCTAAAAAGGCTGGGGGATGATTTGACGTCTTTTTGAATGAGCTTCATGAGGCTCCTGGGTTTTTTCGCTTTTGCAACGAGGCCTGTGCGGCTGATTTCAGGAGCGCGGAACTCCGATTCCGCAGCATCGCGAACGTGAGGGAATGGTGGAGCAATCGTATGGCTGCTTCGAATCTCCGGCGCGGTCCCTTCATCGAGTTGAAGCGAGCGGGAGGGAGTTTTCGAAACGCAGAAGCGAACCAGGTGGCTGCGGATTTGGAAATCCGCGCCCCGGCGCTGGCGCGGGGATCGAAACGCCACCCGATTCCGCAGCGGTTCTCTGGAGCGCGGAACTCCGATTCCGCAGCATCGCGAACGCGGGGGAATGGTGAAGCAATCGTATGGCTGCTTCGAATCTCCGAGGCTGTCCCTTCTTCGAGTTGAAGCGAGCGGGAGGGATTTTTGAGGCGTGGAGGCGAACCAGCTTGCTGCGGATTTGGAAATCCGCGCCCCGGCGCTGGCGCGAGGATCGGAACGCTCTTGCTTCCGCACGTGTTCTCCGTGGAGCGCGGAACTCCGATTCCGCAGCATGGCGAACGTGGGGGAGTGGTGGAGCAATCGTTATGCTGTTTCGAATCTTTGGGGAGGTCTCTTCATCGGGTTGAAGCGGGCGTGTGGGTGGTTCGGATGTGTGCGAGCGAACCAGGTGGCTGCGGATTTGGAAATCCGCGCCCCGGCGCTGGCGCGGGGATCGGAATGCTCTCGATTCCGCAGCTGTTCTCTGGAGCACGGAACTCCGATTCCGCAGAGGTGGCGCACGCGGGGGAAGTGGTGGAGCAACTCTTGTCCGGCTAAAGAAGCTCATGGTTTTCCCTCCGGCCTTTTGAAGGCATGAAAAAGGCCCGGAGCGATGACTCCGGGCCCTGTGGGTCTAAAAGCATGACCGGCCAAGGCCGATGCTTGCATCACTGGAACTCGAGGCAGATGCCTTCGACGGTGCTGCGTGCAAAGAGGCGGTTGTAGGCGAGCACGGGATAGCTCCAGACCTTGCCGTCGAGCACGTCGTCGCGCTTCAGCTCGGTGTATTTTTCAGGACTGGCCTCGACGATGACGACTTCGCCCTTGTCGCTGAGGGCGATGATCTTGTCGCCGCTGAGGATGACCTGGCCGGGGCCGAAGCCGCCTTCCTTCCACATGTCCTTGCCGGTTTTGATATCGACACAGGCGAGGGGGCCGGCGCCGTATTCCTTGAAGCTGAACATGCCGTAGAGGTAGCCGTCCTTGACGATCGGGGTGCTCCAGTGGTTGAAGCATTCGTTCTCGCGACGCCAGATCTGTTCGGCGCTGAGGCCGGAGCCGCTCTTGCTGATCTTGAAAGCGCCGGCGCCGACGCCGTAGCCGGCGGAGCAGTAGACGATGTCTTCATAAACGACCGGGCTAGCGGCGGTGGAGACTTTGAAGGGGAAAGGGGCGCGCCAGAGCACCTTGCCGTCTGCCGGGGTCACGGCGACGAGACCGGTCTGGGTGAAGAAGATGCACTGGTGGATGCCGTGGATGTCGGCGAGCACAGGAGTGGCATGGGTCATCTTGTCGTCCTCGCCCTTCCACAGGATCTTGCCGGTGTTCTTGTCGAGGCCGAGCAGGGCCTGACCGGAGCCGCCGCCGCACATCATGAGGACGTTGCCGTCGATGACCGGGGAGGCGGCGTTCTGCCACTTGATCTGGACGCCGGCGTTTTCCTTCATCACGTCGTGGCTCCACACGGGCTTGCCGGTGGCGGCTTCAAAGCAGAACACGCCGAGGTTGGCGTCAATGGCATAGACCTTGTCGCCGTCGACCACCGGGGTGGAGCGGGGGCCGTCGCCGCCCTTGTTGTCGTTGGTGCCGGCATCGCCGCCGCCGTCGTATTTGCTGATGACGGTGAGGGGCTTGCGCCACTGTTCCTTGCCGGTTTTCACGTCGAGGCTGAGGAGGACCTCGCCGGTGTTGCCGTCGGTTTCACCGGTGATGATGGTGAAGGCGCGGGCGCCGGCGACGGCGAAGGAGCTGAAGCCGGCCGGGGTGTCGGTTTTCCACAGCTTCTTGAGCTTGGCGCTCTTCCAGTTGCTGATCTTCACGACGGGAGCGGTGCCGTCGTTGTTGGGGCCGCGGAACTTCGCCCATTCGGCGGGTGCGGCGGTCTGGGCGGAAAGGCTGGCTGCTGCGAGCAGCGCGCCGCCAAGGAGGAGGGTGGATTGAGGCATCATGGGGAAGGGATCGAGGCTTGGTTTGTCAGGGCGTGTCCTAACGAATCACGTTCCCACACTCTTGCGCTGCCGGGCGGACGGGCAAACGAAACCTACGGGGGTTCCGGAACGCCTGGCCGGCCGTCCCCAGCTCCTGGGAAGCCCTGGGGGCCGGGTGGTTCTTAGGATTGGAAGAAGGGGGCGGCGCCGGGTTCCCCATCAATCCTTGTCCCGGGGGCAAGCATGCCTCCTTGGACCGGGCATTTCAGGCATCCGTCCTGCGGGGCCGGTCACTGGGCTTACATTTGAGGAAAGTCTTGCGCTGGGAACGTCGTTCGGCGAGGGGAGCAACTGCCTATGTGGGACTTCGTCACAGAGCACTGGCGCGATGGCGTGGAGATCATCATCCTCGCTGTGCTGGCCTATCTTGGTTATCTCTTCTTCCGCGGGACGCGCGGGGCTCGCATTCTGACGGGGTTGTTGACTCTGCTGCTCGGTCTGGCGCTGATTTCCCAGCTGCTGGAGCTGGAGGTGATCAGCTGGCTGCTGCAACGCATCTCGGTCTTCCTGGCGGTGGCGCTGGTGGTGCTGTTCCAGCCGGAGCTGCGACGTGTGCTGGCCGAGCTGGGCAGTCACCGGATGTTCTCCTTCAACCGGCCGGACCCGGAGTCGCTGGACGTGCTGCTGGAGGCGATGCAGAAGCTGTCCGCAAGGCGCTGCGGCGCGTTGTTTGCCCTGAAGCGTGGCATTGACCTGAAGCAGTTTGTCGAGACGGGCGTGGAGGTGGATGCGGTGATGAGCGTGGAGCTGATCACGACGATCTTTCATCCCAAGACCGCCCTCCATGACGGCGGCATGATCATTGACCAGGGGCGCATCCAGGCGGCGGGCTGCGTCTTCCCGGTGAGCCAGAAGGAGGTCCGCGACCGCGCGATCGGCCTGCGGCACCGGGCGGCCATGGGGGTGACGGAGGAGACGGACGCCATCGCGCTGATTGTCAGCGAGGAAAGCGGCGCCTTGTCGATCGCCTACCGGGGCCGGCTTGAGCATGACATGGAGCCCGATGAGCTGCGCAACCGCCTGAACGAGATCCTGACCTTTGGCAGCCTGAAGGCCGAACCCTCCACCGACGAACCGACCCGTGAGCTGGGAACAGTTTAAAAATCTATTTGTCCGCAACTGGAAGGAGAAGTTCCTGTCCCTGGTGCTGGCCTTTCTCTTCTGGTTCATGATCAAGGGCCATGCATCCCGCAGCAGCCTGCCCTATGGCTATGGCAGCGATCGTTATCGTGCTGCACCTGTGCCCGTGGTGCCGCTGAGGCCCTGAAGCCAGGGCTCACTTCAGGTCAAGGCAGACGGTGGAGCCTTCGTTGTTGCGGCAGAGCAGGCGGCGGTGGCTGAGGACGGGCTGGACCCAGCACTTGCCGCCGAGCACCTGGACGCGCTGCTGGATGTCGATCCTGTCGCCGAGAACGCGCGCGAGCACGAGCTCGCCCTTGCTGGTGAGGAGCAGGGCGTGGCCGTCGGCGGTGATGAGGCCGGTGCCCTTGTCGATCTCGGTGCTCTTCCAAAGGGTTTCGCCGGTCTCCAGGCTGAGCAGACGGAGATCGTTGGCACCGCGGAGCTGGTCGTTGAAAACCAGCAGCTGGTCCCTGCCGGCCGGCAGGCCGGAATGGAAGAGCAGGCCGATGTCACGATCGTTCCACAGTTCGGTGAGGGCTGTTGCACCGGCCTTCAGGGCTCGGGCGCCCATGTTGCCGGTGTGGGAGATAAAGATCGTCTCCCCGCGCAGCACGGGGGTGGCGCAGTTGCAGAAGTCGCGGGTTTCCGTGGCATGACGGGAGATGAGCGCGCCGTCCTTGATGTCGCGCAGTTCAAGCCCCTGGCCCTTGAAGAGCAGCAGGGTGTCGCGGCCATTCAGCCGGGTGACGAAGGGTGTGGCATAACCGGCCTCGCCGTCGCCGGTTTTCCAGAGGACGGCACCGGTGGCGGCGTTGAGGCAGAGATTGGAGCCGCCCTGGCCGCCGGCATCCAGGTAGAGCCGGCCTTCATGGATGCAGGGGCTGCTGCTGAAGCCATAAACGGGGCGCTTGCCGCCGAGGTCGTTGATGAGATGCTTCTGCCAGAGGACCTTGCCGCTGTCTGCACTCAGGCAGAGCACATGGCCGTCACGGCTGATGAACCAGGCCTTGTCGCCAATGACCGTGGGTGTCGAGGCCGGTCCGTAGGGGACGATGGACATCTCGTGGCATTTCGTGGGTACTGCATGTTCATGCTTCCAGAGAGGCTGGCCGGACTCCAGGTCGAGGCAGACGAGGCTGTCCTGGTCGGCGCCGTCGTTGCCTGCGGTGTAAGCCCGCCTGCCCACAACCGCAAAAGAGCCGAGCCCCTTGCCGAGCTCGGCTTTCCAGAGCACCGGGGGCCCGTCGGCGGGCCATCGGGTGTTCCATCCGACCTCAGGCGTGGTGCAGTCGCCGGCCGGTCCCTGGTAGCGGGGCCAGTCGGATTCGGCGGCGGGAAGGCTGGCGGGCCAGGTCAGGGGGGGCGTTCCTGAACGGGCGGTGGGTTTCGGTTTCGCAGGTTCTTCGGCGAGCGGCGGGGAGTCGGCCGCAGGCAGCTCGATGATTTCGGGCGGGGTTTTTTTGCCTTCTTTGCTTTCGCCGCCAAGGGCGATGAGCCTGCCTTTGCCGCCGCTGACGAGACGATGAAAGTAGCGCGGGTGCTGAAGCTTGACGAGGGGTGTCCAGCCATGGCTGCGCAACTCCAGGAGGACACCGGCTGCACCGCTCGCGAAAAGACGGCCTTCATGGGCCACGGCGGCGAAACCGAATCCGCCGAGCTTGTCCTGGGGCAGCTTCGGGGCGTCGCTCCACTGGGCGCTGGTGATGTCGAGGATGGAGACATCGGTGGTGATTTCTTCATCGCTGTTCATGCCGCCGATGGCGTAGAGCTTCGTGCCGATGGCATGGACGGCGAGGGCCCGGCGCTCAAAGGGCTGCTTGTGGGACTGCCAGGCTGCACCGGGTTTGGAAAGGTTCAGGGTCAGGTAGCTGTCATGCCATTCCGCATCCCGTCCGCCGGTGAGCGCCCAGCCGCCGATGACGTAAAGGGTGTTGCCGATGACAATGCTGTCGTGGCTGGACCTGCGTTCGGGCAGGTTGGGCAGGGGATGCCATTTATTGTCGGCCGGGTCAAAACGGGACGCGGTTTCGCTGGACCACAGGTCCTGTTTTTCGCCCTTCGCATTTCTGGCCGCCATGCCGCCGATGCGCAGCACGCCCTTGTCCGTGGCGACGAGGGAGGCGCCCTGGGCGGGTTCACCCTTCGTCAGAGGTTCCCAGGTCTTCAAGCCCGCCTGCCAGTGGAAGAAGTCCCCGTGTACGTCGGCGCTGTTGTATTGGTGTCGTTTGCCGCTGTGACCGCCGTAGATGTAAACGCTGCCGGATTCGGTCGCGGTGGCTCCGAAGCTGGCGACAGTCAGGGGCAGTTCGGGCGGGGCTTCCGCCTGGAGGATGCCGGTGGCGAGGAAAAGGAGCGGGATCAGAGGTTTCATCGTTGGGGGGGCGGAAAAGATACGCCATTCTTTGCACCTTGCTTCAGAGCACCGCTGTCGATGGATTGACAGGAAGTGGCGGCTTTTTGTGATGGGGGCGGCCCGGGGTTTGTGGGGCTGCAGCGGTGGCTGACCTGCATGGGGGCTGGTCGGACTTTGTCCCCGGGTTGTTTTCCGCGCCCGGGTGGAAGAATGGCTGCGTGCCGTGCGTGATGAGAGCGGGCCGCATGGTCATGACGGCTGCGCAGGGCTGGCGATGGTTTCTCGCGTCCCTCCAGGACGCAGTGAAGGGAACGTGGGTGTGGGGACCGGGTCCCGGGGTTTCACTCGCTGGGCTCGTTTCACCCCGGGCTAATTTCTTTCGAGCCTCCGGCTCGCAGGCAACCGAGGCGTATGGTTTCGCGGCACCGTGACAACAGCGGGAGGCAATGATTAATGTCACCAGGGTCATGGATGAATCCGGCATTTGGAATGCGAATCCGCCTCATCCGGGAAACGCCTGGATCCGAAGTTTGGTCGTGTGCTGGATTCATCGAGTCGCGCTGGAGGCTCGCGGGAGAACAAGCCGATGGCAGGGTGAGCTGGGATGCCATTTTCATCGAGCTGGAGGCTCGTGGGAGGCTAGCCGGAGGTGAAGCGAGGCTTGGCGAGCGAGAACCACCGGATCGAGATGGCCTAACCATCATCGGACCTGGGTTGCGCCCAGGAAGGGCGCGAGAGCGGAGCGCATGGTCATGACGGCTGAGCAGGGGCTGGCGATGGTTTCTCGCGTCCCTTCAGGACGCGGTGAGGGGGGACGTGGGCGTGGGGACCTGTCCCTGGGGTTTTCACTCGCCGGGCTCGTTTCACCCCGGGCTTATTTCTTTCGAGCCACCGGCTCGCAGGACAGCGATGCGTATAATCTCGAGGCTTCTCGAAAACACCCGACGGCTCATGGGTGGGCGCCGATGCCTGCCAGGCTGGGTTCGCGTGATTTGTCCTGCCAACGGCAGTGACAGCTCATCACATTTGCGGCGCAGGCCGAAGCCTGCGCCGCAACAAATACTTCCAGTCGCAGAGAGGGGCCTGACTGCCTTATGGCAGGCTTGTGGCGCCCATCAGGAAGCGGTCGCATTCACGGGCGGCACCGCGGCCTTCGTTGAAGGCCCAGACGACCAGGGACTGGCCGCGACGGCAGTCGCCGCAGGCGAAGACGCCAGGCAGGCTGGTGGTGTACTGGTTGTGCTCGGCCTTGACGTTGCTGCGGGTGTCGCGTTCGACGCCGAGGGCGTCGAGGAGCGGCTGCTCAGGCCCAAGGAAGCCCATGGCGAGCAGGACGAGCTGCGCGGGCAGAACCTTCTCGGTGCCGGGGATCTTCTGCGGGCCGAAGTTGCCCTTGTCATCCTTCTTCCACTCGACGTTGACGACATGGACGGCCTTCACGTTGCCGTTTTCATCACCTTCAAAATGGGTGGCGGTGGTGAGATAGACGCGGGGATCGTCGCCAAATTTGGCGGCGGCCTCCTCCTGGCCGTAGTCCATCTTGTAGGTCTTTGGCCATTCGGGCCAGGGATTGTTGCCGGCGCGGGTCATGGGCGGCTTGGCCATGATTTCCAGCTGGGTGACGGTGTTGCAGCCGTGACGGACGCTGGTGCCGACACAGTCAGTGCCTGTGTCGCCGCCGCCGATGATGACGACGTCCTTCTTGTCGGCGGTGATGTAATCCTTGCCCGGATCGAGCACGGCCTTGGTGTTCGCGGTGAGGAAGTCCATCGCGAAGTGGATGCCCTTGAGCTCACGGCCGGGGATCGGAAGGTCGCGCGGCTTGGTGGCGCCGGTGGCGAGGATGACGGCGTCGAAGTCCTTGCGGAGCTGTTCGGCGGTGATGTCGGTGCCGACGTTGACGCCGCACTTGAAGGTGACACCCTCGGCCTCCAGGACCTGGATGCGGCGCAGGACGACCTCCTTCTTGTCGAGCTTCATGTTAGGGATGCCATACATGAGCAGGCCGCCCGGGCGGTCGGCGCGTTCGAAGACGGTGACGCTGTGGCCGGCCTTGTTGAGCTGGGCGGCGGCGGTGAGGCCGGCGGGGCCGGAGCCGATGACGGCGACCTTCTTGCCGGTGCGCTTTTCCGGAGGCTGAGGGGTGACCCAGCCCTCCTCCCAGGCCTTGTCGATGATGCTGACCTCGATGTTTTTGATGGTCACCGCAGGCTCATGGATGCCGAGCACGCAGGAGCCTTCGCAGGGGGCGGGGCAGACGCGGCCGGTGAACTCGGGGAAGTTGTTCGTCTTGTGCAGGCGGTCCAGGGCCTCGCGCCAGAGGCCGCGGAAGACGAGGTCGTTCCACTCGGGGATGAGGTTGTTGATCGGGCAGCCGCTGGCCATGCCGCTGATGAGGGTGCCGCTGTGGCAGAACGGGATGCCGCAGTCCATGCAGCGGGCGCCCTGTTTCTTCAGGCGGTCTTCGGGAAGGTGGAGATGAAACTCCTTCCAGTCCTTGATGCGCTCAAGCGGATCGCGGTCGGCGGGCAGTTCGCGGGTGAATTCGATGAAGCCGGTTGGTTTTCCCATGGTCTAGAACAATGAAGCGTGTGGGTGATGCGTGAGTCGTTGGCGGTTCGTGGCGGACCGGAAATCAACCTCCGCCAACGCGCGAGGCGTCCTTCGAGTTGGATTCAAAGGCGGCGATCAGGGCGTCGTCGCCGGTGAGGCCGTCGGCCCTGGCCTTGTCGAGGGCCTTGAGCACACGTGCGTAGTCGCGAGGCAGCACCTTGACGAACTGCTTCACACTCTGCTCCCAGAGGGCGAGCACCTTGAAGGCCTTCTGGCTCTTGGTGGCCTCGGCGTGCTGCTTGATGAGCTCGTAAAGGCTGTCGATCTCCTCCTTGTCCTCGAGGGCGAAGAGGTCGCTCATCGTGGTGTTGCAGCGGGTCTTGAAATCGCCCTTCTCGTCCAGGACGTAGGCGATGCCGCCGGACATGCCCGCGGCAAAGTTGCGTCCGGTGATGCCGAGGACGACGACGCGGCCGCCGGTCATGTATTCGCAGCCGTGGTCGCCCACGCCTTCGACGACGGCGTCAACGCCGCTGTTACGCACGGCGAAGCGCTCACCCGCGACACCGCGCAGGAAGAGCTGGCCGGCGGTGGCGCCGTAGAGGGCGGTGTTGCCCGCGATGATGTTCTCCTCGGCGGCAAAGGTGCTGCCTTCCGGCGGATAGACGATGATGCGGCCGCCGCTGAGGCCCTTGCCGACGTAGTCGTTGGCGTCGCCTTCGACGATGAGGGTGACGCCCTTGGGCACGAAGGCGCCGAAGCTCTGGCCGGCGCTGCCCTGGAAGGTCAGGCGGACGGTGTCGTCCGGCAGGCCGTTCCAATGCTTCTTGGTGATCTCGTTGCCGAGAATGGTGCCGACGGTGCGGTTGACGTTGCGGATGGGGAGCGTGGCGGTGACCTTTTCCCCCTTCTCGATGGCCGGCTGGCAGAGCGGCAGGAGCGTGTTGATGTCCAGGCTGCGGTCGATGCCGTGATCCTGGGCCTCGGTGCAGTAGGTGCCGACCTCGGGTCCGACGTTCGGACGATAAAGCAGGCTGCTGAGGTCGATGCCACGCGCCTTCCAATGATCGACGGCCTGGCGGGCTTCGAGCACGTCCACACGGCCGACCATGTCCTCGAGCCTGCGGAAGCCGAGCTGGGCCATGAGCTCACGCACCTCCTGGGCGATGAACCGCATGAAGTTGGCCGCGTATTCGGGGTCTCCGCTGAACTTGGCGCGCAGTTCAGGATTCTGGGTGGCCACGCCGACCGGGCAGGTGTTCAGGTGGCAGACGCGCATCATGATGCAGCCCAGCGTGACGAGCGGGGCGGTGGCAAAGCCGAACTCCTCGGCGCCGAGAAGGGCGGCGATGACCACGTCGCGTCCGGTCTTCATCTGGCCGTCTGCCTCGACGACGATCTTGGAGCGCAGGTTGTTGAGCAGCAGGGTCTGGTGGGTTTCGGCAAGGCCGAGCTCCCAGGGCAGGCCGGCGTGTTTCACGGAGGTCTGCGGTGAGGCGCCGGTGCCGCCGTCATAACCGGAGATGAGCACGACGTCGGAGTGGGCCTTGGCGACGCCTGCGGCGATGGTGCCGACGCCGACCTCGGAGACCAGCTTCACGCTGATGCGGGCGGCGCGGTTGGCGTTCTTCAGGTCGTGAATGAGCTGGGCCAGGTCCTCGATGGAATAGATGTCGTGGTGCGGGGGCGGCGAGATGAGGCCGACGCCGGGAGTGGAGCCGCGCACCTTGGCGATCCAGGGATACACCTTGGAGCCGGGAAGCTGGCCGCCCTCACCGGGCTTGGCGCCCTGGGCCATCTTGATCTGGATTTCGCGCGCCTGGCTGAGGTAGAGGCTGGTGACACCGAAGCGGCCCGAGGCCACCTGCTTGATGGCGGAGTTCTTCGAGTCGCCCTTTTCGTTCGTCCAGGTGTAGCGCTCGGGGTCCTCGCCACCTTCACCGGTGTTCGACTTGCCGCCGATGCGGTTCATGGCGATGGCGAGCGCCTCGTGGGCCTCCTTGGAGATGGAGCCGTAGCTCATGGCGCCGGTCTTGAAGCGCCTCATGATGCTTTCGACGCTTTCGACCTCCTCGATAGGCACCGGGGTCTGCGCCTTGAAGTCAAGCAGGCCGCGCAGGGTGTAGAACTGCCTCACCTGGGTGTTCACCAGGGCGGAGTACTGCTTGAAGGTGTCGAAGCTGCCGGTGCGGACGGCCTTCTGCAGGGTGTGGATGGTGAGCGGGTTGAACAGGTGTGCCTCGCCCTCCTTGCGCCACTGGTAGTCGCCGCCGACATCGAGGGCGTGCACCTGAGAGTCGCGGTCCGGGAAGCCGCGCTGGTGGCGCTGGATGGCCTCCTCGGCGATGACGTTGATGTCGCTGCCCTCAACTCGGGTGGCGGTCCAGGTGAAGTACTTGTCGACCACGCTTTTGGACAGGCCGACGGCTTCAAAGATCTGGGCGCCGCGGTAGCTCTGCATCGTCGAGATGCCGATCTTGGAGGCGACCTTGATGACGCCCTTGGTGGCGGCCTTGATGAAGTTGTAAACCGCCTTTTTGTGATCGACGTTCACCAGCAGGCCCTGGCGGATCATGTCGTCCAGGGTTTCGAAGGCGAGGTAGGGGTTGATCGCTCCGCAGCCGAAGCCGATGAGCGTGCAGAAGTGGTGCACCTCACGCGGTTCGCCGGACTCGAGGACGATGTCGCACTGGGTGCGGGTGCCCTGGCGGATGAGGTGATGGTGCAGGCCGCCGACGGCGAGCAGGGCCGGGATGGGGGCCTTGTCGGCGCTGACGCCGCGGTCGGTGAGGATAAGGATGTTGCGGCCCTGCTTGATGAGCTGGTCAGCCTGGGCGCAGAGCGCGTCCATGGCGGCTTCGAGGCCCTTGGCACCCTTCTTCGGGTCAAAGGTGATCTCGAGGGTGGCGGAGGCGAACTGGCCTTCGGCGATGGACTTGAGCTTGGAGAGCTCCTCGTTGCTGAGGATCGGCGTCTTCAGCTCGATGAGGTGGCAGCTTTCAGGCTTCGGATCGAGCAGGTTGCCCTCGCGGCCGATGGTGGTGACGGGGGAGGTCACGATCTCCTCGCGGATGCAGTCAATCGGCGGGTTGGTGACCTGGGCGAAGAGCTGCTTGAAGTAATCGTAGAGAAGCTTGGCCTTGTTGGAGAGGACGGCGATGGGGATGTCCGTGCCCATCGAGCCGATGGCCTCGACGCCGTCACGTGCCATGGGCACCATGAGCATGCGCAGGTCCTCCCAGGTATAACCAAAAGCCTGCTGGCGCTGCAGCATGGTCTCATGATCGGGAAGGGGGCAGGGGGCGCCGTCGGCGATGTCCGCCAGCTTCACGAGGTTCTTGTCGAGCCACTCGCGGTAGGGCTTCTCGGCGGCGATCTTTTCCTTGATCTCGTCGTCGGGCACGATGCGGCCCTCCTCCATGTTGACGATGAACATCTTGCCGGGCTGCAGGCGGCCCTTGAGCTTGACGTTGGCGGGGGCGACGGGCAGGACGCCGGCCTCGGACCCCATGATGACGAGGTCGTCGTGGGTGACGTAGTAGCGGGAGGGGCGCAGGCCGTTGCGGTCCAGGGTGGCGCCCATCATGGTGCCGTCGGTGAAGGCCACGGAGGCGGGGCCGTCCCAGGGTTCCATGAGGCAGGAGTGGTACTCGTAGAAGGCCTTCTTGGATTCGCTCATCGACTCGTGGCCGCTCCAGGGCTCAGGAATCATCATCATCATGGCGTGCGGCAGCGAGCGGCCGCTGAGCACGAGGAGCTCGAGGCAGTTGTCGAAGATGGTCGAGTCGGAGCCGTCCACGTTGATGACCGGCTTGATCTTCTGGATGTCGTCCCCGAACAGCTCCGAGGCGAACAGGGACTGGCGGGCGAGCATCCAGTTGATGTTGCCGCGCAGGGTGTTGATCTCGCCGTTGTGGGCGATGTAGCGGTAGGGGTGGGAGCGCTCCCAGTTGGGGAAGGTGTTGGTGGAGAACCGGCTGTGCACCAGGGCCAGGGCGGACTCCATGTCGGCGTCACTGAGGTCGAGGAAGTAACCGCCGACCTGGGCCGGGGTGAGCATGCCTTTGTACACCAGGGTGCGGCAGCTCATGCTGGGGGCGTACCAGCTGGTGTCGATCTTCGCCACGCGGATGGCGTTGTGGGCGACCTTGCGAAGGACG
This sequence comes from Prosthecobacter sp., assembly GCA_044341745.1. GTDB lineage: Bacteria > Verrucomicrobiota > Verrucomicrobiia > Verrucomicrobiales > Verrucomicrobiaceae > Prosthecobacter. The sequence goes on along the minus strand of JBIIRD010000073.1, from coordinate 6,495 downwards.
TAGAGCTTGCGCTCGAAGGCGAGGTCATCCGTCGCGGAGGCGGGGCGTTTCACAAAGACCTGGCGGACCACGGGTTCGCTGGCCTTGGCGGACTTGCCGAGGGTGGAATTGTCCGTCGGCAGGTCGCGCCAGCCGATGACGGGCATGCCTTCTTCAGCCGCCACCTTTTCAAAGGCTGCCTGGCTCTTTTTGCGGGCCTCGGGATCGCGGGAGGTGAAGACGTTGGCCACGCCGTACTGGCCGGGGGCGGGAAGCTCGAAGCCGGCTGCCTTCGCCACCTTGGCGAGAAACTTGTGCGGCATCTGGATGAGGATGCCTGCACCATCGCCGGTGTTTTCCTCCACGCAGGCGCCGCGATGGTCGAGGTTTTCCAGGATCTGCAGGGCGTCCGCGACGATCTTGTGGGACTTTTTCCCCTTCATATGGCAGACAAAGCCGACGCCGCACGCATCGTGCTCATGGCGTGGATCATAGAGGCCCTGGGCGGGCGGGAGACCGTTTTGGGAGAGTCCTGAGGAGGTCATTTTTGTGCAAAAGGGGGCCGCATTTAGGCGCATAGCTTCCGGAACGCAAGGCTGGAATCCTCCCCGGAGCACTTCCCCTGCCGGTTTTGACTTATTCACAATCTTCTCAACGAATCGGTTAGGCCTGATTTTAGCGTTGCCAGGGGCCTCCCCATGACCCAGGGAGTGCCCCCGGCCCATGGCAGACAATTTCGTCCATCTTCACGTCCACTCCGACTTCTCCCTGCTTGACGGGGCCTGCCGGATTGATGACCTGGTGAAGCGGGCCCAGAAGCTGAAAATGCCGGCGGTGGCCATCACCGACCATGGCAACTTGTACGCGGCCATCGATTTCTACATGGCCGCCCTGAAGACGAAGCCGAAGCTGAAAAAGGGGGAGGTGGCCACCCCGGAGCAGCTGGAAAAGATCGTCAAGCCGATCCTGGGCTGCGAGGCCTACCTGGCCCCCGGATCCATGCACGAGAAGAAGGAGGTGCCCGGGCGCAAGCGGGCCTCCCATCTGACCCTGCTGGCCTCCAGCAACGAGGGCTATGAAAACCTGTCCAAGATCGTCACGGAGGCCCACCTTTTCGGCCAGTGGTATCACCCCCGGATGGACAAGGACCTGCTGCGCCGGCACAGCAAGGGCCTGATCTGCCTGAGCGGCTGCATCAACGGCGAGATCAACCAGCTTCTGCTCACCGACCGCAAGGACGAGGCGGAGAAGAGCCTGCGGGAGTTCGTGGACATCTTCGGCCCGGAGAACTTCTACCTGGAGCTCCAGAACCACGGCATGGAGCAGCAGAGGACCGTCACCCGGCAGCTCCTGGAATGGAGCAAAAGCTACGGGTTGAAGACGGTCGCCACCAACGACGTCCATTTCATGAACCGCGAGGATCATGAAAGCCATGACCTGCTCATCTGCATCGGCACCGGCGCGAACGTTCATGACCAGAACCGCCTGACCTACTCGCCCGAGGTGTACTTCAAGACGGCGGAGGAGATGCGCGCCCTGTTTGCCGAGATCCCCGAGGCCTGTGACGCCACCCTGGAGATCGCCGAGAAGTGCAACCTGGACATCCGCCTCGACTCGACCAGCATCGACCGCTACCCGCTCTACAACCCCGAGAACGGGATGGACCGCAGCGACTACCTGCGCCAGCTCTGCGAGGAGGGGTTGATCCGGCGCTACAGCCGGGACCGTGCGCTGAATGACGAGGTGCTGCGCAAGCGCATGGACTACGAGCTGGCGCTGCTGAACGAAAAGAACTTCACCAGCTACTTCCTGATCGTCTGGGACTTCATCAACTGGGCCAAGGAGCACGGCATCCCGGTCGGTCCGGGCCGTGGTTCCGCCGCAGGTTCGCTGGTCGCGTATGTGCTTGGCATCACGGACATCGACCCGCTTCGCTTCGAGCTGGTGTTCGAGCGCTTCCTGAACCCGGAGCGTGTCAGCCCTCCGGACATCGACATCGACTTCTGCCAGACGCGCCGTCCCGAGGTCATCCAGTATGTGCGCGAGAAGTACGGCGAGCTGAGCGTCAGCCACATCATCACCTTCGGCACCATGGGCGCCAAGAGCGTCATCCGCGACGTCGGTCGCGTGCTGGGCTGGAGCTATGGCGACTCCGACCGGCTGGCGAAGATGATCCCGGACGAGCTGAACATCGAGCTCAAGGACGCCCAGGAGAAGAACCCCGAGCTGAAGTCGCTGCTTGAGGCCGACTCGGCGGCGCAGGAGCTCTGGAAGCACGCCACCTTCCTGGAGGGCACCACGCGCGGCACCGGCATCCATGCCGCCGGCATCGTCATTGGAGACAAGCCGCTGTCCACCTTCATCGCCCTCACCCGCGGCAATGAGGAGGAAATCGTCACCCAGTTTGCCATGAAGCCGCTCACCGAGCTGGGCATGCTGAAGATGGACTTCCTCGGCCTGAAGACCCTGACGGTCATCGAGGAGGCGGAGAAGTGGATTCACAAGCGGGTGCCCGGCTTCCGGGCGGCGGGTGCGCCGCTCGAGGACCTGAAAACCTTCGAACTGATCCAGAGAGGCGAGACGGTCGCCGTGTTCCAGATGGAATCCGGAGGCATGGTCAACACCTGCAAGCAGCTGGGGCCGGACAAGATTGAGGAGATCATCGCTATTCTGGCCCTGTATCGACCGGGGCCGATGCAGTTCATCCCTGACTACATCAACCGCAAGAAGGGTCTGGAGAAGGTCGAGTATCCGCACCCGCTGCTGGAGAAGATCGCCAAGGAGACCTACGGCATTCTGGTTTATCAGGAGCAGGTGCAGCAGGCGGCGAACCTGCTCGCCGGCTTCACGCTGGGCCAGGCGGACCTTCTGCGCCGCGCCATGGGTAAAAAGGATGCCGCCGAGATGGCCCGCCAGCGTCTTGTCTTCGTCGAGGGCTGTGAAAAGACCAACGGCATCGGCTCCAAGCAGGCGAACGAAATCTTCGACTTGCTGGAGAAGTTCGCCCAGTACGGCTTCAACAAGTCGCACTCCGCCGCCTACGGGATCGTCACCTACCGCACCGCCTTTTTGAAGGCGAACTACCCGGTCGAGTTCATGACCGGCGTGCTCAGTCTCGAGGTCAGCAACACCGAGAAGATCGCCAACTTCGTCAGCGAGTGCCAGCGCATGGGCATCGACATCCTGCCGCCGGATGTGAACCGCAGCCTGCTGGTTTTCGCCCCTGAGCGAACCAAGGATGCGGAGACGCCCGAGGGCGTGCCCAACGCCATCCGTTTCGGCCTGGCGGCGATCAAGAACGTCGGTGAGGCCGCCATGGCCTCGGCCATCGAGGAACGGGGCAAAAACGGTCCATTCACCAGCCTTGAGGATTTCTGTTCACGGCTCGACACCAAGTCGGTGAACAAGAAGACCATGGAGTCGCTGGTGAAGGCGGGGGCCTTTGACTTCACCAAGGAGGACCGCGCCAGCATGTTCGCCCGGCTTGACCAGGTGCTGGCCAGCGCCGCGTCCATGCAGAAGGACCGCAAGGCTGGACAGGGCGGGCTCTTCGATGACTTTGACCTCGGCAAGCCGAAGAAGGGCGCGGCCCGGCAGGAGACGCAGTCCGCGGTCACGCCCTGGACGCATGACGAGATCCTGGCGAATGAGAAGGAGCTGCTCGGCTTCTACGTCAGCGGGCATCCGCTCGACAACTTCCGCGGTCATTTCGACTCGTCCAAGATCACCAAGATCGCCGCCATCCACGAGGTGGACACCAAGCAGAAGCCGCAGACCATCTGGATCGCCGGCATCATCAACACCTGCGCGGTGAAGTATTCCAAGAAGGACAACCGGCCCTTCGCCACCTTCACCTTTGAAGACTTCACCGGCCAGATCGAGATGATGGCCTGGAGCGAGGAGTATGAGAAGTTCAAGGACCTGCTGCAGCCCGGCAAGGTCCTCGGCCTGCGCTGCCGCTGCATGAAGGACCAGCGCACCGAGGGCAACCGCGTCACCCTGGGGGACGCCAAGGAGCTGCAGCCGAAGAAGGCCCGCAACCCGAACGCCGCGACCACCGTGGTGGAAAAGCCGGTTGCCCCGCCCGCGCCGCCGAAGCCCCTGCTCCTGCGCCTCGACTGCCGGCGTCACGGCCAGATCGACCTGGACCGCATTCATGAAGTCCTGATCCAGCATCCCGGTGACCTGCCGGTGATCTTTGAATTCGCCTACAACGGCGGCAGCAAGGTCCGACTGCAGGCCGACGATGAATTCCGCGTCACCCAGACCAAGGACCTGATCCAGCAGCTGATGATCTGGATGTAGCCGTGGCGATGCAGGTCCAGAGGCCGAAAACCCTCAGGGGGCAGGTCATGCTTCATCGCCTACCAGGTTGTCATCCTTCGTGTCGGCGGTGTCGTTGATGTTTATGTCAATGGGGTAAGCCTCATAAGAGGCCATGTTGCCGGGGTCAACGGGGGGTGAGGTCAGCAGGATGGTTCCGCCCTGCAGGGACACGCCCTCGGGCAGCGGAAAGTTTGCGCTCGCCTGGCTGGAGCTCATCTGCCCTTCCTCGATCCGCAGTTCCATGCTTCCCAAGACCGTAACCGTCTCCGGACCTACCGGAGTGCCTCCAAACGTTTCGGACAGGGCCGTCTCTCTTTTGACCAGGACAAAGGTCTGCGTCAACGCTGCTGGCGCGGGTTGGTTGCACTGATACCTTACCTCCTCCTGTTCCAGGTGCTCGCGAGCCGTTGCCTCCTTTTTTTTGCGGATCGCCAAGTAGCACTTCGACTGAATATCCTCAGCCCTGCTGGTGCCTGCGATAACGCGAAAAGCTGCACGTCCCCCAGCCGTTGTGGCGGGAGCGGGTGAAGCATTTTGGCGAAGGTAAGGCATCGATTCGCGAGCCTTGTGAAGCTCTGGATTTGCAGCAGGCTGGCTGCCTGCTGCGTGACAAGTCAACGGCGTTGCCGATGACTGCCAAGCTCAGGCCCGGCATAGGTGGGAAGGGCATTGCTGAACGGGAGGACACAGGTTATTTCTGGGTACTTAGCTGATGCAAGGAACGGGTGTTCACAAGCAGCCGCGCAAGCGCCGTGTTTGGGTCAATTGTTAAGCTCTGATTCAGAGGCTTCACTTTGTCTCCGATAGCGCTTAAAATCGGATAGCTCAGACTGCTCGTAAGGTCAGCGGGAAGCTCGCGCGTTGCATCACGAAAGGCCTGAAAGGTGATTGCACTCTTGAGCAATGTCTCGTCTTGTGCCAGGAAGTTTATGGCAGCCCCCAGAGCGATTCCCTCAACCGTTGGACTGTCCGACGGCAACGCAATCGCGAGCTTCACTAAGTCCTTGTCCCAGACTGGCCGGTGCTTGAGCAGCAGCAAGGTTAGTGCGCCGCTATCACTTGCGATTTTGGAACTAGATGTAGTCGAAGATGCATCCTCGAAGGTTGCCAAGTTGAGCTCAGCCAAGCGCAGCAGTGTGCAAAGGCGAACGAAGACGTTTGGTGACTTCAGCTCATTACGAAGGCTCTCAACCTCGTCTTTTGCAAGGGCCTTTGCCGGAGCAAAAAACTTGTTGTTTGTTTGCCTCCATTCGAGGGAGCTCGCCAACATCGGCAGTAAGGCATCTGGCAACACAATCGTACGCGTGTATCGTTCGCGCCCCTCTTTGGCGCTATCAAGCGTATAGAGCAATAGATTACCTTCCGAAAACTGTTCATAATTCAACACGCTCTTCGCAGGTCGATGTATTGAACCCAGTCCCGGCGGGCTTGTCATCCAGTCAATTAATGTGTCCGAGGTCACAGCGTCCGGATCGATCTTGTCATGATGAACAAGAGTGAACTGCGTTCGTTTTGCTGCCTGTTGCAAGCCATCCTTGCTAGTCCTATCTGGAAGCCCCGAGTCAAAGTCGGAATTCGATTTTACAACCACAGCGCAATGCAGAGACTCAAAATCTTTGGGTTTAGTCCACAAGAGCTCAGAGCATGCCGCCAGTCCCTGCGCGATAGACGCTGACCTTGCGAGTTGCGTTTTGCCATCAGGCTGTGCCGCTAGTGCTGTGCTTTCAAAGAATACGATAAGGGCGACAAAAGCGTTAATTAGTGCTGTTTTCATGACAGGTGCGAGGGTGTTATTGTTCGTCGGCCCAGATAAAGTCTGAGTTTTTGATCTGTGAGATCGCCGTTGGCGGTGTTAGAATTGGGGCAATCGTCGGCTGAAATCCTCGCCCTAGCGACGGGGTTGCCTTTTGGTTCACTTGGCCGCTATCAGTGTTTATTGACCAAGTATTTTGAAAGACTGGCACGAACTCCTTTGGGTTGTACTGAGCATCCGATTTTACCAACCCTCCCCATAATTTGAAAGAGTCCGCCATGGTGCTCTTTGTCCAATCGAAGCGCTTCCCAAATGGATCGAGGGTGTTTTTCTGAGCATCTAAATCGACCTTGTCTGCCTGGGTTGTGGGTAACGTCCGGAAAGTTGCGCACATTTGAAGGGCGTGATGCAAAGGGTGGGCAGAGCAAAAACGATGA
>JBIIRD010000072.1:0-25976 GCA_044341745.1 Prosthecobacter sp. | reverse complement strand
TCCCCCCTTCACCGCGTCCTGGCAGGACGCGAGAAGCCATCGCCAACCCTGTGTGCCCCCCTGGGCATGGCGTTCATGCGATGGTCAAAGCACGGGGAAATGAATGACCAATGCCCAGAGGCCAATGACCAAGGAAGTCCCAAGATCCATTTTTCAGGGCACCTGATCCCTCATCCCCCTCGGCTCCCGCCGAGCCGGAGGCTCGAGAGAAATTAGCCGGTGCGTGTAGCGAGGCTCGGCGAGCGAGAACCACCGGACTCCGGTGCACACCCACATTCCCCCCTTCACCGCGTCCTGGCAGGACGCGAGAAGCCATCGCCAACCCTGTGTGCCCCTGGGGCATTAGCATTCATGCGATGGTCAAAGCACGGGGAAATGAATGACCAATGCCCAGAGGCCAATGACCAAGGAAGTTCCAAGGCCCAAGTTCAAAGTTCCAAGATCCATTTTTCAGGGCACCTGATCCATCCCCCATCTCTCATCCCCCTCGGCTCCCGCCGAGCCGGAGGCTCGAGAGAAATTAGCCGGTGCGTGTAGCGAGGCTCGGCGAGCGAGAACCACCGGACTACGGTGCACACCCACATTCCCCCCTTCACCGCGTCCTGGCAGGACGCGAGAAGCCATCGCCAACCCTGTGTGCCCCTGGGGCATTAGCATTCATGCGATGGTCAAAGCACGGGGAAATGAATGACCAATGCCCAGAGGCCAATGACCAAGGAAGTCCCAAGATCCATTTTTCAGGGCACCTGATCCCTCATCCCCCTCGGCTCCCGCCGAGCCGGAGGCTCGCGAGAAAATAGCCGGTGGTGAAACGAGCCCCGCGAGTGTGAACCACCGGACTCCGGTGCACACCCACGCCCCCCTTCACCGCGTCCTGGCAGGACGCGAGAAGCCATCGCCAAGCCTGTGCGGCCGCCATGCCCTCCGTCTAGCCCACGGCGGACAGGCAGCTCAGCTTCCGGCACTTCTGCGTGAGCTGCGGGATTTCAGATAGTCGTAACCCTCGAGCGCCTGCGCGACAGTGGGCTTCGGCCTGTTCAAAACGGAGTCCACCGTGGCCTTGCTGACCTGAACTGTGGGCTGAGGCACGGAAATCCTATACAAGAGCTTCGGCGGAGTGGAGGGGGTAATGGCAAACATGACTTCAAGGCCAGAGGCCGAGCTTTTGCAAGGCTTGCAGCCGAGCCGCTCTTCCGGGAAAGGAAAAGTGGACATCAATCGGGTGTGCCAGGCGGGACGGAGTGACGATCACATTGTCCTCATGGACATCCGTCACCAAAACCCTGCCTGCCTCACCGCCGTCCAACCAAAACCGGGATTGCTGGCTGCCCTGACGCTCGTGAAGAAGCCCCTGCTCTTCCAGCAACGCCACCATCTCCTCCCAGTTCGGGTGTCTGCCCGCGATGAAGGGCTGCGATAGCAGGACATGCAGATGGGACTGATCGACGTAAAAGCCGTAAAGCCGGATGTCATCGCCAAAGAAGTGATTCGCCAGCAGATGATCTGTCAGATAGTCAAAGAGGTGCTCAGCGGGCTTGTAGAAGATTTCAAAAGTCTCCAGGTCGATCAGGCGTGGATCGTAGTCCTTGAGGACCCAGCTTGTGCCCGAAGGGGCCACCACACGATGTTCGAGGCCCTGCCCCACAAACACCGCTTCAGCCAGGAGCTGCTTCACAGCCGCTGCTTCCAGATCAGGCCCGCTTCATGGCCGAAACGGGCGAGTGCGCGTATTTCCGGCTCTGCTGGATCCGCTGGATCGCCTCCAGCGTCACCGGTCCCTGCGTCAGCCACTGCTGCCGCCGCGCTTCGGAGAAGCCCCTGCGGACCTCCGAATAAGGCTTCAGCGTTTTGGAGATGAGTGGATTCGAGGCCATGATGCGGTTCCAAGCTGTTTCTAGAATGCGGGTCCGACTCGGACGATGCAAGCGGAATGTCAGCCACAGGCCCCGTGGCTCTCCGTTCCACCTTCATCGCGCAGGCCACTCACTTCTTCACCGTGGCCGATCCCGTCGGGCGACCCGACGCATCCCGGAACGTGAGGCTGTTGCCTCGAAGGCTGCTCGTGCCGGTGATCCGACCCGAGGCATCGCGATAAGTCGTCACTCCCGAGGCTGAACGGGAGGAGGTTCCCGTGATCCGCCCCTGCGCGTCCCGGCAGGTGGTCTTCGATCCGCTCGTGCTGGAACTGCCCGTCTTTTTTCCCTGGGCATCCCGAAAGGTGGTTAGGCCGGTGCTCGATGTCGTGGCGGTCCCCGTCATCCTGCCCTGGGCGTCTCGGAAGGTCGTCTGACTTCCCGAGGTGCGGGCCGCGGCCGAGGCTCGACCCTTGGCATCTCTCAGCGTGGCATTTTGCCCCGCCAGAGACAAAGACGCACCCGGATCCGCCCACGCGAGAACCGGAACCAGCAGAATCAGAATCAGAATCAACTTCATGGGAATCTTCGACGGCTTGAGGAGGAAAACCTTCGGACCTCCACATCGAAAGGCACTATAAAATAAACGAAACAGTTTTGGGCCGCTCTCATAGCAAAAAACACTATCGAAGTTTGGAAACTAACCATTAGGATGCGAGGTGGCGTCCAGGGAGGCCTGCAAAGTCACAAGTCGAGTCAGCAGTTCAGTAACATGCGCCAGTGATGAAAAACGCGAGAGACTGACCCGGACACTGGATGAAGCAACATCATGACAAACCCCCATGGATTGAAGAGTCTTTGAGTGTTGCATAGCACCTGCATTACATGCGGCACCAGTTCCGACGAGAACGCCTTGAACTGCCAATGCTTCAACGACTTGATCTGACAGGAACCCAGGCAATGAGAAGAAACTAGTATTAGGAAGTCTGCGTGTATTGTTGGAGTGTATCACAGCACCTGGAAATGCCAGCAGCAAATCGGTTTCAAATTGATCTCTGATTTCTCCAATAGACCAGCATTCTAGTTCATACGCTTCTGCTGCTGCCGTAGCGAGTCCTGCGAGCGCAGGTGTATTGGTCGTGCCAGAACGAAGGCCAAATTCCTGCCCCCCACCCATGAGCATTGGTTCAAGATCAATTCCCGGGCGGATATAAAGACCACCAATCCCTTTTGGACCATGAAACTTGTGAGCGGAAAAGGAAAGTAGATCAACCTCCGGCCAGTCTCTTTGCAAATCGACAGGAATTTTGCCAACTGCCTGGGTGGCGTCGGTATGAAAGAGAGCGGCGGGACAAAGCTCACGAATTAATCGTCCGATTTCCGCGACGGGTTCCAATACGCCCGTTTCGTTATTGGCTGCCATGATAGAAACCATAGCAGTATCCTTTCTCAGGGCATTGCGCAGTGCATCCAGTCGGACGACACCTTGAGCGTCAACAGGGACTTCGACGATCTCAAAGCCGACACGGGCAAGTTCAGCAGCCGGTTCGGCGACCGCAGCGTGCTCGATAGCGCTAACTAGAATGCGCCCTGTCTTGCGTCCTGTGGCAAACGACGAAAAAACCCAGTTGTTCGCCTCCGTAGCTCCAGAGGTAAAAATGAAGCAATCCGGCTCCTCAGCGTTCAACAGCTTAGTCATCGCAGCCGCTGCTTCACGCCGGGGTTTATCGGCTCCAGTGAAGGCGGCTGTCGACGCTGAGGCGTTGAAATAGCACTCGGTCAGGTAAGGCAGCATGGCCTCGACAACGCGCGCAGTCGGCTGAGTTGTTGCGTTGTTGTCGAGGTAGATCATAGCTGCGGAACAGCGTTTATGCTCCTGTTTCAGTAGCTACTTAGTGAGCGTGTTTAACTCCGAGCATAAACTCAACGAGGTCTGGAATGGCCTCCGATGTGTCTATGAAAGGAACCTGTGCAAATACGGGGTCAGGGGAAAGTCCGACCTTTGCGAGCATATGGCCGTGACCGAGCAGTCTTTCGGCACCTTCCTGGCCCAGAGCAATCACAGAGGTGCCCGCTTCTGCAACCCTGAGCACCAACTTGTTTCCAAGTTGATTGCGGAATTGCATCGGAAATACAGTGTTGTCTGGGCGTTGTGCAGCAAAGATTAGGTAAATTCCAGCGGCCCGGGCTTTCACGCTGAGTCGGTTGACTGGGCTAGTGACAGCATCTCTATATTCTTCGATCTGCATCCAGTCCGGAAACTCGTCATGGATCAACCAAATGGTTGGCAGGTGTTTTCCTGTTTTCTTTCTGTATGATTTGATGTTGTTGATTCCTAAGCCTGCTTCCGCAAAGAGCCTGTACCGGTTTTCCATCTCTTCGACCATAGCCTCAAGACATTTGATTGCATTTGGAGGGTCGGTGATCACATTTCCGTATTCTTTAATAAAATGGGGCAGTTTTGCAAGGTCCGCATAGTCGCCACCCAACTTCGGGTCGATAAGTGCAATTTTCGACTCATCGGGGTTCCGTGTTGTGACAATGCCCAGGATGATGTTTTGAATCAGGACAGATTTGCCGCTATTGGTCGCCCCTGCAACCAGCGTGTGAGGTTGCTGAAATGGATCAATGCAGATCGGCGTTCCGTCCTCTTCTTTGAGACCAACGAAGACTCTTTCCTCGGCTCCCGCTTTGGGATCGGTTGAAAGGAATTTGTGTAGTGCAGTAGTGGTGTGCAAAACCTCCCGTTTAGGCCGCGCCACAGCAATCGAGACACGTCCCGGTTCGGGTGTTACACTGATGATTTTGACTCCCTCAGACGTGAAGATTTCATCCGCACGCGATTCCACAGCCTGAACAGTCAAGTCCTTGGACCCCTGTAGTTTAATTATTCCAGAATTAGGCGTCAGAATTGGAGTAAAACCTTCGAAGAACTTTGCGGGCAGTCCACGGGTTATCAACGCCTGACGAAGTTTGGCGGTGACGGTTTCAAGCCAAGCTTGGCCTTCCGCTTCCGAGTTCTGAAAAGTCCCTGCCCGAGCCGCCAAGAACGAGATAAGAGCAGACGTCGAAGTGCTAGGAGCGCTAATTTGCACTGTACTGGCCTCGCTAACGGATGTCGGTCTCGAACTGGTTAATTGGGCGCCAGCTCCCACGCTCTGAGTTTTAATCTGTGTCTGCGGATTGGATTTTGCGCTAGACTCACCTTTGGTGTCATCAGGCGGATTATCTGGCTCACTCGTCTTCGGCGCTGCCTTCGGTTCAGCCTTGCTCGCCAAGTGATAGAGTTTTGACCTTCCGAATGCAGGATGGCCATTGCGCAGGCGCAGTTCAGCGGTCGCCTTGTGGTTGGCGTCGTGGTAGTGGACGACGAGTTCACGAACATGCCCTGGCCCGAAAGTCTCCTGCAACGAATCGAGGCCAGCCCTTCCTTTACCCGCCGGGGTTCCTTTTACCGTGGAAACCTGCGCAGTGAGGTCATGCGGCTCATTTACGAAGACGTGCGAGTATCCCCAGATGCGGACTGTGCATTGGCGCTGGCGGATCGCTCGGCGCCAAGCAACGGTATCTAAGGGTGGTTGGCCGGGGGAGTCGACTGTTTGGGAAACAAGTAGATCAGACAGCCGAGCCAGCCAGATGTCCTGGTCGATGGTGCGTGCCTCGCCATCCATGGCCTCGGTCAACTGAAAGAGCGTGTCCATCAGTTGCTTGGCCGAAGTGCTTGCCGCTCCGCCGAGCACGTCATGTGTGACAAACTTCGCTTCCGTCACCACAACGTCGAGGTGCATGGAGCCGTCCACATTCGTCTTTGGCGCGAGCACGAGCAGATCGGCAATGTTCGCTCCTTCTTTCTTGCCGAGCCATTGGCTGTAGTCGTCAAGGAAGCACCATGCGATTGGCCGGCCCGCGCCCAGCTCGGATTGGACAAGGTAGCGGGAAAGCACCATGCCGAGCAGCTCGTTGGTGTTGTTCGCTCGGCGAGCAGCCTTGAGAACTAGGCCGCCGGAGATCTTATTCGCGTCCTCCATGAACCGCTTGCAAAGGCTGTCGATTACATCCAAGGGCGTATCCGAGGCCAGTAGCGCCTTTAGCTTCTCCTTGAGCGTATTCACCAGCAAAGTCTCACGCGCATCGGAGGAAATAATCAGATTCCGGCCGTGCGTCGCGGATTGGACGTAGCGAATGACTTTGACATGTTGTGCCTCGAGTAGCTTGCGATCGAGCAATTCGTCCTGATTGACGACCCATGTCGCCAGCTCGTGCGTTTCCCTAAAAATCCGCTCAACGCTCTGATCATCGAAGTCGAGGCAGCGCATGAGCACCGGACACTTGCCTACCACCCACGCATCGTCGGCACCAGGAGCGCACAGCACCGCGAGCGAATAGAGGTAGGCCCATCCGGTTTCAGTCTGAGCGGGGCAAGCAAGTTGGAGTCGAACTTTCCTATCGCCCTCACTCACCGGAAGGCGACGGCTCCACTGGTGAGGTTGGAGTTCCTGCGGAGTAGCGGTCTCCCTCGATAGCCACTCCCAAACGGGTTTCGCCTCTCGGGAAATCAAGTCGCGGCAATACGCAATATCGACCGGCTGTGAGCGGCCTTCGCGTCGTAGTCGGTTAGCCGCCGTGATGTTCACGCGGACCTTGGCGAGGAAGTCACCGGAGGCTTCGGTTGGGTCCGCTTCGGTGTCCACGCCCCGCGCTACAAGATCGCGATAAATCTGCCGCAGGTGATCTTCATCTCGGTGCATGAGCAGCACCTGGCAGGTAATCTTGTCATCCTCCCGTTTGGCATTGATGCGGTTGATGCTCTCGACAACAGCAGTCGGAAGATCCGGAGAGTCGCAGTTGTAAAGCAGGACAGAAAAGTTGTCCCGCTCGTGCGGCTGAAGCCGGAGATATTCGATCATCTCGTGCTCGATCGTGGCAGCAGCCGTGCTCGACTCATCGTCAAGCGAAGGCATCGCCGACTCGCTCGATGGTTCAGGAGGCTGGTGCAGGGTGTAACCGGCAAAAGCCTGAGTGACGACGCGAGGAAACGCCTGCGTGTTCTCCCAGACCACCGTCATTTCGGGATAGAGAGGGTGCGAGAGGAGTTGTTCGACTTCGCGGAAGAAAAGAGACCCGGTCGTGCCATCCGAAAAAGGTGGCCGTTCCTCGCCGAGCAATTGTTCGATGAGGCCGAGAACCTGTTGCTGACGCCCCATCGCGGCTTCCATGCGCAAAGGGTGCCACGGACAAATGACCGCCATGGGAGGACGCTTGCCAGAGCGCTGCACTTGGGCGAGGCCCACCCTCAACACGATGCGCAGCAGTTGGCGTCTGGCATCCTGATGTTTGAGACAGTTGATCTTGAGCAGCAGTCCTCGATACGCGGCTGCGACATCGGCAACCTTCTCTCCAGCCAGTGCGCTTTTACGCAGCGCGAGCACGGCTTCGGCATAAACGGATTCAAATGCGGTAAAGTCCGACGAAAGCTCCGAGATCTGATTTGGCAACAGCCAATGGCGCGAAGCAGCGCCATCCAAAGTTTCCTTCCACTGGGCAGCCAGCGATTTGATGCGGTCTTGGGCGGGAATGAACGCACCACGACCACCCCCGCGAGCCACGTCGGCGAATCCTTCCACATTTTCGAGCGACAGCGAGACCGGCAGCCCTTTCCGACCGACGACTTCGTATTCAGCGACGCACTCCACCAAGGCAGTTCCTCGTTGCGCTTGATAGCGGCAAATCGCATCGAAGTCTGCTGCTTCTTGCCCAAGAACTGAGACGATTTGGAACTTCCAAGAGAGTGACAACGTCACGACCTTGCGGTCGGTTCCGCCTCGCTGTTTCTGAAAGACCGAGACGAGAAAATTCAGCGTCGTCGCCCGCCCTGACTTGCTCGACCCCTTGAACTTTGGCTTGTCCTTAATCTTCGGGAGAACGTCCTGGGAGTAGTTGCAAACCAGCGTCTCCGTGAACTGAATCTTCTTTTTGGTCCGAGCCTCGAGAGCGCCGTAGGCACGCTCAAAAAACTCGCAGGCGCGCTGGTTCATCTCCATGAAGCTGTTCGGCTTCCTTTGCTGCCGCCCCTCCAGCACCACATAGGCCCCTTCAAGAGATGAGAGCCCGCGAATCGCGCGCTGCACGCACTCGAAGATACCCTGAAACAAATCCACGCATTCGATCTTCTTGCCATGAACAAAGTCTTCCCATTCGAGATAGAGAGGAGTGTCCTTCTCAAGCGCATCAGTGCGGCGCTCGAAAAACTCTCGGAACTCGTCAGATGCGGAGCCGGGTTTGCGCGCGATTTTTGTGAGAGCCTGAAGCACCAACTCGTCGTCTGACGTAGGAGTGATTGCCTCTGCCTCCAAAGCGCCGCGGGTCCGTTCCGAGAAGTCCTTGGCAGAGGTCTTCTTTGACCGCTCGAAACAATGCGTGGTGTAATTCCAGTCGAATTTGAAAAGGAGTGCCTCCGTTGCTGAATTCCTCGTGCCTGTGGATTTAATGTAATCGTGAAACGCAGTCAGGACCGGCTCGGGAATTGGAGGCTGCTGATCAGGCAACCGAAGTTGAGCAAGCCGGGCTCGAAGAACATCGGGGTCCAAAAGTTCCTGGGCCAGCCCACGCTTATCGAGATAGCACTCAAGCGAATAGTGGCTCTTGAACTTCGCGGCCCACTGGGATGGCTGCGCCATCTTCGCCTCATTCAGTGAACTGAAGCAGTCCTCAAATAGAGGTAAACCAATGATCGGAAGAGCCTTTCCTGCGGCGCGATTGAGAACTTCGCCGCTGTGAAAATGGGTGAGAACTTCGGTGAGGAATTCTCCAGCCTTCGCCGTCGGGCAGCGACCGGTATCGAACAGCCCCTTGAGCATTGCCTCCACCTTTCGGCGGTCTTCGGGCAGCAAGTTTATACCGACTCGACGCGCGACAAAATCCACCCAAATATACGCAATCCCTCGATCTTTCAGATCGGATGCGCTTGTGCTATCGGTGTGTATGAAAGTTTCAGTCTCGTCTTTCTCCGTTGTCGCGGCAATTGTGATCTTACCATTACCGCGAGCCGCGTTGCGCAATTCCCCTGCAGATAATGATGTCAAATAGACGGATGCGACACCGTATCCGTTCAGCGATTGCTCACTAAACTGAATGTTTACAGGTAGGCTCTTGTCTTCAGTGTTCTCCCAAGCCTGTATGAATCCCGCCAACTGCTCTGACGTAAACTCTGATAACACAGTAAAAGTTCCCCGAAAATCGGGATCTGCTTCCACATGCACCCTCTGCTTCGTTAGGAGATACTCTAAGGCAATTGCCCCGATTAGTGCGTCTGAATGGTTGATGCTCATGCCAACGAGTTTATTGGGTTCATGACGTAAGCGCAGGCGTCGCTCATTCTGTGCGCGAGCCCCATACCGATGAGGTGCTGCGTGAGTCTGTCCCTGTTCTTTTTGAAGTCCGTTTCGTCGAAGAGGTAGTTGAGCACTTCCGCCTTTGCCTCCGTCGGGCCAATCACGATTCGATAGCGCTTGTGGATGTGACTCAAGAAGGCGCTTTCCTCCACTGGTGCAGTTACGTTCGCGAGAACGAGTGCGCGAAGAAGGTCATCCGTGGGCGCGTAACGATACCGGTTAGTTCCTCGCTTCGAGGCCAAGCCACATCCAGTGGCGAGCGCTGTCAGACCATCGGCCGTCCCATTACGATATAGCCGATCTGCGAAGCTGTAGAATTTCTGTGTGAGCGTCTTTGGATCCGGCGCTTCGAGGCGATCCTTCTTGAGGGCGCAAGTGCGAGCGAGGTGGTCAGCCAAGTATTCCTTCTTTGCCAAATCATCCAGGGCGGGATCAGCAAGCGTCTTGTGGAGTTCGGGGTCGGAGAAGGCAGATTTGTCGATGAATCTGCTAACTGCCATGGCACCAAGACTGTCGTTTTGGAGGTATGAGCCAACTGCCGCCTTTCTTACAAGATCGCTTTTGGGCGCGAGAATCTCACAGATGATTGGGGGCAATTGCGCGTCACCCAGCCAATAGTTCGCCGTCTCGATTCCGTAGAGGTAGAGATGCAATCCGAGTAAGGGCTGTAGATATTGGAAGGCATCCTGGTCCGGAAGATTCAAACTCAAGATCGCGGCAACGTCCTCTGCCATCCGATCGAATGCCGGGTGCTTCTTGTAGGGAAGATATGTGCCTCCTTTGGAATCGCCGCGATCGGGCTCAGGCGATGAAATCAACCGCAGCACCAATTTGTTGCGTGAAGTATTCGGGTTGAAAGAAGGTGCCAGACCTTCTCGAATCCGGGCGCGTAGCGGCTCAGATGCGCGAGAAAGCATCAGATAAGCGAGTTCACCTGTCCGCGTGAACACGCGCCTCGTTCTTTCAAAGCCTTCGCCCTTCTCCAAAATCGCTTCGTAGAGCGCTGCTGGCCCAATCGGGAAAATGAACTGTGTCGTCCAACTGCGCTCGCTACCTGGATCAACCGTGATACGGCGCAGTAGTCGGACCACGCTGACCAATTCAGCAAACGTGTCGAAGCGAGCACGAAGATACGAGAAATCGGCCGTCAGGTGTTCGCCAAGCGAGGCGCTATCCTTCATTACTCGCAACCATGTGTTCCAACCCTCCTCATCGCTCCCTTGAGCATTTCGGAGGATTTCCTCCATCCGTGGGTTGTTAAAAAGCAGGTTGCGTAGTTGCAGTGAGCGATTGGCAACGTATTCGGGGTTCTCCCCTGGGCGAGTGTCGGAGAGCAGCTTTCCTTGCCGGAACATCCCCTCCGCCATGCCC
This sequence comes from Prosthecobacter sp., assembly GCA_044341745.1. Lineage (GTDB taxonomy): Bacteria > Verrucomicrobiota > Verrucomicrobiia > Verrucomicrobiales > Verrucomicrobiaceae > Prosthecobacter. Next base: position 15,361 of record JBIIRD010000072.1, on the reverse strand, counting down.
AAGAATTCCAGCATTAATGCAGAGAACGGCTGGCGCTCCAAACGGTGTCCCCAAATCGCTTCGGCGATCCATGCCTCATTTCTGTCCTTCGATCCGAAGAACTCCTCGGTGTTTTCTGGAGAAATCATTGTTCTGCGAGGTGGATGGGGAGCCGTTGAATCGTGCCGGCTCCGTGAACTTCGATCAGGTGCAATGATCGTGAGCTTGCTTTGAGGCGAAGGTCACGGAGGCACCGTTGTTTTAGTGACATGAAGTCGGCGCAAGATTCCCGCGAAAAGCTCGACGGCATGGCTCCATCCGCCACGCGGCAGAGAAACTCGAAGCGGGGGAGAGTGAGGGGAAAGCGAAATTCTCTACCGTTGATGCGAAGCACCGCCTCTGGGACACTGCCAGCCTCTTTGCCAAGGATCTCCAAACCGGGCGGCTCGGAATCCAATTCAAGTTGTGAGAGGTGAATGTCACTTACTGGCGACGTCGTCAGGTCGAGCCCCGTCGCCAGATAGACTTCATTAGCATTCTCCGCGAGCAGCAGACCGGTCCAGATTCGATTCAACCCAGACGCGAGCTTTCTGAGGTGGAGGCGGGCTGGTGATTTTCCATCCTCGAGCGGTTTGAGGATTTCTTCGAGGTATTCGCGCGCGTGATGGAAGACGGTAGTTTTCCAAAGCAGATATTTCTGAAGCTGTGCCTGGGATGCTTGAAGAAAAACTCGGCGTCGCTCAGCGGCCAACTCGGCCAAAAAGAAGGACATTTCCTCTTCGTCGTTAATGTCGCCGCGGATGTAGCGCTTTAGCATCGCATCGAAATCTGGGTTTCGCTGACTAAAAGGGTCGGGCAAGACCAGTTCGTCATGCGCCGCTTTGAGCTCTCCGTCCCTCGTTCCGAAGATGAGTAGTTCGTCGAGATCATTTGTCGTCTCACCTCCGACGTGGAGCATTGAAAGGAAGCGGTAAACTTCGCGCTTCCGCCGGTTACTGAAGGTAAGATTTTCTCCGAAAAGCGTCCGATGGACCGCCGCTTTATGAGCTGTTCCGGACTTCCCGATTGTATTGGCTTCCGTGCCCGGACGGATGACGCGGTCTCTGGCGTCGGGGTGTCCTAACAAGGCGTTGGAAAGCAAGCAAAGCACTCCGCGCGTTGGCAAGTGATGGCCTGTCACATCCGCAATCCGCGCCAGCATGATGAGCTTGGCCCGCACTTCGGGAGTATTGAGCGCGCGATAGTTCCTCAAGAGCGACGAAGGTTCCGAAAATAGAGGCTTATCAATCTCTTCTGTGAAACAGGCCCATTCTGGACGGTCGAGAACCGCACCAAGGCAGAGGCTCATGATCTCTTCGCTTGGGACCATGCTCAGATTGATCAGTCGGAGGCGCTCGCCGCTGTCCTTTTCGCCCCGAGCGTGAAGGCCAATCAAAGTCTGCTGTAGCCTGCGAACAAGCTCGGGCGTGTCCGTGGGCAGAGCCCGAAAAAGCTCATGCATCTGGCCGTCGTTGACGGCCAGGACAAAGAACTCTTCGCTTTCACCGAATGCAGACTCCGCCATCCGGGTTAGCACGCTGACGTGTTCCGGGCTGAGATGACTGTTCGTCTTCTTCCGCCATGCGGTGACATCGTAGATCAACGTAACCGTGCGCTGGCCTACGGGAGTTTCGACGCTGACACTTTCAACTCCGCTGTGTCCCTCGGCAAATTTGCCGGTCAATGCTTGGACCAATTCAAAGCAAAGCGAGGTTTTACCCTCTCCAGCGGTTCCCGTCAGCACTACGTTGCGAAATGAGCCTGTGGAGACGGGAAAACAATCGAGGATGAGCTGTCGCGCTGGATGATCGAAGGCGAGCTTCGGAACGCCGAGATAAGCGGCCAGTTTTCCGACGTGCTCCGCTTGCATAGCCTCGTTGTCGGCGACAGGACCGTAGGCTCGTAGCAACCGAATCCATTTCTCTCCTTTGGTGAGCGCTGACATAGATTTGGCAGGATTAGAGTTGGCAGAGAAGGCATCCTTCACGCCGACGTGGTGCGACTTCGAGACCGCCCAGAGTTTGAGCCAGCGAACGGTTCGGTTGGCGTTTCGCAAGGCGCTCTTGGCTCTTGCGCCAGTTTTCTTCGATTTGATTCATACGCTCTGGTTGCTCTAGTTCTGCGAGTGATTCGTCGCCGCACCAGTAAAACACATTTCCATTCACGCGGTTGGGCTTCTCGTAAGCCTTGGCTTGCTCATAGTATTCCGGGTAGTGCTGCTTGAGACGAACCCACTCGATCTTTTGCTGGTAAAAGCAGAAGAAGCAGCCGCTCCGGGTGCGGCCCCATTCAGTGTAGGGAGGCATGCCGAGGCCGGACTCTTCGAGAATTCGCTGGACGCCCTCGTAGTCAATCCCGTCTTCCCGAAAAGGAAATATCGCACGAATATTCGGCTTATGACTAATGTAACCGACCCGCTCCTCATCCGCTCTGATGCCTACGTAGTTGATGCAATAGCCGCTGCCGATATAATTTTCAAAAGGCTTTAGTTTCATCAACTCGGTGCACCATCTCCGATGATTTGAGGGAAGCATGCCGCCTTTCATTCGCAGAATGTGGTCGAAGGTGGTTCCGAAGGTAGTGCGCACTATTTTCCGCCCCAGGTAACCTTCCAGGCGCTCCAGATACTCGTAGGTATCGGGAAGTTCTTTGTCAGTGTCGTGGAAGATGTATTCCATATTCGGCACGCGATCCCGGAGATACACGGCGAGCGCTGCACTATCCTTGCCGCCGGAGAGACTCAGAACATGACGAACCATGGTCGGATCTTCCGGCCATTTATTGTCTCGATCTGTAGCTTGAGTTATCATGAGTTGGGTCTTCTTGATTTTTCAACAGTGTTAAGCTCAGTCCAGATCGCACGCATGGCGGCGGCGAGGCCGTGGCGCCCATGCTTGGAGAGGATCTGCTGAATCTCTGTTTCGACGGGACCGATGCGGCTTTCATCCATCCCGTTCCAATCCACGAGGTCACCAACCTCGCTTCCATCGCTTTTGGTGATGGCAATGCGACAGGCGTGGCCGTTGAGCTTCCTGGTCGTGCCGATGAAGGTCAGCTCCGTGCGCTTGAATCGACCGGCAGCAATTTCGAGTTGGTGATGAAACTCCGTCTCATCGTTATCCAACCAGCGCTCTGGTGACTTGCGCGCAAGGAGGTTCGCCACGGATTCCACCCATGCTCGATCATCGAGCGCTGTGTCCGCGAGTCGCAGGGCAAAGGCTTTGAGTCCCGGTTCGGTCACGGCAGCTGCCAGTTGGGCGGCGCGGTCGGCGATGTTGCGTCTTGCTGCAGGCGTTTTTGCTTCCACATCGAAGGCAGCACAGATCGCATTCCGCAGGCGCTCGATTAGCTTCGGATAAGCCGTGCGAATTTCGTGTAGTGCAGTGCGCAAGCGGGCGGCCAGTTCGTCTGGCGCCTTGAGCCCGTCTCCTCCGATAGGTGGGAGGCCACATGCTTCGGGCAATGTAGTGAAGACCAGCTTCACCGGTTCTCGGCCGTCAAGAAGTGCGCGCCGGACGGCGATGGCAGCAGCCGGAAGGTTGTTTGTCTTGCGGCAGTATTCGGGAACTTCCCGGCCGATGAAGACAGCCAACGGACGCACGAGATCAATCAGATCCGTCTTGGTGGCATCGCGTGCGTCGATTTGCAGCAAGCGCAGCAGCTTGGAAAAAACATCAGCGCGGACGCCGCTCAGCTCGCAGTATTGGAGGGAAAAGAACTCAGGCTCCTTGGTGATCCGCAGGAAGACGTCACCGCCGACTTCGTGAAGATATGTGCCGTCCTCGTAGAGCGCGACGCGCTGGTGGTGTGTCGCAAGGTAGATGGCGAGGATGAACGGCTGGAGACCTTCACGGATTCCAAATGGTGGCAGAGAAAGTGCCTGGAGAATCTCCGGAACTGGAACCAAGGCGTCGATGCCTTTCGCCTTTAGCGTGTCCGTGATGAGAGCAAGCGACGGGAGCAAGTTGCACAGATCCTCGCCAGGAGTGGGGACTCGAAACATCCAACCGGACTCCGTCTCAACATGGAATCCGCCCTGCTTCAGAATGGAGAGATAGAGCGCCATCTCGGCCGGCCGCTTCGTGTCGTCCATGCCCAGATGCGGTTTGTCAGACGCCGTCGCCATGGCCTCGGCCAACTTTGTTCGAGCAGCAACCGCAGCGCTGCTTGGTGAACGGCGATTGATGAGTTCGTTCAAAACCTTCGGCGCTTCCGAGTAAATTCGCTGACACCTTTTTCCAAGAAACGTCAGGAGTTCTCGCCCGGTGGCCAATTCCTTTGGGCTGCTTGTCCCGTTGTAAAACCACTCGATGTTCTTGCCGGTGGGGATGGCAAGATTATCCAATCCGCCGAGGCGAATACGCAGGTTCCGTTTGGCCTGATTGATTTGGCGAGAGACCTCTTCACGAGCATACCGATCACCCGAAAGTTGCGGAGTATTCCTCATTACCCAATCCCACGCCACCAGGTCGGTAAGCGCAGTTGCCGCCTGGTTTGGCGGTTCGACCACAGCCACGAAAAGCCCTTTGGCGAGACTGGATTTGCATTCGCGCAAAACCCCCCTGGCTAAGCGCTGCTGCGCCCGGTCAGCGGGTAGGACGACTCGCAGATTCAAGTCAGCCCCTTCACCATCGAGCTGGGGCTGGTTGACCAGCAGATCATTTAGATCACTGGCTGGGACAAGTTTCACCGCAGCATACCGCAGAGTGCCGGTGCGTGCGTAAAAAGCCCGCGGAACTAGATGCTCGGAACGGACGTGATCGCAGAGGCGCTTGATGCCATCGCCTTTACTGGTGGTCACTTCGACGGCCTTGGCGAAAAGCTCATCGAGGTTTACGGACGTATGGGGCCAGAGGCACAGACCTTTGACAGTACCGCGCTCGTAAATCACACCGCGATCACGTAGAGCCTTAATGGCTGCCTCGACAGCTTTCTGAGCACCACCGACTGACGCGCAAACGATATCCTCTGTTGCGGGGAGATCGGGGGCATCCAGAAGGCTGAGCATAGCGACGGTCTTGAGCACCGCTTGCTCCTCAGGCGTTTCGCCCGGAGTAGAGGCTAGCACTGACTCGATAACTCCCCAATGCGTGTGCGAGTGTCCCGAAGTAACTGTTGGCAGTAGATTTAACCGCACAAAATCGAAGAGATGGTGAATTCGATAGTGGCCGGCGCTTTCTGCGTTCTGCGCAGTGTGCTGCTGAAGTGCCATTGGTTCGGCTGAAGAAACGAAGCTAAACAGTGATCGCTCGTTCTGACCAAACTGGCGCATCGTGCGGACAAGCACTGGGAGTGTTGTCGGATGAAGCGGAAAAATCCTCGGCCCTAGTTCGGCTAGGGAAACGGGCGCAGTTGACCCGTAGATTCCGGTCTTGAGAGCGCTCGTCATGGCCGCGTTCGACTCCTTAATCAGTACATCGGGCAGCCGGTGGGATTCGACATTCAGCGTTGCAGCGATAAGCGCAGTGACCTGTTCGATCGGCTGTGCATAGACAATTTCCTCAAAGCGTCCCGCAATCTTGTCCCATTCGCGGCGTGCCGCCGAATCCAGCCCTGCAGCATATGATGCAACGCCTTGATGCAGCGTAGCGACAATCACAAAGGCTTTGTCTCCGCTGCGAGCAGCTTCTTCAGCAAGTCGCTGTAGAAGGAAAACGTCTTCGGACTCAGGATTGCGCGCGGCGTATTCCAAGTTCTTGCCAAGCTCATCAAGAATTAGGAGCAGTCCCGCATGACGATGACGTTTTGAGATGCTGACGCACTCCCGCACCGCTTTTAGAACCTCTTCGGTACCTGGTCGGCCTCGACGACCGTCCCATTTCAAACCCAGTGCGCGAAGGACCGTCACGCCGAGTGGCTCGCTGTCTCCAGTCGCCAATACCGCTCCGAAAGTTTTCTGGCCGATAAACCGCCGGAGGTCTTTGGGAAGTTCATTTTTCGAGCCTTCCGCAATGCGAGCTAGCGCCAAAACAAAATCAGTTTTCCCCGAACCATAATCGCCAGCTATACGCCAGGCACGTTGCGTGGAGTTCGTCTGAAAACCTGCTGTGATTCGTTCGATCGCTTGCTGTGCTACGGGTGTGAGGATGTAGCCCAACGAAGAGTTAGGATCCTTAATGTCTCGCTCAAGATGAACCGACCGCATGAAACGCGGGTGGATTCGGAGCAGTGAAGAAATTTGCATGTCAGTAGTAGCAGGAAGCTAAGATTCTGTCGGCTAAACGAATCGCGGTTTTTCGTAAGCTGCGCGCAGGTCACGGTGGCCATTGCTGTGCCGAAGGCGGCGGAGTTGCCGCAAGTTTGCCGACTCTGTGGTTTGGAAAACATTTGGTTGTGTCTCTGCGAGATCGGATACGCGTAGCAAAATCTCACTTTCTGCCATTCGCAAGATGCGTCCTGGACTGTGGTTTCCTGCAACTAATTCCCGCAAACTAACAGTGTGCTCGGAAGCAAAATTCTTATTCCACCAATCATGAATAAAGAAGGCGAAAAGCTGCTGCGGAATAGCGATCTTCGGACCGGTGTCGAACGCGTAGAGCGTTTCCCATTTTCCAGCCGCATTTTGTCGTTCACCCGCTTCTTGAATGAGACCGATAGCGGATAATGCACTGTCTAGGTGATCTTCGCCTTTCGATCCGCGCGAGGGACGATAGCTATGCAGAAAAACCTCCCAATGCTGTTTGAGCGTCACAAGCGAAGCAGTCCTTTGATTCTGCTCCGCCTCCTTTCGGAACGCTTCAACCACAGCGCTGCTGCTGAATTCAGCGGTTGGCCAGCGATTGAAAAGACACTCCCAAGCGAAAAAAGGTGCGTGGTTATTTGTGCTGATGAGCCAGTGAAGAATCCAATTGCTGGAGTGATCCTCTAGATATGGATCCAGGCCGGTTCCAGGCGCAAAAATCAAATTGCCAATAGGTCTTAAAACCCACCCTGTGTCCTCCTTCGTTACGATTTGGAAAGCTTCAATCCAACATCTCAACGCCTCAACCATGTTTTTGCCAAGTCCTAGTGAGACGATGCCCTCATCAATATTCGTTAAAGGATCTTTTCCGGAAGTGATCTCCCGAATCGCTTTTGGCAACCACGCAATGCGGAGGGGAAAAGTCTGATGACCAGAAAAGCGGAAATTGGGTAGTGTTGCGAACATTGCTGGTTGAGCTCTCTGAGCGGAACGACGTATAAAAGCGGTATCTTTTCCTGAGGCAAGGCATCGATATCATTCATTTCCGGAATCTGTCGATCTTTACCACCAATCTCCAACGGCAGGATCCATCAGTCCAGCTCGAGAGCGGATGCCTGGCTCTGACGACCTAAATCCTTGAGCCAGCGGCCTACGCGGCGTTCGAGGGTGTCGCGAGTTCGTTGGAAACAAGGGCTTTCCGGCAGTCGGGCGGCGATGTCGGTGAGGGTGTTGAAGACGGCATAGGCGTTCTCGCCCAGTTCCTGGCGGTAGCCGGTGAGGCGGGCGGAGAAGTCGGTGGCCAGGGCGTCGAGGGCCTCCTTTCGGGCCGGTTTGTCGTCGGGCTGGGGGTCGGGCAGGCGCAGCACGGTCTTCAGGGCCAGGGTGGACTGGTCGGTGGTCAGGGTGATGCTGCGGACGGTGGTGAGGAACTTCGAAAACTCGTCCCACATCTGCGGCAGGCTGCGGGAGGTGATCTCGATCTGCAACTGAGCCAGCGCCTCCTTGCTGTGGGAGGCTTTGATGGTGGCGACCTCCTCCTCAAAGATGACGCCGTTGGAGCAGTGCTTGCGCATGAACCCGATGTCGAACCGAAGGGCGCGGGCACCGTTGAAGCTGTTCGTGACCCGGAGGAACGGGGTGTAGGGGTCGTCTTTCCCGAGGTCGCTCCCCACGTAATTCAGCACATGGGTGCGGTGCATGAGGTCGATGTGGGCATGGCTGAGGGTGCGCGGTGCCGAGGCTCTCCTGGCCTCCCATTCGACCGAGGACAGACCGGGGAAGGCCTTGCCGCAGACCTCCTGGGCCAGATCGACGGCCTCCCGGTTCGTCACCACCCGGTAATCGCGACCGACGACGCCGAGGACATGTCCCGTGCCTTGATGGATCAGAGCCTTTTTCCCGGGGATGTTGATGCGGCGAGTGTGGCCATTGGTGCCGATAACGGCCTCGACGGGCACCTGCTCCACGTCGAAAAGGAGGTTCTGAACGGAGATTTCACGTTTCATGACGATGCGTGCACCTGCTGCCACTCGACCCTGCGGGGATGGATTGATAATCACCGTCTTTGATAAAAGCCCGCAGGGCATCCAGGAATGGCTGTCCGACCTGGTCCATCATGATGACGAGGTCGAGGTCATTGGTGGCCCGGAAGGCCATGCCATTGCTGGTGAACCACTCATCACAAGCAGCACCCCCAATGAGGGTCATGGCCCCCTCGAAGTCCCGGAAGTGCTCCCGGAAGATGTTAAGGCCCGTCACCATGAGACTTGTTGGATGAGTCTTTCGAGCTGCTGCTGGACACGGTCGTCCGGCGAATCGCGCAGGCTCAGGTAAAGGGAGAGTGGATCGACGCTCACGCTGTCGCCGAGGAGTTGCGGATTGTAGCTCCAGCTCTCCATGCGGATGTTGGCTTCTTCAGGTCCGTGGCAGCCGCGATAGATGCCGCGCTCCAGATTGGCCTGGAAGCTGACCGAGGGCAGTGCGTAGGTGGACAGACGATCATCCGAGATGTCCGTGCGCTGGCTGAGGGCGGTGAGTCCCGCGATCAATGCAGGATGACCGGGCTGCTCCCAACGCAGCCAATGCGTCTTTTTCACCGGGCTGGAAAGAACGGGCAAAACCCGCTCCCACAACTCCCTGCCATGCACTTTGAAGGCGATGATGACGGACCGCCCCTGACGTGCGGCGCCGCAGACATCGGCCGCTTCCAGTTCATGCTTCACCTTGGTGAGCATGATGGGCGAGTAGCCGATTTTTTCAGCGATAATCCGCAAGGGCAAATCTTCCAATGAATGCCGCTGCAAGTGGTAAAGAATCAGGCACTGGGCAGCGGGAGTGAGAGGCCTTCCTCGCTCCAGCCTGGGCGGGGAAAAGCGCTCGCGCAGGTCGATCACCGCCGTGGGCAGGAACAACTGGCTGCCCGGCACGATGAAGGGGAGGCCCATCCGCACCATGCGGTTTCGTGTGTAAGAGGGCACCATGGGCAGAACCAGCACCACGGTTTCTCCACAATGATGACGAAGGGCTTCTGCCTGACTCTCGTATTCACCAGGCGAGCTGGCATCCACGTCGTCCTTTTCCATGGCCAGCAGGAACCGTCGGCCAAACAAATGCACGGACTGGATTTGATAGCGTTCTCTCAGGAACAAGGGCAGCCCGGAAGCCTTTTCGACCAGCAGTTCAGGACGCTCGCCCGAAACGGTTTCGAGGTAGTCGAGCAGGCGTTGTTTGAGGAAGTTCATAACACTATACACTATTTATGCACGATACACTTGGCAAGTGTATCGTGCATTATTTGGGTATCGTGGCGGGCTACTGGGCACGGGAGGCCTCGTATTCGGAGAGTAGTTTTCCCAGTGCTCTGCGCTGCAAGCGTGGCTTCATCGCCATGATTACTGCCTGCCCTCCTCCTCCCGCACGATTTGATCCATGGACTTGGCGTCATCTTCCAGGGCCTGGGCATCCATGGTTCCGCCGGCCTTCATGCGCATCGCCCGCACCTTGCGGGCCATGGCGTTGCCGGTGGATTTCACGCCTTCCATGCAGAAGCTGACGTTGCCGCTCAGATGCGTGTCCATGTGCAGGGCGGCGGCCGAGGCGATGGCATCCTGGTTGGCGGCCAGGAACAGGAACTCCCAGCCTTTCTGATCCCGGTAGAGACGGATGAGGTCGCTGATGTGCCTGGCGCTGTAAACGTGCGAGGCGTTCTCTTCGCCATCGGTGAAGATGGCGAGGATGACCTTGCCGGGTCTCTCTTCTTCGGGAAGGGCGCTGATTCGGCGGTCGGTTTCCTGGACGGTCCGGCCGATGGCATCCAGCAACGCAGTGCTGCCTCGCGGATGGTAAGTGGCGGCCGTGAGCTGGGGAACGTCTTGAAGGAATTGCGCGGCCACAGGGACCTCGTAGGCATCGTCAAACTGCACGAGCGTCAGGCGGGCATCGCCGGGAACGTCGAGCTGCGAGTGGACGAAGTCGTTGAAGGCAGAGACGGCGGCCTCCTGCATGGGCCGCATGGAACCGGAGCGGTCGAGGATGTAGGCGATTTCGGTGAGGTGAGGATTCATGAGGCCTCCATCTTCACCCAGGGGGTCGGACATTCGCGGGGGTGGGGGGCGAAAATTCTGAATTCAATCTGCCGTCATGCCCAAACCCTTTGCCTCCCGTCGATCCGGCTTCCTAGTCCATCGATTATGACTTCAGTTCGGCGAGCCGACGCAGGATGTCCGCGATCCAGGCCGGAGCATGAACGAGATCCTTGCGGATGATGGGGCGGTCAGCATCGGAAATTCGGCGCTCCAGAATGGCGAGAACCCCGGCATCGACCCGACCTTTCCCCAAGTGGCGAAGGGCTTGGATCAGGGTGCCGCTGATGCGCCCGGCGGTGGCCATGTTTCGCGGCGTGGTGTGCTGGAGGATGATCTCCCGTTTGCCAATTTTGACCCTGCGGGCGGGGCCGTCCGTGAGAAAGACAATGCGCGATGGAACCTGGTCCGAAAGGCCGAGGACATTCGCCGCATAATCGCCGGAGGGCTGGATGCGGATGGCATCGCGGGCCACCAGCGCCCGGGCAATGGCATCGGCGGAGGCGGCCACGGAACCCAGAACCGGGTCAGTGGCGGGGTAATCGTAAAGGCCGCGGGCAATTTGACGAATGGTTCCAGCCGCCTTGAGGCGTCGCAGGCTGGAGTCAATGGCGGCGGTGCCTCCCAAGTCACGAAAATGCTTGGGAGTGAACACCCAACCCCTCCCGTGACCGAAAATACGGCCAATCACTTTGGAATCAATGGTTAAAGTTGGTTTAGACATCGTCATTTTGACGGAAAAAATGGGTGCTTTTTACGTCAAGTCAATGACTCTTGCCGGATCAGAAGGCATTTTCCCTCCGCAGGCTGTCGTTCGCATTCTTCACGTTAGGCAGCGACGGCGGCCTCCCGCATGGGCTGCATGGAACCGGAGCGGTCGAGGATGTAAGCGATTTCGGTGAGGTGCGGATTCATGAGGCGACCATCTTCACCCAGGGGGTCGGACATTCGCGGGGGTGGGGGGCGAAATTTCTGGATTCAATCGGCCATCCTGCCAGGGCTAGCCCATCCAATCGGCCACTGATTGTCTCCCAGGGTCTCAGTGACAGGATTCCCAGGAGAAACAGGATTTTTCAGACCTGTTCATCCAGTCAATCTTGTGAATCCTGTAGCAAAACCTCCTTTCTCAGCTTGATGCGTCAGCCCCGGGGTCGGACATTCGCGGGGTGACAGGCCGGGTTTTTTGTTTCGTTTTTTCGGACATGGCCCGTCGTCCGTCCTCGCCGCCCCCACGTCTCCGCCCGGAGGCTGCCGCCAACACTTTCCGCTCCGGGGTGAGCCGCCCGGCCCTGTGGCGGGTGCTGGAGATCCACAAGATCATCCGGGCTGGCCGTCATCCCAACTGCACGACGCTGGCCAAGGAGATCGAGGTCACGCCGAAGACCATCCAGCGGGACATCAGCTTCATGCGCGACCAGCTCGGGCTGCCCTTGGAATATCATCCGCTCAAGCACGGCTACTTTTACACCCAGGAAGTGAATGAGTTCCCGATGCTGCACCTGTCGCGCTCCGACCTGGTGGCCCTGTTCCTGGCGCGTCATGCCCTGGAACCGCTGCGGGGAACGCGGCTGGAACGCATGCTGGCGGAGAGCTTCAGCAAGATCGCCGAGGCCTGCCCGGGCGAGGTGTCGATCAAATGGCATGAGCTGGACGAGGCCTTTTCGGTCAAGGCATCGGGAGTGCTGGCGGCGGACGTGACCTTGTTCGGGGATCTGCTGGATGCCATTCGCGGCACGCGGGAGGTGAGTTTTGATTATCACAAGCTCACGTCCACGAAGCCGGAACGACGTTGCGTGCGCCCGCATCATCTCGGCCAGATCGAGCATGGTTGGTATCTGATCGCCTTTGATCCGGCTCGTGACGCCATGCGCACCTTTGCCCTGCAACGCATCGCCCGGCTGGAGATTCATCCGAGGAAGTTCACGCGCCAGGCGGGGTTCAACGCCCGCGATCATCTGGGCGGCGGTTTCGGGGTCTGGAGCTATGCGGGCGGGCAGCAACGCAGGCATGAGGTGCACATCCGGCTGGAGGGCTATGCGGCCAGGGTCGTGGCCGAGCGCCAGTGGCATCCGACCCAGGCCATCCGGAAGCTCAAACAGGATGGCAGCCTCATCGAATTCCAGGCGGACCTGGCCGGGCTGGAGGAGATCACGCGCTGGGTGCTGAGCTGGGGCAGCAAGGCCCGGGTGATCGGCCCGCCCGAGCTGAAGCAGCGCGTGAAGGAGGAGCTGGAGAAAATGACGAAGGCGGGCTGATTCAAGCCGACAGGCATCAGAGTCCGGCCTACGCGGCGCTGAGGCAGCACCTCAGGGTTCGGACCAAGGGACCCGGGTCGGTGTCAGCGTTCGAAGAGCGTGGCCTTGGCCTCCTGGTTGAAGGCTGCCACAATCCAATCGCGACGCTGCTCCAGGAATGCCTTGAAGCCACGTTTGATGTTCTCATCCCACAAGGGTGAGTCATTGCGGTAAGGGATCAAATGACTCTTCATGACCTTGGCAAAATGCTTCCGGCTCCAAAACTCCGCCAGATAACGGAGAGGATGCTGAGCGCCGAAGGCACGGTTGTTCTGGGCGGCCAGATAACAGATGTTGCACAGCGCATTGACCCGCTCTGGACGAATGCCCTGCCGCTTGAGCAAATCCCGAGGCCAGATGTGATGGAGTTCCTTGGCGTTTCGTGCCGAGGCCACCGGGCCCAGCGGAATGACATCGCCGTTGTCAATGTAGCGGGGAGCCTTGGAGGCAAGCAGGAGCCGGAAAGCCTTCGACAGGGCCGAGCTGCCCAGGTACGGCTCATGAAGCAGCGAATCCGCAGAGGCTCGTTCGCTGATCGCATAGCGGCCTTTTCGCGTCGTGCCAAGGCGCTCAAAGAAGGCGGCATCGGACAGGAGGTGATGCTGATAGCCCCGGCCCGCGTAGCGATTGCGAACCGCGGTGTGCCAGAACCACTGCCGGATGGCCTTGCGCTGGAGCGGGGACGGCTGGGCCCGGTTGTTCCAGTAGAAAAAGCCGGCCAGAACAGCGATCATCTGCGAGTACGGCAGCAGTTTGAAGTCGGTGACCTTCATCTGGTGGATGAGATGGTCGCAGGCCAGGCGGAGGCATTCCGCAATCCTGGGCTCCTCGCGCTCAAACCATTCCAGCCCCTCCTCGGTGTCGTTGATCTCGCGCGCTATTCGGGAGAACGCACGCTGGCCAACTTCACGAATGCCACGGGCAAGGGCCAGCGTGGTCCAGTAAATGTTTTTGTCGATGTCCGCGAAGCCATGGGTGAGATGGCTGCAAAGCAGGCGGAATCGATGGACGGGCCTGACCCGGGAGGCGGCGGTGAAGGCCCTGTCCGCCTCCGAGATCTTCATTCCCTGCGTGTTGATCCGAATGAAGGTCTCGCGAACATCGGCCAGATCGCGGGCCTTGAGAAACTGAATGAAAACTTTGTAACCCAGGAGCCGGTTCCGGCAGTCGGTGATTTTATTGAGCTTGCCCTTCGACACTCCCCGGAAGAGCTGACGCCAGCGGTCGGACAGGACGTCGCGCATCGCAAAATGCACGCCGGGGTCGGGTTTGCGCAGATACACAAACTCCGGAGCCTCGGACTCGAGAGACAGAAAAATGCGCCCGAAATCAATGTCCCTGCGGTCTGCATTTTGGATCATCTTCCCCTGCCGGAGCAGGTGCAGGACGGACAGACGCTGCTGACCGTCGATCAAAAAGTAGATTTCCTTGTTCGTGGAAGGATCGAAAGGCGGCAGCACATGAAGGGAATGCCGCAGGTGCAGGCTCTGCTCCCGGCCGGTCTTCCAGATCATGGCCGTCCCGATGGGATAGCCTTTCATCATGCTGTCCAGAAGCGCACAGGCGCGCTTGTCATTCCAGACGAACTCCCGTTGGATCTCCGGAATGGCGAGGCGGCGTTCGTCGAACCAGTCAAACAAAGTGCGAACGGAGCAGGCCTTGATGGAAACGAATGTCATGGATGGGAAATAGGAACAAAACAGAGGCGCGAGACAAGCGCAATTCAGGCGAAGCAGCTACCGGATCATCCCCTGAGATGCGCCATGCATCCGGTCATGTGAAGGCGCCGCCTCCTCACCCGGTCAACGTGTTGATTCGGTGTTCGGTCATGATGCCAGATTCATCGAGCCGGAGGCTCGCGAGAAAATAGCCGGTTGGTGAAGCGAGCCTCGGCGAGCGAGAACCACCGGATCGATGAGGTGTGAAAACCCTCGAATACCAGCTGCGCCCTGGAAGGGCGCGAGAAGGGGGCGTTCGGCCATGGTGGCTTCAGAGGGGTTGGGCAGGACTCTCGCGTCCGGCCAGGACACCAGCGGCGGCAGCAGCCGCTTTGGACTGCGGAAGCCTGCTGCCGCCTTCATCCCGCAGCCTGCTGCGGTGGCAAAGGACTCCGCTTCAATCCCCGCCTCCGAATCACCGGGGCGCAGATCCACGACACCCTCGAAAGTCAAGGGTGGTTCACGCCAGCAGGGCTGCCACAGTCCATGGGGAGAGGCTGCCGTGCCGGACGGTTTCAAAGCTCGGAAGTTCCGCGTGCCTGCGCCAGCCTTTCGCTCATCTTGCGGAGCAAGATGGCTACTTTGCTTGCGCTCATCCGCAGCCCTCTCCGCAAACCACCCGCCAACGCTCAGGCGAAGCATCGTGGCCATCTCGCTCCGCCGAGATGAGCTGGACGTCCCGATAGCTCAACCATCCACGATGACCCAGCCGTCTGCACTTCGGCGCAAGCACTCCGTCTGCGCTCATGCGAAACCAGGCCCGCATACCGCTCCGCCGATCCCGACGTTCTCATAGCTCGAAAGTTCCGCGTGCCTGCGTCAGCCTTTGGCTCATCTTGCGGAGCAAGATGGCGACTCTGCTTGCGCTCATCCGCAGCCCTCTCCGCAAACCACCCGCCAACGCTCAGGCGAAGCATCGTGGCCATCTCGCTCCGTCGAGATGAGCTGCACGCCCCGAATGCTCAACCGTCCACGATGACCCAGCCGTCTGCACTTCGGCGCAAGCACTCCGTCTGCGCTCATGCGAAACCAGGCCCGCATACCGCTCCGCCGATCCCGACGTTCTCA
>JBIIRD010000001.1:0-218415 GCA_044341745.1 Prosthecobacter sp. | reverse complement strand
GCCGTGGATCCGCAGGGCGGCCTTTACGTCGCCCAGTTCGCCTCAGGCAACACCTACCCGATCAGGCTGGAGCGGGTTTGAAAGGCGGTCGATTTGTCATGGAGTTCTTCAGGCCATGACCGTTATCATGCGGCCGATGAATCTTCCTGCCGCTCTTCTCCTTCTCGCCGTCGCCCCGCTTCCCGCCTTCGCTGACGACAGCGCCCGGCTTGCCGAGCTGTTGATAAAGGAAGGCGTCGTGACGATCCCGCCCGGCGACTATCATCTCGACGGCGCCCAGCCTCTGAGGCTTCGGTCAAACACGACCGTGCTGGCCCATGGCGCGCGTTTCATCCTGCCTGAAACCCTGCCCGACAAGGCGCGCATCGTCCTCTTCGCCGGCGAGGACATCTCCCATTTCGCCTGGCATGGCGGCGAGTTCATCGGCCATGTGTTTGATCCGGGCCGGAAGGACAACACCTGGGAGCCCAACGCGAACACCAAGGGCATTGAGATCACCACCACGAAGGCGGGCGGCACGCATGACCTGCTGTTCCGAGACGTGAAGGCCGAGGGCATGGCGGCCGCCGTCATCGGCGTGCATGGAAAGTACGGCAAAAGCAGCGAGAGCGAGGTCGAGCATCCTGCTGAACGGGTCGCCCTGGAGGGCTGCACCCTGCTGCGCAGCGGCAAGTTCATGTGGGACTACGGCTATCTCTGGCAGATCCTCACCTTCCCGGAATCCTACGAGCCCTGGGAGGTCGAGCGGGCCCGGAAGTACTTTCGCACGGACCTGATGCGCGAGATCAAGGTGAACGCCGGGGATGACCGCGTGATGCTCGACAACACCTCACGGCCCCTGGCCGTCAGCCTGACCGATGATCCCCGGGAGGCCCTCACCTTCCTGCCCGGCCCGGGCATGCTTCCGGCAAACTTGGTTCGCGGCCGGCAGTACTTCGTGGTCGAGAGCCAGCCCGGTTTCATCCGCGTCGCCGACAGGCCGGGCGGGCCCGCCCTCCGCTTCGACCAGGCCGGCGGAGGCTTCCTCGCCTTCAACCTCAGCGGCACCTACCTTGGCGCCTACGCCCCCACCGGCGGCGGTCCCGGCAAGGGCGCCTTTGACATAGTCGGCGCCCGGGACGTGCGCGTCACCGGCTGCCAGCTCAGCGCCGTCGGCGACACCATGCACATCCAGCGCTGCCGCAACATCGTCTTCAGCAGCAACCACATCCTTGGCAGCCGCATGGGCGCGTTCTTCCTCGCCGAGTTCTGCCAGAACGCCACCATCACCGGCAACCTCGTGGACGGCACCAACGGCAGCCGCGTCGTCAGCGTTGAGAAAAGCTGCACCGACGTCACCCTGACCGGCAACACCTTCCGAGGCGGCGGTCGCGGCGCCTGGATCAACCAGCCGGTGAACTTCATCATGACCGGCAACCTCTTCATCAACAACACCACCAAGAACGACCCGGATCCAAGGCGCGGCCGAATCGCCTTCCAGACTGCGGAACCCGGACGTTTCCCCGAGCTCTACTTCACCCTTTACGAGCCCGGCGCCTCCTACGGCCCCGTCATCGTGCGCGACAACATCTTTGAGCTTGGGCCTCACTGTCCGGAGGAGGCCGTCACCTTTGCGCCCAACGGCCATGACCTCGATTTTTCAGGCAACACCTTCCGCAACAAGCCCGCCGTGATCGTGGTCGATCCCTCCTGCACGAACACTGCCATCGACGACAATCGTGGCGCACGCACGGTCGTCAGGCCGGTGGACTTCAACCACGGCCGGCGCTGAGCCCTCGCGGTTCGCCGCTTCAGCGCTTCACCGGTTCGCCGAGATGCTTCTTGAAGAAGGCGACGGCGATCTCCACGGTTTGCGCGCACCAGGGATCGCTCATCCAGAACGGATGCGGGGCGTCCTTGAGCGTGTGCACGGAAGTTTCGATGCCCAGCGCCTTCAGCTTTTCCATCATCTCCGCACGGCCGATCTTGAGCGTGTCCTTTTCACCCTCGATGAAGATCGTCGGCGGAACCCCGTCGCGCACGTGGGTGATGGGCGAGGCGGAGCGGTAAAGCTCCGGCTTCTCCTGGGCGCTGCTGCCAAAAAACTGCACGGCGCCCTCGCTGGTCTTGTCACGGTTGGACGCGACAAGGTCCTGCGTGGCGGCCATGACGATCGCGGCCTTCACCGTGCTCGGAAACTCCTTGAAGGGGCCGTCGCCCTCAAACTCCGGCAGGCCGCTGGTCATCGCGGTCAGGCCGGACAGATGACCGCCTGCGGAACCGCCCATGCAACCGATGCGCTCGGGGTCGATCTTCAGCTCCGCGGCATGGGCGCGCAGGCAGCGCAGCGCCGCCTTGCAGTCATGAATCGCCGCCGGATACCTCGCCTCGGTGGACAGCCGGTAGCTTACCAGCGCCGTGACAAAGCCGCGCTGCGCCAGACGCTCCATCATCGGCTTGTCCGCCTCGACCTGGCGCGCCTTCCAGCCGCCGCCGTGAATGTCCAGGATGCAGGGCCACCGGCCTTCGGCCCGTGGTACGTAAACATAAAGTTCGACCGTGTGTTCGGGATGCTTTTCCACCTCCAGCGTGCGCAGGTCAAAGCCTTCGGGCGTCGTGGGCAGCAGTTTTCTCCACTTCGGGGCGGCGGGTTTGGCGGAGGCCTGGGTTTCCGCGGCGAACAGGCTGGGCGCGGCCAGGAGGAGAAGCAGAAGGGGGAGATGATTCATGGCGGGAAGGGAGGGGGCGAGCCAGCGGCGGATGATGCCGTCATTGGCGACAGGGTGACGGCAGCCGCTGTCTGATCAATGGTTGAACAGGAATTCCTTCGAGCTCATCAGGCTCCAGAAGAGGTCCTCCAGGGTCGTGCGGCGGTCGGCGGGCGCGGCTTCCTTCAGCAGCGCGACGGCCTTTTCACGTTCCCGTTCCGTCGGCTGGCGTGTCAGGGTGAGCAGATAGGCCTCCTCAACAATCCCCGCGTCCGTCAGGCCGTCGGCGAGCAGGGCGTCGATGCGGTTGTCTTTCTGGGCAAGCTTTTGGTTCAGCGTCTCGCCGTTGGCGATGTGCAGCGCCTGGGCCATGCTGGGCTCGTTGGTGCGTTCGCACTCGCAGGTGGCGACGCGGTCGGCCCGGCCGAAGCTCTTGAGGAAGTAGCTGGCGATGTTGCTGTCCGGAAGCTGCAGCGCGCGGAAGCCGGCCGGATAGCTGTCGGCGGTGCCGCGGTTGGCGTTGCGCCGGTCGATCTTGAAGGTGGTTGGCGCGGCGGTGACCTGGCTGATGGTGTCGAGCAGCACCTCGGCCTTCAGCCTGCGCGGGACATAGTGCGAGCCGTGGCGCAGATCCTGGATGTTCTCCGGCTGCGTGACGCTGCTGCGCTGGTAGGTCTCGCTTTGCAGGATGGCGCGCATGAGCGCCTTCAGGTCAAACTTCCGCCTCACCAGATGGTCGCAGGCGGCGGCAAAAAGCGGCTCGTTGCTCGCGGGATTGGTGACGCGCAGGTCATCGACGGCCTCGACCAGGCCGGAGCCGAAGAAGTTCGCCCACACCCGGTTGACGATGGCGCGCTGGAAAAGCGTGTTGTCCGGTCCGGTGAGCCAGCGGGCGAGCGCCAGACGACGGTCCTCGGTGGAGGCCATCGAGACGGGTTCCGGCGCATCCAGCGGGCGCGGCGGCTGCGGCCGGCCGGTGAGCGGCGCCACCAGGTCGCCCTGGGTGTCGCTGAAGAGCACGCGCTCATCGGCCTGGGAGCCGTTCTTCGTGCGGACGCGGGCAAAGAGGTTGGCGAAGGCGTAATACTGGTCGTAGGTCCACTTCTCCATCGGGTGGTTGTGGCACTTGGCGCAGCCGATCGAGGTGCCGAGAAAGGCGACGCTGACGGTCTCGGCGCACTTGGTCGGCTCGTCGTTGAGGATGAAGAAGTTGCCCCCGCCATGCTCCAGCGTGCTGCCGGTGGCGGTGAGAAGGTCGCGCACCATCACATCCCAGGGCGTGTTGGCGGCGACATGGCGGCGGATCCAGTTGTAATACGACCACATGGCCTGCGGCATCAGCTTGTCGCCGTTCACCAGCAGAAGGTCGCTCCAGCGATGGGACCAGTAGTCAACAAACTCCGGCCGCTTCAGCAGCGAGTCGATCAGGCGGTCGCGCTTGTCGGCGCCGGGATCGGCCAGGAAGGTCCTGGCTTCCTCCGGCGTGGGCAGCACGCCGAGGGTGTCGAGGAAGGCGCGGCGCAGGAACTCCGCGTCCGTCGCGCGGTCCGACGGCGGGATGTTCAGCTCACGCAGCTTGGCCAGCACCTGCTCGTCGATGAAGTTGCGCGGCTTCATCGAGGCCAGGACGGCCTCGTCCAGCCTGCCGGGCTGGGGCACCGTGACGGTGGCCACGCTTAACAAACTGAGATACCAGGCGCTGACCGTGCCCTCGCCGGCGCCGGTGACCTTCACCAGGCCGTTTTCATCCACCGTGGCCACGCCGGCGTTGGTGGCGTTGAACTTGCACCAGCGCGTCACGTCCTCGCTGCGGCCGTCGCTGAACTTCGCGGTCACCTTGAGCTGCACGCTGCGTCCCGTCTGGGTGACCAGGTGCGGCTCCGACACGCTCAGGGAGACGATGCGCGGATCGTCCGCTTTCGGGCCCGGGGCGCCCCCCGCGATCCAGTCCACGATGGCCTTGTACTCCGGCGAATTCACGTCAAAGCGCCTGTCGCCCTTGTGCGGCACCGCCTTGACCGACTTCAGCAGCAGGAGGCTGCGCGCCGGGTCCTCCAGGGTGATGCGGCGGCCGTTGGCGCTGCGCGTGATGGAAAGCCAGTCGCCCTCGTCATCAAAGCCGCGCAGGGAGAGCCGGAAGCCGCCCTGGCCCGCCGCGGCGCCATGGCAGGCGCCCATCGCGCAGCCGTAGCGCGTGAGGATCGGCTGGATGGTGTTGCGGAACGACGGCACCTCGGCGGCGGAGGCCGGAAGGGCGGACAGCAGCGCAAGGAGCAGGCTGGAGGAGGCACGGAGCATGGGACGCCTAACCATACGTTCTTCAGCCCCCTCTTTCCATGGATGATGCCGCTTTGGAATTGCGTGATGCCTCCCCGGCGCCGCCATGCCTTGGGGCAGGTTTTGAAAAACCTGCGTAAAATCCGCGCCCCGGGCGGAGATATGTGTTCGGACCGACGATGAATTCCTCCGCCGACACCGAACGCCACCACCGCTTCCTGCGCCGCTTCACGGCCCATGAGCCGGCGATTCGCGCCCATGTGCGGCGGCTGGTCCCCTCGCGTGCCGACGCCGACGATGTCATGCAGGAGGTCAGCGTGGTGCTCTGGGACAAGTTCGACACCTTCGAGGAAGGGGGCGACTTCCGCGCCTGGGCCTTTGGCGTGGCGCGCTTCGAGGTCCTGGCCTGGCTGCGCGACCGTGGACGAGACCGGCTGGTGCTGGATGAGGAGGCCGTCACCCGAATCGCCCAGGAGGCCTGCGCCGACGAACCCCGTCTGGAACGCCAGCGCGAGGCCCTGGAGCAGTGCATGCAGAAGGTGCCGCCTGCCCAGCGCGGGCTGCTGATGCAGGCCTATCAGGAGGGCGCGAGCATCCAGGAGGTGGCGCAGGACAGCGGTCGCAGCGTCGCGGGCTTCTACCAGTGGCTTCACCGCATGCGCCGCCTGCTGCTCGACTGCATCCGGCGCTCGCTTTTCAACGAGGAGGCGGCGTCATGAAGACGGAGCTCGACACGCTCATCGACGCCTATCTGGACGGCCGCATCTCCGCGCCGGACATGCAACGGCTGAACCAACGATTGAACCAGGATGCGGAGGCCAGGCGCGTGTTCACGGAGATGCTGAACCTGGACTCCGCCCTCGCGGCGCTCGCGGCCGGCCAGGTGCCGGTGCCGGTGAAACCACCAACACCCGCCTTCCGGCCCTTCCGCTGGAAAACCAAAACCGCCGTCGCCGCCCTGGCCGCCTGCCTGGCCCTGTCGGCCGCCGC
Source organism: Prosthecobacter sp. (assembly GCA_044341745.1). Lineage (GTDB taxonomy): Bacteria > Verrucomicrobiota > Verrucomicrobiia > Verrucomicrobiales > Verrucomicrobiaceae > Prosthecobacter. The sequence goes on along the minus strand of JBIIRD010000001.1, from coordinate 212,461 downwards.
CTGGTGGTGGCAGCAGCCAGGCCGGGCCTATGCCACCGTGGAAAAGGCGGCGGGCATCGCGGACCTCGCCGAGCAAGGCGCCCTGCGCGGTGAGCGGCATGTCATCAGCGCCGGTTCGGTGTCGCTGCGCACCGAACGTGGAGCACGGATCGTCATCGAGGCGCCGGCCGAGTTCTGGTTTGAATCCGGCCAGCGCCTGCATTTGAAACGCGGCCGCCTTGCCGCCGAGGTGCCGCCTCCGGCCAAGGGATTCACAGTGATCACGCCCTCGGGTGACGCCGTGGACCTGGGCACGCGCTTCGGCGTCGATGTCCCGGCGGCCGGGGCCGCCGAGGTGCATGTGTTCCAGGGCGAGGTGATCACCCAGGCGGCTGGTGACGCGCCTCGCCGGAACCTTCGCGGAGGTGACGCCGTGAGCCTGGACCGCGGTGCCAGCACCGCACGTGACCTGCGTTCCGCCGCCTTCATCCAGCTCGATGAAATGCGGGAGCTGAGCGCCGGGCTCGACGCCGGGCAGCGCGCACGTTCGGAGGCGGCGCTGGCCCGCCTGAGGCAGGACCCGGCCCTGATCGCCCTGCTCGACTTCGAGACGCCGGACTCGGCCTCCCTGCCGGGCGTCTTCCGCAGCGTGCAGGGCCGCTGGCCGGGCTCGCATGCGCCGGAGTTTGTCGAGGTGGGCGACCACCTGAAGCTCGACGCCGGGGGCGGCCGTGACTGGCCGCGGCTCACGCTGGCCGCCTGGGTGCGGCTCGACCGGCTTGGCGAGCCCTACCAATCTTTGCTTCATACGGACGGCTGGGAGTCCAGCAATCCCGGGCAGGTCCACTGGATGATCACGCATCATGCCACCATGCGGCTCGCCCTGCGCGGCAACACCCTGGCCGCCGGGTTTGAGGAACCCGGCGGGAATCCCGACTCCCTCACGCCCGTGCTGCCGGAGCAGGGCCGCTGGGTGCACCTCGCCGCCGTCTATGACGCCCCGGCGAAAACCGTGCGCTTCCACCTCAACGGCAGGCTCGACCGGGAGGTGCGCCTGGACGTGGCCCACCCCGCCCGCCTCGGCCCCGCCCAGATCGGCAACTGGAACCGCAACGACCGCCGCCTGAGCGGCCGCGTCGACGAGCTTGTTTTGTTAGGCCGCGCCATGAGCGCCGCTGAAGTCCGCGCGCTTCACGCCGCCGGCAGCCCCTACCGTTGATTGTGTTTCATGAGGCCCGTCTTCCTGCTCATCTCCAGCTCCGTGCTCGCCGCGCCCGTTGACTTCGTCCGCGAGGTGCGGCCCATCCTTGAAAAACACTGCCAGGAATGCCACGGCGGCAACAGGCAGAAGTCGGGCCTTCGTCTCGACATCAAGTCGGAGGCCCTCAAGGGCGGCGACAACCACGGGCCGGACATCCTGCCCGGCAGGGCGGGGGAAAGCCCGCTGATCCACTTTCTCACCACCGATGACGAGGATGAGCTCATGCCGCCCAAGGGACGCCTTCCGCAGGCCGAGATCGACACGCTCACCCGCTGGGTGAATGAAGGCGCGCACTGGCCGGACGGCATCGACACGGCGAAGGTCGAGGACAGGCGTGATCATTGGAGCTTCAAGCCGGTCAACGTTTCAGGTTTCAAGTTTCAGGTTTCAGGTTCCCCGCCAGGCGCCGTCCCCGGTAAACTTGAAGCCAGCCCCATCGACAGCTTCATCGACGCGAAACTCTCCGAAAAGGGCCTGCACCGTTCCCCGCCCGCAGATCCGGCCGCCTGGCTTCGGCGCGTGACCTTTGACCTCACCGGCCTGCCGCCCACGCCGGAGGAAACGGACGGCTTCCTGAAAAGCCAGGATCATGCCGCCGTGGTCGAGCGGCTTCTCGCCTCGCCGCGCTATGGCGAACGCTGGGCGCAGCACTGGCTCGATGTGGTTCGTTATGCCGACACCCATGGCTTTGAGGTGAACACCGAACGGCCCAACGCCTGGCCCTACCGCGACTACGTGGTGCGCGCCTTCAACAACGACACGCCCTACGACCGCTTCATCCGGGAGCAGATCGCCGGCGACGCCCTGGGCGAGGACGCGGCCACGGGCTTCCTGGTGACCGCCTCCGTCCTGCTGCCGGGCCAGATCGGCAAGGACGAGCCCTCCAAGCGGCTTGCACGCCAGGACTCCATAGACGAGATCGTCGTCAACATCGGCCAGACCTTCCTCGGCCTCAGCATCGGCTGCGCACGCTGTCACGACCACAAGTTCGACCCCATCAGCGCGAAGGACTACTACTCGATGCAGGCCTTCGTGGCCGGCGTGGAGTATGGTGAGCGCGACCTGCGCACGCAGGAGGCCCTGGCGGCGCGTGAGCGGTTGAAGCAGGTGAGGGCGGAGCTTGCCGAGCTCGACAGGAAGCTCTCGCGCTTTGTGCCGATCGCGAGGTCGGGGTTGAAGCGGCCCATGGTGGACGCCCGGGAAAACCGCGACCGCTTCCTGCCGGTGAAGGCGAAGCGCGTGCGCTTCACCATCCGTGACACCAACAACCTCGAGCCCTGCATCGACGAGCTCGAGGTCTTCACCACCGCCGGCGAAAACGTCGCGCTCAAGGCCGCCGTGACGGTGTCCGGCGAAAAGGTCACCGCCGACCGCCACGAGCAGCGTTTCGTGAACGACGGCAGCTACGGCAACTCACGCAGCTGGATGTCGAACGAGGTTGGCAGAGGCTGGGTGATGGTTGAGTTCGACCAGGAGCAGGAGATCGACCGTGTCGTCTGGGGCCGTGACCGCCAGGGCAAGTTCAAGGACCGGCTTGCCACGAGCTATGTGATTGAGGTGGCGGACACATCGGGCGCCTGGAAGAGCGTGGCCGATTCCGACGACCGCCAGCGCTTCGACACACGCGACCTGACGCAGCCCGCCTTCTCCACCGAAGGCCTGCACAAGGACGAGGTGGCCGAGGCGCAGCGGCTGCTGAAGCAAAAACGCCCGCTCGATGAAGAGCTGCAGAAGCTGGATGCCTCGCAGAAGGTATTCGCAGGCACCTTCCGCACCCCCGACGACATCCATCTGCTCAACCGCGGCGACCCCGAGCAGCCGAAGGAGCCGGTGGTTCCCGCCGTGCTCAGCGCCCTTGGCGACCTGAAGCTGACCAGGGAATCCCCCGAACAAATAAGACGTCAAAAGCTTGCGGACTGGATCGCCAGCCCGCAGAACCCGCTCACCGCCCGCGTCATGGTGAACCGGATCTGGCAGGGCCACTTCGGCACCGGCCTGGTGGAAACGCCGAGCGACTTCGGCCGCATGGGCATGAAGCCCACCCATCCCGGGCTGCTGGACTGGCTTGCCGCCGAGTTCATCCGCAGCGGCTGGAGCGTGAAGCACATGCACCGGCTCATGGTCCTCAGCGCCACCTACCGGCAGTCATCCGGCCCGCAGGCCTCCTCGGCCGCCGCAGACATGGACGTTGAATCACGCCTGCTCTGGCGCTTCCCGTCCCGCCGTCTCGACGCCGAGGTCATCCGCGATTCCATGCTCGCCGTGAGCGGCCGGCTGGATCTGAAAATGTACGGGCGCGGCTTCAATCTCTTCGACAAGCGCGGCGGTCTCACGGGCTTCGAACCGGTGGAGATGCTCACGCCGGAAAACACGCGTCGCATGATCTATGCCCACAAGGTCCGCCGCGAGCCGGAGGCCGTGTTTGGCGCCTTTGACTGTCCCGACGCGGGCCAGAGCACGGCCGTCCGCCGCTCCAGCACCACGCCGATCCAGGCGCTCAACCTCTTCAACAGCCGCTTCACGCTCGAAGCCTCCGCCGCCTTTGCCGCGCGTGTGAAAAAAGAGGCCGGTGCTGACCCCACAGCGCAGGTCACCCGCGCCTTCCGGCTCGCCCTCGGACGTCCCCCCGCCGCCGCCGAGCTTGCCGATGCCGAACCAACGGTGCGTCAACACGGGCTCGCCGTGCTCTGCCGCGCCCTGTTCAACTCGAACGAGTTCCTGTTTGTGCCATGAACCCCGCCCTCCTTTCCCCCGCCGGACATCATCTGCTCGACCGCCGTCGGTTTTTGAACAGCAGCGCGACCGCCCTGGGCTCCATCGCCCTTTCGCATCTGCTGGGCACGGACGGGCTGCTCGCCTCGGACGGGCCGGTGATCGACCCTGCGCGGCCCTATGCGCCGAGGCAGCCGCACTTCGCGCCCAAGGCGAAGAACGTCGTCGTCATCTTCTGCGCCGGCGCGGTGAGCCAGCTGGAGACCTGGGACTACAAGCCCGAGCTCATCAAGTGGGACAACAAGCCGCTGCCCGGCGGCCCCGCCGTCACTTTCCAGGGGCCCGCAGGCAATCTTGCGCGGCCCCAGTACGCCTTCCGGCCCCGCGGCCAGACCGGCAAGTGGGTGAGCGACATGATCCCGCATCTCGCGGAGCTCACCGACGACATCGCGTTCGTGCATTCGCTCACCAGCAAGTCGAACACGCACGGCCCCGCGGAGAACTTCCTCTCCACCGGCTTCACGCTCGACGGCTTTCCCTCGCTCGGTGCGTGGACGACCTATGCGCTCGGCAGTGAAAACCAGGACCTGCCGAGCTACGTCGCCATTCCCGATCCGCGTGGCGTGCCGCAGAACGGGGCGAACAACTGGGGCCCGGGCTTCCTTCCCGCCGCCTTCCAGGGCACCACAATGAGCTCCAAAAGCCCCGTGCGGCATCTCTCCGCACCCGGCGTCAGCGCCCAGGCGGACCAGGCCGCACGTTCGCTTCTGCAAAGGATGAACGCACGGCATCTGGAAGCGCATCCGGGCGATCAGAAGCTCGCCGCGCGCATCGCCAGCTATGAACTCGCCGCGCGCATGCAGCTCAGCGTGCCGGAGATCACCGACCTTGGCACCGAGCCGGCGCACATCCTGAAGATGTATGGCGCGGACGACACGCAAAACGCGGACAAGGCCGCCTTCGCCAGGAACTGCATACTTGCCCGCCGTCTCATCGAGCGCGGTGTGCGCTTCGTGCAGCTTTTCAACGGCGCCTATGCGAGCGCCGGCAAGCTCAACTGGGACGGTCACAGCGACCTGAAGGCGCAGTACGATGTGCATGCCGGCATCCTCGACCAGCCCGCCGCCGCGCTGATCCGCGACCTGAAGCAGCGCGGGCTGCTGCAGGACACGCTGGTGGTCTGGTGCACTGAGTTCGGCCGCATGCCCTTCTTCCAAAAGGGTGCCAAGGGACGCGACCACAATCCCGACGGTTTCACCTGCTGGCTGACCGGCGCGGGGGTCAGGCCGGGCGTCAGTCATGGCGAATGCGACGAGCTGGGCCAGAAGGCCGTGAAGGACGTGCATCCGCTCTACCACTTCAACGCCACCATCCTGCACCTGCTCGGCCTCGACCACGAGCGGCTCAGCTTCGAGCACAACGGCATCCAGCGCCGCCTGACCAATGTGGAGGGCAGGGTCATCCCCGAGATCCTAGCCTGACATGAAAAGGCCTCGGGCCTGCGCCTTACGATCCTGTCCGGCCGCCGGATTTCCCGGGGATGTGTCTGGAAAGCGGGGAGGTCAGCTGCCCCGTCAAGGCGCAGGCATCAAGAAAATCCAGCCATCAGCCCTGTGATTCTTATGGTTAGGCCCCAAAAGACACTGTAAGACATGCTTTTAAATCCAGAACGACCGCATGATGAAGCGCCTTGTCCCCGGGGTAGGCATCCCCCTGTTGATTATTCTAAGCATTTGGTTGGGCCTCAGGCGGGCGCCGGAGCCTGTCGAAGGCCCTGTGGTGAGCGGCGCCACCATCGCCGCCGACGGGGGAGGCAGGGCGGAGCGGGCAGGCCTGAATCCTGCGCCTGCAGCCGCGCCAGGCGTGCAGGAAAGGCGCGGCCTGGATTCCAGGCCGGCCGGCCGGCCGGATCCGAGGATCGACGTGGCAGGGAGGCCGGAGCCAGCGTCCACGAGTGAGAAGGAGGATTTTCTGGCAAGGGCGAGGGTGCTGCAGGAGCGTGCGACGCCCCCCGATGAAAAGGGCGTCTTCATGAAGCGGCGCGTGGTGGAGGTGACGGGCTTCAAGCACCGGCACCTGCGCATTGAGGAGTCCTGGACGAAGGATTCCAGCACCGGTGCGGAAAACATGACGCTGCGGCAGGTGATGGTGGCGGACCACTTTCTGGTGAGCCTGCAGCCTGGGAAGAAGGAGGAGGATCTTCTGGCGGAGCTTGGCAGGCTCGGGGGCAGGGTGCGCCGTCATCTGCCGAACTCACAGGTTTATTTGGTGGAGACGGGCAGTCCGGAGCTGGATGTGTTTGACCTGAAGCTGCGGGAGTTCCGTCTGGAGGCGGCGTCGATGAAGGTGGTGGAGCCGGATTATGTGGTGTTTGCCCAGCTGACTCCCAACGACCCTTCGTTTTCGTCGCTCTGGGGTCTGCACAACACCGGCCAGACCGGCGGCACGGGGGACGTTGACATTGATGCGCCGGAGGCCTGGGAGGTGGCACGGGGCGCCACATCCGTGGTCGTCGGCGTGATCGACACGGGCATTGATTACAATCATCCGGACCTGGCTGCGAACATGTGGGTGAACGCGGGTGAAATCCCGGACAACTCCCTGGATGATGACGGCAACGGCTATGTGGACGACGTCCGCGGCTGGGACTTTGTCTCGAATGACAAGGACCCGGCGGACGACCACTATCACGGCACCCATTGTGCGGGCACGATTGGAGCGGTGGGCGACAACGGCACCGGCGTCGTCGGGGTCTGCCACACGGTGAGGCTGATGGCGTTGAAGTTTCTCTCCGGCAGCGGGGGTGGCACGACTGCGGATGCGGTCGAGGCGGTGCGGTATGCGACGGCCGGCGGTGTGACGCTGACCTCGAACAGCTGGGGTGGCGGCGGGTATTCGCAAACCTTGAAGGATGCGATCGACGAGGCCGCCGCGGCAGGCATCCTGTTTGTCGCCGCAGCAGGCAACGACAGTTCCAACACGGACCTGTCCCCGTCCTACCCGGCCTGCTACGACTCGGCCAACATCATCTCCGTGGCCGCGAGCGACCACAACGACACCCTGGCTTCGTTCACGAACTACGGTGCGGTGACGGTGGACCTGGCAGCGCCGGGCGTGGGCATCTATTCGACGAGTCCGGGAAGCAGCTACCGATCCCTGAACGGCACGTCGATGGCCTGTCCGCATGTGGCGGGTTCCTGCGCCCTGATCAAGGCGGCGCGTCCGGCCATGAACTGGCAGGAGATCAAAAGCGCCCTTCTCGACAACGTGGACGGCGTGGCTGGCATGAATGGCAAGGTGTTGAGCCAGGGACGTCTGAACGTGGCCCGTTCGCTCATCATCGCCACGGAGCCTTATGTCACCTTGAATGCGATCACTCCGCTCGACAATGGTCAGCTTGGCTCCGCCGGCAACGGGGATGGCATCCTCAATCCCGGGGAGGACTTCGCCCTGGGCGTGACCCTGAAGAATGTGGGGGCGCAGCCGGCCCTGGGGGCGGGCACGACGCTGACGGTGACCTCGGCCGGCTCCAAAGTCACCGTTTTGCAGGGTGACAGGACCTGGGGCAACATCCCCGTGAACGACTCGGTGACCACGGGTGCCAGCCCGTTTCGCATCCGCATCGCCGCGGACACGGTCACACCGCATCCCGTGACCTTGAGACTGGTGACGACGGATGCAGGTGGGGGCTCCTGGACCTCGGAAGTTCAGATGACGGTGCTCACCAGCAGCAGCATCACCGGGCGGGTGACGGCCCTCACCGGCGGGGCTGGCATCAGCGGGGCCCTGGTGAGCTACAGCGGTTCCTCGACCGGCAGTGTCACCACGGCCGCGGACGGCACCTACACCCTGAAAATCACCGATGGCACCTATCAGGTCCGGGCTTCGGCCGCCGGATACAACCCTTCCCAGTCGGTCGCCGTGACGGTGCCTCCGGATGCGGCTTCCGTGAATTTCAGCCTTGGACGTTCCCGGGTTCAGGTCACACCCTCCACCCTGGCCTCCACACAGTTTGAGGACACGCTGGTCACCAAGACGCTGACGGTGACCAATGAAGGCGACCAGCCTCTCACCTTCAATGTCAGCACGGCCCCACGCTCAGGCACGCTTGCGCTGGAGGCGACTCCCCGGATCCAGGCGGCGGCGATCTCAGGCATCTCGGAGGCCGCTCCGGAAGTCCAGCCGACTGGGTTCAAGGCCCTGCTGCGTGCCCAGGCAGGCTCAACCAGCCTGCCATTCTCCGACAGCTTTGAAAGCGGCTCCCTCTCAGGCTGGGCGAACGGTTCCGGCTCGGGCACGCGGGAGATTGTCACCGGAACGGCTGCGGCAGGCGCGCGCAGTTTTCACTATGACTACCAGGGCGGCACCAGTCACTTTCACGGCATCAGCCGGGAGTTCGTCAGCGGTGCAAAGCCAAAGACCATCTCCTTCTGGGTGCGTTCCGGCTCCACCACCACGCATGACGGCTATTTTGTGCTGACCGACGACACCTACGGGGCAGAAGCGATCTGGTTCTTCGCCCGCGGCACGGGCAGGTTTTATGTGAACGGTGACGTGGGCGGGGATGAAAGCTTCAGCTATCAGGCCGGCGTCTGGTACAAGGTGGAGTTCCGTGACCTGAACTGGAGCACGAAAAACTTCGACTACTATGTCGACGGCAGCCTGGTGAAGGCGGACATCCCTTTTCGAAACCCATCCATCGTGAACCAGATCTCGCAGCTCTGGCTCTACAACTTCAGCACTGGCTCGGAGGCGTGGTGGGATGATGTGCGTGTCCTGGACACCAGCCTGGACTGGCTGACGGCTGATCCGGTCAGCGGCACGCTGGCGCCCGGACAGTCATCCACGATCACGGTGAGCTTTGATGCCATCGAAAAAGTGGCGGGCAGCTACCTGGGGCAGGTGGACATCAGCTCCAACGATCCGGCGAACCCCGTCGTGACCGTGCCGGTGACGATGACGGTCCAGCCGACACCCAACACCCCCCCGGTGGCGGACGCACAGGCTGTCACGCTTGACGAAGACAGCCGCGCCGTGGTCACGCTGACCGGCACGGATGCCGAAGGCCATGCGCTGACGGCCCAGCTGCAGAGTCTTCCGGCCGTGGGCACCCTTTACCAGACCACGGACGGCACCACCCTGGGGACGGCGGTTTCCAGTGTCCCGGCCATCGTCACGCATCCGGGGAAAAAGCTGATCTATGTGCCTCCTCCCAACGTGAATGGCATCCCCTGCGGCTCGTTTGACTTCATCATGCGGGACAAGCGTTCCCAGTCCGCTCCGGCCAGGGTGACGTTGAACGTCAGCCCGGTGAACGACCAGCCCGTGGCCTTTGACGACAGCGTCTCCGGCCTGCCGGGACAGGTCATCACGCCCATCAGCGTGCTGGCCAATGACCTGGAGCCGGATGGGCAGGTGCTGAGCATCAGTTCCTTCACGCAGGGGCAGAAGGGCGCGGTGGCCGCCAATGGAGACGGCACCCTCAGCTACACTCCCCAGGGCAGCTTCACCTCGGGCGTCGACAGCTTCACCTACACCATCAGCGATGGAGCCGGAGGCGCTTCAACGGCCACGGTGCAGGTGGCGCTGGGGTTGCTCGCCGCCGGCCCCTGGCCGATGATGGGGCGGGATGCGTCTCACACAGGCCTGTATCCCGGAAGCTTGAACGGGGAGCTGCTTTCGCCTGCGTGGACGCTCCAGGTCTCCCCCCAGCCTTTGAATCAGGTGTCGGTTGCGGAAGGCAGGGCGTTTGTCACGCCGGACATCTATTTCAACGAAACTCAGATCAGTGCCGTGGACCTCGCCACCGGCACCCTGGTCTGGAAAAAAACCTGGCCGGTGCAGGCGCGGTCGTTGAACGGCCCCGCCTATCACAGCGGCACCGTGTTTGTGCAGCGTGGCAACGGCTCCAGCGACAGCCATCTCTGGGCGCTCAACAGCCTGGATGGCAGCACACGCTGGAGCGCGCCCTTCTACGCCCAGTCGGAGGAATACCTGCCGCCGACGGTCACGGACGAGGCGGTCTATGTGAACGGCGGCACTTATGGCGGCATGTATGGCTACAACCGCAGCACCGGCAGCCAGCTTTTCTTCAGCTCCCTGGAGCAGTATGGCTCCTGGACGCCCGCCTTTTACAACAACAAGGCCTACTCCTTTGTGAGCGGCAGGTTCCGCCAGCATCATCCCACGAGCGGAACCATTGAATGGAGCCTGGATCTGGGATGGAACTGGGATGGTTACACCATGGGCCGCACCACCGCCATTGCCTCAGGGGCCGCCTTTGTCATCAACAACCGCGCAGGAAGCAACGAACTGGTCTGCATCGACCTGAACAGCAAGACCGTCCGCTGGCGGGTGCAGACCGGTTTCACCGGAACCCCGAGCGTCTCCGGGGCGCGCGTCCTGGCCTTTGACAGCACCGGCAATGTCAGGGCCTATGATGTCACGACGGGGGTGCTGCAGCAGACTTATGTCACCGGCATCGGTGCCACCGGCCTTTACCAGCCCATCATCACCCAGGATGTGCTGATCGCCTCCTCTGCCACGGCCACGGCCATTCACAGCCTTGCGACCGGCTCCAAGCTTCAGGCGATTGCCGCCGGCGGTATTCCCAGCCTCAGCAACGGCTTCCTTCTGCTCGCCGGCACGGATGGCCGTCTGCGCTGCTACACTGTGCTTGGAGACAACGCCGCGCCCGTGGCCACCGCGCAGACGGCCGCCTGCATCGAGGATCAAACGGTCACCCTCACGCTTGCGGGCAGCGATGCCGATGGAGGTTCGCTCACGGGCATCATCAGCGCCCTGCCCGCCCGGGGCAGGCTCTACCAGACCACCGATGGCGTGCAGATCGGTGAACCCATCACCCTGGTGCCCGTGCTGGTGCGCAACCCGCAGCGACAGGTGATCTACCAGCCTCCCATGGATGGTTTTGGCAGCCCTTACACCACGTTCACATTCCGGGTGAACGACGGCTCGCTCAGCTCGGCCGATGCAACGGTCACCCTCAACGTCGCCAACGTGAACGACGCCCCGCTGGCGGCGGACGACGTGGTTTACATGCGGGCGGGCGGCATCCTCGAAGCCTACCTGCCGACGGCCAACGACAAGGATGTGGACGGTGAGGGGTTGAACATCAGCTCCTTCACCCAGCCGACCCGCGGCGTCCTGACACAAAATGGCAACGGCAGCCTGCGCTACGAGCCTCAGGCAGACTTCACGGAAGGTACGGACAGCTTCCAATACACGCTTCAGGACGGTGCCGGCGCCAGCTCCTCAGCCACCGTGACCGTGCATGTCAGCGCCTCGTATGGCCTGGAATGGTCGCAGTTTGGCAATGGTCCGGACCACCCTGGGCGATATCCCGGCGCCCTGGGCGTCCAGGCCTGGGTGGAGCGCTGGTCTTATGCATTCCCATCGGCCATCAACCCTCTGGCCATCGGCGGAGGCCGGGTGTTTGTCACGCCGACCGGCAATTCCAGCAGCTACATGCATGCCGTTGCGCTGGATGCCGTGACCGGTGGAGAGATTTGGCGCACGCAGTTCATGCCCGGCAACTCCATGAATCCGCCCTCCTATCACAAGGGGCTGGTTTACCTGCAGCGCGGCAACCACAGTACGGACACCCAGCTCTGGGCGCTGGACGCGGGTGACGGCGGCGTGAAGTGGAGCAGCAGCCATCAGGCGCAATGGGAGTCCTACCTTGCCCCGGCGGTGTCTGACCTCGGCGTCTTCGTGAACGGCGGTTACTACGGGGGCATGCTCGGCTTTGACGCCATCACCGGCAGTCAGCGCTTTTACACCTCGCTGGAGCAGTATGATGAATGGACCCCCGCCATTCATGACTCCAAGGTCTATTCCTTCGTCGAAGGCCGGTTGCGCCAGCATGACCCGCAGACGGGCGTCACCCAGTGGCAGTTGGACCTCGGCTGGGACTGGGGCGGCTGGTCCATGGGAAGGACCCTGTGCATGAACGAAGGCGCCGCCTACCTCATCAATAACAAGGCCGGAGGGGGGGAGCTGGTCTGCGTGAACCTTTCCACCCGGTCGGTCATCTGGCGTGTCCAGGCGGGCTTCAACGGAACTCCGGCGATCTCCAACGGCATGGTGTTCGCGTGCAGTGGAGGAACCGTGAAGGCCTACAACAGCTCCACGGGCACGTGGATCGCCGACTACACCATCCCCGGCGAGTCCTTCCTCAACGGTTCTCCCGTGGTGAGCAGCGACCTGCTCTTCGTCAGCTCCACCACCCGGACCTGCATTTTCAACCTGGTCACCCGCAGCCTTCTTCAGACGCTGAACTTCGGTGGCGCGGCCGCCATCGCCGACGACCTGCTCTATCTCTCCTGCACAGATAACAAGGTCCGGGCCTTTGGACGTCCGGTGCCCTCCAACAAGGTTCCTTCCGCGTTGTCCGCCCAGGTGGGAATCGTGGAGGAGGCGGAGGTGGCCGTGACCCTTGAAGGAGCGGACGGCGACGGTGAAAGCCTGCGGTACGTCCTCCGCAGCCTTCCTTCCCAGGGCAGGCTGTATCAGACGGTGGATGGAACCACGCGGGGCGCCGCCATCAGCACGGTGCCCGCCCAGGTCCTGAACACCAGCGGCCGAGTCATCTACCAGGCTCCTCTCAACATCTTCGGCAACGGCGTCGGCAGCTTCACCTTCACCGCCCATGACCGCGTCTCCGGGTCATCCGCCGCCACGGTGACCGTCAACATCACCCCTGTAAACGACGCACCGACCGCCATACCTGACCGGTTTTCCCTGAGGCCGGGTGAGCCCCTGCTCAGTTTCCTCCCCCAGTCCAACGACCGTGATGACGATGGCGACACGCTTCAGGTCGTCGCATACACCCAGGGAGCCGGCGGTGTTGTCTCCCAGAATGAGGACGGCTCGCTCAACTATCTGCCCGAGGCTGGCTTCACCGACGGTGAGGACAGCTTCACCTACACTGTTCGTGACGCGGCTGGCGCGGAGTCAAGCGCCGGCGTGCGCATCACGGTCGGCGCCCTGGCGGGTCATGCCTGGCCGACCTTCGGCGCCTCGGCTGAACACACGGGCTTTCTTCCGGTCAGGCTTGGCACTCTGGCGCTGGGTCAGCGCTGGCTGATGAACCTGGGCGGCAAGGCCGCGCCGCTGGCGGTGGCGGGTGGGCGTGCCTACACGACGATTTCCAGCCCTGATGCTGCGGCGGTCGCGCTCGACTGCATGACCGGCGCCATGGTCTGGCGTGCAAGCTTTGCCGCAGGAACCACCATGAACCCGCCAACCTATGACGACGGGCGCATCTACCTGCAAAGCGGCAGCCACAGCACCAGCCAGATCTGCGCCCTGCATGCCGGCAACGGCGACATGCTCTGGAGCACTCCCTTCAGCGCCCAGTTCAACACCTACATGGCGCCGGCGGCCGATGCCTCCGGGGTCTATGTCAACGGCGGCTATTACGGGGGGCTTTACGGCTTCAACCCCTCCACCGGCGCCCAGTTGTTCTTCAACGCCAGCCTGGACCAGTATGATGAATGGACCCCCACCCTGCATGAAGATGGCGCCTACACCTTCGTCACCGGCAAGCTGCGCCGCCATGACAAAGCCACCGGCTCCATTCTGTGGTCCCTGAACTTCGGCTGGAACTGGTCGGGTTACGACATGAACCGGACCACGGCAGCCTCCAACGGGCGCATCTATCTGATCAATGACTCCGTCACCATCCCGGCCGGAGATCAGGAGCTCATCTGCGTCCAGGCTTCCACCAATGCCGTGGTCTGGAAGGTTCAGAACCGGTTTTCAGGCACTCCGGCGGTCGCTCATCAGACGGTCTATGTCATCTCAGGCAGCAACCGGAACTCCGTCACCGCCTACGATGCCGTCTCAGGTTCACCCCTGGGTGTTTACACCCTTCCTGGAAGTGACGGCGGCCTGGCCGTGCAGCCGATGGTCACCAATGACACCCTGGTCGTCGCCTCGACGTCAAAAACCTACCTCTTCAACCTCGCCAGCCGCAGCCTGCGCCAGACGATCTCCTTCGGCGGCAGGATCAGCCTGGCCGACGGCTCCCTCTACATCGCCTCGGAAAACGGTGACATCCGCTCCTTCAGTGTGCTTGATCCCGCCAACCGGCCTCCGGCCACCATCGCCCAGAATCTCATCACGGAGGAAGACGTGTCCACAGTCATCACCTTTCAGGGCTCGGATGCGGACGATGATGCGCTGCACTTTGTCATCCAATCCCTGCCCCTGCTCGGCACTCTCCACCAGACCGAGGACGGCGTCACTGCGGCCAGGCCCATCAGCCATGTGCCGGCGCTGGTCACGCATCCGGGGGCAAGGCTCATCTACCTTCCTCCGGCCGACATGAGCGGCAGTCCGTTCGCAAGCTTCCAGTTTGCCGTCAGTGACGGCCAGGACATCTCTCCGGCCGGCGGCGTCTCCATTCACGTTCAGCCTGTCAATGATCCACCCGTCGCACGCGCGGACGCCTGCCTCGCCACTCCCGGACAGATCGTCAGCCCCCTCTGGGAGCTGCATAACGATGTCGATGTCGAAGGAGATTCGCTGCGGGTGGTCTCGTTCACGCAGCCTGCCCTTGGCCGCGTGGAGCAAAACGATGACGGCAGCCTTCGCTACCAGGCTCCCGCCAGCCTCACGGATGGCGTCACCACCTTCTCCTACACCGTCGCCGACACCGATGACGCCACCTCCTCAGCAACCGTCACCGTCACCCTCAAGCCCACACTGACCGCCTCCTGGCCCACGTTTGGCGGCGGACCGGCGCACACCGGCAGCGCAAGGACCCTCCTGGGCCGTTTCGGCTGGGGCCAGCGCTGGTCCTACACGGCGACGGGCTCCGGCACCACGCTCCAGCCGCCCATCACCGCCGGAAACCTGGTTTATGTCACCTACCGTGACAGCGGCAGCCGTCTGGTCGCCCTGAGAACCGTCGATGGATCACAGGCCTGGTCACGCAGCTTCAGCAGCGCGTTTTCGATGAATCCGCCCAGCCATCATGGGGGGCGCGTCTTTGTGCAGCGCATCAACTCCTTTGACTCCCAGGTGATGGCCATGAATGCAACCACCGGTGTCACGGCATGGACCTTCACCTACACCGCCCAGGCCCATGTCGCCATGGCCCCCGTCATCCATGAGTCAGGCGTGTTCGTCAACGGCGGCACCTATGGCGGCATGTATGGCATCAACCCGGGGACAGGCCAGCAGCTCTTCCAGCAATCCATGAATCAGTACGATGGGTGGACCCCTTCGTTGCTCGACAACGAACTCTACTCGTTCGTGAGCGGCGACTTCGCCAGGCACAACCCGACGACGGGGGCGGTGATCTGGAACAAGGGCCTCGGATGGGGCGGAACTGGCTCCACGATGTCACGCACCACCGCCCTGGAAGGACGCCGGGCCTTCCTCATCAATGACAGCCCCACCTCCGCCGCTGGCGACGAAGACCTTGTCTGCATCGACCTCGACAACGGCTCAGTCGCCTGGTCCGTGAATGGTGAGTTCACCGGCACGCCCGCCATCTCAGGCAGCACCGTTTTTGCCCTGAGCGGCACCACCATCCAGGCCCGTGCGGCCCATGATGGCACGCTGCTCACCACATTCAGCACCGCTTCCGCGCTCGCCCTGGCGAGCCAGCCGCTGGTCACGGATGACCTCGTGATCGCCTGCTCCTCCGCCCAAACCTTCCTCTTTGGCCGATATGACGGGGCTCTGGTCGCCACCCTGCCCGTGGGAGGGCATCCCGCCGTCGTTGATGATTTCCTTGTCCTCTCCTCCCCCGCCACGGGCAAGGTCAGCGCCTGGGCCTCCCAGCCCGCCCTCACTTTCAGCCCTGCCGGCGGCACCTCCGCCCAGCCCGTTGACATCGTCATCAGCGCGGCCGATTCCGATGCCAGGATCCATTACAGCGTGGACGGTTCGCCGCCGGACTTCAACAGCCCATGGATCACGGCAGGCAGCACCGTGCGCATCGGCTGGAGCGGCACCCTCCGAGCCATCACCATCAAAGGCTCCGAGGTCAGCCGCATCCATCAGGCCAGCTTCACTCTTGAGGACTCGGACCGTGACGGCCTGCCCGACTGGTGGGAAGCACAACAGTTCAGCAGCCTGGAGACCTCCTCCGGATCCAAGGACAGTGATCATGACGGCTACAGCGATGCCGAGGAGTTCGTCGCCGGCACCAGCCCGCTCTCCATGGCCGAACGGCTTGGCATCGCCGCTGAAGCCTCGCCATCCAGCCCCGGTGACGGCCTCATCTTTCGATGGTCGTCCATCTTGGACCGTCTTTATGTGCTCGAGGCGAGTGAAGACCTGACCGCCTGGACCCCTGTCTCCCCGGTCTTTTCAGGCACGGGCGGTGAAATGGAGTACCAGCTTCCCCTGTCGGAACAGGAGCGAACATTCATCCGTGTCCGCGTCATGCACGCTCTGGTGCCTCCGTGAGGCCGCGCTTTTTTGGCGGCAATTTTCCCAGGCAAGGCACTGCACAGGCGTGGACGGCGGTTTGCGCGCAGCCAGGTCCCTGCCATCGTGATCTCATGCCTCGTTCCGTGACCCTTCTTGCCCTGGCTCTTGCCTCCACCGCCTTCTCCGCCGACATCCTGGTGAAGCCTGGCGGGCTGGAGGAGGCGGTTGCCCAGGCCCGCGGCGCGCCCAAGCCGGTGCGTCTTGTGCTTGAGGAGGGCGTGCATCAAGTCACCAAGACCCTTGTGCTTGGAGCCGAGGACTCGCAGGTAAGCTGGACCGGCAGAAACGCTGTGCTGCGCGCCGGGCGGTCCATCACCGGCTGGCGCAAGGCGGAGGGCGGCCTTTGGAAGGCGGACCTTCCGGACAAGGCCTGGCGCTTTGAGCAGCTCTGGATCAACGGCCGCCGCGCCACCCTGGCACGCTCACCTAACCAGGGTTTCCATCACATCACCGAGGCCGTCGGCGCGGGTGTGTTCCCGGACCTTCGGACGAACATGAACTTTCACGCCTTCTGCATCGCGCCGGAGCAGCACGCGGTGCTGAAGGGGCTCAGCCCGGCGGAACGTGCCGACGTGCTGCTCACCGTCACCCATGCCTGGGCCGTCGGCCAGTGCCGCATCCAGGACCTCAACGACGAGGTCCGCGCCGTGCGCATCAAGGGCCGCTCACGCTACCCCTTCGTGGAGTACGAGCCCGACCAGCGCTGGTGGATGGAGAACCTGCGCGCCGCACTGGATGCGCCGGGCGAATGGTTTCTCGATAAAACGAAGGGCGAGTTGCTCTACCTGCCGCTGCCCGGCGAGGACATGAGCCGCGCGGAGGTCATCGCTCCCGTGACGGAGAAGTTCCTCGTCATCCGGGGCGCGCACGATGTCAGTTTTGAAGGCCTCCGTTTTGAATACAGCCAGCATCTTTATCCCGCTGACGGCCTGCATGACGGACAGGCCGCGACCACCACCGGCGCCTGCATCGAGATCGAGGACAGCCAGGCCGTTCATTTCAGGAACTGCGAGGTCGGCCACACCGGCCAGCATGCCTTCTGGTTCCGGAAGGGCTGTGCGGATGGTACGGTCAGCCACTGCCGCCTTCATGACCTCGGTGGAGGCGGTGTGTATGTCGGTGAAACCGCGCGCCCTGCGGACGACCGGGTGAACCGCCGGATCCAGATCGACGACTGCATCATCCAGCACGGAGGCCGCCTGCATCCCAGCGCCTGTGGCGTGGTCTTCACCCACACCCAGGACTGCTCGGTCACCCACTGCGACATCGGCGACCTGTATTACTCGGGCGTCAGCGCCGGCTGGAACTGGGGTTATGGCGACACCGCCTCGTCCGGCACGCTTGTGGAGAACAACCACATCCATCACCTCGGCTGGGCCTACCTGAGCGACATGGGCGGCTTCTACGGCCTGGGCACCTCGCCGGGCACCGTCATCCGCGGCAACCATGTCCATCACATCGCCGCGCACCGCTACGGCGGCTGGGGCCTCTACAATGACGAGGGCAGCAGCCTGGTGCTCATGGAAAACAACCTGGTGCACGACACCTGGAATGCCGGCTTCCACCAGCACTACGGCTACTTCAACACCGTGCGTAACAACATCTTCGCCTTCGGCCACACCGCCCAGATCCAGGCCAGCCGCAACGAGCCGAGGCTGCGCTTCCGCTACATGCACAACATCGTCGTCTGGGATCCGGCGTCACCCCTGCTCGACGGCGGCGAATGGAACTGGAAGTTCTTCGACAAGCCCGAGCGCGGCGATCCGAAGGACAGCCTTGTCTTCCGCAGCAATCTCTACTGGCCCACCAACGGCAAGGTTCCCGCGAAGCTCACCAGCACCGCCTTCACCTGGGGTGAATGGCAGAAGATGGGGCGCGATTCGGGCAGCCTCTTTGCGGATCCGCTGTTCGAGGATGTGGCGAAGCGCGACTTCCGCCTGAAGGCGGGATCGCCCGCCGCAAAAATCGGCTTCAAGCCCTGGGATCTCACGCTTGCCGGAGTTCGCAAGGCCGACGCCGCCTGGCGCAGGCTCGCCGCCGAGGGTCACGACTACCCGACGTGGGACAAGGACGCCAGACCCTGGCCCGCACCTGCCTACCGGGTGAATCAGGACTTCGAGCACGCCGCCCTCGGAACCCTTGGCATTCGGGGAGCTAAGTATGAGCGCGAGGACAAGGGCGAGAGCATTGCCGTCACGGACGAGGTGTCGTCGCCGTTCAGCCCCGGCTCCAAGCGCTGCCTCAAGGTGCTCGACGCGCCGGGTTTGAAGCACAGCTATGATCCTGTGCTCGACATCAACCCGACCGGCTGGGACGGCGGCACCTTTCACATCGCGTTCGACCTCATGGCCCGGAAGGGCGCGGACGGCTTTTTTGAAATCCGTGGCACGAACGGCGACTTCGGCAACGGCCCCTACCTGCGCTGGCAGGGCGGAAAACTGGTCGCGGGCGTGGACGGCCGCGCCGAGCTTGCCAACATTCCGCCTGACGAATGGTTTCGCGTCGAAATCACCGCCGTCACCGGTTCCGCCGCCACGCCTTCCGCCCCTGAAAAGACCGGTTCCTGGCGGCTCACGCTGACACGCCAGGATGGAACGAAAAAGGACTTCACGGGGCTGCCCGTCAAACCCGGCTGGACCAGCGCCAGCTACCTGCTCTTCAGCGCCCTAGGCACCACAAAGACGGCCTTCTTCCTCGACAACGTGGTGCTGGAATAAGCCTGCACGGGCTGCATTTCAGAATGGGAGCGCATCGTGCGCCTGATCGGTCAGCTGGATGCCCGCTGACTTTCGCTTTGCCTGATCGGCCCATTTTGACTCAACATGCCTTCACGCCTCATGAAACCTCTCCTTCTCATTCTGCTGCTGCCACTTCTCGCCCGCGCGGAAATCAAGCTGCCTGCGTTCATCGCCGATCACATGGTTTTGCAGCGCGATGTGGCGGTGCCTGTCTGGGGCTGGGCAAAGCCGGGTGAGGAAGTGACCGTGTCGTTTGCCGGACAAACGAAGGTCACCCAGGCCAATGAGCAGGGCCAATGGCTTGTGAAGCTGGATCCCATGCCCGCGAGTGATCAGCCACGCGATCTCATCATCTCTTCAAATCATAAGTCACAAATCGAAAATCATAAATGCACGGACGTGCTCGTGGGCGAAGTGTGGCTCGCCTCGGGGCAGTCGAACATGGGTTTTCCTCTCTCCAGCGCGCACAACGCCGATCAGGCGCTCGCGGCGGCGGGCGATCCGCTGCTGCGCTTCTTCACGGTGCAAAACGCGACCGCTGCGGAGCCTCAGATGGATCTCCGGGGCCGCTGGGACCTCAGCGATCCGAACACCGCTAAGGCCTTCTCGGCCGTGGCGTATTTCTTTGCGCGAGATTTGCGGGTGAAGCTCGGCGTGCCCGTGGCGATCCTGCATTCCTCGTGGGGCGGCACACCCGCTCAGGCCTGGTTGAGCATGGACGCGCTACGCGAGACACCGGCGTTCGAAAACCACGCGAAGAGTTATGTCGCAGCGCTTGCCAGGCATCGCGAAGTGATCGCGCATCCCGAAAAGATGGACGCTTATCGCAAGGATCTTGCGCAGTGGCAAAAGGAGGTCGCGCCTGCCTTCAACGAGGCGATGAAGGCCTGGAACGCCGGACTGAAGACAAGCCCGAAGCCCGTGCCTGCACGTCCTGAACCCGCGAACCCGGATCCGATGGACATTCCGAGCCCGTCCTCGCGCCCCGGCACGCCGAGCGTGATCTTCAACGCCAAGATCGCGCCGCTAATCGGCTATGCGATGCGCGGCGCGCTCTGGTATCAAGGCGAGGCGAACGCCGGCAACGGCATCGAGTATCGCACGCTGCTGCCGCGCCTGATCGGCGACTGGCGCAAGCGCTGGGGCCAGGGCGATTTCCCGTTCCTCATCGTGCAGCTTGCCGCGTGGGACATGGACAAGAACCCCGCGCCCTTGCATCAGTATCCATGGCTGCGCGAAGCCCAGGCGATGACGGCGAAAGCCGTGCCCAACGCTGCGCTTGCCGTTGCCATCGACGTCGGCAATCCCGCCGACGTCCATCCGAAGGGCAAGGAACCGGTCGGTCAGCGACTCGCGCTCGCCGCGCGAAAGCTCGCGTATGGCGAGACGCAGCTCGTCGCCTCCGGCCCGGTGTTTCACGAAGCCAAGGCCGAAGGCTCGAACATGCGCGTGACCTTCACCGAAACCGGCAGCGGCCTGACCCTCGGCCAGGCGCCGTGGCGTGCCGAGGGCGACATCCTCTGGCCGACCGACAAGCTCGTCGGCTTCACCCTCGCCGGGGAAGACCAGGAGTGGCACGACGCCGAGGCAAGGATCGAAGGCGACAGCGTCATCGTCTCCAGCCCTGCGGTCACCAGGCCCGTCGCCGTTCGCTACGCCTGGGCGAACTCCCCGCGCTGCAACCTCTACAACCACGAGGCCCTCCCCGCCGTGCCCTTCCGCAGCGACGACTGGCCGATGCCGAAGAAGAAGTGAGGGCCGTGAGCTGGCAACTCAGTCGTCTGATAAATGAGTTCTGGAAAAATGAAACTCTTCTGGCTCAAGTCAGCCAAGGCTCATCTCAAAAGAAGCATCTTACCCTTTTGTCTTTCTGCCGGTTCCGCTCTTCTTGCGCACCGGTTTGTCTTCCACTGCCAGGATCAGCTTGACGTTGTTCAGGCTTCCCGCGAACACTGGATGCTCTGCCTCTGCAGCCCAGAGCTGGCGCATGAAGGCCGAGACTGATGGAGTTGTAGTGCAGGGTGACTTGGGCATGATCTCAATGGATTAACAGGCATACTTGATGCCATCCTTTTGCAGTCGCCGCAAGTGCCTGCCCTTGATGAAAAAGTGATCCCGCACGGGTTTGCCCCCGAGCACGTTCTTGCTGTAAAAGCCAGCGGAGACCTCGGTGGCCTCCCCCCAAAGCAGCGGTGCACCCAGTCTGGTTGAGATCAGGCCCATCGCCACCAGCATTGCCGTTCCCGCGCCTCGGTAGCCAGATCGTTTGTCAAAGGCCAGTGGATGACAGGCAAGGAAGTCTAGAATCAAGTGATTGCACCAGGTCCGGCGACACCATGCCATCGCCAGCGTGGATGTGGGCGTAGACTGCTCCGGCCTGGCTACGAGCAGGAAGCCGATTTCGCTCTTTGGAGCGGCAGCGATACGCTGCATCAGATCATCCAACGAACGAGCCGTCTCTCCCCGTCGGGAGTAGTAGCGCCATCGTTTGCCGCCGAGTTTGGCGAACTCCACCGCATCTGCCGCTGCTGCCGTGTCAGAGTGGCCTGCATCCACTGCCCAAGCCTCCAGCACCTCTGCATCTTCAGCCGATCCAAAGGAAATCGGCAGTTCCTTCGGGCCTTCAGGGGTTAGGATGGTTGGTGCGATGAACATGGCGTTGGATGAGTTCGCGTTACTGACTTTTACCTCAGCAAATCGGCCCGATTCTCATCGCTCAAATCGAGGCCGTCAAAGCGCAGTCACGTGCAATTGACTTTCATGATTGGCGTCTCCCGCACCCCGCTTGCTGTTACCATCGATGTCGCCTCCGGCCCGGTGTTTCGCGAAGCCAAGGCCGAAGGCTCGAACATGCGCGTGACCTTCACCGAAACCGGCAGCGGCCTGACCCTCGGCCAGGCACCGTGGCGTGCCGAGGGCGACATCCCCTGGCCGACCGACAAGCTCGTCGGCTTCACCCTCGCTGGTGAGGACCAGGAGTGGCACGACGCCGAGGCAAGGATCGAAGGCGACAGCGTCATCGTCTCCAGCCCTGCGGTCATCAGGCCCGTCGCCGTTCGCTACGCCTGGGCGAACTCCCCGCGCTGCAACCTCTACAACCACGAGGCCCTCCCCGCCGTGCCCTTCCGCAGCGACGACTGGCCGATGCCGAGGAAGAAGTGAGGCGGTGGCAATGGACGCACTCCCAAGCGGCGAATGGCGCGAGGGCGAAAGTAGTCATGCGCTTTAGCGCGTGACCACGCGCTAGGCCAAGGAGCTATCGTTCTCACTCAGAGCTTGGGAGTCTCCTGGCTGTGCGAAACCTGTGCGCGCTAAAGCGCAGCACTACTTTGGCCGTGGGCCTTCGACTGCCTATAACCTCGGCGTATGTTGTTCAGGCAATACAACTCCAATGCCGAGACACACATTCATTGGCAGAACCTTCCGCCACGGTAAATCACCACAAATCCTCCGTCGAAACTTTTCCGATCTTGGGTGTAGATGTCGCACGCTACGGCCATGAAATCCGTCTTCGCAGGCCAAGAAACCAGACTTCGGCTCAATCCGCGCTTCTTCTTTCCCGGCAAATTCAAGGTGTCCGGCTACGCCCCCTGGAAAAACCCCTGTCACTCGAGGGGCCATCGGAGCTGCGATCGAACAAGACCAAGCATTCCGTTAATATGCGCAGTTGCGGACCGTATCGATTGTCTCCGCTCCCTTCCATCCTCATGAACCGCCATCTCCTCTGCCTCTTCGTCACCGCTTCACTCGCCACCCTGGCCCCCGCCCAGACTGCGGACCCGCAGCCGCTGGTCCAAAAGGCCCTTATGGCGGTCGGTGGGAAGGACAAGCTTCTGAAGATTTTCCGTTTCCAGGAAATCTTCCACTTCGGCGACAAGCCGGAACCTCCGGAAGGCAAGAAGCGCTCCACCCGTGAGTCGGTCTATTCCCAGCCGGACAAGTGGTGGCTCGGAAAAAAGGAACGCGGCGAGGAACCCGCGAAGGACGATGTACGTGCCTGGTCGCTCGACCTGCTCGTCGATGACAAGTCGAAATTCGAGATCCTCCCCGACCTCGTCGACGAGGGCAAAACCTGCGCCGGGCTGCGTGTCAGCGGCAGCGTGACGCCGGCGATGGACTTCTACTTCGACAAGGAAACCTCGCTGCTTCACCGCCTCGACTGGCGGGGCGACTTCTACCGCTTCAGCGACTGGAAGGAACACGACGGCCTCCGATACGCGAGCCGGACCATCCTGTTTAAAAAGAAGGACGGCAAGCCCTGGTTCTTCCACGAGATCACCGCGCTCGAACGCCTCGCCAAGCTGCCTGAAGGACTCGCCATGCCGTGAAACACAGGTCCCTGCTGTTGCTCTGCCTTGCATCGATCACTGCCGCTGTGTCGGCAGACACGAAGACCGCCGGCAACACGCCGGATGCTTTCTGGAACCAGTCCTATTACACGAACGAAACGACAGCCACCCTCCACCTTCGTTCCTCGGTGGCAGGGGCGCAGGTGTTGGAAATCCTTTCACCCGAAGGAAGGAAGCTCCAGGAGCTGAAGGTGGAGGTGACGGAGAAGCTGCGGAGCGTTTCCGTGGACCTTTCCCAGCTTGCAACAGGGACGTATCGTGTGCGCGTCTCAGGCGCGGAACGGAGGGACTTGGACCTGATCAAACGGCCGGGCCTGATGCGCGGAAACGAAGTGAAGACGGACCGCTACAACGGATGCATCCGGGTGAACGGCACGCCGTTTTTTCCCTTCGGGGTGGTGCTGCAGACGGACGTTCTCGAAGCCGTCAGAGAGGAGGGTTACAACACGGTCGTGCGCTGGGGTTGGGCCTACCAGTCGGCCGATGGCAGCGTTTCTCCCGAGGAGGCGGCACGCAACGACGCCTTGTTGAGCGGCGCGGACCGGCTTGGGCTGAAGGTCGTGGACCGGATGCTGAACACGCGGCGGCCGGTCAGCGTGTTCTACGAGTTTGGTTCCCCGCAGTTCCGGCGCGTCTTTCCCGAGTGGCTCGCGCGGGACATCCCTCAGCTGCTGTCGGTCACGAAGGAACACCCCGCGCTGCTCGCCATCATGGGCTTCGATGAACCTGGACGTGACCAGGTCCGCTGGTGCAACGAAGCTCTCCGGGCCTTCAAGGCAGCGGATGGTCATCATCCGGTCTTCACAAATCACAACCATGGCAGTGCGCTGGAGGTGGACCTCATCGCCGACAACGACGTGATCTCGGACTACATCTACTGGCATCCCGTGCAGGCACGGGGTCGAGCCATCGCCCGTCATGCAGGGCACACGGCGGACATCGCCGCACGCGTGCACAAGCCGTTCTGGGTGATGCCCGTCACGGAGATGCGCTGGAGCATGGGGCATGTGCCGATGACCGTGCCGGAGATGCTCGCGAATGCCTACCTCATGCTGGTGAAAGGCGCCTCCGGATTGTACTACTTCGCCTGGCCCAACGCTCACCGCATCAGCGTGGAGACGCATCGTGCGCTGGCGGAGGAGATCCGCATCCTCTCGCCAGCGCTGCTCCGCCGAGCGCCGGAACAGGTCCTTCGAACGACCACGCTTCCCCAGGGGCATGAGCCGGTCATCCACGCCGCCCTGCGAGTCCGTCCGGACGGAACACCGGTGCTGCTCCTGGTCAATCACGCGGATCACGCGGTGACGCTGTCGCTTTCGCTGCCCTGGGCGGAAAAGGAGGTGCGCCTGACACCGCTCATCAAGCGGGCTGGAGCGGGCGGTCCGGCCCGGGCATTCCGTGAAGTCCTGGAGCCGCTCGCCACCCGCGCCTACGCCATCGAAGGCCATTTCATCACCGACCTGCACGTGCCCCATGGGATCGAGATCACCGAGGAGCATCCCAAGGACGCCCACATGATCCGGAATCTGCTCCCGTCGGGTGACATGGAGCAGCCGGCGCAATGGCAGGTCGAAGGAGGCGGGATTGCGTGGAGGCGCGGCGAGGGGCGCTCCGGTTTCCTTGAGATGAGCCGCCGGAAGGTCCGCGATGATCCTCAGGTGGTGATGTCACCCAAGATCACCCTGGCCGCCAATCATCGTTATGAAGTGGGAGCGATGATGCGGGCCGAGCTGGCAGAACGCGCTGCGGAACTCCAGACACGCTCGGGTGCCGTCATCTTGCTGCGCCAGCGTTCCGGTCCGCCGATCGAACTGCCTTCACTGGGTCCGGAAATCAACCGGCCGGGCTGGCACGAGGCCGCCCCGGCCGAGTTCCGAACCGGGGGTGAGCCGGTCGAGGTTCAGATCGAAATCATGAACCGTCTCAATCGCGGAACCGTCGCCTTTGACGATGTTTTCCTGCGGGACTTCGGGCCTGTGGACGCCGTCATGGAGGCGCGAAACCGGATTCCCAACTCCAGTTTTGAATTCACGCGACTGCCGGGCTGGCCGGACCGCTGGCAGCCTGAATCCTACGATCCCTGGCTGTCCCGCAAGTTTCTCGGCGACGCCGACGCGCCGTTCCGAGTGGATGATTCGCAGCCCTTTGAAGGTAAGGTCAGCCTCAGGGTCGAGGCTGGGCTCGACGTGGTCACGGCGCCGTTTGCCCGCTGGGGAGACGGTGTGCCGGCCGCCGATGGCCGTCCGCATGTCCTGTCCATGCATCTTCGTGCCGCCAGGCCCGGAACGAAGGTGTCGGTGAGCGCGGAAGCCCTTGGCAGTGCCGAGTTCAACGTCGGAACGGACTGGAAGCGCTATGAGATCAGGGGCATCAAGGCCGACCAGTGGCCGCAAAACTTCACCGGCATCCGCATCAGACCAACCGGCACGGTGTGGATCGATGCCGTACAGCTGGAGGAAGGCGAAACACCCACGCCCTATGTCCGCGACGGCTATGTGCCGTTGAAATGATGCCTGACCATGCGACCGATGAGGCATCTTCGACATGACGATCCTGAAGACCGCATCCTCCTTCCGAGCCCCATGAACTCTGAATTCAACACATTGATCCGTCGCGAGGCGCTGCCACACTTCATGAAAGGTACTGCTGCTGCCCTCGTCACATTGCCGGCCCTTGTGCAGGCCGCGTCTGAAGGTTCGGCTGAAGCCGAAGCCGCTTTTGCTCCGGAGAACGGCCATTCCTTCCTTGGTTACAAAAACGCTCGTATGGCATGAAGAAACTTCTCCTCATTCTGATCAGCACCAGCGCTCTTGCCGCGGATCTCCAGCCTGACGCCCGACTTGCCTTCGACTTCCCCGACCTGCCGAACACGCTCGCAGGCAGGGTTTCGGGCACGACGAAGCCTGCGCGGCTGGGGGCGATTCTGCCGTCGAACTACTCGGCGGCCTCGAAGCATCCGCTCTTCGTTTACATCAAAGGCGGCAGCGGCGGGCCGGAGGATGGCGGCGCGATGGCTCGCGACATCGTCGGTGCCGGCGACTTCATCGCGGTGCAGATGCCGCTCTTCAAAAAGAACCAGCCGAAGGGCAAAACGCTGCCCGTGATGATGGAAGACCTCGGAGTCGTCAGCACGGCGTATCGCACGATGCTTGAAAAGCTCGCCGCCGAGGTGCCGAACATTGATTGGGAGCGCAGCGTGATCGGCGGGCACTCGAATGGCGCGCATACGCTCAGCGTGCTGCTGGCGGGTCGCGATGAGTTCATCACGCAGCACTTTCGCGCGTTCTGGTTGCATGAGGGTGGCTTCACACTGCTGCCGGCGGCCTTGCCCATGAAGGACGCGCGGCTTCTCGTGCTCGTGGCGGATGAGGGAATGTCGGGAAGATCGGAGTTCCGCCAGCTCATGCTCGATCAGGTGTCGCTCATCGAGCGACAGGCGAAGCTCGTGCAGGCGGATTTTCGGAGCGTCATCATGCGCGGCTACGGTCACGACGTGCCGCCAGAATACATGCGCAACGTGCGCCAGTTCGCTCGAGGCGAGCCTTTGGAGGACATCACCGCGAGTGAAAAAGCCGCCGCCTCGAAACTCACGCTGCCTCTGCGCACGCATCCTGACTCCAGCGCGTGGAATGACCTGCTCGTGCACGATTTGACCAACATGAAGGTCCCCGGCGCGATCTGGAACTATCGCGACGGCCTCCTCACGGCCACCGAGGATCAAAACATCTGGACCAAGGCCACGCACGGCGACTGCGTGCTCGATTTCGAGTTCAAGTTCGAGCCCGGAGCCAACAGCGGCGTCTTCCTCTACAACAGCGACGAGACGAACTGGATGCCTGCCAGCATCGAAATCCAAATCTGCGATGACCGAGCCAGGCAATGGCAGGAAAAGCCCTCCAACTGGCGCTGCGGCGCTTTCTTCGGCCATCAGCCCGCTAGCAAGAGCACCGTGAAACCCGCCGGCGAATGGAATCGCATGACCCTTACCGCCATGGGGCCGAAAATCACTATCGTGCTCAACGATGAAGTCGTGAACGAGATCGACCTCACGCAGTGGAAGGATGGCAAACTCAATCCCGATGGCTCCGAGATGCCGAAATGGCTGCAAGGCAAGCCGTGGAGCAAGATGCCAACGAAAGGCCGCATCGGCTTCCAGGGGCGACATGCCGGTGCAGGCATCGAGTTTAGGAAGGTTAAGCTGCTGAGGCTGTAGCCGAATCAGGGGCCTTGAATGCGGCTGAAGCCGCAGCCACTTTTTTACTGTCCTGCGCATAAACCGAGTCGCTCGTGCCACTCTTATGAGAACCCATGCTCACCGACCTCCAGACGCTCCAGCGCTACGCCAGCCACGGCGATGCTCACGCCTTTCGTGAGCTGGTGCAGGCACACGGGGCGATGGTTCATGCCACCGCGTTGCGTGTCACCCAAAACGCCAACGTAGCGGAGGATGTCGCCCAGGAGACATTTCTCGAGCTGGCGCGGAAGAGTGGCAGCATCAAGCAATCTGTTGGGGCGTGGCTGCATCGCGTGGCATGGCTTCAGGCATGTCAAGCCGTGCGCCGAGAGCGCACACGACGACAGGCGGAGGAAGCTATGGCGGAGTCGTGGCACACGGATCACGAGGCGACGTGGCCGGAAATCGAGCCGCATGTCGATGAAGCGCTCAACGAACTGCCGCAGGAGCTGCGTGAGGTGCTCGTGCTCTACTTTCTCGAAGGTCGCACGCAGGTGGAGATCGCGCGGCATCTGGATCGGAATCAAGCTACGGTCTCGCGGGCCATCGAGCGCGGCATCTCGGCCATGCGGGAGGCTTTGAAGACTCGCGGCATCACATGCGGCATTGGTTTGGCGGCTTTGCTTACGAGTCAATCAGCCCATGCCATGCCCGCCGCGTTGCAAGCCTCGCTCGGCAAACTGTCGCTAACCAGCATCGGCGCTTCTTCAGCCACCATTCCGGCCACCAGCGTGGTGGGTTCCACTCTCATTGCCATGACAACGACCACCAAAGCCCTGCTCATCACTGGAACCCTCGCCACAGCATCGCTGCCATTCCTGCTCTCTCGCCCAGAGGCCAAGCCCGTTGCCATTCAGCCGAAAAACGAGACTACGACGCCTCCACGCAACCCGATTGCCAAGGCCAACGCCTCCGAGTTGACCGACCAGGAAGTATTCGACCTGCTTTTTGGAGAGCGGTCGCAAAACGCGCAGTCGCTGGTGGATGAGTATCGAGCCGCTCATCCCGGCGTCAGCTTGATGGAACTGGCCAAGGACCCGGCGCTCACGCCCAAGCTTCAAGCGCTGATGCAGAAGATGATGACGGCCCCTGGAGAGCAGGGAAAGGCTTTCGGAGATGCCATGGAGCTGGCCATGAAGGTCAAGGGCATCAAGCCATCACCGAATACCAACATCTCCCTCAATCTTGGAGAGAGCATCATGACCACGGAAAGCCGAGCCGAGCGCTATCTAGGTGCCATCCTCTCCGATGACGCCAAAGCGCTGGCACAGCTCTTTGCTGATGTGGTTAATGAAGCCGCCGTCGAGATGGCGCTCGATCCCGGTGCCGACAAAAGCTCCAGCGGCGTCTCCATCAGCAAAGGCCCTCTGCCGCCGGGAACGAAGGTCATCCAGAAGGAGCCGGAGGATTGAAAAAGTGGTTTCGGCTTTAGCCGAAACTTCCCGGAATGCGACTAAAGCCGCAGCCACTTTATCCGAGACGTTGCGAAAGCTGCTCAGCGAACTGCTTCACCTTGGCTCCGAGCTTGTCGAGGCTGCTGGGCGTGACGCGATCCGACGGGCCGCTAATCCAGATGGAGGCGACGGGTTGGCCGCGATGATCGAAGACGGGGGCGGCGACGCAGGCGAAGGCTTCGCTCTCTTCGCCGCGGTCGAACGCGTAGCCTTGCCACTGGACTTTATTTAGTTCGGCGAGGAAGGCCGTGGCAGTGGTGATCGTGTGGCGGGTGTGTTTGGGAAACTTCATCTGCCGCACGAAGGCTTTTTTGGGCCTCGCGGCACCAGTGGGCCAGCATGGCCTTCGCGGGCGCGGCGGTGTGTAGCATGTAGGCATGGCCGATCTCGACCACAACCTTCACCGTCCTTGTTTCCAGCCCGGCCGTCTCCAAGCCCGTCGCTTTCCGCTACGCCTGGGCGAACTCCCCGCGCTGCAACCTCTACAACCGCGAGGACCTGCCCGCCGTGCCCTTCCGCAGCGACGACTGGCCGATGCCGAAGAAGAAGTGAGGCGGTGGCAATGGACGCACTCCCAAACGGCGAATGGCGCGAGGGCGAAAGTCGTCATGCGCTTTAGCGCGTGACCACGCCCTAGGCCGCGGAGCTATCGTTCTCACTCAGAGCTTGGGAGTCTCCTGGCTGTGCGAAGCCTGTGCGCGCTAAAGCGCAGCACTACTTTGACCGTGGGCCTTCGACTGCCTATAACCTCGGCGTATATTGTTCAGGCAATACATGTGAAAATGCCCGCATTAGGGGAAGAGAGACTTCCACATGGCCACAAATGCTTCACCACGCGTCTCTTTCATGGCCTGCGACTCCTTCTGTTCAGCCGCATGAACTTCCCTCGCGAGCTGCATCGGCTCCAAGGTGCCTTTTTGGAGCTTTTTGAAGCCTTCCTGCCACACGGCCTTCACGGCCACGGTGAGGGGTTGATCGAGTTCGGCGTCGTAGCTTGCGAAGAAGCCTTGGGTGCCGAAGAACTGCGCGGCGGCGACTTGGGGATCGTCAGCTGTCACATCTACGTCGTTGAAGAAGCTGATCATCACGCGGCTCGCGGCGAGTTTGCGGATCAAAACGTCGGGATGGAGCTTGCCGGGGGTGGTTTTGCTTTTCACGGCGAGCGCGGCGGCATGGCCGGCGCTTTCGCCGAGCTGCATCCAGACGGGTTCGAGGCGGATGCTGCCCCAGCCGACGTGCGAGGCGCTGATGGCGACGGGGACGAGGAGGTTGTCGATCTCGTTCGCGAGGATGCTGCGATACGGCACCTGCGCGGGACGCGATTCCTCGCCGAGGAAGAGGATGCCGTCAGTGTTGCCGCCGGGTGTTTTGCGTGGCAGGCAGGCGACCGAATCGACCGGCCAGTCGGTCATGGCGATGCTGTCGGCGTGGATGGGAGTGCGGGCGATGCCTTCGGCGATGACGTTGTCCTGCTCTTTGAAAACATGGCGCCCGACAAGTCGCCGCGCTTCGCGGACGTAGATCTCGTAAGGCGCGTGGCCGTTGTCGGGGAACTCATCGGCGGCGAGGCCGTAGCCTTCGAACTGCTTGCGATCCTTCTCCGGCGCTTTGGGATCGTTCTGCACCCACCACAGGCGCATGAGCATCGCGTCGAGATAGCGCTTCGAGATGGCTTCACGCGTCGGCCAGTCGGCGGCTGGATACTCGTTCTGCGGGCCGATGAGGCGTCCGCCATTCCAGGCGACTTTCTTGTTCGGCAGGTTCGGCACGAAACCGCCGCCGAGGGCTTGCCTGGCGATGTCGGGATCGAAGTTCGCGGGCTTCGACAGCAGGATTTGGTTCGCCGGATCACGCGTGAGGATGAGGCGGTAGTTGTAAGCCATCACGCTGCCGTCCGCCTCGCCGCTCTGCGGACCTTCGATGATGTCGGCGGTGGCGTGGCTGTTGTAGCGGATGTTCAGCGTGCCCTCGTCGGCGGTCTTCGGGAAGCCGCGCTGGCCGGGTTCCTTGTGGCGCTCGGTGGTGTAAATCACACCCGCATGCTTCTCGCCGTATTGCGCACGGGATTCGCGACCGATCTGCGTCTTTACGCCGGCGACAGCCATCAAATCGCCTTCATACATGCCATCGGCAAAGATCTGGCCGCGCACGGTGATCGCTTTCTCGCCGTGCATCGGCTTCAATGTCACGCTTTGGAGCAAAGCGCCGTCACGTTCCGCTTTCGTGACGATGTGGCCGAGCAGCACGGTCAGCGTCTTCTCCTTTTCGATCATCTGGTTGAAAAGCATCTCCGCGATGCGCGGTTCGACCTTCGGACGATCAATGTGCGCACGGCTCGTTTTGCTCGGCATCGAGGCGATGTGCTGCGGTGAGCCTTCGCCATAGGTCATCGCATAATATTGCGCCGCGCCGGTGATCATCTCGCCATAGATCGGCGAGCGCAGACCGTCATACGGAGCCTCCCAACCGCCCGCGCCGCTGGTGACGAAGCCGCCGAGATGCTGCGTGTGGTTCACGAGCAGCACGCTGAGGCCCTCGCGTGCCGCACGCACCGCACAGGCGATGCCGCCCGGCGTGCCGCCGATGACGACGAGGTCATACGACTTGCCATCCACGTCCTGCGGCATCGCGGCGCTCTTCAAAAGCATCGGCGGCGGAATGACGACCGGTTTGGCCTCCACGCTCTTTTTGACGGGAAATCCGGCATCCGCACGCGTGTTGCGCTCGGCGATGGCCTCGGCCTCCGGGACGACTTGCAGGCCATCGATCGCGACATAGCCATCCGCGCCCGCATTCGAGATTTCGATGCTGCCCGATCTGCCCTTCGTGAAGGCAAACACACCCAACGATCGCGGAATGCCATCCTCCAGGCATTCGAGACGCTGATTCAACTCGACCACCTTTTCGCCATCGGCACTGCGGATGGTGATCTGCGCCTTTTGAGCACGGTTTGAGGCATGCAGGTAGAGCAAACGCACCTCGTAGTTGCCATCGGCAGGAACGTCCGGCGTGAACGTCGCCACCGCAGCCGATTTCTTCGCGCGGTCATCGTGTCGATACGCTGAACCGACGAGCGGCGTGAGCTTATCGCTGACTTTCCACGCGCCGGTGTATTTCGCCGCATCGTCGTCGAGCACGATGCCAGCGGCTTTGCGAGTGGAAGCCACCGCCGTGGTCTTTTCGGACTTGTCCGTCTCCGCGAGCGTGAAGCGTGTGCTCACGACGGAGTTCTGCTCCACGCCAGGACGATACTTGATGTAGGTCGTGGCGACGAAAGTACCGTCGGGCAGACGTTCGAGGCCCGGATAGCCGCAATCGCTGCCTTTGTGGCTGTGCAGCAGCTTGATTTTGTATTCGCCGTCCCTGCCGCTGATGATGTCCTCGTAGCGCCCGACCCATGCGACGAAATGCGTGCGTGTGGGGCTGTCCTTGCCCATGTCGCGGAAGGTGACGACTAGACGGCCATCCTTCGCATAGACCGCTTTGTGACGATCACCATGCAGCCCCGGCGGCAGCGCTTTCACCTGCGACCATGTCTTGCCCTCGTCATCGCTCGTGATGAAGTGCCCGGGCTCCGTACGGATGTTTTCACGAATGAGACAGAGAAGCTGTCTCCCGTCCGGCGAGCGCAGCACCTCCGGCTCACAAGGCTTCAAGTCACCGAGATCGACGAGGATGCGCCATGGACCCCAGGTCAGCCCGCCATCGGTCGATTCGCTCTGCGTGACGACGTTCGAGCGCGGGTCCTTCGTCTCGCCTGGTCGGCGGATGTTGGAAAGGCCGATGAGCTTCTTTCCGCCCTCGACAGGCATGATCGTGCAAAACGGCATCACGCACACGAGGCCGTTGCCCTGCATGGGCGACCACGTTTTGCCGTCATCGGTCGAAACGGACTGCTGCATCGTTCCATCCGGTCCCTGACCGGCGTACACGACGAGACGCGCCACACCTTGCGGATCGGTCAGGCGGTAGATCGCCGGGCAGTTTTTCACCTGCCACCAGTTCTCCGGCACAGGCAGCTCCTCGCTCCACGTCTTGCCGCCATCTTTGCTCCTCTTCAACGGCCCCGCCGTGCCACCGTGACCATGCGTCCACACACAGAACATGGTCTTGCCATCCGGCATCAAAAGCGTCGTTGGATGCCCCTGATAAACCTTCTCCGTGCCCTGTGCGATGACGACGTGCCGCGCAGTGTTTTGCGACAAGTCGACAACAGACAGGGGTTCCGCTGCGGGTGAAACCAGGAGCGGAAGCAAGACAGCGAGGCAGCGACAAAGACTCATACACTGACAACGAGGGGGTGGAACCGGGCTTGCTGGACAAATCAGTTTACCAGGGCATGACATGCCCGAATCCAAACCATGCGGCTCAGGCCGCGGCCACTTGCCAGAAGGCCACCTGCCGACGCTGAGAAGGCCGTTGCCAACATGCCGGGGCGGGCTCCTATGCCGACGTGCTTTTTCAAGCTGATCCCGCTCAACTCATCCGCAGGCGCCTTGTCGGGCGGGATGGCCTGGTCTCGACCATGCCTGCGTCTGCAACCTGGAAAGGCGGTGCTCCTTGAGCGAGGAGGCCCAGCCTCCGGTTTCCTTCTGGCACAGCGTGATGCAGTCGCTGCGCGGCCAGGAGCATGACTACACGGCGCTGCCGCTGAACCGTGCCATCATCCTGCTCTCGGTGCCGATGGTGCTGGAGATGGTGATGGAGTCCCTGTTCGTCGTGGCGGACGTGTTCTGGGTGTCGCGCCTGGGCAGCGGGGCGGTGGCGGTCGTCGGCCTGACGGAATCGGTCATGACGCTGATCTACGCAGTGGCCATCGGCACCTCGATCGCGGCCACGGCGATTGTGTCACGACGCATCGGTGAGAAGGAGCCGGAGCTTGCCGCGCAGGCGGCGGGGCAGATCGTGCTCCTGGGCGTGCTGGTTTCCGCAGCCATCGGCGCCGTGCTTGGCGTCCTGGCGCCGGACATCCTGCGCTGGATGGGGGCGGAGGAAGCCGTGGTGGTTCAGGGCGCGGACTTTGCCCGCCTCATGTTCGGCGGCAATGCGACGGTGTTCCTGATCTTCCTGATCAATGCCGTCTTCCGCGGCGCCGGGGACGCCGTGATCGCCATGCGCACGCTCTGGCTGGCGAACACGCTGAACATCCTCCTGGGCCCCTGCTTTGTGTTCGGCTGGTGGATCTTCCCGGAGCTGGGCGTCACGGGCGCGGCGGTGGCGACCAACATCGGACGCGGCATCGGCGTCCTCTACCAGCTCTGGCATCTCGCCGGCAATCACAGCCGCGTGAAGGTGCGCTGGCGGCACTTCAGGCCGGAGCGCGAGGTCATCGGCGCGGTGCTGGCCAAGTCCGGCAGCGGCGTCGCCCAGTTCCTCATCAGCACGACAAGCTGGGTCGGCCTCTTCAAGATCCTGGCGCTCTTCGGCAGCACGGCGCTGGCCGGCTACACCATTGCCATCCGCATCGTCACCTTCGCCCTGATGCCCGCCTGGGGCCTGGCCAACGCGGGAGCAACCCTGGTTGGGCAGAACCTCGGCGCGGGCAGGGCGGAGCGTGCCGAGGCCGCCGTTTGGATCGCCGTGAAGCTGAACGTGCTCGTTCTCGGCGTCGTGGGCCTGGGCTTCGTGCTGTTTTCAGGGCCGCTCATCCGTCTCTTCTCGCCGGAGCCTGAGGTGGCGGCCTTTGGCGTGCGCTCGCTCTGGATCATCAGCCTGGCCTTCCCCTTCTATGCGGCGGGCATGTGCTTCGAGGGGGCCTTCAACGGGGCAGGCGACACCTGGACGCCGGCGCGCCTGAACTTCCTCTGCCTCTGGCTATGCCAGATTCCCATGGCCTGGTTCCTGTCCCAGTCCTTCGGCCCGGTCGGGGCGGTGATCTCCGTGCCGGCCGCCTTTTCACTCCTCACCCTGCTGAGCTGGGCGCTGTTCAGGCGCGGTCGCTGGAAGCTGCAGAAGGTTTGAGCAAGGCCGTATGCATCCCATTGGCCGATGAGGGTCTCTCAGGACCTCAGTGACAGGATTGACATGATTCGCAGGACAAACAGGATTTTTTTCAGACCTGTTCATCCTGTCCATCTTGTGAATCCTGTCACAAAATCCCCTTTCTCGCCTTGATGGGTCAGCCCAGGGGCTGAGATGCTTTTCAACAGTTCCTGCTTGCCATCACGGAGGACGGCGGAACATGAGACCATGCCCCGCCGAACCAACAGCCTGACCACCTGGATCTTCGCCCCCCTGCTTCTTGCGGCCGTCAGCCTCCTGGCCAGCGAACCCAGGACCGTCCGCCTGCTGACCATCGGCAACAGCTTCTCCGCCAACGCCACGCATTACCTCAAGGATCTGGCGAAGGCGGGCGGCCACACCCTGGTACACAACTCGCTGGTCATCGGCGGCGCCTCCTTCCAGGTGCATGCGGACAAACTGAAGGCGCAGGGCAGGGCGCGGCTCTATTCGAACGGCAAGGACCTGGTCGCCAACCTCACCGCCGACACCTGGGACTTCGTCACGATTCAGCAGGCGAGCATCAAGAGCCATGATTACACCACCTACCCGCCCCACGCGGGCATCCTGCACGACCAGGTCGTGAAGCACGCGCCCCAGGCGAAGCTGCTCATTCATCAGACCTGGGCCTATCGTGTGGATGACCCGCGCTTCAAGGTGAAGGATCCCAAGCCGGGCGAACCCCGAACCCAGGAGGAGATGTACCGCGGCCTCACCGCCGCCTACGACAGGCTGGCGGTCGAGTTTGGTGCAAAAATCATCCCGGTGGGCGATGCGTTCTTCCGTGCCGACACGGATTCGCAGTGGGGCTACAGGCCTGACACGAAGCCCTTTGATCCGAAGACGGCGCGCAGGCCCCTGCTGCCGGACCAGTCGCACTCGCTGCATGTCGGCTGGCGCTGGGCGAAGCCGAAGGGCGGCCAGGAGGTCACGCTCGGCATGGACGGCCATCACGCGAACCAGGCGGGCGAATACCTCGGCGCCTGCGTCTGGTATGAAATCTTGTTCGGCGAAAGCGCCGTTGGCAGCCGCTTCATTCCGGAGGGTCTGGACCCGGTCCATGCCCGCTTCCTCCAGGAGACGGCGCATCAGGCCGTCCAAAACCGGGAGCCAGGCGCCTGATGACGGAGGCGGAATCACCGAAAACGAGGCTGCCCGTAGTTCACATCCCTGTGATCGGAACACAGGCCTGGGCCGGCTTCAAGGGGTCACCACCTGAAGCCTGGCAAACTTCCTCGGTTGCCCCGGAGTGTTCAAGGCTGGCTTGATCCGCACCAGCACCGTCTCCGAATCACCGCCGGGGTTGGCGGTGCTGCTGATCTCCTCCGTCTCCGCCGGCCCCGAGATCCACGACCCCAGCGTGTCGCTCACCTGAACCGTGTAAACAAGACCGCTCGCTCCGGTGCGACGGCGATAGGTGAAGGTCATGTATGGTTTGCCATCGGCTGGATTGACCGCAGTCCTGGCCAAGGGAGTCTGAGTCATGCCCGGTGTGACCGGATTTGAATCGAGAGCATATTCCAGGAGGTTGGACACGCCGTCTCCATCGGGGTCGCCTGCGGATCCATGGGCGGGATTCCCCCCGCCAAGAGTCCAGAATTGGGCCTCCCACCCGTCAGGCAGCGTGTCCGCATCAGAATCCACCGGCCACTGGGCGCTGCCTTGAATGGCAAAGGCGTAGGCAGGAACAGAGGGATCGTTTGAGGCAATCGTCAGCGTGGCCTTGTGGGTGCCGACGGCATTCGGGGCATACCGGATCTCAAAGTTCGTTGAGCTTCCGCCGGCAATGCCAGTTCCAGGAAGCGTGCTGACAAGAAACCTGCCCGCTCCGGGACCCGAAACCTGCACGCTGGGAGTACCCGTCAGGTTCAAGACGGAGCCGGAGGAATTGGCATTTCTCACGCTCAAGATCCGCGAACTGAAACCTCCGGGGGTCAAGACCGTGGGCAGCAGGGTGCCGTCCGTGGCCGAAGGAGTGCTGTCTCCGTTCGGGATGCAGTAACCCCCGAGCCCTTCGACCTCGATCTGCGGAAGGGAGCCCGGGACGGACACTTCCAGACCCAGGTTCTGGAACTGCATCTCGACGTCACCGAGACCAGGCACTTCCCAGCCGATGTTCATCGCGCCGATCTTGTAATCTCCAACGTTCTGGGACTCCGTCAGGTATCCATGGCTCCATGCATGCTTGAGCCCGTTCTTGATGTGTGGAAGCATGTCCACGTTCAGGGTCAGCCACTGGCCGGGCTGCGGCCCCGCAGAAAACCCAAAGTCATTCAGGCCGTTTGCGTAAATCAGGCTTTGTGTGCCCAGGTCCAGCAGTGAGTACGCGCTGGTAACCGGGTACCGGTCGTCGTAGATCAGGATTCCATACCAGAAGTATTTGCCATAGCCTGAAGAGGCGGGATTGAGGTTTTGAATCGTGAAATAAATCGGGAATTGTGCGGCATGCAGCGAGCTGTCATACCCGGTCGTGTAAACATGGTTGGCCCGCGTGAGCCTGACCCCCAGACTGAGGACGGCGTGATTCATTTGTGCCACGGAAGGGGCGGTCGCGGCCCGCCAGCCGCCGGGTTCGCTGATGGACTGCTGCACCAGCAGCGCAGGCCAGGGCGCCGTTGCTGAACGATAGCTGCCGCCATACTCCTGAATGGAGTTCAGCCCAAGCACCAGGTCGGCATTGGCGCCGGTCGTCGGAGATTGCACCACCGTTTTGTAACCATTGCTCCATTTGACCGATCCATCCGCCTGATTCTGACCGGATGTGCCGAAGATCGACTGGCGGCTGCCCCATTGCCCCATGAGCCATTGGGGCGGGCCGTTTGCCGCCGTGTACTGGAGATTGCCTTCGACGCCGCCGCCCGGGGAGAGAACGACGAATCCGGTTTGAAAATGGGCGTCGCTGATCATCTGCATCTGGGCAAAAGCAGAGGAACCCAGGATGGCCAGCCAAAGGACTGCCAGGCAAATCAGGGGCATGGTTTTCATGTTAAAAAGTCTGAAGTTTGATCACCTCATGGAAGGGGCTTGATGTTCTGCCCCTGCTTTGGAATGCGCAGGTGGCCGGCGGCAACGAACACCTTGGAGGCTGCTTGTTGCACAGGTGATGCTCCATCATGGGGCATCCTCCTCACAGGCAGAGGCGGCGGAGAAGGTTTGAGCGGCCGGAGATCCCTCCGCCTTTTCATGCATGGATGAAACCACCTCTCGCCTGTCTTCCGGCAGGTCCAGCGGGCCGTTCCAGGTACCCCAGAGGATGAGCAGGGCGTATCCGCAGAGCCCTGACAGGATGACCGATGGATAATGGATTCTCATGGCGGTCAGCGGCTTGGAAGGAGGCGGCGATGAGCCATTCGCAGGTTCATCTCACGGGTGATCCCATCCTTGGGCGAGGGAGCCGCCTGCAGGCCTGGGCGGCGGCGATTGCCCAACAAAAAGGATAACCTACTGATGCTGCGGCCTGATCGCCGGCTGGATGACAGGACAGTTGTGAGAACCATGGTGAGCTTCCGGTTAAAATCCGGGGCCCAGTACTTGGATAAGAATTTGCAGGGCGATAGTCGGTAAAAATACCGATGCCCGGCCTTCAAGCTCCGGGACATTCAGTCATCCTCAGAACCTGCGACGGAAGTCGTGACGGAGACTTGGAGTTACCCTGGTTTCATCCCTTCCATCCCTGGAGCTTTTCGGCAGCACCACCGGAGCAGGCAGGTTCAAAATGCGTAGCCATGAATGTTCGCCTCTGTTTGTCCCTGGTCGCTCCAGGGTCAGCCTCAGCCGTGATTACGTACCTCCGCCCATCGCCTTGTAGATGCGCACCCAGGCGCCGCCGACACGGGTGCGGCTGAGGACGATGTCATTCTGCGCGGCAAGCGCCACACGTTCGGCGTCGAGCACGGTGAGGAAGTCGGCGACGCCATCCTGATAGCGCTGCCGCGCCAGCGTGGCGGCCTCGCGCGCGCTGGAGGCGCTGGCTTCCAGATGACGCAGGCGCTCACGCTCGCGGTCATGGCTGGTCAGGGCGTTTTCGACCTCCTCCAGCGCGAGCAGGACCGTCTGCTCATACGTGGAAAGGGCGGCGTCGGCACGATGACCGGCGGCCTTGATCTGCTGCCGCACGCGGCCGAGGTTTAAAAAGGCCCAGCTGATGCGCGGCCCGAAGCTGTAGGCGTTGGAGCCATACTGATTGAGGCTGGCAAAGGTCTGCCCCTCGATGTTGAGGCGGCCGCCAAAGGAGACGCGCGGGAACAGGTCGGCGGTGGCCACTCCGACGCGGGCGGTGGCGGCCTCGAGGTTGCTTTCCGCCAGGCGGATGTCGGGACGCAGGCGCAGAAGTTCGGCAGGCCTGGCGATGGCGACGCTGGCCGGGACGTTCGGCTGCCGGGAGGCCTTCTGAAGCTGCGGGCGCAGCTCGGAGGGGTTTTGTCCGCAAAGCACGGCGATGCGGTGGATGGAGCGTGCGATGTTTTCCTCGTGGCTGGGGATCTGGGCCTGGGTGGCGTTGAGGAGCGCGCTGGCGCGGGCGACATCGAGCTGCGTGCCGCGTCCGCCCTTGAGAGACGCCTCGGCGATGCGCAGGGCTTCCGCCTGGTTGCCGGCGTTTTCACGCGCGACGGCGAGCTGGGCCTGGGCGCCGCGCAGCTCGAGGTAGTTGATCGCGACCTCCGCCTGCAGCGTGATGAGAAGATCCTGCATGCTGGCTTCAGCGGCGGCGCCTCCGGCCTTGGCGGCCTTCACGGAATGGCGCACGCGCCCGAAGAGGTCGAGCTCGTAGTCGGCGTCAAAGCCACCGCGCCAGAACTCCACGGTGCGGCCGCGGAAGGCGGCGTTGGTCGAGGCGCCGTTGAGCGTCGTGCTGTAGCTGGCGCTGGAGGTGACCGTGGGCACCAGGTCAAACTGCGCCTCGCGCCAGAGGGCCCGTGCTTCCAGCACACGGTCCCGCGCCACGGCGAGGTCCTTGTTCTGATCCGCCGCGCGGGCGATGAGGCTGTCGAGCGTGCTGTCGTTGAGCCTGCGCCACCAGGCGGCGTCGGAGCGGATGGAGCT
Organism: Prosthecobacter sp.; assembly: GCA_044341745.1. Lineage (GTDB taxonomy): Bacteria > Verrucomicrobiota > Verrucomicrobiia > Verrucomicrobiales > Verrucomicrobiaceae > Prosthecobacter. Next base: position 172,223 of record JBIIRD010000001.1, on the reverse strand, counting down.
GGAGGCGCGGGAGGCATAGTCCGCAGGCATTTTCGGCTCCGGCTTGATGAATCTGGGGCCGACGCTGCAGCTGGACAACCCACCGAGCGCAAGCAGCAGAGTGGTCCGCACCGTCCACTGTGCGGTTCGGGGACTTGGCGATGTTCGTTCCGCACAGGGGACTGTGCGGACCACTTTATGAATGAGCTGCATGAGCGGCGGGAGGAAGAGGCTTGCGGGCCCGGCGCTCGACGATGGCGCGCAGGATGACATAGAAGACCGGCGTGAACAGCAGGCCAAAAAGGGTGACGCCGATCATGCCGAAGAAAACCGCCGTGCCGAGGGCCTGGCGCATCTCCGCGCCGGCGCCGGTGGCGAGGACGAGCGGCAGCACGCCGAGGATGAAGGCGAAGCTGGTCATCAGGATCGGGCGCAGGCGCAGGCGGCAGGCCTCGACGGCGGCCTGGACGCGGTCCATGCCCTGGTCCTGGAGCTGCTTGGCGAACTCGACGATGAGGATGGCGTTCTTCGCCGCGAGACCGACGAGCACCACCAGGCCGATCTGGGTGAAGATGTTGTTGTCGAGCCCGCGCAGCCAGACACCGCCGATGGCGGACAGCAGGCACATGGGCACGATCAGGATGATGGCCAGCGGCATGCTCCAGCTTTCGTATTGAGCCGCCAGCACCAGGAAGACGAAGACGACGCAGAGCGGGAAGATGTAGATGAGCGTGTCGCCGGCGAGGATCTGCTGGTAGGTGAGGTCGGTCCACTCGATGGCAAAACCGGAGGGCAGGTGCTGCTTCGCAAGACGCTCGATCTTTTCGATCATCTGGCCGGAGCTGACGCCGGGGAGCGTGTTGCCGTTGATGTCGGCGGAGTAGTAGAGGTTGTAGCGCTGCACCCGGTCGGCCCCGCCGGTCTTGACGACCTTCACCAGGGCTCCGAGCGGCACCATGCCGCCGTTTTGATTGCGGATCTTGATGCGCGAGACGTCGGAGGGGTCCTTGCGGAACTCGTGATCGGCCTGCGCGGTGACCTGGTAGGTGCGGCCGAACAAATTGAAGTCGTTCACATAGACCGAGCCGAGATAGACCTGCAGGGCCTCGTTCAGGTCGGCGAGCGAGACGCCCATGGTCTTCGCCTGGGCGCGGTTGATCTCGAGCTTGAACTGCGGCGTGCGGGCGCGGAAGCCGGTGACGAGGGAGATGAGGCCCGGCTCGTCCTGCGCGGCGGCAAGCAGCTTCTGCGTGGCGGCCTCGAGGGCGTCGAGCCCGGCGTTGTTGAGGTCCTGGACCTGGATCTTGAAGCCGCCGGCGTTGCCAAGGCCGCGCAGCGGCGGCGGCGGCAGCACGAGCACGCGCCCTTCCTGAATGGTGGCGAATTTTTCGCGGATGCTGGCGAGCAGGCGGTCGCCCTTCATCTCGGGCGACTTGCGTTTGTCGAACTCATCGAAGACCAGGAAGGCCGCGCCGACATTGGGCTGGTTCGCCTGAAGCACGGAGGAGTAGCCGGAGATGGCGAAGGTGTGCACGATGCCGGGGATCTGCTGCGCCATGCGGTCCATCTTGCGCACGACGGCGTCGGTGCGTTCAAAGGCGGCCGCGTCCGGGAGCTGCACGAGCACGATGGCGTAGCCCATGTCCTGAGCGGGGATGTAGCCGCCGGGGACGGTGTTGAAGACTTTCTGCGTGAGGAAGAGCAGGCCGACGTAACCAAGAATGACGAGCAGCGCGAGGCGGATGAGCTTGCGCACGAGTCCGGCGTAAAGGGAGGCGCTGAAGTCGAAGACCTTGTTAAACAGTCGGAAGAACCAGCCGAAAAAGAGATTGATGAGTTTTGTCAGCAAATCCGTCTTCGCGCCGTGCGGTTGCAGCAAGATGGCGCACAAAGCGGGGCTGAGCGTCAGCGAGTTGAAGGCCGAGATGACGGTGGAGACGGCGATGGTGAGGGCGAACTGCTTGTAAAACTGGCCCGTGATGCCGCTGACGAAGGCGGTCGGCACAAACACGGCGCAAAGCACCAGCGCGACGGCGATGACGGCCCCGCTGACCTCCTTCATGGCCTGGATGGCGGCCTCACGCGGCGCGAGGCCCTTGGCGATGTTTCGCTCGACGTTTTCGACCACGACGATGGCGTCATCGACGACGATGCCGATGGCCAGCACGAGGCCGAAGAGGCTCAGATTGTTCAACGAGAAGCCGAACGCCTGCATGACGGCCAGGGTGCCGATGAGGGAAACGGGCACGGCGAGCAGCGGGATGATGGAGGCACGCCAGCTTTGCAGGAAAAGAATGACGACGAAAACGACGAGCAGCACGGCTTCGACGAGCGTGGTGAGCACGGATTTGATCGAGGCGCGGACGAACTTGGTGGTGTCGTAGTTGATGCGGTAGTCGATGCCGGGCGGGAAGCGCTCCTTGAGCTGAGCGAGCCGGGCGTAGACGGCGTCGGCGGTCTGGATGGCGTTGCTGCCGGGAAGCTGGAACACGCGCAGGGAGACGGCGTTGTAGCCGTCCATGTAGGTCTTGCTGGAGTAGTCGCGGGAGCCGAGCTCGATGCGTGCCACATCACGCAGGCGCACAACATCGCCCTGCGTGCCGGTTTTGAGCACGATGTCGCCAAACTCCTCCGCCTTCTTCAAGCGGCCCGGCGCGGTGAGCGTGTATTGGAACTCCAAGCCCTCGGCCGCCGGCGGCTGGCCCAGGGAGCCCGCCGCCACCTGCACATTTTGTTCGCGGATGGCGCGCACGACATCCCCGGCGGTGAGGCCGACGCCGGCGACCTTTTCAGGATCGAGCCACACGCGCATCGAGTAGTCCAAACCGCCGAGCGAGGAGGCCTCCGCGACGCCGGGGATGCGCGCGATCTCGTTTTGAATCTGCAGGGTGACGTAGTTGCTGAGGTAATCCACCTCGCGGGAGCCGTCCGGGCTGTAAAACTGCGCCGCGAGCGTGAGGTCGGGCGAGCGCTTGTTCACCACGACGCCGAGCCGCCGCACCTCCTCGGGCAGACGGGCCACGGCGGCGTTCACGCGGTTTTGCACGAGCACCTGCGCCTTGTCCAGGTCCGTGCCGAGACGAAAGGTGACGGTGATCTGCACGCGGCCGTCACTGGTCGAGGAGGAGGACACATAGAGCATGTCCTCGACGCCGTTGATCTCCTGCTCCAGCGGCGTGGAGACGGTCTCGGCCAGAGTGCGGGCGTCCGCGCCGGGGTAGGAGGCCGAGACGACGACGGTGGGCGGGATGACTTCGGGATACTGCGCCACGGGCAGCGCGAAATAGGCCAGGGCGCCGAGCATCGTGATGACGATGCTGAGCACGGCCGCGAAGATCGGCCGGTCCACGAAGATGCGGGCGAAGTTCATGGTTTCGGCGGCTTCGCGGGTTCGACGGCCATTTCAGCGGGCAGGGGCCTGACCTTCGCACCGTTGCGCACGCTCATGAGCCCGAGGATGACGATGCGCTCATCCGCCTTCAAACCTTCACGCACGACCCGCATGCCATCCAGCAGCGGGCCCAGCTTCACCGGACGGTACACGGCCTTGTCCTCCGCATCCACCACCCACACATAGCTGCTGCCCTGGTCGTCCCCGACGGCGGAATCCCGGATCAGCAGGCCTTCATATTCACCGCTGCCCGGAATGCGCACGCGTGCGAAGAAACCGGGCGCCATCAGCCGGTCCTCATTGGGAAACACGCAGCGCGCACGGATGGTGCCGGTGCCGGGATTCAGCTGGTTGTCCACGAAGTCCACCTCGCCCTTGTGCGGCCATCCTTCCTCGTTGATCAGGGACATCTCCGCCGGGATGCGGTTGAACAGGGCGCTCTTGCGCTCTCCGCTCCGGTGCATCTCCCGGTACTTCAGCACCGAGCGCTCGTCCGCCTCAAAGTCGAGGTAGATCGGATCCAGCTCCACAATGGTGGTGAGCAGCGTGGCGTCCTTGGTGCCGCCGGTGACCAGGTTGCCCTCCGTCACGCGGGCGTCGCTCACTCGCCCGCTGATCGGCGCCCGCACCTGGGTGAACTCGAGATCGAGCTTCGCGGCCGTGACCATCGCCTCGGCGGCCCGCATGGCCGCCTGCTCCCCGGCGGAGCTTTTCAAACGGCGCTCGGACTCCTCGATGGAGATGACCTGCCCCTGGCGCAGCCTGGAGGCGTTTTCGGCCTCGATCCTGGCCAGGTCGGCATTCGACTTCGCCTGAGCCAGCACGGCCTCGGCACGCTGCACCGCCGCCTCATAGGGGCGGGGATCAATGGTGAACAGCAGGTCGCCCGCCTTCACCTCGGCGCCTTCCTTGAAATGAACCTCCATCAGGTAGCCGGACACCCGCGCCCGGATCTCCACCGTCTCCCTTGCGATGAGCCTGCCGTTGAACTCGTCCCAGTCCGTCATGCGCCGAACCAAGGGTTTGGCAACGGTCACCTCGGGCGGCGCGGCTTGCGCGGCTCCGGACGGACCTTGGACGGGCGGCCTGCATCCGGTCACGGCCAGAAGGCCGATCCCCAGGCACAGGACACGCCTCAGAATTGCAAAGGGGGGGCTTTCAGAGGACATGGCAGGTCGTATTTATTACGGTCTCCGGCTCTCTAAAACAGTGCAGAAATGACATAGGCCTTATACATTCAATGCATGACCAACCTGGACAATCTCCAGCAAATCCGCGAATTCGTCCAGATCGCGGACTCCGGCAGCATCTCGGCGGCCGCGAAAATCCTGGGCATGGCCCAGCCCACACTGAGCCGTCACCTCGCAGCCCTGGAGGCCCAGGTCGGCGCGCTGCTCATCCGGCGCGACACCCACACCATGAGCCTCACCGAGGCCGGCCGCATCCTGCTCGGCGACGCCCGCGAGCTGATCGCCCTCGCCGACAGGCTGGGCCGGCGCCTTCATGGTGAACGCCGCACGCTTCGCGGCCACCTGCGCATCGTGTCCGTGGTCGATGTCGGGCAGTGGATCATCTCCCGTGTGCTCTCGCGTTTCCGCAGGCTGCACCCGCAGGTCACCACCGAGCTCCATCTGATCAACCGGCCCACCAAGTTTGTGAAGGAGGGCTTCGACTGCAGCATCATGGTCGGTGGCAGCACCGACCGGCGTCTGACCTCCAGGAAGATCGCCGCGCTGCACCGACGGGTGGTCGCCGCTCCCTCCTTCCTGCAGGAACACGCCGCGCCGCGCCGGCCGGAGGATCTGGCAGGCCTGCCCTGGCTGGGCATTCTCCAGCCGCATTTTTACGCCCGCGACCGCCTGGACCTGCACCGGGGCGGCAGGACGGTGAAGCTGAAGTTCGCGCCCGTGATGCTGCTCGACACCGTCACGGCCCTGCGTGAGGCGGTCATCGAAGGCGCCGGCTTCTCCACCATTCCGGAATGGATGGCCGCCCGCGACATCGCCGCCGGACGGCTCGTTCAGCTCCTGCCCGACTGGCACATCGAGCCGGTGGACCTGCACCTCGCCCATGCCTCCCATGAGCAGCTTTCCGAACGCGTCCGCAGCCTGCTGGAATACCTGGAGGAGGAGGTCCCCCGGGAAATTCAGAAGCTCGACCTGGGGGACCGCTGATGCGCCTGCCTAACAAAACCCTGTCCAAAGGCCGGCGCGAGGCGCCTTGTGCTGGCCATGACACGACTCGCCGCCGGCCTGCTCTTCTTCTGCGCCTCCCTCCAGGCCGCCACGCAGGCGGACGTGATTGTTTATGGAGCCACGCCGGGCGGCTTCTGCGCGGCGATTGCCGCCTCACGTGAAGGCGCCTCGGTGCTGCTCCTGGAGCCGACGGGACATGTCGGCGGCGTGAACACCGGCGGCCTCTGCTTCTCCGACTCCAACCAGACCGTGCGCAGCACCGTGCTGGGGCTCTTTGAGGAGTGGCACCTGCGTGTGGAGGCGGACTACCAAAAGCGTGGCATCAAGCTGCCTTACCAGGTGAAGGAGAAGGACCACTCGCCCTGGACCTACGAACCGCATGTGGCGGCAGGGATCACGAAGGAGATGCTCGATGAGGCCGGTGTGAAGGTGATGACACGCCAGGTGCTGAAATCCGTGACGAAAGAGGGGCCGCGGATCACAAAGCTCATCACCTCCGGTGGCGAGTATGAGGCGAAGATGTTCATCGACGGCACCTACGAGGGTGACCTGATGGCGGCTTCCGGAGTGACCTGGACAATCGGTCGCGAGGGCAGAAAGGCGTTCGGCGAATCGCTGGCCGGCAAGCAGTACCCGAAGGCGAAGATGAAGATTTCCGGTCTCGCTGCGGATGGAACTTTGTTGCCGCTCATCACCGCGGCCGATGCCGGCCCTGAGGATGAAGGCGACAGGAACGTGATGGTTTACAGCTTCCGGCTCTGCGTGACGAAGGACGCGGCGAACCGCGTGCCGTTTCCCAGGCCGGCAATTTATGATCCGGCGCGGTTTGAGGTCGTGCGACGCTACTTGGCGCAGGAGAAACGGCCCATCCTGCCCTGGGACCTGTATCCGCTGCCGGGCGACAAGTTCGACGCGAACAACGGCATCGGAAAGCAGTTCTCGATGGGTCTCGTCGGCGCCTGCAACGGCTGGAGCGAGGCGGACGAAGCCGGACGTGCGGCGATCTGGGAGGCGCACAGGCAGTACACGCTGGAGTTTTATCACTTCCTCACGACCGACGCCGCCGTGCCGGAGCACATCCGCAGGGAGATGGGCGAGCTGGGCCTGTGCCGCGATGAGTTCGCGGACTATGGGCACTGGTCGCCGCAGCTTTATGTGCGCGAGGGCCGTCGCATGATTGGCGAATACATCGTGTCGCAAAAAGACATCATGGAGCAGCCGAAGAAGGAGGATGCCATCGTCGTGTCTTCCTTTCCCATCGACTCGCACGACTGTCAGCGCGTCGGCACGGCGGAGCACGTCGTCGATGAAGGCACGATCATGCCGGTGCGCATGAACGGTCGCAAACATGGTTATCCGTATCACATCCCCTATCGCGCCATCACGCCGAAGGCCGCCGAGTGCACGAACCTGCTCGTGCCTGTGGCGCTGTCCTGCACGCATGTGGGGATGTCGTCGATCCGCGTGGAGCCGACTTGGATGATCCTCGGTCAAAGCGCAGGCATCGCGGCGGCTTTGAGCACGAAACAGAATCTCGACGTGCAAAAGCTGCCGTATCCCGCGCTGCGTGAGCGCCTGCTGGCACAGAAACAGGTGCTCGACCTGCCCGTTCTCGCCGAAGTGCCTCCTGAACCCAAAGGCGCGATGAGCATCGATCCGAAGACACTGCCCGGCATCGTTCTCGATGACGCACAGGCGGAGCTGAAGGGCGCGTGGAGCCGCTCCTCGAACTTCAAGCCGCACATCGGCACGGGCTACCTGCACGATGACAGCCGCGGCGACGGCGAGTGCGTGGCGGTGTTTCGCGTCCGGGTGCCACAGACAGGCCGCTACGACCTGCGCATGGCCTATTCGGCGCATGAGACGAGGGCGGCGAAGGTGCCGTTGACGATTCAATCGGGTGATGAAACCGTCGGGTTGCTCGTGGACCAGACGCAGCCGCTTCCGGCGGGCGAGGCTTTCCGCAGCATCGGCAGGGTGAAGCTGCAAAAAGGCCTCGAAACAACGATCACGCTGCGCAATGCCGGCACGGACGGCTTTGTGATCCTGGACGCGCTGCAGTTGGTGGCTGAATAAGCGTTTCAAGCTTCTAGTTTCAGGTTCCGACTGCTGCCAGATGCCTTCGAACGCCCCATTCTTGAAACTTGGAACTTGGAACCTGAAATTTGAAACCCTTCCCCATGAAGCTTCTTCCTCTCCTTTTCTTCACGACCAGCCTTTTCGCTGCCGAGCCCGTCACCACCGTCACGAGCACGCCTGGACTCGTCGCCTTCTGGGACTTCGTGAAGCGTGAAGCGGACGGTCAGAAGCGTTTCACGGCTCATGTGCCCGCTGGAGCGAAGACCGACTACCCGCTCGATGCCGCGAACTACATCAAGGACTACTGGGGCGCGGGTCGTGAGGCGACGTATGCGGACTTTCCGCAGTTGGGCCGTGGACCGTTCGGAAATGCCATTCGCATCGTCAAAGAAACGGACGCGGACTTCCGCCCCTTCCTCTTCGTGCCTCGCTCGCGGCTGCATGACACGCCACTCGACATCAAAGGCGCGGGTAAGTCGGTCACGGTGGTTGTGTGGGCGATCCGGGAGAGTGGCAACCACGCGCTGGCGGGCATTTGGCATGAGGGCACCGATTTGAAGGAGAAGACCACGACCACCATCGCGAAGGTGGAGCGCGGGCAGCGGCAATACGCGCTCTTTGCCGGTCTGAACAAGCAAGGCAGCGCCTGTGGCCATGTTTCGGAAAACGGCGCGAGTTCTTTTCTGAACAAATACGCCCTCCACAAATGCAACTCCGCCGACCTCTCGCCCGAAGTGCCGGCTGATTCGCCCGCCGAGGTGCTCGACAAGTCCTGGCAGTGCTTTGCGATGACCTTTGATCATGAGAAGGACGAACTCACCGGCTGGTTGAACGGCGTCTCCGGTGATCGCTGGCTCGACAACCCGAAGAAGGACAAGCTCATCTCCTCCGCCTACAACGCCTACATGCAGGGCCACTACGCGAAGCTGCCGGGCAAACAAGACGGCGAGGACGAGGCCTTCCCGAACAATCAATACTACAACCCGCCCGAAGACGAGCCGCTGAGAGTGAAAGTGCTCCGCGAGTCCGCCGATGAACGCGTCGAGCTGCGCGAGCATCGCTTCACGAAGATCGAAGTCACGCTGCGCGGCGGAAAAGAGGTCGCCCGTGATCTCGTGGCTCTCCGACTGAATCCCTGGTGGTATCCCCATGATCTCTACATGCCAAAAGACGCGCAAAGCGGCGGCCCCTTCACCATCGGCCGCGTGATCCACAGCAGCCGCAGCGTCGGCTTCACCGGCTGGATCGGCGGCGTGGCGGTGTTTGACCGGGCGCTGAGCGCGGAGGAATTGGGCAGGCTGGCGAAAATTCGATAAAGTGGCATGACACGGAAAGTCGGATCGCTGCGGTAGATGGCACGGTTTCCCGCGTTCCAAGGCTGCCCATGCGCCTTGCTCTCTTTCGTCTCACTCTCGCCGCGAGCTTCCTTGCCGCGTCGTCCCTTCCTGCGCAGCACGCACCGCGTCCGAACGTGCTCATGATCGCCGTGGATGATCTCAATGACTGGATCGGCTGCATGAAAGGTCATCCGCAGACGCACACGCCGCACATGGACCGGTTGGCGGAGCGCGGCGTGCTCTTCACGAATGCGCACTGTGCCGCGCCGGTGTGCCTGGCTTCACGCACGGCGGTGCTTTGCGGTCGCTATCCCGATGAAACGGGCGTCTTCAGCAATTGGGGCAAGACGCAGGGCAAGCCACCGGCGAAGGAACTGCAACTGCCGCTGCACTTTGCCGCCGCGGGCTATGAAACCCTCGGCACGGGGAAGATCTACCACGCCAAGGGACCACGATACTTTGACGACTACTTCGAGACCGAGCAGCGCTGGAGCCCCTTCACGCAAGAGATCGCCAGCTACACGGAGGATGAGCTGCCGAGCAAAGGCACCGAGAACCCGCGCCACGTCATCAAGAGCGGCCCCGGTGGTCGCGATTGGGTGCTGCCGCTGAACGGCCTGACCAGCGAGCGCAACGCGGATCGCAAAGAAGGCGAGTCCTTTGACTGGGGCCCCGTCGCGGTCCGCGATGACGAGATGGGCGACGCACGCATCACGGACTGGGCCATGCAAAAGCTCGACGCACCACGCTCAAAGCCGCTCTTCCTCGGTGTCGGCTACTACCGCCCGCACATTCCGCTCTTTGCGCCGCAGCAGGACTTCGACTCGCTGCCGCCCGTGGATCAGATCGTCCTGCCCGAGGTGAAAGCCGATGACCTCGGTGATGTCGGCGCGCTGGCGCGGCAGTTCGCGCTCGATCCCCTCACCGCAGGCACGCACGACCTCGTGGTGAAGCATCAGCAATGGCGCGAGGCCGTCCGCGCTTACCTCGCTTGCGTCACCTTCGTGGATCGCCAGATCGGTCGCCTTATTGAGAAGCTCGATGCCTCGCCGCTCGCGGAAAACACCTGGATCGTCCTTTGGAGCGACCACGGCTGGCAGCTCGGCGACAAGCAGCACTGGGGCAAGTGGACCGCCTGGCGACAGAGCACGCGCATGCCCCTGATCATCGTGCCGCCACGCGGAGCCGAGGCCGTGCGTGGCAAAGCGTGCGCCGAGCCCGTGAGCCTCGTCGATCTGTATCCCACGCTCATCGAACTCTGCGGCCTGCCTGCCAAAGAGGGCCTCAGCGGCATCTCGCTCGCGCCCTGGCTCGCGAATCCCGATTTGAAAACCGACCGGGCCGTGCTGACGACCCTCGACCCCGGCAACCACGCCCTCACCACCCGCGACTGGCGCTACCTTCGCTACGCCAACGGCGATGAAGAACTCTACGACATCGCGAACGATCCCCACGAGTGGCACAACCTCGCCCGAGACGAAAACCATCGTCCCCGACTCACCGAGATGCAGCGAAGGCTGCATGAGACGCTCGCGCCGCTGGGGGCTGCAAGGAAGTGATGAGTCACTGTTAGGTGAGCCGCAATGACAAGCCAGACATGCTTACCAAGGACAGGGCACCCCGTGAAGCCGCACAAAGGCGAGACGCTTGACCTCAGCCTCCGAAACCGTGCCAGACTCGCGCTGGATGCTCTGCATGACCAGCTCCCGCGCCGTCGCCATCATGTCCAGGCTCATGAGCAGACGTTCGGCAGGTGTTTTGCGCATCATTGCGTCAAATAGCCTCCGGTTGATCTCCGGCGGCGTGTCCTTCACGGCAAAACCCGTGTCAGCATATCTGTCAGGTTCAATGCGGCTGACCATGTGCGTAGATACGCCTCATCGCAGCCGGTGGCAATCAGGTTCTCGACATCGCTGAGCTGCCTTTCGGACATAGACTCGCGCGCCCACTCCAGTTTGGAGAGAATCAGATCCTCTTTGCTCACCACCCACAATTCAAAATCCGCCAACTGCACCCTGACGCGCCGGGCGAACTCATGCACTCGGTAGTCTTCTCGCTTCCTCACCATGAAATCCACTTTGATCAGGGTGGCTTCATGGATCGCGTTGAAGCTGCTTTGATGAAGCACCGCCTCGCGTGCAGCTTCCGGTGAGACGTAGTAGCCACTTCCCAGCACTTCCGCAATCCGGGCCGCATCCTTTAGAAAGAAGGCCACAACGAGATCAATGTCACGAGTCATTCGCGGCTGAGCATGGCAGGCAAGCGCCACCGAACCCGTGAGCATGTAGTCGATCCCCGCCGAATCCAGGCGGGTCGTGATGTCTCGGAGAATGGTGAGTTCTTCGGTCATGGCGATTTGTGTGGCAGATGTTGAATCAAGAAGAACTGCGAAACGTTTGGGGTTTGATTCGATACACCTGCATCCCAGACTCTTCTCAGATAATTTCATCGCTACAACTTCTGTGACACTGACGACCCTCGACCCCGGCAACCACGCCCTCAACACCCGCGACTGGCGCTACCTCCGCTACGCCAACGGCGATGAAGAACTCTACGACATCGCGAACGATCCCCACGAGTGGCACAACCTCGCCCGAGATGAAAACCATCGCCCCCGGCTCACCGAGATGCAGCGAAGGCTGCATGAGACGCTCGCGCCGCTCCAAGCCGTGAAGAAGTGAAGATGCTGGTGAGCTTTCCAAAGTGGCTTCGGCTTTAGCCGAATCACCCGCCATCTGATGCGGCTACTGCGAAGCCGCGAAGCGAACCCGCAGCCACTTTTCCAGTCATCGCAGCATCATGGCAGGTCCACCCGTGCCGAACATCAATGCCCGCAAGATTGACAATGATCTCAGGTAGCCTCATTGTAGAAACATGACAGCCACGATTCAAAAATGGGGCAACAGCCTGGCACTGCGCATCCCCCTCGCCGTCGCGAAGCAGATTCACGTCAAAGAGGGCGACCTTGTGACGCTCAAAGTCGGTGCGTCAGGACTCACGGTGAAGGCCGCTCCGAAGAAGATCAGCCTCGACGACCTGCTCAGTCAGGTGACACCTGAAAACCTCCATCCCGCGACGGAGTGGGGCGCGGACGTTGGGAGGGAGATCCTTCCCTCATGAAGACCAAAAGCCCACCCGTTCCCGAACTCGGCACCATCGGCTGGCTGGTGTTCGATCCTCAGGCAGGCCGCGAGCAAGCGGGGCGTCGCCCCGCCATCGTTCTCAGCCACACCCGTTACAACGAGAAGACCGGGCTTGCCGTCTTCTGCCCCATCACCAGCAGGGTCAAAGGCTACCCCTTCGAACTCGCCGTCCCTGCCGGTCTTCCCGTGGGTGGTGTCGTTCTCTGTGATCACGTCCGCTCCCAAGACTGGAAAGAGCGGCAATGGCAACCCATCTGCAAAGTGCCGCTCAGCTTCGTGCAGGACGTCATGGCGAGAACGATGACGTTGTTTGAGGTCCCTCAGTGATTTCTACCACATGCCTCCGGGAGACTTCTTCACGCCAAAGGACGCTCAAGGCATTGGCACCTTCTATACCTCCCCCAGTATCGGCAAAGTGGGCTTTATTGGTTTTGATCGGCAGCTTGGCCGTTTTTGACCAGCAGTTGTCGAGATTTACCAAAGTGGTCTCGTCTTCCGCCTCCGCCACTTTTTCCATGAAGCCCGAAAGGGTCACTTGATACCGGCTCGGGAAAAGCCAGACGCTGTCTTCCTGGACTTTTCAATCGCATTCAGAATGGGGCCCTTCTGAATTCTAACGGCCAAATCCACGGAACGGCCATGGTTCGCTTTGCCTGACGCCACAAAGAGCCCAACCAACTCGCCTTCGCGATTGATGACAGGTCCTCCACTGTCACCCTCTTCACTGATTTCCAGGCCGGCTAGCGACATGGGGTTGAAGGTTGCGAACTTCAAAGGCAAGTCCAAGTCCGTAGGCCAGGCAATGCGGTGGGTCACATGATTGATCGTGCCTTGGTGCAACCCCGGATTGATCAGCATCATGAGAGGCTCTCCTTCCGCCGTTTGCCGCCCGCAAAGAGGAAAGTGCGAAGGCGTGGCAAACGGGACTTTCACCAACGCCAGATCGTCCTCAGGCCAGACCTTGATCTCACGCAACCGCACGCAGAGCACCGTATCACGTTGGTCGGAATGGTTCTTGAATGCTTGAAATTGGCTCGGATCCAACTCTGGCAGCATCATCTTGACCCGGCGGTTTCCGCCTTCACTGGACACGAATCGATGGGACGCCAGATGGCCCCTTTTATCTGCGGTGACGATCCAATTGCTGCCCCGTTCCATGCGAATGAAGGGCGATCGGTGGTTCTTTTTCGCATCCACGAGCGTGTAACTGCTGCCATACTGGTGCTGGCCGATTTGGGATTCGAACTGCTTCATGGCGTCGCCCTTTCCCAGGTTGTGCGCCGCCGTCAGGCAGTAGCCATCCTCTGTGACCGGGACCATGAGTCCCACCAGAAGTTGAGCCGATTGAGACGCGCCTGAAGGTGCCGTCTTCGTTTGAAAACTGGCGTCCAGCGGCACAAGGATTTGAAGCAGAGGGAGCTGATCCGGGACCTGGAAATGTTTGCGGGAACCAAACTCCGCGCAGGAGGAAAGCAGCATCCCCACCCCCGCAATGAGGATCACTAGAATCGGGGAAAGGGTGAATCGTTTGATCGTTTTCAGAACCATGAATCGTGGCGCAGAGGCTAAAGGCTGATCACTTCATCGCGAGTTTGCGAGCGATTCCAACGACACCAAGGGCTAGTGACTGAAGTGGAGCCATTGATTCCGAGTGCCGATCCGATGAATCGAAAACAGCAGAAGATGGGGGCAAAAGGGTAACTCGAACCAATCTCATTCTCCTGCCTGCATTCTTTTGCCTTACCTCTAAATGCACAAAAGATTGCACTTTGTGCAATCTTTTGTAGAGTCAGACCCATGCAGCCGCTCCGGCAACTCGATCAAGCTCTCCGCACATTGGCGGACCGGGAGCACTGTGTGTTTGCGCCTTCGGACTTGGCGGCGGCGGTGCCTGAGTGTGGGCAACTGGCTGTCTTGCTGTCGCGAGCGACCAAGGCCGGGGTGCTGAAGCGGGTGTGCCGGGGGATCTACCTTTATCCCGTGCCGGACTATCCGGCGGGGAACGTGCTTTTTCATGCGGCGGCTCGGCTGCGAGCGGGTGAATTCAATTACCTCAGCCTTGAGACGGTGCTGAGCGATGCAGGGGTGATCTCGCAGGTGCCGATGAACTGGATCAGCGTCATGACCTCAGGGCGCAGTCATGTGGTGGATTGCGGGGACTATGGGCATATCGAGTTTGTGCATACGGCGCAGCGCCCGGATGACGTGAGCGCTGAACTGGCCTATGACCCGGAGCGGCGGCTGTGGCGTGCCTCGGTGCGGCAGGCCTTGCGTGACATGAAGGCAACACGCCGCAGCCTGGAACTCGTGGATGAGGAGGTGGCGCGTGAGCTTGTTTGACCAGCTCGTGAATGAAGCGCTGCGTTCGCGTGCGGAACTTACCTCCCTGCGTCCCGTGGTGGAGAAGGAACTGCTGCATCACGACATTCTGCGGGAGATGAGCGAGGCTGGATTGCTCGCCGGACTGACCTTCATCGGTGGGACCTGCCTGCGGGTCTGTTACGGCTCTGCTCGACTCAGTGAAGACCTGGATTTCACTGGTGGCAGTCGCTTCAAGAAGCGTGATCTCGCCGACCTCGCCCGCGTGCTGACGGAACGGCTGCAAACCCGCTACGGCCTGCCTGTGACGGTCAGCGAGCCCGTGAAAACGGGTGGCAAGGTTTCCACCTGGAAGCTAACCATCGAGACTCTTCCGGGCCAACGCCATCTGCCCGCGCAACGCATCCACCTCGACATCTGCGCCGTCCCCAGCCACGACCCGCGCCCGATGATGCTGCGCAATCTCTACGGCATCGACCTCGGCACCTCGGGGCTTATCCTCCAAGCGCAGAGCCGCGAGGAAATCCTGGCCGACAAGGTCATCGCGCTCGCCTTCCGCGAGAACCGGATCAAGAACCGCGACCTGTGGGACATCGCCTGGCTCACTCAGCAAGCCATTGAGCTTCCGACCCAGCTCATACCGCTCAAAATCCGCGATCACCAGCATGAGGAGGCGGAGTTCGTGACCTTGCTCACGGAGCGAACGGCTGCCCTGCGAATACAGCCCGTGATGCGCGAGGATTTCATGAAGGAAATGCGTCGCTTTCTGCCCGCTGCCACGATCCGCGATACGATCGAGAAAGAAGCATATTGGAGCTATCTGGCCGATCTCGTGGATGATTTGGGCAAGAAAGCGATGAAGACATTGAAGTAACAAAGTGGCTTCGGCTTCAGCCGAAGTGTATGCATTGAATGCGGCTAAAGCCGCAGCCACTTTCATGAGATACACGCTTCTAATCCTCGCAGCTCTTCCGCTCGCCTCGCTCCACGCCGCCGATTCTCGCGATCATCTCTCGCCGCATCAACGCGTGATCTTGGAATCGAAGGCGCTACCGTCAGCGGAGTATCGCTTCAGCTTTGACCTGCCCGCCGGGCCGCAGTTCACCGAGGCGGAGAAGGAGGCGCAGCGGGAGCTGGGCAAAGGCGTGATGCCGATGGTGATGAAGGCGTTTGAGAGTGGTGCGGAGAGCGTGCGCATCCCGCCGGGGGATTATCGCTTTGGGCAGGAGCGCTGGCAGGGGGCGAAAGTGATCTACCCGCTCGGCGTTGAGAACCTGCAGCGCGATGCCGAGCATCCCTTTGTGATCGATGCCACGGGCGCGACGTTTTGGTTCGACCTGGATGACAAGCAAATGCCGCCGGGGCATCGCTGCGTGGGTTTTCGCAACTGCCGCAACATCGTCCTGCGCGGTGCTATCATCGACCGTGGCACACGTGGCTGCATTGAGGGCCGCATCACGCGCATCGACCGCGAGGGCAATCGCTTTGAAATCCAGCCTTCGCCCGGCGTGGTGGTGCCCACGAGCTACAAGGGGGCCGACGAGCAGCGCTTGTTTCCTTTCAAAAGTGACGGGCGCTTCTGCGTGCCGCTCTACGACCTGCAGGCCGGTGTGCGGAAACTGCGCTACAAAGACATCACACCCTCCGACGGCGGGCGTTACTGGGTGAACATGCTCGAACCGCAGCTCATGGAGCGCCTTCACGATGCGAACTGGGAGCGTGCCTATGGCGACCTCGGCGTGGTGCGTGTGGGCGACGGCCTTTCCTGCCTCTACACCGGCGCGGGGGCCATCGTGCTCGATGATTCGGCGAACATCACCCTGCACGGCGTGAGCGTTTATGTGGCCAAAGGCGGACCCAGCGAGAGCGGCGGCGATGGCGCGCATCTGTGGAAGGACTGCTACTTCGGCCCGCGACCCGGCACCAGCCAGTGGAAGGGCGCGGACGGCTTCCTCTGCCGCTCCACGCGCTACGGCTGCGTGATGGACAACGTCACCATCCGGCACACCGCCGATGATTTGCAGAACTTCCACGGCATCTGGGGCAAGGTGAAATCCGTGTCCGGCAAACAGGTCACGCTGGAGATGAACGGCGCGCTGCTTCCCACGCTTCGCAACGCCCGCCCTGGCGACCGCCTGCGCTTCATCCATCGCAAAAACGGTGCCCTGCTCGGCGAGGCGAAGCTCATCTCGCACCACGATTACCAACTCACCCTCGATCAAGACGCCACGCCCTTTGCCGAAGGGCAGGCCGAGTGGCTCGACCACGAATGCGCGGGCTGGATGGTGCAAAACTGCCGCTGGGAGGACAACTTCCAGCGCCTGCTCATCATGTCTGGTCCCGGCCTCGTGCGCGGCTGCGCCTTCACCCGCATGGGCAGCAACATCAGCCTCAACACCGGCATGGGCCTCGTCGGCGGCATCCCCAGCGACATCACCCTCACCGACAACATTTTTGTTGATGTCAGCTCACGCCCTCACCAGCCCGCCATCGAGGCCCACTCGCACAATGCGCAAGGCGGCTTCGGCACCCCGCCCATCGAGCGCCTCATCATCACCGGCAACACGATCACCCGCAGCGGCGGCCCCGCCATGAACCTCATTGGCATCCAAGACTCCCGCATCGAAAACAACATCATCAACTCCCCCGTCCGCGCCACCCTCCTCGCCCGCCCCAACGACGAAGCCGACCGCCAAGCCATCCTCCTCCGCCACAGCACCCGCGTGACCGTGAAAAGCAACACCCTCACCAATCCCGAACCCCACACCCAGCCCGATGCCACGAGTCAAAGCCGCGTGCTCGGCCTTGATGCGACGAAAGAGATCACGCTGGATGGCAACAAGCTGCCAGATGCGCCAGCTCGCACGAAACCGAAGCGCAAGTAGGTCTTCGCTGTCCAAAGTAGTTTCGGCTTTAGCCGAATCATCACGGCCCAGAAGCCAACACAAAGGCGATGAACGTCGAGCCCATGCTGGGCATGGTTTGCTGATGGCCTTCACGAGATTCCCGTGTCCAAAAGCGGTGATCTCTGACCTAGTAACGCACCGCATGAAATCTCTGCTCCTTGTCTTCACCACGTCCTTGTCACTCGCCTGCCATGCAGCGACGACCGAAACCGATCTCTGCATCTACGGCGGCACGAGTGCAGGCGTAATCGCAGCGGTGCAGGCTTCGAAGATGGGCAAGAAGGTCGTCCTAACGGAGGCGGGGCAGCATCTTGGCGGCATGAGCGTGGAGGGACTCGGCGGCACGGACATCGACAACCAGCCGTTTCAAAACAGCCCGGCAGTCGGCGGGCTGGCGCTGGAGTTTTATCGACGCCTGAGTGCCGCGTATGGTCGCACGGCGGCGTTTGAAGCGATGCTGGCGGCGAAGGGGAAGGACACGAAGCTGTGGCGGTTCGAGCCGCATGTGGCGGAGGCGGTTTGGGAGGCGTGGGTGAAGGGAGCGAGCATCACCGTGCTGCGCGGGCATCGGCTAAGGGAAACGAACGGCGTGACGAAGGACGGCACGCGCATCACGTCACTCCATTTTGAAAACGGGGCCGAGGTGAAGGCGAAGATGTTCATCGACGCGACCTATGAGGGCGACCTGCTGGCGTTCGCGGGCCTAAGCTTTGCCGTGGGGCGAGAGGGCAATGCGAAGTATGGCGAGACGAACAACGGCATCCGCACCGACACGACGCACAAGCAGCACGACAAGCCCATCGACCCGTATCGCACGCCCGGCGATCCGAAGAGCGGCCTGATCTTTGGCGTGCAGGACACACCGCTCGGCGAGCACGGCGCGGCGGATGACAGCATCCAGGGCTACTGCTTCCGCCTCTGCCTCACGAAGGACGCGAAGAACCGAATCCCCATCGATAGGCCCGCGAGCTACAATCCGGCGCACTACGAGATGCAGCGACGCTACCTCGCCGCGGGCGGCGTCATCAGCCCGCCACACGCCGCCGTGCCGAATGGCAAAACCGATCCCGGCACCTGGCACTCGCTGGCTTCCAATTTCACCGGTTGGAATCATCGCTATCCCATCGCGAGCCATGCCGAGCGCGAAACGATGCTGCGTGAGAGCCGCGACTACATGCAGGGGCTGTATTGGTTCATGGCGCACGACGAGGCCGTGCCCGCGAAGCAGCGCGAGGCCTGGGCCGCGTGGGGGCTGTGCAAGGATGAGTTCACCGACAATGGCGGCTGGCCACGTGCCTTTTATGTCCGCAACGGCCGCCGCATGATCGGCGACTTCGTTCTCACCGAGGCGCATCTGCGCAAAGCGAACCCCGAGCCCGTGAATGACAGCGTTGGCATGATCTGGTGGCCACCGGACTTCCACAGCGCCCGCTGCCTCGTGAAGGAAGGTCGCGTGTGGAATGAAGGCGCGGTTTTCAATGTCTCCAAAGAGCCCGACTGGATCCCCTGCGGCATCCCGTATCTCTGCCTCGTGCCCAAAGCCGCCGAATGCACGAACCTGCTTAGCCCCACCTGCCCGTCATCGAGCTACGTGGCCTACGGAGCCTATCGCATCGAGTTCACCTTCATGGCCGCTGCCCAGTCCGCCGCCACCGCCGCCGTTCTGGCCCTGGAAGCCGGCACGTCGGTGCAAAGTTTGGATCACACCAGGCTGCGCGAACGCCTGCTCGCGGACAAGCAGGTGTTGTTCATCCGGCCATAAGAGGGGCGCGTCTCTGCTTGGGGGAGACGAAGAGCTTTGCGCATCCGCCCAAGGCCTTTCTCTTCGGCCCCGACGCAGCGGGGCCTACCTGGGCGGCAAAGAATCATCGACAGGCACCGAGGCTGGCGCCAGCAAAGTAGCCATCTCGCTCCGTCGAGATGAGCAGAAGGCTTGCACCACGAGGAAGAACTTCCGGAGTTCGTGAACGGTTGAGTCTGCCGGACTGCCCGCTCATCTTGCGGAGCAAGATGGCCACCTTGCTTCGCTTGCTCGGCGCTGATGAACCCATCGGCAGCTTCTCTGCGAACGTTCAAGACTAACGAAAAGAGTGAAGTGTGGCGACGCAACATCGAGAGGCGGTGACGGGGCGCCAGCAGGGTGGCTGTCCCGCTCTGCCGAGATGAGCACGCGAAATTTTCGCGTAACCAATTCCGGTTTCGTGCATTACAAGCAGCGATGAAAACGTCACTGCCTGTCCTGGCCCTGCTTGTCACCCTCGTCTCCGCAGAGGCGCGGCTGCCGCTGGTCGGGCGTTTGCGTGAACGTCTGGCGGAGCGCCGCGCTGAACCGGAGCAGACGGCGAACCCGGTCGAACTCAGCTACGGCGGCGACCCGCTGCAAAAGCTCGATTACTGGCGTCCGGCGAACCCAGGCTCGCCGCTGGTGGTGTTTGTGCATGGCGGCGGCTGGAAGCGGGGTGACAAGCGCAACGCCACCGGCGAGCACAAGCCTGCGCACTACCTCGCGCAAGGTTATGGCTTCGCGTCGGTCAACTACCGACTCGTGCCCGCCGCGACGGTCGAGCAGCAGGCGCAGGATGTGGCGGCCGCGCTTGCGCACCTCCTCCGGCAGGCGGTGCCGCTTGGATTCGACGCCACGCGTGTGGTTTTGATGGGACACAGCGCCGGGGCGCATCTTTCCGCGCTGGTGGGCACGGACCTGCAGTATTTGAAAATGGCCGGTCTCGGCCCGAAGTCGCTCCGCGGTGTCATTCCGCTCGATGGCGCCTGCTACGACGTGCCACGCCAGATCGCCGAGGGCGGTGAGTTCATGCAGGACACCTACCAGCAGGCCTTTGGCGGCCAAAAACCGCGCCAGCTTGAGCTCTCGCCCACCCACCATGCCGCCGCGCCGAATGCGCCCGCCTTCCTGATCCTGCATGTGCAGCGCGTTGACGGTACCGCGCAGTCCAGGGCGCTTGGTGAGGCGCTGCAAGCCGCAGGCACAAGGGCGGAGGTGCGCGGCTTCGCTGGCAGCGGACTGCAAGGACATGCCGAAATCAATCGGCGCCTCGGTGATCCCGCTTATCCCGCCACGCCCGTTGTGGACGAGTGGTTGAAGAAGGTCTTTGCGAAGTGATCGCTCGAACCGGCGACTGCAAAGCAGCCATCTCGCTCCGCGCGATGAGATGGACGCTCCGAAAGCCCAAGCCTCGGCGATGACCAAGCAGTCTGCATGCTGGCGCAAGCCCTCCGTTCGCGCTCTGCGGAAACCAAGCTGCCGTCTCGCTCCGCCGAGCCCGACGTTCTCGTGGCTCGAAAGTTCAGCGTGCCTGCGCAAGCCGTTCGCTCATCTTGCGGAGCAAGATGGCTACTTTGCTTGCGCACATCCGGGGCTGTCCTGGCATAGTGACATGCGACTATGGATTCGTCTGACAAACAGCTCATGACCAACCGCGCCCGCAAAGCCCAGCCCTCTTCGCAAACCCCCGGCAGCGCTCAGGCGAAGCATAGTAGCCATCTCGCTCCGCGAGATGAGCTGGACGCTTCACTAGCTCAACCGTTCACGATGACCAAGCAGTCTGCATGCTGGCGCAAGCCCTCCGTTCGCGCTCTGCGGAAACCAAGCTGCCGTCTCGCTCCGCCGAGCCCGACGTTCTCGTAGCTCGAAAGTTCAGCGTGCCTGCGCAAGCCGTTCGCTCATCTTGCGGAGCAAGATGGCTACTTTGCTGGCGCTCATCCGGGGCTGTCCTGGCATAGTGACATGCGACTATGGATCCGTCTGACAAACAGCTCATGACCAACCGCGCCCGCAAAGCCCAGCCCTCTTCGCAAACCCCCGGCAGCGCTCAGGCGAAGCATAGTAGCCATCTCGCTCCGCGAGATGAGCTGGACGCTTCACTAGCTCAACCGTTCACGATGACCAAGCAGTCTGCATGCTGGCGCAAGCCCTCCGTTCGCGCCCTGCGGAAACCAAGCTGCCGTCTCGCTCCACCGAGCCCGACGTTCTCGTAGCTCGAAAGTTCAGCGTGCCAGCGCAAGCCGCTCGCTCATCTTGCGGAGCAAGATGGCTACTTTGCTGGCGCTCCTCTCGCGGGGCAACAGCACCACATTGCTTGGCCCATTCACATCGCTTCTGATCCAAATCAGCTCGCCTGTCATACAACGCGCGAGCCCAAGCCACTCAGGCCACACATCATTCCTTCACTGCCCATGCATCCGCTTATCCGCCTGATCGCCCTGCCATTCCTTCTGGCCTCCTGCCACGCCTCCGCCGATGAGGCGCTGGCCGCGAAGATGCGGGCGCTGTTTCCCAAGGCGGACAGCGACCAGAGCGGCATGCTCGACACGGCTGAGCAGGCACGGGCGGTCGAGCATGTGAAGACGACCTATGGCGGGGCGTGGTCGCAGCAGATCGAGGCGATGTTTGCCCGTGCGGCCAAGGACGGCAGTGTCAGTTCCGAGGCCTGGCTGCAGGCCGTGGCACGCTTTGCCCAGCCCCCCGAAAAAAAGACCGAGAAGATCGCCATGCGCGACGGCACGCTGCTCGCCACCGACCTGTATCTGCCGCGGGGAGACGGCCCGTTTCCCGTCGTGCTCACCCGCACGCCCTACGGACGTGTGAAGCGCGGCAAGGACGCCGTGAGCTTCGTGAATGACGGCTATGCCTTCATCATCCAGGACATGCGCGGACGTTTCGATTCTCAGGGCGAGAACCTGCCCTTCCACGGCTGCGGCTGGAGCGAGCATCAGGACGGCGTGGACACGCTTGCGTGGATCAAGCAGCAGCCGTGGTGCGATGGTCGCATCGCCACCATCGGCGGCAGCGCGGGCGGCATCACGCAGAACCTCCTCGCCGGTGCCGCACCGGAGGATCTGAAGGCACAGTACATCAGCGTCGCCGCCGCGAGCTTGTACTCCGACGGCACCTACATCGGCAGCGCGTTTCGCAAGGCCGATGTCGAAAACTGGACCACCGGCAACAAGTTCGATCCGAAGGCGCTCGAGCTCATGCGCTCGCATCCGAGCTACGATGACTACTGGACACGGTTCGAAACCGCCACGCGGCATGCGCAGATGAAAGTGCCCGCCGTGCATGTCGGCGGCTGGTTCGACATGTTTGCGCAGGGCACCCTGGATGAATTCGTCGGCCGCCAGCAGCGTGGCGCGCCCGGTGCCAAAGGCGCGCAGAAGCTCGTCATGGGCCCGTGGACGCACGCCATCGGCAAGATGCCCGCCGGTGAGCTGACGTTTCCCAACGCCACCCGCGTGCCCGTCCAGTACGATCCGCTGCGCTGGTTTGCCCATCACCTGAAAGGGGTGGACAACGGCGCCGAGAAGGAGCCTGCCGTGGCCTATTACGTCATGGGCGACACCGCCACGCCCGGCGCGCCAGGCAACGAATGGCGTTTTGCCAATGACTGGCCCATTCCCGCGAAAGAGACCGCGGTCTATCTCACCGGCGACCGCCGGTTGAGCCTCGAAAAACCCAGCGCCGCCGCCGCACCGCACGTATACACCTTCGATCCTGCGAACCCTTGTCCCACCCTCGGCGGGCACAATCTCACCCTCGACCGCGGCTCGATGGACCAGCGGAAGGTCGAGAGCCGCGAGGACGTGCTCGTTTTCAGCAGCGACGTGCTCGACAAACCCGTCGAGGTCACCGGCCGGATTTTCGCGAAGATCTACATCTCCTCCAGCGCCGCCGACACCGACCTCTCTGTGCGTCTTTGCGACGTCTATCCTGATGGCCGCAGCATGCTCATCGCCGAGGGCATCCAGCGCCTGCGCTACCGCAAGAGCCGCGAAAAGCCCGAGCCGCTCACGCCCGGTCAGGTCGAGGAGGTCAGCATCGACTGCTGGTCCACCAGCCAGATCTTCAACACCGGCCACCGCGTCCGCGTGACGATCACCTCCAGCAATTTCCCCCGTTTCGACGTGAACCCAGGCACCGCCCAGCCCTGGAGCGAAACCGGCGAAAAGGTGAAGCAAACCAACCGCATCTATTGTGACGCCGAACATCCCTCGCGGCTGGTGGTGCCGGTGGTGGAGTGATGCGATTCATGCGAAGCAAAGGAGCCGCATGTCCCGCAAGGTTCATCGTTCACGATGACCAAGCTGTCTGTGTCCAGGCGACATCAAGCCGGCATACCGCTTCCTCCAGCCGGACGTTCTTGTAGCTCGAAAGTGCTGCGTGCCTGCGCAAGTCTTTCGCTCATCTCGACGGAGCGAGATGGCCACTTTGCTGCCGCCAGCCTCGCGGCCCGTGGGTGATTCGCTGATCCGTCTGGTAGGGACCCGCTGCGTTGGGGCCGAAGACGAAGGCCGAGAAAGGTGCACACGCCCCTTGGGCTTGAGGGTTCGCTGGATCCATCAAGCCCATCGGATCTTCAGGACCCCGACGGGGTCCGGTCATGCAGCCCAGGAGTGGTCGCGCAGCGGCCTCTCCTGGGGAAAGGTGAGCCTTGGCGTATTCCGATGGAGGACCCCATCGGGGTCCCGTCTGGGGCGCGGTGAAGACGACGCGCGGCTACAGGATTGACCGCTTGGACGGAACCCCGAGGGGGTTCGTGATCGGACTGGGATCGGGTGTGATGCGGGGTTCCCAGGAGAGCGCTCGCAGTCGCTCGGCACCCCTGGGCTGCATGACACAAGCCCCTTGGTCTTGAACGTCCGCAAAGAAACCTGCCAATGCTTTTATCAGCACCGAGCAAGCGAAGCAAAGTGGCCATCTTGCTCCGCAAGATGAGCGGTCAGTCCGGCAGACTCAACCGTTTCTGAACTCCGAAAGCCCTTCCTTTCTGCGCAAGCCTCTTGCTCATGCCGCCGGAGGAACCGACGATAAGGAGTCACTGGGCGCATCGTTCTCACCGCCCATGAAACTTTTCGCCCTGCTCGCTTTCGCTTTGATCACCAGCCTTGCCTTTGCCCAGCAACCTGACGCAGGCAAGGCAGCGAAGGTGGGCAAGGTGACGGGGGCGCAGCGGATCCAAACGCCGGCCGAGCCGCCTGCCACGCTGAAGGCCGAGTTCGATCTCGTCTATGGCAAGACGCGCGAGCAGGAGCTCAAGCTCGACGTTTACCGCCCGAAGAGCGACGCCGTCCTGCCCGCCTGCGTGCTTGTGCATGGCGGCGGCTGGACCGGGGGCGACAAGGAACGTTTCCGGGCGCTCGGTTTCGCGCTCGCGGAGAAGGGCTACGTCGTCGCCAACGTCGAATACCGTCTCGCCGGTGTGGCGAAGTATCCGGCCGCCGTTCAGGACTGCAGCCTCGCCGTTCGCTGGGTGCGGGCGAACGTGAAACGTTTCGCTCTCGATCCGCAGCGCATCGGCGCCTGGGGCGGCAGCGCGGGCGGGCATCTCGTCGGCCTGCTCGCCGCCGCGCCGGAGCATTTCCTCACCCCTGAGCTCAAGGAAGTGTCCGCCGCCGTGCAGGCCACCTGCATCATGGCCGGTCCCACCGACCTCACGAATGCCACCTTCGTCGAATCGCTCCGCCGCGCGAAGGAGAAGAGCAACAGCTACACTTGGTTCGGCAAACTCTACGACAACGCGCCCGAGCTTTACCATGACGCCTCGCCCATCACCCACTTCTCCAAGACCACCGGCCCCGTACTCTTCCTCACCGGCGACCTCGACAACCCCGGCCGAGACCAGGCCGCCTTGGAAAAGCTTCAGTCCCTCGGCGTCGCAACGAAACAGACGGTCCTCAAGGACGCCAAGCACGGCTGCTGGATGCAGAAGCCCTGGTTCGAGCAATGCGTGGCGGCGGTGGATGCGTGGTTCAGGGAGCATCTGAAGTGATCGCGTTTCAACGTCAACGAGAGCACCTGGTAGCATCCTCACGCGAGGATGACAGATTCAGGTGTCCGACGATTCCAGACAACTGCGGCCGACTGGAAGAACGAGGCCAAACGGCATGAGGGAGCGTGTTGTGCATCACAAGACGACGAGGCCGTGAGTATCTCTCCAGCTTGCGTGACCGAATGCATCAAAGTCCACTTTGCATGGATGCGGATCCCACCTTGCAAGTGCTAAGCTCTTTTCAATGAATTCAAAATATCTTGCCCGCACAAGGGCTGCGGATTTATCGATGAACTCTTATGGTTGTCGAACAAACTCCACTGGCTCTTTCCGCCCAGGGGTTGCGCTGTCACTATGGTGACGTGAAAGCTGTGGATGGGGTGGATCTCCAGGTTGGCAAAGGTGAAATCTATGGATTTCTTGGCATCAACGGGGCGGGCAAAACGACAACGATCCGCATGCTCATGGGCATCATTCCCGCTCAAGAGGGCTCGATCACCTTGCTAGGCGCGACATCAAGACGAACGACGGTGTCCCAAAAGCAGCGCATCGGTTACGTGTCTCAAGAGCAGAACTTTTACCCATGGATGACCTGCAAGACGCTGGGCCGATTTGTCGGATCCATGTATCCGACCTGGGATTCGACCGAGTATGCTCGCCTTTTGGAGGTCTTTCACCTGCCATCCAAGCGCCGGGTGTCGGAGCTCTCTGGCGGCATGAAGGCCAAGCTCGGCCTGGCCCTGGCCCTGGCGCCACGGCCCGAATTGTTGATCCTTGATGAGCCCACGGCGGGCCTGGACCCTGTCGCGCGCCGGGAATTCATGCAGATCATCGTGGCCCAGGCACGGCAGCATGGCCGCACGACGTTGTTTTCCTCACACTTGGTCGACGAGGTGGAACGATGTGCGGATCGGATCGGCATTCTCCATCAAGGAAAAATGCGTTTCGAAGGGCCTCTTCGAACGCTTCAGGAAGAGGTGCGCTTTGTTCTGCTGAAGCAGAATGAAAATCTGCCCGCCGAAGTGGAAGTCTGGCAGGAGGAGCCACAAGCTGAGGGCCTCCGCCTCGTGCTTCGCGCTTCTTCCGTCTGGTGGAGTCACTGCCCATGGCAGGCAGGGCGTCTTTCGCTGGAGGAAATCTTTATCGCGTGTGTCGGGATCGGGAGGCTGGTTTTGTGATCAAGCTGCTGGGATTGCTGCAAAAAGAACTGCGTCAGAGCGCGCTGACCTTCGGGGTGATTGTGGCGGTGACACTGGTGGCGGCGGCCGCGATACTTTATGGTCAGCCGCTCGCCCGGCTCAAAGGCAGTGGACTTCATCTGGCGTCTTATGTGATGATGATCTTTCTGCCACTCGGTTGTCATGGGCTCGCGGGCAGCATGATCGGGGGTGAGTTTAGGCACAAGACGCAGATCTTTCTCGAAGCTCTGCCCCTGCCGCGCTGGCAGATGCTTTGTGTGAAGTTTTTTCTGGGCCTGGCTTCGACGACGGCGTTGGTTTGGCTGATGATTGCCGCCGCCTGGCTGAAGGGGCGCCATGCCGAAAGCATGACGCCTAACTTTGCGGCGCTGCTGCTCACCAAGTCGGCCTGCTGGGCTTCGCTGGTCTGGGCATTGAGCTTCACGCTGGCCTTTACGGGACGCTACCGTCTGCCCTGTTTGCTGTTTCTGGTGCTGGGCCTTCTGGGAATGCATTCAGAGGGCTTTGATGTCGCGAAGCACGGCCCCCTGGCCTTGCTCAACGCCGGCTTTGGCTACGAACGGCATTCCTGGCCCCTGGACGACCTGGTCATCACCCTGGGCTCGGCGTTGATCATCGCCGCCCTGGGCTTTGGGCTCGGCAGTGCACGTCACGCCTCCATCGCGGCGATGCTGGCGGAAAAGATGTCGAATCAGGAACGTCTCATGTTCAGCCTGCTCGGCTCAACGGCCCTCCTCGGCTTTGGCCTGACGCAGCAGGCCCGCGTTAAAACGCAGCCCCTTTACCTCCCTGGGTCTGTCGATTGGGCTAAGAATGGCGTTTCTGTCCATCTGGCCGCCGCTGTGGAAGATCCGACTCATGAGGAGTTGGCGGCTCTCCAGCGCTGGTCGGAGGTCCTGGGCGGTTTTCTCAACGAGACGGCGGTGTGGCTGCGCCGTGATCACTTCCCGCCGGTCCATGTGGTGCATCGTCGGGATTACGACGACACTCGGCTGGAGTGGCAGTCGCTTGATACGCGGCAAGGGGTGCTCGTCCGTCTGAACGTTCTGAAAAAAGACCCCGTCGAAGTGGAGCTTTTGGAGGGGCTGCTCAGTCATGTGCTTCATGCGGCTTTGCATGATCGACTGAAAACCAAAGGGGACTCAGCTGGTTGGGTGCTGGATGGCTTTGCCTATCTGTGGCCGCGCAAACAGCAGCCGATGCAAGAGCCCATGCGCTCTGCCGAAGCGCTGTCTCCCGAGCACCTCGAGGCTTGGCTGAAGGTCAGGAAGGCGGTGGGGGAAAAAGAAGCTCGCCGCCTTGCCTCGGTCGCCCTTTCCTGCATCGCTGAAGCCGGTCAGGAGCCTTATCGCGACTTTGTGGCAGCGATTCTCGGCAGGGAAGTCCCTCATCACAGCGGCGCACTGATCCAGGAATGGTTGCACCCACCCGCCTCGATGCTGCGGCAGCTGACGGGACTCGAGTGGCGGCAACTGGCTGAGCGATGGTGCCAAAAGCTGAAAACCCAACCTCAGTCAGGAGGAGCGATGACCCGGCCATGATGTTGTTGCGGAAAGAACTCGGCGCATTGCGCTTTTGGTGGCTGTTCATCCTCCTGCTGGAATTGATCGGCTTTGGAATGACAGCGATGACTTCGTTCATCGATTCAGAACCCTTGAGCCCGGAGGACCATCAGAAGAGCGCGAGCGCGATCCTTGTTTTCACCATCATCATTGGATTCGGAAGCGTGGCCACCGCGTTTGGTCATGAACGCGATCAGGACACCCAGCGGTTTCTCGATGCACTGCCCGTCTCTCAGGCGCGGGCTTTTTTTATCAAGCTACTGGCCTCTTATCTCACCGTCATGGGCTGGCATATCATCGACCTCGGAACCTCGGTCATCAGCGGCATGCTTTCGCTCACCAGTGTTTCACCGCCGCTGCCTTGGCAATATCTTGGTGGGATGCTGGTGGTGTCTGCGGTGCATGGTCTGGCGGTCGCCGGGGTTGGTTCTGTTCTGGCCTTTGCCCGTCGTTGGTACGCGTCCCTCGTGGGGTTGCTGGTCTGGTTCGGCCTCTGGATTCGTTTTCAAGACGCCTGGTGGGCCTCTGTGCTGGATGGTGTGGAGTTGTTATCGCCCGAATTGAAGAGCGGGAGGATCACGGCTCTCTCATGGATCCCGCTGGCGGGGCACCTTGGGGCTGCTGCCGTTGGCATGACTCTTGGCCTGGTGCTTTACGTTGGCCGCGAAGGCTGGTTCACGCGCTGGGTTCAGCGGTGCCTCAGAATCAGGCTGACGCGCTGGGCCATCAAGCTTTCTCCTCTGATTGCCGTGGCGGTCTGGCTGGGTGTCGTGCCGATGATTCAGCCGCATCATGAGGCTGGCGAGGGAGATGAGTCAGCGAAAAGCCGGGGTGATGAAGTGGTTGCCGCGGACGGGAGCCTGAGTGTTTTTCAGCATCATGAAACACGGTACTGCGAATTTCTCTTCCGCGCTTCGCAGAGGCTCGATGCTGAACACCTCTGGGCCGTGGCAGACCAGGTTTGTGAGGAGGCGCTGGATGCCTTTGGCGGACAGGGCCGGTGGAAGGGACGTCTTGTGGTCGATCTTTCGACACCTGTGGCCAGCCATGCCGCAGCTCAGACGGACTGGACCAAGATCCGTTTCCCCATGAACGGTCATGTCCCTGCGAAGGCAAGGCCGCATGTCCTCCGTCATGAAGTGACGCACGTCATCATCGAGCAGTTGAGCGATGGCCAGGCGCTCAGGCATTTTGATGCGATGCGAGCTTTTCATGAGGGCATGGCCACTTATGTGGAAACTCTAAGTGCGCAGCCAGGTTATCCGCAGCAGGAACGTGCGCGTGAGGAAAAATCCGCCGCCCTGGCCTGGAGCCGTGGAGCCGTGCCTTTGGATGACGTGCTGAACGCGGCCCAGCTTGCGCGCCATCGCGATGAATTTCTCGTCTATCCACTGGGCCTGGTCTGGGTTGAAACCTTGATCGAGGTTGGCGGTGTGGAGATGCCGGCGCTGCTGCTGCAAACCCTGCGCACCAAGCCTCCCCAACCGGGTCTAGTCGGCAGAGAAGTGTGGCGACATCTGTTTGCCCAGACAGGTCACTCGTGGGAACGGGCGGAGGCGGTTTTTGAAAATCGAATGGCAGAGCTCGTCAAACAGCATCAGCGGCTCATCGATCAGCTTCCACGCCTTTCAGCCCAGGTGAAGGAGGATGGGGGCACTTGGATCCTTCAGCCCGACCCGGTGAAGAAACCGGCAGAAGGTTTTGTCATGATCTGTATGGTCAAACCACGTTTTGGAATCTTGCAGCCTGCCGAAACGCTTGCCGTTTCCGCAGACGGACGCTTTCGAGTGACACAGGATCTTCAGGCAAAGGGCCGGCTGCTCTACATGCTTGGATGGCGGCATGAACGGGAAAAGATTCACGTCTTTGAGCCCTGGACGGCTTTGACGCCTTGAGTTCATGAGAGAAGCGACGGTTGAAGAAACAGTGTCAGCCGACCAGGTGACGATTATTTCTCATCCAGGTCCGCTCACGTCCACGCCTCTCATTTCAGGCGTCAGTCGCAGATGGCGCAAAGAGCGGGACCTTTGTTGGTGAACTGGCAGGCGAGGCAAACGCTGGCAACGGAGGCCAGACATTCCTCAGTTGGTTCAGAAAACTCATTCAATGAAATTTTTCCCGTCTAAGCGTCATGCCCGGTTTTGCTGATGAGGTCGTTCGCTCGTTCAGCCAACGCATCAGGGAAGCAGTCAGGGATCGGCAGGCGACGCTGAGGCTGGGTACCTGCAAGCTGATCCCTGCGGCGGGCTGAAGCAGACAAGCGGGACATTCGGGCGACTCCCTGTAGCAAGTTGCTGCCGACGTGCGTTTGTGACGGCATGGTTGGATTGAAAACATTTTCGGCATCGGTCTTCGCAGTGCTTGGGTTCTTTGGAGAGGCCTTGCGTGCCCAGGGCGCGGAGAAGGCGGTGTTCCCGGGCTTCTGGAAAACGACCCAGGAAGCCATCGAGCAGGCGCACACTGTGCTTTGGGGCCAGCGGGTGGATCGTCATGGGGTGATTCTAGACCATGTGGCCGAGCTGCCGACGCCGGAGGATTGCAGGCTGGGACGGCCGAACGCCATCGGCTGGTGGAGCCCCATCGAGGACGGACCGATGTTCACGGGCCTGTATCTGCCTGCGGCCTGTGAGCGGGCGCGCCGCAGCGGCGATGAGGCTGACAAGGCCAGCGCGCGCCGCCTGGCCCAGGGGCTGCTGAAGTGCGCCTCCGTCTCCGACGTGCCGGGCATGATCGTGCGCGGCATGGGCAGCGATGGCCGGTGCCACTATCCGCTTGGCTCGGACGACCAGACGCATCCGTGGTTCTACGGTTTGCACGCCTATGCCACGAGCGGCCTGGCGAGCGAGGCGGAGCGTGACCAGGTCGTGACGAAGATGAAGGAGGTGGCCGATGTGCTCGAGAGCACCGGGTGGCGCTGCCCCTGTGACGGTGATTTCAAAGGGCAGTTCCGCGGCGGTTTTCAAGGGCACTTGTTCCGCGACGCGGTGCGCTATCTCTTCCTGCTGCGCGCGATGCACGACGTGACCCAAAACAGCGTCTGGCTGGAACGTTACCAGAAAGCCGCCGCCGAGCGCCCCCAGGGCAGCAACCAAACACGCGTCGAGATCTGCGCCGCCGGCTACCTTCTGGACCGCGAGGCGATCCAGGGCATCGATGAATACCAGTTCTGGATCTACGTCGGCTCGCAGGGCTCGCTGGTGAAGCTCATCGCGATGGAAGGAGACGAGCGTCTTCGCCAGCACTATCGCGCCGGTCTCGCCATCAATGCCCGGGGCGCGCGCGCCGCCCTCGCCACGCATCGGGAGTTCGACAACAACGACACCCAGCTCTACGGCGATGCGCGCTGGCGCGAAGCTTTTGTGCCCTGGAAGCCGCAGAAGACACAGGCGGAAGCCGAGCAGCAGTCCAAGGTGGCGGACAAGGCGAAGCGCGGCACCCGCAAACACTACGAGGCCCGCTACATGCGCAATCCGCTGGCCGCTGCCGCGATCGCCGCAATGACGGGCGATGGCGAAGGCCGCGACGCGATCGAGCAGACGATCCGTCACTACGACTATTCCAGGCTCCACCGCTCCGAGTTCTTCTTCGCTGAATGCGCTTATTACGCGCTGCCTCCGAGAGCTGAGAAGGCCCGATGATGGGTTGGATCAAGGTTCCGCCTCAGCCGGTTTGGGTACGAGGGAAGCCCTGCATCCAGCGAAGCGCGTCGCCTGCTAGAGCGGGATGAAGAGAATTCGATGACGCTCACTTCTCGTCCAGATTTACACGCGTCCCGGGCTCCCATTTCAGGCCCCAGTCGCGGATGGCGCGAAGGATGGGGCGCAGGGCGAGGCCTTTGTCGGTGAGCTGGTAGGCCAGGCGCCTGCCGCCGTCGGCGGCGGGGATCTGCCGGACAAGGCCCCCGTCGAGCAGGCGTTCCAGGCGGTCGCTGAGGATGTTTGTCGGGATGCCTTCGGGGGATTCGACGAAGTCCTTGAAGCGGCTGCGCCCGAGCAGGAGATCGCGGATGATCAGCAGCGTCCATTTGTCACCAAACAAGTCCAGACCACAGGCCACGGGGCAGGGTGACCGACGTGGGGAGGTCGAGGCGGCTTTGGCCGGGGATTTGCGAGACATGCCGGACTCTTCCACAGGTTCACTTGCATTTCAAAAGTCTTAATACTTGCAAATTGCAAGTTACCGGAGATATGATTTTCGCATGGAAGACTCGAAACCACCCTCACTCGCGGCTCCTGGAGCAGGTTTGCCCGCACCGGAGCTTTGGATCGCGAGAGCCTTGTTCGGTCTGAAGCGTCTCCTGGGCAGCCGCGAGGCCTTCACGGAGCGTTTTCATCAGGAGCGTCGCGCCATCCGCGCCCTGCTCGCGTGCTGCGATCCGGCACGTCGTGGCGAGCGGGTTCTGATTCCACGTCTGCGTGGTCTTGAGGACAGCAGCCGCCTCTGGTCGGTCTGGATGACCCTGGAGCATCTGCGCATCACGAACTCGGTCTTTGCCACGGTCATCACTTCGCTCGCCCATGGCAGGGTTCCGTCAAAGCAGGCCAGCACGGCTGATGTGAAGCCCCGCAGCGATGTGACTGCGGAGGTCGAGGCTGCTTTTGAGGCCTCCTGCGAGGCCTTGCTCAGCGCCGTCGCCGCCGTGCCTAATCTGAAAACCGCGGCCCGCTATGCGCATCCTTGGTTCGGCGCGCTCGACGCCGCCGGCTGGCACGCGCTCAGCGCCTCGCACCTGGGCATCCATCGCCAGCAGCTCGCCAAAATCATCGCTGCTCTGCCCGGTGGATGATTCTTCGGCGAATCCGCTGTTACGACAGCCTGAACCGGGACGTTAATCGGTTCACACCCATCTCTCATCCGCCATGCCCGTCGCCAAAGCCTACGCCGCCGCCAGCGCCACCTCGCCGCTCGCCCTTTCCAGCATCCCGCGCCGTGAACCGACGGATCGTGACGTGGAGATCGACATCCTCTTCTGCGGTGTCTGCCATTCCGACCTGCATCAGGCGCGCAACGAATGGAGCGCCGTTCCCACGACCTATCCCTGCGTGCCGGGGCATGAGATCGTCGGCCGCGTCACCAGGACCGGCTCCGCAGTCACCAGGCATCGTGTCGGCGATCTCGTGGGCGTCGGCTGCCTCGTCGATTCGGATCAAAAATGCCCGAGCTGCGCCGCGAACCTCGAGCAGTTCTGTCCGCACGCCATTTTCACCTACAACTCGCCTGACAAACACGGCACGGCACCCGTGACCTACGGCGGCTACTCCACCAGCATCGTCGTTGACGAGCACTTCACGCTGAAAGTGCCGACGAACTTAAACCTCGCCGGAGTCGCGCCGCTCCTGTGCGCAGGCATCACCACCTACTCGCCCATCTGCCGCTGGGGCGATGTGAAGGGCAAGAAAGTCGGTGTGGTCGGTCTCGGCGGCCTCGGGCACATGGGCGTGAAATTTGCGCATGCCTTTGGCGCCCACACCGTCGTGCTCACCACGTCGGCCAGCAAAAAGGAGGACGCGCAGCGCCTCGGGGCCGACGAGGTCATCGTCACGCGCGACGCGAACGAGATGCAAAAGCACGCCGGCAGCTTCGACTTCATCCTCGACACCGTCTCTGCCGATCACGACATCAACGCCTACCTGAACCTCCTCGTCACCGATGGAACACTGACGCTGGTCGGTCTGCCGAGCCAGCCGCTGTCCGTCGCCGCCTTTGGCCTGCTGCTGGGCCGCAAACGCCTCGCCGGGTCGCTCATCGGCGGCATCGCCGAGACGCAGGAGATGCTCGATTTCTGCGGCGCGAACCAAATCGTCTCGGACGTCGAGGTCATCGGCATCCAGCAGGTCAACGAAGCCTACGAGCGCCTGCTGAAGTCAGACGTGAAGTATCGCTTCTCCATCGACATGGCGTCGCTGAAGCCGGTTTGAGCCGTTGTGATGACCTGGGGTGTGGCGAGGCCATCGCCGGGTTTTCAGCGCGAGAGCGCCGTTGTGTCCGGTCCTGCGGTGGAAGGCCGCGTGAACAACACCAAGGACAGCAGGAACGAATCCGCCCGCGCAGCAGCGACTGCAAGATAGTGCGATGAATCCGCAAGCCATGCACATGCGCCCTTCGCAAACGAAAGGCGGAGTTGAGCGTACCTGGCTGCATGCCGGGCGCCGCCTTGTCCATTTCAACCAGGAGCCATGCCTGGTTCATCCATGTCGGTAGAAATGCCGACATGATGGCAAGGAGTTAGGCTACGTATAAGACAGCACACCTGATCAGGCGGTCTGCTGTCCGGGTGGCATCCAGCTTGAATCATGAAAAAATCCATCATCCAAAGCCTTGTGTTTGCCATGCTCCCGGGCGTGATGAATGCCGCAGGCATCGACTTCGCCCGGGACATCAAGCCGATCTTCACCGAGCACTGCACCGCCTGCCATGGAGGCGTGAAGCACTCGGGGGGTGTTTCGCTGGTGTATCAAAGCAAGGTGCTGGAGCCCGCGAAATCCGGGGACATTCCCGTCGTGCCGGGCAGCCCGGAGAAGTCCGCCCTCATCGCGCGGGTGATCACGACCGATGCGGATGAGATCATGCCGCCGCCGAAGCATGGCAAGCCGCTGCCGGAGAAGGACGTCCGGCTTCTGCGCGAATGGATCCGCCAGGGAGCGCCCTGGGATCAGCACTGGGCCTTTGCGCCGCCCAAGGCACCGGCCCGGCCGGCCCTGAAGAATGAAGCGTGGGTGAAACAGCCCCTGGATGCCTTTGTGCTGGCCAGGCTGGAGCAGGAAGGCCTCCGGCCGTCGCCGGAAGCCGAGGGCCTGCCATGGCTGAGGCGTGTCTCCTTTGACCTCACCGGTCTGCCTCCGGGCCCGGAGGATGTGCGGGCTCTGCAAACGACCTCGCCCGAGAAGGTCGTGGACCGCCTGTTGAAGTCACCGGCCTTTGGCGAGCGCTGGGCCAGTGTCTGGCTTGACCTGGCACGTTATGCGGACTCTCAGGGCTATGAGGCGGACAAGCCGCGCATCATCTGGCCGTATCGCGACTGGCTTGTGCGCGCCTTCAACGCCGACATGCCCTATGACCAGTTCACGATCAGGCAGCTGGCCGGCGACCTGCTGCCGCAGGCCACGCTCGACGACCGCATTGCCACCGCCTTTCACCGCAACACCCCGACCAACTCCGAGGGCGGCACCGATGACGAGGAGTTTCGTGTCGTCGCCGTCGTGGACCGGATTGCGACGACCTGGCGCACCTTTCAAGGCATCACCTTCAACTGCGTTCAGTGTCACTCGCATCCTTACGACCCGATTGAACACAGGGAATTTTACGACTTCATGGCCTTCTTCAACACGCAGAAGGACTGGGACCTGCCCGAGGACGAGCCCAAGCTGCGCGTGCCGCTGAAGGCGGCGGACTTCGCCAGGGCGCAGAAGCTGGACGCACGCCTGCAGGAACTGCGCGCAGCCAAGGTGGAGGAGGGCGGGAAGCTCAGCACGGAGACAGGCTGGAAGCCATTGGAACCCTGCTGCGTGCAGTCCTCCGGCCAGACGAAGCTGGTGACGAAAAAGGCGGAGGACGGCGTCACCGATGTCGTCGCAGAGGGCACGGTGTCGCACTACTCCGTGTTCACGATTGACGCACCGGTGCCGAAGGGCGTGAAGAAGCTGACCGCCCTGAAGATGGAAGCGCTGCCGCTGGATCCGCTGAAGGCGCAAACGACGGCCGAGCTGGGGTTCGTGGTTTCGCAGCTCCGCGCCATCGTGGTGACGCCAGAAACGGAAAAGGCCGTCCTGGCCGCCACATCCGTGGAGCCGGAAAAAACCGTCGAGGCCGCAGTCAGCCAGGCCAAGGAACAGAAGGCCGCTTCACCGCGTGAACCGGAGCGGGTGAAAAATCCGCCGGTGCAGCCCGGCGAGATCACCTTCACCCAGGCGCTTGACGACGAGGCCGACCCGGTCTTTGACGCGCAGACGACATTGAATGCCGACAAGGGCGGCTGGGGGGCGAATCCGCGCATGACGCATCCGCGGCGCCTGGTGCTCATCCCCTCGCGGTCGGCGGACCTGCCGCCGGGTGCGAAGCTCCGGATCGTGCTGCGGCATGATGAAGGCGGATTTGGTTATGCACCGCTGGTGACCAACCGCAGCCGCTTTGCCGTCAGCGACAGCGATGCATGGACGCGTCATGTCACGGACAAGGCCTTTACGGAGCGCGAGCAGGAGCTGGCGAAGCTTGAAAAGGACCGTGCCGCCATCGCGAACGCGCTCATGCCGGTGCTGGTGGAGCAGGACGCAAGTCTGCGCCGCGGCACGGCGGTCTTCACCCGCGGGGACTGGCTGAACAAGGGCGAGAAGGTCAGTCCAGGCATTCCGACCGTGTTTGGCAGCCTGCCCGTGAGCCAGGAGCCTGCGCGCCTCAACCTGGCCCGATGGATGGCGTCAGCCAGGAACCCGCTGACCTCCCGTGTCGCCGTGAACAGGGTTTGGGAGCAGCTGTTCGGGGCCGGCATCGTCGAGACGCTGGAGGACTTCGGCACCAGCGGCCAGCCGCCGTCCAGCCAGGCGCTGCTCGATCATCTCGCGGTGCGCTTTCAAACCGGGCTCGGCTGGAGCCTGAAGCGGCTGCTGCGAGAGATTGTGCTGAGCGCCACCTACCGGCAGAGTGCGAAAACGACGCCCGAGCTGCAGCAGCGTGATCCGCGCAACCGGCTGCTCGCACGCGGTCCGCGCAACCGCCTCACCGCCGAGATGATGCGTGACAACGCCCTGGCCGTCTCCGGCCTGCTGTCGCCGAAGATGTTCGGACCGCCGGTCATGCCCGTGCAGCCGGAGGGCATCTGGCGCGCCGCGCGCAGCGGGCTGAAATGGAAGAACGCCGAGGGTGAGGACGCGCACCGCCGCTCCCTCTACACCTACTGGCGCAGGTCCAGCCCCTACCCGAGCAGCCTGACCTTTGACGCCCCGGACCGGCTGCTCTGCACCGCGCGCCGCTCCACCACCAACACGCCGCTCCAGGCGCTGGTGACGCTGAACGACCCCGTCTTCATCGAGGCGGCCGTCGCGCTCGCGAAACGTGTCGAGGCTGCGGGAGATCCCGCAAAGCAGCTGGCCCACGCCTTTGAACTCGCCACCGGCACCCGGCCCGGTGACGCCGATCTGCGCGACCTCTCCGCCCTGCATGCCGCCGCCCTGGGCGAATACCGCCGCGACCCGAAGCTCGCCCAGCCGCTCGGGGGCAATCCTGAAAAGGCCGCCCTGGCCGTCGTCGCCAACGCCATCCTCAACCTCGACATCGTGCTCACCAAATGAACGCCCTTCATCACCTTCAGCTCGACACGCTTCAGCAGTTCACACGCCGGCACTTTCTGCAAAAGTGCGGCCTCGGCCTCGGCGGCGCCTGGCTGGCGCAGCAGGGGCTTGCCGCGCCCCGGGATCCCGCCCGTCCGAACGCCGCGCGGACGCCTGGGCTGCCCGCACGCGCCAAGCGGGTGATTTACATGCACATGAGCGGCGCGCCCAGCCAGCTTGAGCTCTTCGACTACAAGCCCGTGCTGCAGAAGCTCAACGGCAAGGACTGCCCGAAGGAGTTTCTCGAAGGCAAGCGTTTCGCCTTCATCCGCGGCACGCCGAAGCTGCTCGGCCCATATTTCCCCTTTCATCAGGAAAAAAAGACCGGCCAGTGGATCTCGGACCGCCTGCCGCATTTTGAACGGGTGATGGACAAGACCTGCATCATCAAGTCGATGCAGACGGATCAGTTCAACCACGCACCGGCCCAGCTTCTCGCCCTCACCGGCAGCCAGAACCTCGGCCATGCCAGCATCGGAGCCTGGACGCTGTACGGTCTCGGCAGCGAGAGCGAAAACATGCCCGGTTTTGTCGTGCTGCTGAGCGGCGGTCAGAATCCCGATGCCGGCAAGGCGGCCTGGGGCAGCGGCTTCCTGCCAAGCGTCTATCAGGGCGTGCAGTGCCGCAGCGAGGGCGATCCGGTCTTGTATCTTTCAAATCCACCCGGCATCAACCGCCACCTGCGCGGCGGCGTGATCGAGGCGGTGAAGAAGATCAACCAGCGCACCTACGAGCAGCTTGGTGACACGGAGACGGTGACGCGCATCGCCCAGTATGAAATGGCCTTCCGCATGCAGATCAGCGCCAGCGAGGCCATGGACATCACGCAGGAGCCGAGGCACATCCATGAGATGTATGGTACGGAGCCGGGCAAGGAAAGCTTTGCCAACAACTGCCTGCTCGCCCGCCGCCTCATCGAACGCGGCGTGCGTTTTGTGCAGCTCTTTGACTGGGTGTGGGACCATCACAGCGGCCTCGACGATGCCTTCCCCAGAAAATGTCAGCAGGTGGACAGGCCGATGACCGCGCTGCTGCGCGACCTTGAGCAGCGCGGCCTGCTGGAAGACACGCTGGTGGTCTGGGGCGGCGAGTTCGGCCGCACGCCCATGCAGGAGAACCGCGGCGGCGTCGCCGCCAAGTCACCGGGTCGTGATCATCATGTCGACGCCTATTCGCTCTGGCTCGCCGGGGGTGGCATCAAGGGCGGCATCAGCCATGGCGAGACCGACGAGATCGGCTACAACGCCGTGCTCGACAAGGTGCAGGCCCGCGACCTCCATGCAACCATTCTGCACCAGCTCGGGCTCGACCCCCTGAAGCTCACCTATCCGTACCAGGGTCTCAACCAGCGCATCGTCGGCGTGAAGCCGTGTCGGGTGCTGAAGGAGATTCTGGCGTGATGGAACTCGGTGCTTCATCTTGAAGCATCCATCCGCCGTCGGCTCCATGGGCTTGCCAGACGCCCGGGTTCAAGCCACGCGGTAAGAAGGGCCAGGAATGAGGAGTGATCGGGCCGTGGCTCCTGTTTTGGCACGGTGCATCATCCGCCAGTCATGAAAGCGCTTCTGCCCTGCCTCGTTCTCGCCCTGCCGCTCATCGCCGCCGACGAGGTGAGCCTCCTTCCCGCCGGCAGCGCCCCGCCGGCGCTGGAGACGCCTTGGTTTCCCGGCCGGCTGCATGCGTTTGTCTGGCGCAACTGGCAGCTCGTGCCCGCGCAGCGCCTGGCGGAGGTCGTGGGAGCGAAGGCGGAGGACATCATCGCCATCGGGCGCAGCATGGGGCTGGAGCCGGCGCACGGGCTGGGCGAGGAGCAGTGGCGGCGGGCACATCTGACGATCATCCGGCGCAACTGGCACCTGCTGCCCTACGGGCAGATTCTCCGCCTGCTCGACTGGAAGGCCGAACGGCTCGCCTACACGCTGCGCGAGGATGATTTCTTCTTCCACAAGGTCGGTGACTTGAAGCCGCAGTGCGAGCCGCTCGAGTATCAGCCCCCCAGCGCCGCGCAGCAGGCGCGCGCGGCGGAAATCGCGTCGCTGGTTCGGGAAACCTTCCCCAGGGGCCGCCTCGAGGGCGAGGAGCCCTTGTTTGCGTTCATCGACCGGTTCAAGCAGCCGGCTGCCGGGAGGAAACTCGCGCCTGTTGATCCTGACGCGCCATTGCGCATCGGCTACTCCTACTTCGCGCCGTGTGGGGATCCCTTGCTCGACCCCACGCTTGATGCATATCCCGACGGCCTGCTCTCGCGGCTGTCGGCGGCCGGAGCGAACGCGGTGTGGCTGCATGTGGAGCTGGGGCACCTTGCGTCCCTGCCGTGGTCGCATGACGGGCGCGTCGAGACGCGTCGCGAAGCGCTGCGTGCCTTGGTCAAGCGTGCGGCGGCGCAGGGGATGCAGGTGTTTCTTTACTTGAATGAACCGCGTTCGCTGCCGGCGAAATCGCCCGTGTTTGACGCGCACCCGGATTGGCGTGGTGTCCTGGAAAAGGACTACAACGCGCTCTGCACGAGCGTGCCGGAGGTGCGGGCGGCGATTCGGGAGGGTGTGACCTCCCTGTGCAAGGCCGTGCCGGATCTGGGCGGGTTTTTCACCATCACGGCGAGTGAGAACCTCACGAGCTGCTGGTCGCATGGACGTGGAGACGGCTGTCCGCGCTGCAAATCGCGGACGGTGGCGGAGGTGATCGCGGAAGTGAGCACGGCCCTTCAAGAAGGCATCCGCGCGGCGGGCACCCGGCAGCGCTACATCGTGTGGGACTGGGCCTGGCGCGATGAATGGGCTCTCGATGCCATCCGGCGGCTGCCGGAGGGGGTGACGCTGCAATGCGTGAGCGAATGGAGCCTTCCCATCGAACGCGGCGGCGTGAAGACAACCGTCGGCGAATACAGCATCAGCTCCGTCGGCCCGGGACCGCGTGCGCTGAAGCACTGGGCGGCGGCAAGGCAGCGCGGGCTTGGCATCGCCGCGAAGATCCAATGCGGGAACACCTGGGAGCTGTCCGCCGTGCCCTACATCCCGGTGATCGAAAACGTCGCACGTCATGCCAGCGGTCTGCGCGAGGCTGGTGTGCGCGACATTCTGCTCGGCTGGACGCTTGGCGGCCATCCTTCACCGAACATCGAGGTTGTCTCCGCCATTCTGCGGGGAGAAACGCTGGAAGACTACGCAAGGCAACGCCATGGCGGCGCGAGCACCGCCGCGCTTGCCTTCTGGCGCGGATGCAGCGCCGCGTTTCGCGAATTCCCCTATCACATCGGCGTGGTCTACAACGCGCCGCTGCAGATGGGCCCCGCCAACGTGCTCTGGCCGTCGCCGACGCAATACCATGCCTGCATGGTGGGCCTGCCGTATGACGATCTGAAGGCCTGGCGCAGCATTTATCCTGAGCAGGTCTTCGTGCAGCAGCTGGAAAAGGTGGCGCAGGGCTTCGAATCCGCCGTGAAGGCCGTGCGCAGCAGGGTGGGGCAGCCCAGCGCCGCCCTGAGCGAGGAGACGCGCTTCGCCGAGGCGGCGGCGATCCATTTCGCCAGCGTGGCCGGCCAGGCTCGTGCCGTGATGGCCCGTGACGCGAAGGATCAAGTCACCTTGAAAAGCCTGTGCGATGCCGAGGCCAGGCTGGCGGCACGCCTGCACAGGCTGCAAAGCCAGGACTCACGCATCGGCTTTGAGGCCTCGAACCAGTATTACTACGTGCCGCTCGACCTGGTCGAAAAGGTCGTCAACTGCCGCTGGATCATGGAGCAGGGAGTGAATTCCCCTTGAGCAGGGGAGGATGGCGTCGGCGCCGCCGGGAGCCGCATTGTCGTGCACGCCGCAGGAACGCCGATGGATTGCGCGGGGATCGTTCGTTCGACTGTCCTGTATGAACACGCGCCGCCACTTCATGACCGGCCTCGCCGCCGTCTCCACCATCCATGCACGCACGGCCCTTGGCTCCCGGGCCAACAGCCGCGTCAAGGTCGGACTCATCGGCTGCGGGCAGCGCGGCCAGCTCATCGCCAGCCTGTTTCGTCAAAACGGCTGCTGCGAGGTCGCGGCGGCCGCGGATTACTTCCCGGACCGCGCCGAGGCCATCGCGAAGGAACATCAGTTTGGCCCCGAACACGCCCACAGCGGCCTGAAGTGCGCCGAGAAGCTTATCGCGAAGGGGGGTGTGGACGCCGTGGCAATCATCAGCCCGCCGTGGTTTCATCCGGAGCAGGCGAAGGCCGCGGTGGAGGCCGGATTGCACGTCTACCTCGCCAAACCCATGGCTGTTGACGTGCCCGGCTGCCAGTCCGTGGAGGCGAGCGCCGCGCAGGCGAAGGCAAAGGGCCGCGCCTTCCTCATCGATTTCCAGACACGCACCGACCCGTATTACATCGAGTGCATGAGGCGAGTGCATTCGGGAGTCATGGGCAGGCTGGGGCATGGCGAGGCGCTGTATCATGCCGGACGTCTTGGCGTGAAGGGGGACGACAGCACCGCCGAAGGCCGGCTGCTGAACTGGGTCTTCCACAAGAACCTCTCCGGTGACATCATCGTCGAGCAGAACATCCACACCCTGGATGTCATGAACTGGGCCATGAACAACACCGCGCCCGTCCGTGTTTCAGGCACCGCCGGGCGGGTTGTCCGCACTGACGTGGGCGACAATTCGGACACCTATTCGCTGGTCTATGAGTACCCGGGGGACATCGGCATCACCTTCAGCAGCCGTCAGTTTGACAGCCGCAGCGGCGCACCCGGCGGCATCACGAACCGCATGCATTATGAAAACGGCGCCCTGCTCACCGAATACGGCGGCCTCACCATGATCCGCGGACCGAAGGAGGTCTATTATGCCGGCGGCAAAAGCCCGGGCATCTACAAGGAGGGAATTGTCGCCAACATCGCCGCCTTCCAGAAGGCGGTTGAGGCCGGCGACACCTCGAACAGCACCATCGCGCCGAGCATCCGCAGCAACCTCGTCGCCATCATGGGCCGGCTTGCCGCCGAGCGGAAAGCGCCCGTCACCTGGGATGAACTGATGGCAAGCCCCGCGGTGCCAGCGCCCGATCTCAACGGACTCCAGGCATGAAACGTCGCCGCTTTCTCCAAACCACCACAGCACTTGCCGCCTGCACCGCACAGGCCGCGGACAAGCCACGCATCCGTTTTGGCGCATGTGATTGGACGCTGAAGCTCGCCACGAATCCCGGGTCGCTCGATCTCGCGAAGCGGATCGGCCTCGATGGCGTGCAGGTGGATTACGGCAGCGAGCCCACGAGCAACGGCCTGCTGCCGCTCTTTGACGAGGCCCTGCAGGACCGCCTGCTGCAGCGCGCCGCGGACACCGGTGTCGCCATCCCCTCGCTTGCCATGGGCGTGCTCAACAAGCATGGCCTCAGGAACTCGCCCGACGCCCTGCGCTGGACTCTGGAAGGCGTGAAGGTGGCCAGGCGCATGAAGACGCCCGTCGTGCTGCTCGCCTTCTTCGGCAACGGCGACCTCCGCAACGACGACGCGGGCACGCAGGCGGTCATCACCGCGCTGAAAAAGCTCGCGCCGCCCGCCGCTGACGCCGGCATCACCTATGGCATCGAGTCCTGGCTCAAGGTGGACGCGCTGGAGCGCATCCTCGACGCCGTGAACTCGCCGGCCATCCAGGCCTATTACGACGTCGGCAACATGCAGAAGGAGGGCGAGGACTACGCCGCCGCCATCCGCCGCCTGGGCCGGGAGCGCATCTGCGAGACGCATGCCAAGGACTACGGGGATCTTTATGGCAAAGGCAGCACCGACTTTGTCCAGGTTCGCGATGCCTTGCGTGACATTGGTTATTCCGGCTGGATGCACATCGAGGGTGTGAAGGTGCCCAACGGCATCGAGCAGGACATCGGTCATGACCTGAGATACCTTCGCGGCGTTTTTAGTTAGGCGGTCCGGGCGCGGGGTGCGCCGTCATCGTCCTCATGCTGCGCTGTCGGCTCCGACAGTGCCTGATGCCGAGGACCGGACACCAGGCTTCATCCATGGAGCTTGATTCGAATGTTTAAATAGTCCTTTCAATGGACGCATGCTAGGAGGGCTGCACTCTCTGCAACTCCACGCCAAGAACCCGCCATGAAAAACCTCCTCGTCAGTCTGGTCTGTCTGTTTCTCTGCCAGTGCAATTCGGTCAGGCACACCGGCGCAGCTCCTCAGCCTCCGGTCACGCGCCTGGCGCTTGTGAAAAACAACAAGATCCACATGTCAGGCCTTCAGCCGGAGATGGTGAAGCAGATTCAGGGCATGGGCATCCAGGTGGACCTGGTGGATTCACCGCCTGCCGGAGATGTTTATTACCTGACCTACACGGCCCACTGGGCCTGGGATATGGCGATGTATCTGAAGTCGTTCCAGGCGGAATTGCACCGGGGCACGCAGACAACAGGCAAGGTGGTCTACAACACCAGCGGCCTCGACATGAACAAGTTCGGCCACACCGAAAACAAGATCCGCCCGCTGCTGCGCCAGCTCCTTCTCGGGGAGAGGCCGGGAAGGAAGCGTTGATGTGAAGCCGCCCTTGGCCCGCCGGACAACGGCCGGGGCTGCGTCATTTGAACAATGCCCTGGCCGCAGCCTTTTGAAAGGCCTCGCGCACCGGGCTGGCGTCGCTGTTCGGGAAGTTCGCACGCTGCACCATGAGCACCTGGATGACCTGCTTCTGCGGGTCGATCCAAGCCTGGGTGCCCCAGGCG
The DNA here is from genome assembly GCA_044341745.1 of Prosthecobacter sp. Taxonomy (GTDB): domain Bacteria; phylum Verrucomicrobiota; class Verrucomicrobiia; order Verrucomicrobiales; family Verrucomicrobiaceae; genus Prosthecobacter. The sequence goes on along the minus strand of JBIIRD010000001.1, from coordinate 128,306 downwards.
CCACCGTGGCCGAAGGTGCCCGGCGACAGTGTTTCCGCGAGGCCTGCATGCGGCTCCTTGAGAACGCAGGTGCCGATGCCCCAGCCATAGTTTTTGCCGTGCCGGCCAAATTCCTCCTTTTGGAAGAAGCCGCATTCCAGCGCACCCGTGTGCACGGCGGAGAGGGCTTTCACGGCATCGGCGCTGAGGATGCGCCTGCCTTCCAGCGTGCCGCCGTTCAGCAGCATCTGGCAGAAGCGCGTGTAGTCCTTCGCGCTGGAATACAGGCCGCCGTTGCCCAGGGGCGGGCGGCCGCGCTTGCCGAAGTCGCCACGCGGAGGCACGGCCTCGAGCCTGCCGGTGTCCGGGTTTTTTGCGTAGGCCGTGGCAACCTGCGCCCACTGCTGGCCGGTGGGATAGAAGGTCGTGTGGGTCATGCCCAGCGGATCAAAAAGGCGCTTCTGCAAAAAGGTGTCGAAGGTCATGCCGCTGACGACTTCGACGATGCGCGCCGCCGCATTGATGCCGGACTGGCAGTACTTCCATTGTGAGCCCGGCTCGAACTGCATCGGGGCCGCGAGCCAGAGGGGCACCAGTTCGGCCAGTGTGTGCGCCTGCAGGGCCGCCGGTCCGTTCGCCTCGCCCAGACCCGAGGTGTGCGTGAGGATTTGTGTGATCGTGAGGTTCGCCGGTTTGCCGGAGGGTGATTTCAAGGCCGCGAATTCGGGAATGAACTTCGCCACCGGGTCTGCGATGTTCAGCCTGCCCTCGTCCTGAAGCATCAGGATCGCCGCGCCGGTCACCGGCTTCGTCATCGACGCGATCCAGAACAACGTGTCCACGTTCATCCGCTTCTGCGCGGCCACATCCGCCAGGCCGGTTGCCTGCAGATGCAGCAGCCGGTCCTGGGTCGCCACCACCGTGACCGAACCAGCTACTTCATTCTTGGAGATCATCTCCAGCATCGCTTCTTCAATGCCAGGGAGTTTCGGAGTGTCCGCGAAAAGGGGCGGCATGAGGGCCAGGAAAAGGAGAAGCTTGCGCATGGGTGAGGGTGTCAAAACGTGGCAACTCCATCGGATTTGCCAGGCAAAGGAGGTAAGCTTGACCATTGTCGAGCCAGTTGCAGACGACGGGTTTTCGCCTGTCAGGGTCGTTTTGGAGGTATTTACCCTTATTCTCTATCGGAAAAGTATGTTTTAACTTGACCCGGCGGGATTGCGCGCCATGAAACATGCCCGCCGACTTGTTGCGGAGGCATTTCCTCTATGGATCACGACATTCTCATCTACGTCATCGCCGGCTTTGTGGCGCAGCTCATCGATGGCGCGCTGGGCATGGCTTATGGCATTTCTGCGTCCAGCCTGCTCATGGGTTTTGGAGTGCCCCCGGCGGTGGTCAGCAGCACAGTGCATGCGGCGGAATGCTTCACCACAGGAGCCTCGGCCATCTCCCATCACACCTTTGGCAACATCAGCCGCGACCTGTTCCGCCGCCTGCTCATCCCGGGCATCATCGGGGCGGCCCTGGGCGCCTACGTTCTGAGCTCCTTCGATGGCGAGATCATCAAGCCCTACATTTCTGGTTATCTCATGATCATGGGCGTGATCATCATCGTGAAGGCCTTCATGCCCTTTCCTCCCCGTGAGGTGACGACCAAGCTGACGCCTTTGGCCTTGATCGGCTCCTTTTTGGATGCCGTCGGTGGCGGCGGCTGGGGACCCATCGTGGCCACCAACCTCATTGTCCGCGGAAACTCCGTCCGTGAGGCGGTGGGCAGCGTCAACGCCGTGGAGTTTTTTGTCACCCTTTCCGCCTCCATCACCTTCTTTTTGAGCATCGGCCTCGGCCACTGGCAGGTCATCGCCGGCCTTGCCGCAGGCGGTGTGATCGCCGCTCCGCTTGGCGCCTACCTGACCAAGAGGCTGCCTCACCGACCCATGATGGTCGTGGTGGGCACCCTGGTGATTCTGCTCAGCCTGCGAACCCTCCTCAAGACCCTGGGCTTCACGACCTGGCTCTGACGGGCTTCACGCCGGGCGGGAGCGGCGGGCCGCATGGTCCACACACTCGTTTGACCGCCCACTGCGGATGTCGGGGTTCGCAATGAATCCGGCAACCGGACAAAACACGGGATCAACCCGTTTTCCAGCGAAGGCTGAAGGGCTTTCCAAGAGCCGGATGCCTTGACGTCCTGCCCCTTTGCCTCGAGCCGTTTTGGCCTGGCCACGAGGCTACCGGCCCGGTTTCCTGCGAGCCGGAGGCTCGAAAGAAATGAGCCGGGAGTGAAACGAGCACGGCGAGTGAGAACTCCAGGACCAGGTCCCCATACCCACGTTCCCTCTTCACCGCGTCCTGGCAGGACGCGAAAAGCCATCGCCGACCCTGTGCAGCTGCGATGAGCCAACCGCTCCCTTCTCGCGCCCCTCCAGAGCGCATCCAAGGTCCCGTGATGGTTAGGCCGTGTGGATCCGGGGGTTCTCGCTCGCCAAGGTTCTTTTCACCACCAGCTCAGGACTTTCGAGCCGATGGTTTGGAGGAACCGGAGGTGAGCTTCTTTGTGGTCCAGACGAAAACGTCTCGATCCAAGTGGGCATGAGGCCGAAGGATGGAGGAAAACCGGTCATTGCAAAGCCCATTCACCCCACCCGGAGACAGCTGAATCCTGTGTTCGGCTAGGTTGCCGACCTCAGCTCACAGGCGATAGAAAAAATGATGCTTTTCCTTCAGGCTCTGAACTCGAATCGCAAACTCGGAGGGTTGAATCGGCGGCAGGGACAACTGCACATACTGCCCGTCTTTTTTCTTCTTCAAGGCCTTCTCAAACTCCTCCCATGTCAAAGGTCGGCCTGCGGCATAGATCTGCCCGGAAGCATCCGCCGTGTAGAAGCCCTGCTTTTTTCTGATCTCATAAAAGCGACGGCTGCCATCGGCGTCTCTCGCCAGCCTGTCCGTCCAGACCGTGACCTGATCCGTTGCCGTCCACAGCACGGAGCCAATGCAACAGCTGCAGTCGGGCTCGCCCAGGGACTCGACGCCCAAGGTATCGGGAACCGACTTCGCATGCTTGCGCAACTTCGTGAGTTGGGCCTCGGTCAGAACCAACTTTCTTTCTCGTCCAACCAGCGAGACCTGCTCGTCGTTGAGGCGCAGCACGACATGAGGCTCATGCTTCAAGGCCCAGGAAAGCTGGAATCCATCGGCACGACAGCTCAAGGGCTGGCAAAGAACTGCGGCAACCGCAAGGATGACGAGCCACCGTCCTGACATGAGCAAGGGGGCCATGGGCAGGGTGATTGACCGGACAGGCAAAGGAGGGTGCATGGAGAAGAGAGACGGATGAATGAACGACAATGCGGACGAAACCGAAGCAACAGCGACAGCATGCTTGAGGAAAGTGGGACAAGATCGCCGCCTCTGGATCTGGTCGATTATCATTCATTCGAGCTGCTGTGGGTTCACTTTTTGAACCCACACTTTGCAATCGGCTTAATACCGTACGATTGAACCATCCGATTTTAGCCAAGCACTCGTATAGCTTGTAGCCAGTAGTGGTAGGCGTCAGGGGTTGTTGATCGAATTCCATCGACCCACGAGAGCGGGTGCCCATTGAGAGATGCGGATCTCAATTTTTCAATCTGCTCGGCGCTGCCGGTGTAACGCATGCTGGCGAAGTCGAACGGAATACCCGCTTGGAGATGCGCGGCGAGCACGGCAGCCTTGGCGGCGAGTTTTCGACGCGCGGCCTGTCCTTGGCAGATCGTAGGCTGGGTCAGGTGTCCGCTCATTTTGTCCAGGCCGCTGTGAATCAAGGGCGCATCTGGATACTGGTCGAGGATGGCTTTCTTCGATGCCGTAAGGGCAATGCAGGCCTGATAAGTGTCCTTTAACGCTTCATCCCTGCTGTGCTTGTTGCCGCGATATTCGATTTCCTGAGCACAGACTGCATCATACGCTTTAGCTACGGCTTCGAAGTCGCTCGCGACATCAAAGAGAGCTGCGATATCGAACAACTGCTTTGCCACCTGCTGAAACTGCTCCTCCTCGCTTTTTTCGGAGTAAAAGGGCACCCCGATGGTGTGAGGAGCAAAGGCGGTCAGTTTGTCGCCGAGCAGGCTTTCCACGGTCGGGATGCGCACCCGGCGTTCGTGCTCAGGTTCGAGGAAATGGGTGCGAATGGGTAGCTCGACGATGGTATGGGCGTCACGAGACTCCTCCACCACGTCCAGCAGCAGTTCCTGCTCGACCCGCCCAGGAAGGGCAGATTGGTAAAAAAACTTGAAGTGACGGCGCTGTGGCTGGCCGCGTGCTCCCCGGTTGTCCTCCTCCATACGGAGAAATGGGGCTCGTTGGCCGAGGTCAGCCACCACGGCATCCACCTCGGTTGCAGGGCTGCCGCAAACAATGTCGATGTCACGGGACAAACGCCGCACCTCGGGCAGGTGCAGGAGCAGGCTGGTGCCTCCTTTGAAGAGGAACGGCAGCCCGCTTTCCACGAGATAGCCCAGCAGCGTCAGGGCAAAGACGCACTTTTCCAGAATGGCCGGATCACAATTCCCCAGTTGTTTCCGCTGCTGGTAGAGCCACTCCGGCTGAAAAACGGCCTCGGGAAACATAAGAATTGGAATGAATTAATTATTGCCAATTAATCGGATAAATTGGCGTTAGTTAACGGACTCAATAGCAGCCACCTCCACAGCACGGGAGGCTGCATAACGTTGAATGACAGGGATTTGGATCAAAAAGGCTTCCGCCAGTGCGGCGGCCACGCCTTGAGCCTCCGAGGTGTCCATGAGAGCGAGGCGCTGCGATTCGACGATCAGGTCCACGATGATTTTCTCCACTGGGGCCTGCCTTCCCTCACCAGGGGGTTGTTTGGACATGCTGGGTCGCAGAACGACCATTTTTGAGCCGGGACGCACGGAGGCGGGGCCGACGCTGGGTTTAGGGTTCACGGCCACATCCCAGCCCAGGGCACGGAGGGCGTCGCCGATGGATTCGAGCGTGTCAGCCTCCGCATGGAGGAAGGTCACGGGCTGGGCCAGCAGGTGGTGCATCCAGGGATTGATCTGGGAGGTGCTCCAGACGGTGAAATCGAGCAGGGGGAAGGCTTTTTCCACGGCCTTCACCAGTTTTGCAACATGTTGCACATCCAGCTTAACTGGCTCGCTGAGGCGGGAATACCAGCCGCGTCCGGCGTCGTGGATGATGCCTTGTTTGACGGCTTGGTGGAGATAGACGTTGAGCGCCTCGTCTTTAAGGCCGAGTTCGGCGTCGTTGATGGCGGTCTGGATGGCTTTGTGAGTGAAGTAGGGGCTGCGTTCCTTCAGGCTGCCGAGGATGCGGAAGAAGAGGGTGCTTTTGTCGTCGGGCTGGGCGGCGGGGGCGGCTTTGGCGGCCCAGCGCTGGTCTTCGGCGTCCAGGCCGTAGAGGGCGGCCACGCGGGAGTCGATCTCGGCTTCGAGTTTGGCGATCTGTTCGGTGAGGGCGGCGGTGGTGTCGCGGGCGGCTTCGTAGAGGTGCTGGGGGGCGGCGCGGGAGCTGCGCTGGAGGGGCTTGCTGCGCTTGAGGAACTCGGCGGGCGGCAGAGACCAGGGCTGCTCCAGGGGATTGCGGCTGGTGCTCTGCGCAGGGTCCAGCCCCAGCTCCCGCAGGAACTGCTCCACCCGTGCCCGCCGCATCGTGTGCAAGCCCTGCGCCTGCTGCGCGAGGTTGCCGACGGTGGCCCGGTCGGAGTCGCTGGCGGTGGGGATGGGGAGTGCTCCAATCGTCTCGGCACGAGGTTCCAAGCGTCCACCCGCTTCAGGATCGCCAAATCCGACGGATGTCGCCTTTAAAAACTCCCAAGCAACTCGGCTGTTTAGGATGCCTAGCAGAAACCAATCTCCAGTTGGCAGGAAGAAGCATTTCTGGTTCGTGAAGAAGCCATTGATGTCCATGTAGAATCTTGGAGACATCATGATCTGCCCATAAACAATTTTGGGCCCTGCCATTAGATTCTGCGATTCTGGTCGCGGGCGACTCATCGCATACCAAGGACAGTGACCGCCCTTCTTGACCCCATCACGCTTCTCTAGCTCCGGTCGAAACTCGGTGAGCCACTCCAATAGTTTGGGATAGCGTGTGATGTCAGTGTCCCACCGAACGTTGAGAAGCCATGAGTCTCGAAAGTGGAGTTCGTAATGCCTCACGTCATCTCCAACGATCAGTGGTTTGATGAGTTCGGAAGTAACTCCGTCAGCGCTGAGCAAATCTTTGGTGGCTGAATTGACGACGAAAGCATCATTGAGCCCTGTCTTGATTCCGTTAACCACTGGCAGGTCAGGTAGCTCAGACAACTTTGGTCCGGCTTTCTCAATCCGACGCCGAAAGTCGGTCACTAATGAAGTCGCAAGCCTCGCTTTGCCTTTCGCGAACTGCGCGGCTGGCACTTCGCCATGCAGCGAAACGAAATGCTCACGAATCCCTTCCGCGTAACACCGATCTAGGTCCTTCACCATTGACCACTTCGTTGTGCGTTGTCCCCGCGGAATCTTCTGCCAGACAAATACTGCGGCGTCAGTAGCGGCAGCTTCAAAAACTGGCAGTTCGCCAAAGTCCATGATTAGACCAAACGCCTGTTCATCCAGCAAGTGTTGGCGAAGTGCCTCGCCATAGCCAGCTCTCAGCCATTTGTTCGATGAGATGAAAGCGGCGGTGCCGCCATCGCGGAGTAAATCGTGAGCACGGGCGTAGAAGAAGACGAAGAGGTCGGCCACGCCGCTGAAGACCTTTTTGAAGCGCTTCTTGAGCAGGGGCTTTTGCGCGGAGATGAGTTCCTGGCGCACATAAGGCGGATTGGCGACGACGATGTCGAAGCCGTGGCCTTGGGCTTTTTTGAGGGTGCTGGGCTGGATGAGGAGTTCCTGCTGCTTTTGAGCGCCGTTCACGAGGGAGAACTCTCCGGCGAGGGTGGCGGTGGGTGTGGAGGGCAGGAAGACCTCGGCGAACTCGATGGCCCAGTGGAAGGCATCGGGAGGGCCGTCGGTGGAGAGCCAGGTTTTGAGGCTGCTCTTGAGCTGGATGATCTCCTGGCGGGTGACGGCTTTCTTTTCGCCGTGCTCGGTGAGGAAGCGGCTCTTGGCGATGGCGAACTGGCGGACGGTGGGGAGGAGGATGGGGAGATCGCCCGCGTCTTTTAACACCTCCGCCGGGGCGGGGGCGGCGAGGGAGTCGCCCTGCTCGATTTTGAAGTCGAGATTTGGCAAGGCGGGCGGCGGGGTGGCTCCATCATACTCGACAGCGAGGGAGAGCCAGAGGCGGAGGCGGGCGATGCCGACGGCGAAGGCGTCCTTGTCCACGCCGTAGAGGTTGCGCTCGATGATTTCGAGCTTGCGGGCATGGGCGGTGACGCCGTCGAGCTTTTGGTTTGAGCTGAAGAGGCAACGGCGCAGCTCCAGCAGCTCGTGCAACATGCCGAGGAGGTAGGCACCGGAGCCGCAGGCGGGATCGCAGACGGTGACGGTGCGCAGGGCGGCGAGGACGGCCTCGGGATCGCGCAGGAGGTCGGCTTTGTGCTCGTGGATGAAGGCCTCCAGGGCGCTGCGGTCTTCTTTGCCACACTGGCTGGCGAGGTGGCCGACGAGCGCCTCCCGGCACATGAAGGAGACGATGGGCTTCGGTGTGTAGAAGGAGCCGGTTTCATTCCGCCCGGTGACGAGTTCCTCGAATACCTTGCCGAGCATTTCGGGATCGACGGCGACCTCGACATCAAGCGGGGTGGACTCGGCGGCGGTGAAGTTGTAGCGGGCGAAGAGGCCGTGTCGGGAGTCGTCGCTGTCGGAGGCATCTAGGATGGCAGCGAGGGCGTCGTCGGGGATGACAATAGGCGAATCATCGGCGTCGTAGCCGTGTTCGGCTTTTTCAAAGAGGCCGCCATTGAGGTAGGGGACGGAGCCGAAGCGGGGATCGGTGTGGGCGGCGGGGCGGTCAGGCTGGTTCAGGCCCTCGAAGAAGAGCGGGACGAGGTGGTCGCGGTAGAAATTGGCCTTGGCCCCGGTGGCGCGGGATTCCCAGAGGGCGGCGAGGTAGTCGGTGCGGTTGCCGATTTTCAGCCAGCCTTTTCGCTCGATGAAGGCGAGGAACATGAGGCGGTTGAAAAGCCGCTGGGTGAACATCTGGAGCGGGTCTTTGTCCTTGTCGCCCGGCGCGGGAGTGAATGTGGCGCTGACGGCGGTGCGGACCTGCTCGAAGACGCGGCGGTAGTCTTTGAAGAACTCTTTGAACAGGGGCTCAACCTTGAAGGCATCAAGGAAGTCATTGAGCCGGGCGGCAGTGCCCTTGGCCTGGAGCTGATCGAGCCGCTGGGCGGCGGTGCGGCAGGCCATGCTGCGACCGAGAAGGTAGGTGTAGCGGCGGCGGTCGGTCTCGCTGCGGGTGAGCTGGCCGTCGGCGGCGATGTCGCTGCTGCGGGCGACGAAGGAGAGGCGATAGCTCTCGCTGCTGCCGTCGTGCGAGAGGCCGAGGACGGCGTGGGCACGCTCCTGGTCGATGAAGGAAGCGAAGAAGTTCCGCAGGCCGACGCGATTCCGCTCCAGATCGACGCTGCCAGAGACGCGGGCCTCAATGACGGCGATGCGGCGGCCATCCGCGAGCGTGATGATGGCGATCTGGTGCGCGGATTGGACCTTTTGTTTCGGATCGTTGATCTCGTCTTTGATCACTGGCGGCCTGGCTTCGACCTGCGTTTCTGGCAGAAGCGCCTTGAGCAGGGAGGACCAGCGCTGCCGGTCATAGGGCAGGCGGAGATTGGTCTGGATGTCGGCGCGGGTCATGAAGCGAAGGATTCGGAAAGAATGATGCGCGGCATGGTGGAGGCGGGCATGGCGGCAGGGCCGGGCTTCTGAAGCACAGGGGCAGCCTCCTGCTCGATCGGGTAGCTGCGGATGATGGCCATGAGCTTGTCCGCCAGCACGGCATGGGTGACGCGCATGGTTTTGACGGCCTTTTGAAGCTTGTTGATGTCCCGCTGGAGGTTTTGAAACTTCACTTTGCGCAGCGCGGTCTTGGCGAGGCGGATGAGATCTCGCTCGGGATCGGACACGACATCCAGGCGGGACATGGCTTCCAGGAACTCCAGCGCCTTCTTTTCATTGGGGCCAGCGGAGGCATCCACCGCACGCTCGGCCACGGCTGCTTCGACGGTTTTTTCCTCGAAGCGAAGGAGAGACCTCCGGACATCCTCATGGTGATGTGCTGGCAACGCGACCGCAGGCTCGGCAGGATCAGGAGCACGAAACTCGCGAGCGGCCTCGACGATGGAAATCTCCTCGACCTCCGCCGCGCCCGGGCGGGTGCGGAAGAAGCCATCACGCTTCTGATCACGGATGAAAACCACGCTGCTGCCATCGCGTGACGCGTCTGCGCGGCCCAGACGGGCACGCAGAGGCAGCTTTTGGATGCGGCGGAACTCGTCGGCATTCTCTTCGCGGAACTTTCGCAGTTCCATCAGCAGGCGCAGCCGCTCATCAGGCTCGCCTTCCTCGGGCGTTTTGTCGAAAAGGCCGAAAGTGTCCACTTCCTCGTCCTGCGAGTAGATCTGGCTGTCCTCGCCCAGGGCGGTGTGGAATGCCTGGAGCTTGATGACGGCCTTTTTTCGCAGTTCGATGTCGTTATCCACCTTCGAGGTGGGGTAGAAGTTATAGACGACGACTCGTGCGGCGAGGCTGCCGATGCGGTTCACACGCCCGATGCGTTGCATGAGCCGGGTGGAGTTCCAGGGCGTGTCGTAGTTAACGATGACATTGGCGCGATGGAGGTTCACCCCCTCTGCCAGCACCTCGGTGGAGATGATGATGTCGTAATCATGAGCCTGCTGCTTGTCCGGCAGGTTGGCGTCGAAATTGGCGCGAACCACGGGCATCAGCTCTTTGCGATTCGACGAGTCCACGGTGAGTATGCGGTGCTTCGTATGCTTTTGGAGGCTTTCGAGCAGCCAGCCGGTGGTTTCCTTCGACTCGGAGAAGATGACCAGCTTCCCTTCGCGGTTGTCTGCGCGGTCAAACAAGCGCGGCAGGTGCAGAAGAAAGGTTTCCAGTTTGGGATCATCCTTCACGGCATCCCAACGGACACAAAGCTCCTGGAGCACCCTATAGTCGGACTCCAAGCCCTTGCGGAAGCCATCCTCGAAGTCATCCGGTTCGCAGACGGAGATGGTCGGATCGGTGGCCTCTCGCTCGGCAATGGCATCGAGAAGCTCATCCTCCCGGCCTTCGAGAAGGAAATCGGTGACACCCAAGTTTGGCGCAATGTAGATGGCTCCTTTTTTGAACATTTCGACCATCACGCCTGTGCTATCCCGAAAGCGGCGCAAGGACTGGCGGAAGGCGTGGAAGCTGCTGTCCAACCGCTTCACCAGCAGGGTGCGCATGATGGTGGCAAGCTGCTGGGAGATGAGGTCAGCGTTCGCATACTTGTCCTTCTTCGGCTTCTTCAAGAAGGAAATGGCGCGGTAGCGATTGTAGGTAAAGCCGTCGTCACCGTCGGTGCGCAGGCGGAGAATGGTCTCGTCGTAGAGTGACTCGATCTCTGGCGGCAGTGGGTAAAGAATACGGCGCGGCGGGTCGATCTTCGGGAACACAATACCCTGTGACTCCAAATCGACCTTGTACTCCTCGTTCTCATCCAAATCACGGCGTGTGCGGCGAACGATGATCTCGGACATGACGCGCTCGCGGATCAGTTCCGCGATCACCATGACATCACGCCGCGCCGTCTCGACATCCGGCGCGAGTTTGGCCCTAGCGAAGGCCTTTTCAGCGGCGGCAAAGAATCGTTGGAGGTTATGAACGGCGAGCGTGGAGTCTTTGAGATCCTGAAAAAGAGCGATGAGGTTCCGTAAATCCGCAGGACGGTTGTTCAACGGCGTGGCGGAGATCAGGATCACCTTTTTGGGAAGCAACTGCTCATCGGGGCCGCGCCTACGGCCGGGTGTTTTGCAAATCTTCTGAAGGTAATTGAAGGCATCCGCCGTGTCATTGCGGAAACGATGTGCCTCATCGACGATTACAAGGTCATAACGCTCCGGTGAGCGGACCTTATGCAGGCTGCCGTTGGTGATGATCTTGACGTTATCGAGATGGAAAGTGTCCACAGCCTGGTGCCAGGCATCTTCCAAGGCGGGCGGCACGACGATCAACGTGTGGGAACGATGATCGGGAAAGCCGTTGTGAAAGTAAAACTTCCTGGCGATCAGCGTGGCGACCACCGTCTTTCCAAGACCGACCACGTCAGCCAGGAAGAAGCCATTGTGCTTTTGCAGCAAGCGGAGCCCCTGCGAAACGGCGTCCACCTGATAACTGAGACGGCGGAAGCCCTTCGGAAGATCTTCGGCCGCATTCGGATCGTAGTCGATGGCGCTGCCAAAATACTCGGTGAGCAGTTTGAAGTAGAGCTGCCGGGGCGTGACCTCGGTGCCAAGATAGGTTTTGGCAGTCACATCTTGGAGATTCTTGGGCAGCACCTCCACGCCCTCCCGCCAAAGCACCTCAAACTCATCCGTGGCGAATTTCACGTCATCAAAGTCATGCAGGAGAACATTGAACTCGTAGTTGGACTCGGGACCTCGGACGCCAAGACCGGCCTCCGTGAGGTTTGATGAGCCGGTGATGACAGCACCGGGCTTGTGCTCGTTGAAACCCTCCGGCCTGAAGATGTAAATCTTGGCGTGGAGAGTCTTCGTCGGATGCGCCCGGACCTCGATCTTCTTGGAAACTACATCCGCGATGAACTGGAGGATGCCCGCCTCGACCTCGGGGCGGTATTCGGCGGTCTGAATGTCCTCCAAGAGGTCTGTCTTCAGTTTGTCGAGTGTCTGACCTTCAGCCCCGTGGAAGAGCAATCCCTTTTTCTGATAGTCTGCAATCAAGGAATCCACATTGATTCCCACCAGAATCCTCACCTGCGGGACATGCTCCAGAAAAGGCCGGATCGCGAACCAGCCCGATGAACGCAAGTAGCCGACCAAGGCATCAAACGCCGCCAGGTCTTTATTCGAAGAGAAGACCCCCTCGAACTTGGTCAGCAGCGTTTGGGAACCGTGGTTGGTAAAGAAGCGGGTGGACATGGTCCAGAAAGTAGAAACTCCAATCGCTTGGAGGGGGTAGTGTAAATAGCTTGTTCCTGATGAAAATCATAAAGAACCAGCGACTGCTTGAAGAGGCTTTGCAAATGTTCTCGTGAGACTATGCGGTTTTAGCCAGGCCATCTCTTGCAAGATGGCAAGGGGAGAGTCCTTTTCCACGATACGCAATAAACGCCTGGTCCACCCGGGCCGGCCTGACTCTGACACGGTCATGCGACGGGTTTAGGGGAACGGACACAAGGGGCGTCTCGAACCCATGGAGGAGCTGGCCCAGGCTGTCGGCCAAGTTGAGGGTGGCCTCGTCGCGGCCCTGTCATTCGTTTGCCGTTCCGTTGGACAAGCGGACGTGACCAGATAATGATGAATTTCGAGCGGCGTTTCTGACGTTCGTTCTTAGTCCACCCTTTTCCCAGCCTCCTGCTCTCGCAAGTCGTTGGTTTTCAAGTGTCCCCGTAGTTCAATGGATAGAACGAGGGTTTCCTAAACTCTAAATACAGGTTCGATTCCTGTCGGGGATACCAGGGTGGTCAGTGGGGGGCGGTGGGGTGAGATTCCCGAGGAAGATCGGGACCGCGATGGATGCCGCCTTCCTGAAGGCGATGCAGGTCGTCGTCGGTCCACATGTTCCGATCGGGGCCGGCGCTGCGGATGTCGATGCGGGCGGATTCGCGGACGTGGAAAAACAAGGGCGTGCCCCAGCGGTCGATGAGCTGGCCCTGGTCGTTCAAGGCTGCATGCGGGGCGGTGAGGAAGACTTCGCGAGCGGCGTTTTTGCCGAGCAGGGCGGCGGCGAACTCCTCGTTCGCGCCCATGCGGAAGGGATGGTCGGACTTGAGCAGCAGGAACAGGTTGGCGAAGGTGTTCGCCAGGGCGCTGAGGTCGTCCTCCGGACGGCTGGCGGCGCTGGCGTAGTTTTCCAGGATGGCCTCGCCCGGGAGCCGTGAGGCCTGCTGCCCGAGACTCCTCGAAGCCTGGGTCATGACCCGGGCCACCTCCTGCTGATGCCTCGCCTTCTGCTTCGCCAGCCATGAATGAACCTCGAAGATCAGAAGAAGACCCGAGATCAGCACAACCAAGGCGCCGAAGATCCTCCTCCACTTCATTGGCTTGATAGGATGCATGAGGACAGTGTGAAACTCGAAACCTGAAACCTGAAACTCGAAACTTCGAGCTTCGAGCTTGCCTCCCCCTTCAAGTCCAGGTTCCCGGCCTGAGGAAACCGAGGGGCAGGCTGGTGGAGTTGACGTCGTAGAAGTTGCCGATGTTGGGCAGCACGGTGCTCATGCCGGAGGCTGGCACGCCGAACCAACGAAGCATTTCCGCGAAGAACTGGTCAACGCTGGTGGTGGGGATCATGCGGCCGCCATAGCCGGTGTCGTCACTGCTTTCGAGGGTGAGGTCGGGGAAGGTGCCGCAGACGCGCCCGCCCTGGACGGGGCCGCCCATGACGAGGGCGTTGCCGCCCCAGGCGTGGTCGGTGCCGCGGCCGTTGCTGCGCAGCGTGCGGCCGAAGTCGGAGGCGCTGAAGGTGATGACGCTGTCCTGAAGGCCGAGCTGCTCCAGGGCGCCCTGGAAGGCGGTGAGGGAGGTGTTCAGGGTGTTGAGCATGCCGGCCTGAGTTTCCAGCAGCTCGCCATGATGATCCCAGCCGCCGAAGGCGATGAAGAGCGTCTGGCGGTGCAGGCCGAGGGCGGGGCGGAGGGCGATCATCTTCACCGCCGCGCGGAACTGCTGGGCGATGTAGTTGGTGCCGGGGAACAGGGAGGCGACGGCGCTGTCGTCGAAGCTGTTGTACTGCTGGAGGAAGAACTCCTGAAGCTCGATGCTGCTCCTGGTGAGCTGTCCATAGGACTGCTGCATGAGGTTGGCGTAGTTCTGCTGGATGACGCTGCGATGGGCGCTGTTTTTAAGCCGCATCGGGTGCAGGGGGTCGCTGATCTCGCTGCCGGTGAAGGTGAGGGCGCCGCGGTCGGTGACGACAAACTGGGTGGTGTTGTTCCCCACCTGCCAGAGGCTGTTGCCGGACAGGGAGATGTTCATGGCGATGCTGTTGGCGTTCGCCGTGGCGTGAAGCAGGTCGGCGGTGCGGCCGGCCCAGCCGCTGAGCTGGGTCATGCCCTGGGGCACGGAGGTCTGCCACTGGTCGATCTGGTCGCTGTGCGAATAGAGGGCGCGGGGCAGCGGGATGGATTCAGCGAGGTACTGCGCCTTGGTGACCGGCTGGACGAGGGTGCCGACATTGGCGAGCACGGAGAGGCGGCGTTTGCCGGCGAAGCCGCCGGTGCCGTTGAACATGTCGGCCATGCCCGTGCAGCTTGGATGAATGCCATAGAGCTGGCCGTCGCCGCCGTCCTGGTCGAGGCTGAGGATCTCGGAGGTGGAGAGGGCCAGGTTGCCGCGTGTCGTGGCGTAGGTGGCGTGGCGGGCGGAGTCGCGTGGCACGAGCCAGTTGAAGGAATCCATGCCGCCGTTCAGGAAGATGCAGACGAGGGTGCGGTGGTCGGTGGGCGCGCCGTCGGCCGCCGCCCGGCCGGCGAGCTGGAGATTGAGCAGCGTGTTCATCACAGGCAGGCTGCTCATGGCCGCGCAGGCGCTGCGACCGAAGAAGTGACGACGGGTGGCCGGGTTCATGAGGACGGGGTGAAAAGGGGACGAGGAAAAAAGCGGGTCAGCGCATCACCGCGCCTTCGGGGCAGGTGAGGGCCAGGTAGGCGGCGACGCGGACGCGGGCGGCGGTCTGGTCCGCGGGGATCTGGCCGAGCACGCCGAGGATGAGGCCGCGCGTGGACGGTTTCATCTGACCGGCGCAGAACAGCAGGTTGAGATGATCCATGAGACGCTCGGGGGAGGCGGCCAGGTCGGTCTCGCGGGCGAGGTCGAGCGGGAAGCGGTACTGCTCCCAGAGGCTGAAGCCGTTCTCGAGCATTTGCCAAAGCTGGTTAGGGAAGGCGATGGAGCTGTGGCTGTCGGTGATCTGGAAGACGGGCGAGGCGAGGTTGTTCTGCGTCGGCAGGCCGGGGGCGCGGTATTCCGGCCGGTAGAAGTTGAAGACGCTGGGGGAGTAGGTGGGCGCCTGGCGGCTTTCGTTGTAGAACTCGCCCCAGTCCCACCAGAGCAGGTCGGGCACCTGCTTCATGCCCAGCACGCGCGCCATGGCCATGGCGCGGATGACGGGCTCCTTCAGGCGGCCGAAACCGGCGGGCTGGGCGGCGACGGGGCCGCGGGCCTCCGCGTCGAGCAGGATGGCGCGCACGACCGCGCCGAGGTCGCCGCGCAGCCCCTGGCCGTTGTCGGCGAACACGGCGGAGATGCGCTGGACATAGGCCGGGGAGGGGTTGTCGGTGACGAGGAACTGGATGAGCTGACGGCCGATGAAGACACCGGTGTTGGCGTGGGTGAAGAGGTGGTGCACGGCGTCGAGCACATCACGCCGGGCGTTTTCCACGGTGGCGGCACGGGCGGGGATGACATGGCCGCCGAGCAGCGTCTTGCGGCCGAAGTCATGGCGGCCGGCATGCAGGCTCATGGGCGTGGCATAGTCCTGCTCGGTCCAGCCGCCGCCGCCCCAGTCACGGCCGCCGAACCAAAAGCCTGTCATCACCCGGGCGAGCTGGGTGATCTCGTCGTTGGAGTAGGTGGGGATCGGGTGGTCCTGGGTGTCGAGCCTGCGTGAGCCGTCGGGGTTCAGCTCCCAGAGGCCGACGGTGAAGAGCTGCATGATCTCACGGGCATAGTTTTCGTCCGGGTAGCGGTTGATGGAAGGATCGGCCTTCTGGTTGCCGACGTGGCTGAGGTAGCGGCCCATGACGGGATGCAGGGTGACCTCCATGAGGATGTCCTCGTAGCTGCCGAAGGCGTGGCGGACGAAGATGTCGTAGAAGTCCGCCATGCCGAGGCAGCGGTTTTCCAGGTTGGCGTCGCGGCGCGAGGTGACGAGGATCTGGCTGAGGGCGAAGGCGACGCGCTGGCGGAGCTGGTCCTGGCCCTGGATGGCGGCACGGGCGAAGGCGGTCTGGAGGTTGTTGCCGAACAGGAAGGGGTCGGCGTCGCCGCCGCCGCGGCTGTAACCGGAGGCGGCGCGGTGGGTGATCATGTCGGCGTAGATGGTGCGGATGTAGTCCGAGTGCCGGGTCATGGGCAGGGTCATCTGGGCGGTGATCCAGCCGGCATAACCGAGAGTTTGCACCTGCTGGATGTCCTCCGGCGTGGGGCCGAAGCCCGCCTGCATGAGGAAGCGGGCCGCCTGGGTGCGTGAGATGCCAGAGGCTGCCCCCGCCCCGCCTGGCAGGCCGCCCTGGGGCCTGGCACCCTCGAGCTGTTCCAGCAGGGCGGCGTAATCTCCGCCGAGGGTGGTTTCGGGAACGCCGTCCAGATTGGTGTCGATGCTGATGCCGCCGCCGCTGCTGCCGGCATTGCCCGTCGCCGTGCCGGTGATGTTGGTCTCGGCCCAGTCACTGACGCCGTCGTTGTCGGAATCGAGGTCGCTGACGGCCGCACGGTAGAACTTCCGCTCCTCATCCCCGACGGCGAAGCTCTGATGATATTCGCTGCCCGTGAGCGTCGGCAGGCCGGCGGCGGCGGACCATTGCGTGAGGTTGAGGCTTTGCTGGACGTGATGCTGCTTCAGCGGCAGGGCGGACCAGCGCAGGGTGATCTGATCGGGAGACAGCTCGAAGCTGCTCCAGAGGAAGGATCCGGCATCGAAGGGATCGGTGCCCGCCAATGCCTCGGCGACGTTGCTCATGCCGTCTCCGTCATCATCGGCCTGAGGATCGAGGTCGAAGCGGCCCAATCCAAGCTCCCAGGCGTCGGACATGCCGTTGCCGTTGAGGTCCTCGCCGATCACGCCCGCAGGCAGGCCGCGGTAGAAGGGCGGCAGGCTGGAGGCGAGCAGCGGATCACTGCCCAGGGTGACCTCCAGGCCGTCGGGCGCCAGATCGCCATCCGTGTCCGCGTTGTTAGGCAGAGTGCCGGCCAGATGCTCGCGCAGGTGGGTGAGACCGTCGTTGTCCGCATCCGGCGAGGCATCGCTGCTGCTGCTGGGATTCAGGCCATGGGCGGTCTCCCAGGCATCGGTCATGCCGTCGTTGTCCGTGTCCTTCCAGTCGGCAAAGGCGGGCGTGTCCGTCAGTGTCGTGGTTTGCAGGTAAACCCGGACGCCGTCATGCTGCCACATCTCCAGGCGGTTGATCTGGGGCGGGTCGCTGCGATCCTGCCAGACGGCGTCGCCGTCATGAGCGCTCTGGGCCAGGGCGCAGTTGGTGAAGGTGCGGCTCACCACGGTCTGGGCCGTGTCGAGGTTGGTGAGGGTGAAGGTGAAGTCCCAGTCGGTGCGGCTGCCGCTGCTGGAGCCCTGGATTTGAAACTGCAGCCGGGAGCTGATGTCCACCCGGCCCGCGCCGCTGAAACCCAGGGCCGCGCGCAAGTCGGCAGGAAGGTCCTGCCAGTCCGCCTCATAGATGTCGCCATTGTCATCATCGGGGTGGCTGAAGCCTCCGCCGGCGCTGGAATAAAGGAAATGCGTGACGCGGCCGGCCTTCACCCTCAGGCCGATGTTGAAGGCATCCCCGGGGCTGGCGGCATTGGCGATCTGGAAGTTCATCAGGGAATGGTCGCCCCACTCCTGGTCGGTGACGCCGCCGCGGCCATGATCCCAGACCACCTGCACCGGGGACACGGTCCAGGTGAAGGTGCGCGGGTCGGTGGTGACCACGGGCATGAAGGCGGCGGCGGCATCGGCCACGAGAGGGTTGGTCCAGCCCTGGGACTCCTGCAGGTCGCTGCGCCCGTCGCCATCGGTGTCGGCGAGCACGGGGCTGGTGCCGAGCTCCTTTTCCTTTTTGTCATCCAGGCCGTCGGTGTCGGTGTCGGCCAGCAGCGGGCTGGAGACCGTCTCGGCGCCGTCGAGGAGCCCGTCGCCGTCGGTGTCCGCCTGACGCGGAAGCGTGCCGGCGCCTTTTTCCGCAATGTTGGATAGGCCGTCGCTGTCAGGGTCCTGGTTCGCGTCCGCCACGAGGGTCTTGAGCCGGTGCTGCCATTCAAAGGCGTCAGGGAGGCTGTCACCATCGCTGTCCTGGGCCGCGTTGATGATCTGGACGGCATGCAGGCCGGCCTCGTTCCAGCTGGTGCGCCAGAGCTTCACGTTGGCGCTGGAGCCGGTGACATTGCGGTAGCGCACGACGTTGGCGCGCCAGGGCTTGAGCAGGTCGGACTTCGCCAGCTCGACGAGCTCGGTCTGAGGAGCCGTGCTGCCGGTGAGGAACCAGCGGTCGGTGGCCGCATTGTCATTGAGCCGCGTGAAGGCCAGCGCTCCATCATAGGAGGCGCCGACGTAAAGCAGCACGTCGTAGGTGGTGAAGGGGATGTTGCTGAGCGTCAGGCTGCCGGGGGTGTCGGAGGAGACGCTGAGATAGCCGTCGAGCAGCTTTTGCGTCGAGCTGCCGCCCTGGCCGTTGGCCCAGCTGCCGTTGGGGAAGTCCCAGGCGAGGGTCATGCCCGAGGCCACGCCGGTGCTGTTGACGAGGACGTCCGCCGTGGGCAGCACGATGTCATCCGCGCTGCCCTGGTCGCTGCGCCAGCTGGTCAGGGGCCAGGTGTTGTTCCAGAAGCGCTGCGGCACCAAACCCGCGACCTCGTGGGAGGCCAGCGTGTTCTGCGGGTTCAGCTCCATGACGAAGTTGACGCCGATGGCGATGTTTTGAGCCGGGGGCGTGCTGGTGGAAGAGCCGGGCAGGTAGCCGGTGCGCAGCTCCCAGGCATCGCCCGCGCCATCGCCATCGGTGTCGGCAAGCAGCGGGCTGGTGCCGGTTTCCTGGCCGTCAGAGAGGGTGTCGCCGTCGGTGTCGGCATTGAGCGGGTCGGTGCCCGCGGCAAGCTCCGCACCGTCGCTCAGGCCATCGCCGTCGCTGTCCTTGCGCTGAGGATTCGTGCCCGCCGTCATTTCCTGAAGGTTGGTTCGGCCATCCGTGTCGGCATCCTGGGAGGCGCTGGCGCTGCTGTCGCTGAAGCCGTTGTCCTCCTCCCACCAGCGCGGCAGGCCGTCGCCATCGGCATCGAGCAGGGCCGTCGGGTCGAGTTGCAGTTCCAGCGCGTCGAAGCTGAACCAGCCGTCCGCGACGGAAGCGGGTGCCGGCGCGCGGCGGATTTCCAGGGTGTTGGCGCCGGCCACGGGACTGAAGGCGGGCGCATCAGCCTCCACCACCAGGGTGTCCGCCCGGGTGTGCACCACGGTTTTCAGCAGCGTGCCGTTCCAGTAGACCTCGATCTGATGAAGACCGTAGCCCTCGCCGTAGTCGTCCTTGGCCGAGTCCCACCAGCCGCCCCAGACCTGATGCAGGTTGAGCCGGATTCTCGCCGTGCTGACGGCCTGGGCGGGGGAGAGGTTGAAGTGCAGGCGCACGGACAGGTTGCCACCGTCCAGGGTCGGCTCAAACTGGGAGGCGGGTTCGCCCGCGACCGTGCCGATGGGCGCCGGATAGGTGCCCGCGAAGTAGAAGTCGTTGTCCAGTTCCGTCGAGCTGCCGGGGGCCGCGTTGTACTCCCAGGTGGAGCTGCCGTACTCATCCTGAGGGTCACCGTCCCAGACGCCGAGCGACCAGACTGTTTGAAAGTCGGCCCGTGCCAGGTTCGGCATCAGCAGGGCGCCAAGGCAGAGCAGACGAAGGAAGCGCATGACAGGAATTTTACCTACCTGTCATGATGGAGTCCAATCAGCAGAACAGGCTGAGATTTTTTTTACAAGCCCTTGGGCATCCAGGGCTCGAGGCTTGCGACCTGGGCCTTGGCGGTGGAGCTGACGGGGATGCCCCAGAAGTCGAAGAAGGGCCCGAGGTTGCGGTTCACAATCTTGGAGTAGCGGATGAGGAACTGGTCGCGGGCCTCGTCGTCGCCCTTTGGTTCGGGGCCGAGGGCGGTGTCGCCGAAGCTGTGCAGGTATTTGCGCCAGCTCTCCCAGCCGAAGTCCTGGACGAGCTGGATGTAGGTGACGAGGGCGGTGAAGGGATCGCTTTTCCAGGTCTGCCACTTGTCGGAGGCGCGTTTCATCTTGGCGATGTTCGCCTGGCGCTGGTCCGGGGTGATGGCGGTGTGGCCGATGAGCCAGTCCTTCTTCAGCACCTCCTGGTAGCAGTACATGCCGATGACGTTGTTGGTGACCTCGCCGGCGCCGTCGAAGGTGAAGGTGCGGCGCTGATGGTTATGCCCGATCTCATGGTAGAAGCCCCAGCCGGGGAACTTGATGCGGTTGAAGGTGACCATCTCCGGCGCGGCGCTGGTGGGGATCATGATGGGGTAGCCGCTGTGCATGTAGCCTGCGCTGATCTGCACGTCGGCGACGATGCGTTCGGGGCGCTGGCGTTCGGCGGCCTGGTTGCTGACATCGTCCTGGGCCTCGACGACCTTTTTCCAGAAGGTCATCAGCTCGGTGGGGTTGTTGACCTGGCGGCCGACCTCCGACGGGAAGCTGATGATGAGCCGGTCGCAGGCCATCTCAGCCCATGGGGCGGGGCGCTGGCGGATCTGCTTCCAGGTTTCGTCATCATCCTTGCCCAGCACAAAGAGCGGTGCGGCGATGGCGTCCTGGATGACCGCTGTAAAGGGCTCGTCGTCCTTCGCGCGTCCTGGCACCTCGATGTAGATGAGGCCTCCGAAGGCGGAGGCGGTCTTCGTCGTGGCGGTGGCGAGGGTGTCGCTGCGCGTGATGTCGGGCGCGCGCTGCCATTTGTCGAGATGGTAGAGCGTGTCGCTGTGGCAGCCGATGCGTACGGCGTAGCCCTTGTCGGCGTATTTTTCAGGGATGACGACCGTGATGACCTCACCGGCGGCGGCGTACAAACCCGTGCTGTGCCAGCCGGGGATGGCGGGGGTGATGGCGACCTCGCCGCGGATGCGCGGGGCGTCCTGAGGCGCCTTGCTGGGGAACTCGGCATGGGCGGGATGAGCCTTGATGCCGTCTGCGTTCATGAGCCGCAGCATGCGTGTTTCCATGCCGAGGCGCAGGCGTGCGGCGGCGTGCTGGGTGTCGGTGAGCGGCGCGGCGGCGGTGGGCACGGGCGCATCATTGCCGGCGTTGCCGAGCGCGGCGGCGACGGCGTTCTTGAGGTTGCTGCGGTCGGGCGGCTGCGCGGCCATGGCGATCTGGATGGCGTTCATGCCCTGGCGCATCTGCTCCGGAGTCAGGGCCGGGCCGCCCTCGCGCTGCTTGCGGATGGCCGAGATGGCGTCGGAGGCGTTCATGAAGGCGGGCAGCTCGACGCGGGCTTCAAAGGCGCGAAGCTGGTCAAAGGCGCTCATGTCCGTGTTGGCCACGCCGGCGTTCATGAGGGCCTGGTTGACGCCGTGCGAAAGCGCGAGGTCCTTGCCGCCGCTGGTCTGGCCGAAGGCCCAGCCGGTCATGCCGCCGATGAAGCCGCCGCCGCCCTTGATGTAGTCGATCAGGGCCGCGCCCTCCTCAGCGCCGACCACGCCCTGGATATTGATGATGACCACGTCAAAGTCGGACAGGCTCTTCTTCTCGACGGTGCCGAACTCCTCGGTCTTGAAGCCGGCCTGCGTCAGGACATCCGCCTTCACGCCCTTGAGGCCGATGCGCGGCTTCTCCTTGTTCGCCGCCCACTTCACGCAGTTTTCCAGAAGCCGTGCATGATCGCCGCCGCCGTTGCCGCTGAGATAGGAGTTGTGGCCGAACAGGATGATGCGCCCCTTGCCATGGGCGGCGGCGGCGCCAACGGCGATCTCAATGCCGTCCTTGTCGGCGGCGGAGAGGATGGGGAAGGCGATCTGCCCCCAGATGCCGACCGGCCCGGGAGCACCGAGCTTCGGCACTGACTTCACACCTTGAAGGATCTTCGCTCGCTCGGCATTCACGAGTTCGGCGGGCATCTGGGCGCGGACGTCGGACGCGGCCAGAAGGAGCAGCAGGGACAGGACTTTTTTCATGGGATGGATGGGCAATGGATCAGCGGTAGATGACGACGAGGAACACCAGGGACGCGGCCTTGCCGGTGTTGATGATGGCGTGCGGGACGTCGGCGCGGTAGGTGCCGCTGTCGCCCTTGCCGAGCTCGTCCGTGTCCGTGCCGGACTCGATGCGGACGCTGCCTTCCTCGACGGTGAGGAACTCGCGCGTGCCTTCAAAGTGCGGCTGGCTGCGCAGGGCGCCGCCGGGGTGCAGGGTGAGCTCGTAGAACTCGACGTCCTTCTCCAGGTTCAGCGGCGAGAGCGTGCGGATCTCGCACTGCTTGTCGCTGCGATAGACCTGGGCGCGGTCGCTGGCACGGATGACCTGGATCCTGGAGGCGCTGGTCTCGGCGCTCTCGATGAGCTCCTGCAGGGTCAGGCCAAAGGCGCGCGCGATGCGGAAGGTGACGGTCAGCGTCGGGTTGGCCTTCTCGCGCTCGACCTCGCTGAGCATCGAGCGGCTGACGCCGCTGGCGGTGGCCAGCTCCTCCAGCGACCAGCCGCGGTCGGTGCGCAGCTTCTTGACGCGCCTGCCGAGGTTTTCGTTGATCGCCTCGGGGCTGGTTTCGGGAATGCGGGACTTGCGGCGCGGGGGCATGGGCGTCGGTATAACGGAGATCTGTCCTGTAAATTAGATTTATTTTGCCGCAGGCTAAGAGCCCCTGACCGGCGGCGTATTCCTGGGCCTGACATGACCCGCCGCCTGCGCCTTCAACCTTCGTTCCGGCTTCGCACCGCGACCACCGCAGGCTGGCTGCTGGCGATGGCGCTGCCGGGCGTGGCGGTGGATTACGAAAAGGAGATCCGGCCGCTGCTGAAGGAGCGCTGTTATTCCTGCCATGGCGCGCTCAAGCAGAAGGCCGACCTGCGGCTCGACACGGTGGCGGCGATGCGCAAGGGCGGCGACGGCGGCGACATCCTCGCGGGCGGCCATGCGCTGCTCGTCGAGCGGCTCACCACCACGGACAAGGATGACCGCATGCCGCCGGAGGGTGAGGGCTCGATGCTGAACGAGGAGCAGGTGGCGAAGATCCGGGCCTGGATCGCCGAAGGCGCGAAGGCCCCGGCAAACGACCAGGCGGAGCCGGACCCACGCACGCACTGGGCCTACCAAATTCCGCGTTCAACCGGCGGGACGCTGGACGCGCTGCTCTCGGCGAGACTGGCCGCCAGGAAGCTCAGGCCGCAGCCGGAGGCCGCGCCGGAGATCTGGCTGCGGCGCGTTTATCTGGACCTTACCGGCCTGCCGCCGACGGCGGAGCAGGTCACCGCCTTTTTAAAGGACAGTTCATCGGCCGCGCGGCAGCGGGTGGTGGACCACCTGCTCGGCACGCCTCAGTATGGCGAGCGCTGGGCGCGGCACTTCATGGACATCTGGCGCTACTGTGACTGGTACGGCCTGGGGGCGCAGCTTCGTCACAGCCAGAAGCATCTGTGGCACTGGCGTGACTGGATGGTGGAGTCGCTGAACGCGGACAAGGGCTATGACGAGATGATCGTGCAGATGCTGGCGGCGGACGAGCAGGCGCCGGAGGACCGCGACAACCTGCGGGCCACGGGATTCCTGGCGCGCAGCTATTACCTCTTCAACCGGACCACCTGGCTGGATGAAACCATCGAGCACACCTGCCGCGCCTTCCTGGGCCTGACGATGCAGTGCGTGAAGTGCCACGACCACAAGTATGATCCGGTGGACCAGCCGGACTACTACCGGATGCGCGCCATCTTCGAGCCGATGCATGTGCGGCTGGATCCCTGGCCGGGTCAGCCTGACCTGGAGAAGGACGGCCTGCCGCGCGTGTTCGACCTGCATCTGGACAAGCCCACCTTCCGGCATGTGCGCGGCGATGAGAAGAACGAGGACAAGTCGCGTCCGCTGGCCCCCGGCATCCCTGCGGTGCTGGAGTTTGCGTCCTTCCAGCCGGCGGTGGTAAGGCTGCCTCAGGCCTCGGCGAGGCCGTTGTTTCTTCCCCAGGTCCTGGAGGACCAGACCGTGGAGGCGGAGCGTGAGATCGCCGCCGCCCGCAAGGCGCTGGAGGAGGCGAAGAAGGCCCTGTCCGTCACAGCGCCCGCTTCCGCGGCCAAGGCGGCGGCTTCCCCCGGCTTCCTGCTGAGCGACGACTTCAGGAAGATCGATCCCACGCGTTGGGAAATGCTCAAGGGCGACTGGCGACCTGCGGCGTCAGGCCTGCGCCAGCATGAGACGGGTGCCGAACGAAAAATGCTGCAACTGAAGCAGGCGCCGCCTTCCGACTTCGAGGCCAATGTGGAGTTCACCATCCGGGGCGGGCAGCGCTGGAAGTCGGTCGGGCTGGTGTTTGACCGGACGGAGAAGCAGGACGTGATGGTTTACATGAGCGCGGCGGCCGGAGGCTCGAAGATCCAGGTGGCGCTGGGTGGCGAAGGACGGAGCAGCTATCCGGCGGCGGGGGCGGCGGCACGCGCCGTGGCCCAGGATGTCCGTTACAAGCTGGACCTGCGGGTGCGCGGCAGCCTGATCAATGCCTGCATCAACGGCGAGCCCGTGCTGGCGTATCATCTGCCCGGCGGCAGGCAGGCGGGCGCCATGGCCCTGGGCGCGTTTGACTGCGATGTGGAGTTTCACGGATTCAGGCTCTCCAGCCTGCCGGCGGACCTCGTGATGCGCGAGCCTGCGTCGGGCAGGCCGGCTTCCCCGGAGGCGGCGAAGCTGGCGGTGAAGGCGGCGGAGAAAAAGCTGGAGGCGGCTCAGGCGCGGCTGCCGCTGATCCGCGCGGTTTTTGCCGCCGAACAAAAAAGATCGGACAAGAAGCTGGCGCAGGAGGCCGCCGGGCTGGAGGCAAGGCACCGGCTGGCCCTGGCGGAGGCGGAGCTGGCTCAGGCCGAGGCCGGACCTGCGGCCAAGGATGCGGAGAAGAAGCTCAAGGCGGCGCGTGAGGCCGTGGACAAGGCGAGAAAGCAGCTTCTGGCGCCTGGTGAAAAATACACGCTTCCGCAGGTCAGCCTGAAGGCGCAGGAGGGGCCGGAGGAGAATGACAACGCCAACGTGCAGTCCTATCCGGAGACCAGCACCGGACGCAGGCTTGCCCTGGCACGCTGGATCGCCGACCGGCGCAATCCTCTCACGGCCCGGGTGCTGGTGAACCAGGTGTGGATGCGGCACTTCGGCACGCCGCTGGTGTTCAACGTGGATGACTTCGGCCTGCGGTCTCCGGCACCGCTGCATCAGGACGTGCTCGACACGCTGACAGTGGACTTCATGAACCAGGGCTGGAGCCTGAAGGCGCTGCATCGCGCCATGGTGCTGTCGGAGCTGTACCGCCGCAGTTCATCGAACGCGCAGGCGGACCCCGCCACGCTGGCCGCCGACCCTGACAACCTGTGCTACTGGCGCATGAATCCGCGGCGCATGGAAAGCCAGGTGGTGCGTGACAGCCTGCTGATGCTTTCCGGTCGCCTGGACCTGAGCCTGGGCGGCCCCAGCCTGGATCCGGACAAGACGGAGATGAGCCCGCGTCGTTCTTTGTACTTTGTCCAGAACGCGGATGTGGAGCACAGGTTCCTGGCGACCTTCGACAACAGCAACGTGCTGGAGTGCTACCGCAGGAACGAGAGCGTGGTGCCGCAGCAGGCCCTGGCGCTGACCAACAGCCGGCTGGGCCGCGAATGCGCGGAGGCGATGGCCGCAAGGCTGTCGCAGTCTGAGGAGGCGGCGTTCATCGACAAGGCCTTCCTGGCCATCCTGAACCGGGCGCCCACGGCCGAGGAAAAAAGCGTGGTGCTGGAGTCTCTCGGAGCCATGAAGCATGACCGGAGGCTGCTTTTGCAGGCGCTGCTCAGCCACAACGATTTTGTCACCCTTCGTTAGGTTTTGGAGGCGGGTGCTGAACCTCCGCCGGACTGCGGGAAAGGCTGGCCGAACCTATTTTGCGTATTCTGAGAACAGCCTTGTGGCTGGGAGCACAAAAGTGCTAGGATTGGATTAATCCCCGTTCCTAATGAGAAAGCGCCTGATTCTTGTCGCGTGTTCCGCGACCCTTGCCGTCCTGTGGTTGAACAAGCCCTCTGAACCCGCGCCGGCACCCGTGGCCGCAGGTTCGGTGCGGAGTCCGGAAAGGACGGCTTCGGCCCAGGTTCTGCCCTCGGTCCCGCTGCAGGCGCCCGAGGCCGTGGCGGAGTTTCGTGAATGGAGCGGGCGCTTTCTTTCCGCCGCAGGGGCAGGCGGCAGGCCGCTGATGGAGGAAGGGATGAAGCTGGCGAAGGAGCACACGAAGGAAATCGCCCGCATGATCAAGAGCGACCCCCAGGCGGCGATCGCCCATGCCGTGCCGATGGTGATCCGGCAGGATCTGCCGCCGGAGATTGTCGCCCTGCTGGAGGAGCGTCCGCGGCTTCGGGGGGATTATCTGGTGTCGGCGATGCTGCCGCTGGCCGGCCAGGAGGGGGAGGTCAGCCCCTATGCCCGCAAGGTGATGGGCAAGGACGGGCGGACCTGGAAGGCGCATGTGTATGGCAGGCGCGCCTGGCAGCGGACGATGACGAACATCTCGATCAACGGCGTGGCGGTGGAGGGTGACATGGCGGTTTCGGACTCGCCGGTGCGCGTGCTGGAGGCCGGCGAGCGTCCGGTGGCGGATGAGCGCGAGGTGGTGGAGGTGTGTCCGGTGTCGGGCGAAAAAACGGAGGTGGAGAAAACGGAGACGGGCGGGCTGCCTCCGGTGTCGGAGGAGACACCGGCCTACGAGACGCCGGAGCAGGTGGTGTACATCTGCCGCGGCGGCCACATCAGCGAGGTGGTGGACCAGGCCCTTGCCGCAGAGGAGGAGGCGTACTGGAAGTCACAGGGAGTGAAGGTCAACGCAGGCACGGGCAGCGGTGCGCCGCATGGTCCGGTGGGCAGCATTCCGGGCGGCTGGGCGACCGGGAACCGCACCTTTCTCTACATGCGCTGCACGTTTCCGGACAGCCCCGTGGATCCGCAGAACGAGCAGGAGTGCCATAACATGCTCAAGGACGCGAACGACTACATTGTGAGGACGAGCTACGGGCGCTGCTACCTGACGTATGCCGTGCCGCCGCTCATCGTGCTGCCCTATCCGATGGCCTGGTACAACCGTTACGACCAGGAGGATGGATCGGGTGACTTTCTCATCCAGAGCCATGCGCGGCAGATCGCCCGCTCGATGGGCTATGACTACCTCTCCTACAACCTGGATGCCGTGCGCTGGGCGGGCGGTCCTGGCAGCTACGGCGGCGCGGCCTACGTCGGGGCCCGCGGCATGTGGATGAAGAGCAGCAGCGTCGGCACTTTCCTTCATGAGCTGGGGCACAACCTGGGCCTCTGGCACGCCAACTTCTGGCGCACGGTTCCGCCGAGCGTGACGGGCCCCGGGTTTAACCTGGAGTATGGCAACATTTTCGACCTGATGGGCAGCAGCGGCAGCGTGGGGCCGTACACGGCGGGCACCAGGGGCATCCTGTCCTGGATGCCGCAGGAGCAGTTCTGGAACGTGACCACCAGCGGCACCTACCGGATTCATCAGACGGATGCGAACACCGCCGACCCGTCGTTCCGCTACGCCCTGCGCGTGAAGCGCGATGCGGAAAGGGAGTACTGGGCGGAGTTCCGGCAGACGCACACCAGCAACCCAGGCCTGATGAACGGCCTGATGCTGACCTGGGACCGCTGGGGCCTGAGTGGCATCGGCGGCAGCGGAGGTTCGCCCGGCAACGGCAGCAACGGCGGCGCCCATCTTCTGGACATGACCCCGGGTTCGTTTGGCAACGGCGTCACCGACACCCGCAATGACTCGGCCCTCTGGGTCGGCCGCACCTACAGCGACCCTGATTTCAACATCCACATCACGCCGCTGGTGAAAAACACCTCCACCACGCCGCCGTCCATGGATGTCCAGGTTCAGATCGGCGATGTCCCGGGCAACAACGCACCGACCCTGTCCTTGTCCGCCAGCAGCACGTCGGCCGCAACCGGGGCAAGCATCACGCTGACGGCCACGGCCGCCGATTCGGACGGCGACACGCTGGCCTACGCCTGGGTGTTCGGCGACGGCAGCTATTCCACCGACAACAGCGCGGTGCAGACCAAGTCCTGGAGCGCCGCCGGGCATTACCGGGTGCTTTGCACGGCCAGTGACATGAAGGGACGGCGGATCACGCGGGGTCTGACCATCACGGTCGGCTCACCCAGCACCTTCACGGTCGCCGGAACGGTCACGGGGCCTTCAGGCCAGCCCCTGGAGGGGGTTTATGTGGGGAGCCACGCCCCGTCCAACAACACCAGCCACCCGAACATCGGCGCCTTCCGGGGCGCCTGGACGGACAGTGACGGCAACTACCTTATCGCCGGGCTGGCTGCCGGAGCCTACGACATCACCCCCAACCTCTACCCTTATGTGTTCAGTCCGGTGAGCGGTTCCGTGACCGTGGGGCCGAGCGCCACGGGGAGGAACTTCGTCGGCTCCTCCCTGCCGACCCTCACCATCAGCTACCCGGACACGACGGCGAACGAAGGCACGACCCCCGGCAGCGCCGTGGTCCGCCTGACCAGGACCGGCAGCACCAGCGCCGCGCTCTCCGTGCAGATCTACAATGCCAACACCGGCACGGCGACCCGCAACACGGATTACGCCCTCAGTCCTTCGCCGACCAACCTCGGCACGGCCTCTGAATACGTCATTCCCGCGGGCGCGGCCTTCCTGGACATCACGCTGACGCCGATCAATGACGCCGTTTCGGAAGGCGTGGAATATGCGGCGCTGGACTTTGTGAACACGACGGCAGGCTATGTGATGGCCGGCACGGCAAGGGCCTGGGTGTCGATCCTGGACGATGAAAGCAGCCTGCCGGTGGTGCGGCTGACCCCGGTGGATGACGTGGGTCACGAGGCGGGCACGGACACACTGACCTTCAAGCTGGAGCGGAACGGGCCGACGACTGCGGCCCTGAACGTCAACCTGACTTACTCAGGCACGGCGCTCAGGGACGCCGACTACACGGCGGCCACGACGGCGACCCTTCCAGCGGGCAGCGCCTCGGTGACGTTTGTCGTGACGCCGCTGGATGATGCGCTGATCGAGACCACGGAGACGATCGTGGCGACGCTGGCCTCCAATGCGGCCTATCTTCGTGATGGCACGGCGCAAAGCGTGACGGCCGTCCTCAATGACAACGACATGCCGGTGGTGGAGATCGCCACCACGGATGCCGCCGCCAGCGAGACGGGGCCTGACCAGGGGATGTTCACCATCACCCGGACAGGCTCGCTGGAGGCGCCGCTGACCGTGGATTATGCCGTCGGGGGGCGTGCCGTCCTGGGCACGGACTACCGCAGGCTGGACGGTCGTGCCGTGATTCCCGAAGGCAGCAGCATGATCACCGTGGAGATCGTCCCCTTGGACGACACGCTCAGCGAGGGGCTGCAGGATGTGGTGCTGAGCCTGCGGACTTCGCAGAACTATGTGATTGGAACCAGCTCCAGCGGCACGGTGACCATTGCGGACAATGACGCAGCCCAGGTTTATGTGGAGTTGAACACGGCCACGGGGGTCGAGCCCGGCAGCGGCTCCACGAGCGGGCCTGCGTTCCAGATCTCGAGACCCGCCTCCGGGGCGGCGTTGACGGTCAACTACAGTGTGTCCGGCACGGCGACACCGGGATCGGACTTCACGACCCTGCCTGGGTCCATCACCTTTGCTGCATCCGACACCAGCCGCACCGTCACCGTGTCCATGCTGTCGGACGGCCTGTCGGAAAACGCGGAAAGCGTGACGCTGACGCTGCTGCCTGGCACCGGCTATTCGCTCATGCCCGGACAGAACAGCAGCATGACCGGCTGGATTTTTGACAACGGGCTTGAATCCGTCGATGTGAGCGCGGCGGACACCACGAGCACGCTGACGACACAGATGGTGGAGTCTTCCAGCGCCGGGGCCGACTTCCTGATCTCCCGCCGCACCAGCGGCAGCTCGCCGCTGACGGTGCTCTACACGATGAGCGGCACGGCCACCAGCGTCGCGGACTACACGCCGCTGAGCGGTTCGGCGGTGATACCGGCCGGCAGCTCCAGCGTCAGGGTCACGGTGGTGCCCGTGAATGACACGACCCCCGAGGGCGTGGAGACCATCGTCATGACCGTGACACCTGTCTCAGGCTCCTACGGCGTACGCTTTGCCTCCGCCACGATGAACCTGGCAGACAACGACGCCTTTGCGAGCGGCAGCGTGGGCTTTGTCTCAGGCGCCGGCAGCGTGCTTGAAGATGCGGGGACGGTGAACATCCCGGTTGCCATCACGGGCACACCGCCCGGAGGATCGAGCGTCCGCTACCGGGTGAACGGCGGCACGGCAGTGGGCAACGGTGTCGATTTCACCCTGGACGCCGGAACCCTGGTCTTTGCCCCGGGCGAAACCTCCAAGAACATCTCCGTGGCCGTCCGGCATGATGTCCTGCCGGAACCTGCCGAGACATTGGTGATCAGCCTGTTCAATGCCGCGGGAGCCAACCTGGGCACCAGCAATCACACGCTGACCATCGACAACGTGTCCATGCCCGAGGCCTTCAGCGATCCCGCCACAGCCGTCACTTCCAGCAGCATGACATTCCAGGGACGCGTGATGCCGGGCGGTCTCGCGACGACCTACTGGTTTGAATACGGTGGGACGACTTCCTATGGTCAGACAACCCCCGTGCAGAACCTTCCCGCCGGCGCCGCTTTGACGCCGGTCAGCGCGGCGGTGTCAGGGCTGACGCTGACCTCTTATCATTTCCGCCTGGTGGCTCAAAACAGCCTGGGCATCAGCCGCGGGATTGATCAGTTTCCCGGGGTGATCAGCACGCCGCCGGTCATCATCACCCATCCGCAGAACACGGTGGTGGACATCGGAGAGATGGCGGAGATGAGCATCCTGGCCAGCGGTGGCGGCCTCAGCTATCAATGGCAGAAGGATTCCGGCGCCGGCATGCAGGACATCGAGGATGCCACGGCGAGCACGCTGGTTTTTCCTGCGGCGACCCTTCTGGACGCCGCCTCCTACCGCTGCATCGTCACCAACACGGACGGCACGGCCACGAGCGG
Source organism: Prosthecobacter sp. (assembly GCA_044341745.1). Taxonomy (GTDB): domain Bacteria; phylum Verrucomicrobiota; class Verrucomicrobiia; order Verrucomicrobiales; family Verrucomicrobiaceae; genus Prosthecobacter. The sequence goes on along the minus strand of JBIIRD010000001.1, from coordinate 97,176 downwards.
GCCGGCGACGCTGACGGTGGTGACGCCGCCCGTCATCACCCTCGATCCGGTTTCGCAGACGGCGGAGGACGACGACTCGGTGACCTTCACCGTCGCGGCCAGCGGCCTTTTCCTGAACTACCAATGGCAGAAGAACGGCGAAGACCTGAACGGCCGGACGGAGGCGGTGCTCACCCTGACCCCGGTCACGACACTGGACGATGGTTCCTACCGTTGCGTGGTGAGCAACACGGCGGGTTCCGACATTTCCGCGCCGGCCACCCTGGAGGTGGACGGCGCGCCAGGAATCATCCAGCATCCTCAGAACATTGCGGTGAACCTGGGAGCCATGGCCACGTTCAGCGTGACCGCCTCCGGTCCGGGACTGAGCTATCAATGGCAGCGGAACACCGGCGCCGGCATGGAGAATATTCCTGAAGCCACGGGTCCAAGCCATGTCATTGCCGCGGCATCGGACTCCGGCGAAAACTCCGATGTCGGCTCCTACCTGTGCAGGGTCAGCAATGTGCACGGCGAGGTGTTGACGAACCCCGCCACGCTGACCGTCGTCAGCCCGCCGGTCCTGGTTTCACCGCTGACGGCCTCCTCGGTGGCCGTCAATGAAGGCCAGACCTTTACCACCTCCGTCAACGTGCAGGGTCTCTTCCTGACCTACCAATGGCGCAGGGACGGGCTGAACATTCCAGATGCGACGAGTCCGACGCTGACGATTCCGAACCTGACCGAGTCGTTCAATGGAGACTACACCTGCCGGGTTGCCAACGCCGCCGGAGAGGTGGTGACACCGGCGGTGACGCTCCTGGTGGTCACGCCCCCCATGGTCGTGGACCATCCCACGGACATTCTTGTGAACCAGGGTGATCCGGCCACGCTCAGCGTCACCGTCTCGGGTCCGCTCCTGACCTATCAGTGGTGGCATAACGGACTGCCTGTGAGCGGCGCCACCGGCAGCAGCTACACGATTCCGTCGATGTCCCTGACCACCCTGGGAAGGTATTACTGCCGGGCAAGCAACAGCGCAGGAACGGTGACCTCGCGGTTTGCCCTGGCGGGGATCATCGGCATGCCGATCATTACGCAGCCGCCTTACCCGGTGCTGGCGGAAGCCGGGTCGCTGGTGCGCATGGAGATCGTGGCCGATGGCTCGGACCTGTCCTATGCGTGGAAGCTCAACGGCAAGCCCGCAGGCACGGGGTCGGTGCTTGCCGTCTGGCCCTACACCGCCAAGAACGGCGGGGTCTATGTGGCGGAGGTGAAAAACAGCCTGCGCACGACCACCAGTGGTCCCACGGAGGTCAAGACGGTGGCGGACATGAACCCCGCCCTCGACCTGACGCCTCTGAAGTGGAGCACCTCCGGCCCCGCCTTCTGGCGGCCGACGGGAGCCGCCTTGTCCAAGGATGGCAAGGATGCGATGATGGTCGGCAACATCAGCGACGGCTTTTTCTCCCGGCTCACCACCCGGGTTTCCGGCCCTGTCGTGCTGCGCTGGTGGCAGAAGGTCTCCACCCAGGCAGGACAGGACTTCCTCATCGTGAAGATGAACGGAGTCGAGGTCGGCCGTGCCAGCGGCGAACTGGACTGGCAGCAGAACTCACTGACCGTCGGCGCAGGCACCCACGAGCTGGAGTTTGCCTACGTCAAGGATGCCTCGGGCAGGGCGGGGTCGGACTCCGTGTGGCTCGACATGTTCACGCAGGATCCTGTCTTTGCGATCCCGGACGTGGCGTCCAGACGGCTCCTGCCGTCGGGATCCGGTGTGACGCTGAACGTCTCCCACACTGGGATTGCGACCCCGGGCACCTATCAGTGGCGCCTGAACGGCAAGCCCATCAAGGGCGCGATCGGATCGCAGCTGGTGCTCACCAACCTTCAAGGGCCCCAGGCCGGCACCTATGACTGTGTGCTTTCATCCACGGTCAACGGCCTGTCCATGAGCCGGACGGGGCCGCCTCATGTGATCGCCATCGTGGACGCCCGGGACAGCCTCACTGTCGCCCAGGCACCGGGCAAGGCCAACTTCAAGGCCGTCGCCTACGGTCAGAACCTGCGCTACCAGTGGCGCAAGGGCGCCATCGAGCTGACCGACGAGAATAAACAGGTCCTGGAACTCAGCTTCCTCCAGTACTTCAACTCCGGCGACTACATCTGCGACGTCCTGGACGTTGACGACAACAAGGTGTCCGCAGGCACGAATGTCCTGAAGGTTTATGACAAGGGGCCGCGCATCACGCACACCGGCGACCTCGCTCCCGCCATCATCAGCGGCCCTTATTCGTTCCAGGTCGCCTACGACCCGGATGTCCGACGTGCGCCTGTCAGCTTCAAGGCCGTCGGACTGCCGAAGGGGCTGGTCATTCACAAGACCACCGGCGAGATCTCCGGCGTGCCCGATGTCTGGAGCACCACCCCCTTCAAGGTGGTGATCACCGCCACCAACGGCATCGAGTCACATTCCGTGGAGACACGCATTTTTGTCCGCAGCCTGCAGGGCAAAGACGGCACTTTCACAAGCCTGATACCGCGTCATCCAACGCTGAACCAGGGGCTGGGCGGCCGGATCGACGTCGTTGTCTCAAGCACGGGCACGCATTCAGGGACGCTGGTCCTCGGCACCACGAAATACTCGTTCAAAGGCAGGATCCAGACGGCCCTGAAGCCTGTGACCTTTGAGGTCGAGCCTGAGGCGGACTCGGCCTTCAGCATCGCCCGGGGTAAGGAAACGCCGCTGCAGGTCAGCATCACGGTGAATGATGCAGGCAGTCTGGCCGGGGAGGTGAAGCTCGGAGGCAGCAACCAGGTTTTTACAGGCTGGCGGGCAGCCTGGAGCAAGTCGCAGCCTGCCGACTCCCTGGCAGGCACAGGCAGTCCGGTGGGATTGTATAACTTCGAGCTCGACCTGGCTCCGGCGCATGGAGGTGAGGCCAACGTGCCCCAGGGCACGGGCTTCGGCAGCTTCACGCTCGACCGCAACACCGGCGCGGCGGTCCTTGCCGGCAAACTGGCGGACAACGCCTCCTTCACGTCCTCCACGCTGGCCGGAGCCCAGGGGCAGCTGCTGCTTTACTCCAGTCTTTACAGCGCCTCCGCTCCAGGTTCACTCGCCGGTGTGCTCGACATTCAGGAGGCTGTTGAGGCCGATGACAACGGCCTGGGCGGCACCGTGACCTGGTGGCGTCCTGCCTTTGCCACGGCGGCCAAGGAACGCCTGTATCCCTCCGGCTTCACCGACCTCGTCACCCTGCAGGCCGACGGCGGCCGCTACCTCGCCCCTGTCGCCGGTCATCTGGCGCTGGGACTGACGGCGATCGGCTCCGACAAGATCAGCCTGACCTTCCTGGGTGGCGGCATTGGCAGTCCTCCGCCTCCGCCTGACCTGGCCAAAATGACTCTGTTGACCAGCGGCAAGGCCTCGGCGGTGGGCGAAAACAAGCGAGGCACCAGCCTGACGATCACCGCTGGAAAAGGCACCTTCACCGGCAGTTTCACCCTTGAGGACCTGGACCCGCTCGATCTTCGCCCGCCTGACAAGGCGGCGAAACTCAAGCGGTCCGTCAGCTGGCAGGGTCTGCTCCTCCGTCATTCCGTCGATGGATGGAAAGGCACCGGTTTCTTCATCCTTCCTGAACTGCCGGATGCTGCCGGTGAAAAGCTGACCACTACGCCTGTTCATTCGGGTGAGGTGAAGGTGCTTCCGCTGCCGCCCGAATGAACAATGAGAAGGCGGACCGCTGCCGGTCCGCCTCCCGAGGCTTTGGGGGGGGAATTTAGTCCAGCTTGGCTTTCACCAGCGTTTCCAGACGGTTCACGCCACGGCGGATCCTCGCCTTGACGGTGCCCAGAGGCTCACGCAGGCGCTCAGCCACCTCGGCCTGGGTCAATCCGCTGAAATAAGCGAGTTCAATGGCCTCGCGTTGATCCGGGTTCAGCTTGGAAACCGCACGCAACAGGATGCTGTCGCGCTCCTTGCTCACCATCAGCTCATGGCCGGATTCTTCAAACTCTGGCTGCACGCTTTTGTTCTCGCGCTCGAAGTCGTCATTCAGACGTGAGCGTCGCTGCTTGGCGCGAATCCGGTCGATCGCACGGTTGCGCGCCATGGTGGTCAGCCAAGTCAGGGGCTTGCCCTTCTTCGGTTCATACAAATGGGCCTTGTTCCAAAGCTGGACGAGCACTTCCTGCATCACGTCCTCGGTGTCATGATGATCATTCAGGACATTGGCCACCGAGGCAAAGATCAAACCGGAGTATTTCTGATAAAACGTCCGGTAAGCCTGGGAATCACGTTCTGCGATGCGCTGGATCAAACTGATGTCTTCCTGCACTTGAGCGTCGTTGAGGGATTCTGCGTCTGTCATGGTATTGCGGGGGGTGAAATTCGACAAAACTACCGACGAACTAAGACACGAGTGACTCATTGGGGTTCATTTGTCAAAGTTATTGTCGAAATGTTTCTTCATTTGTCGAAGTTTATTCGACAAATAGCCAGCCGTTCGGGCGACCATGCTCTCGTCGTTGAGTGCTTATGCGGAATCGAAAAAAAGAAGGTTCCCGGCACCATCCCTGCTTTGGGCTTAACGATGCTCTCTCCCATCCAAGAGTACCTTGAGAAGCTTCATGCCCGTTATGCACCCGTCATGGAAGGCGATGTGGCGGATTACATCCCCGAACTTTCCAAGGCCGACCCACGCTGGTTCGGCATCTGCATCGCCACCCGTGACGGTCATGTTTATGAAGTCGGTGACACCCGCCAGCCGTTCACGATACAGTCGATCTCCAAGGCGCTGGCCTATGGTCTGGCGTTGGAGGACCGGGGCGAGGAGCACGTCCTTTCGCGCATTGGTGTCGAGCCCTCCGGCGAAGCCTTCAATGCGATCAGTCTGAAGGAGGGGACAGGCACGCCGTTCAACCCCATGATCAACGCCGGTGCCATCGCCACCTGCGGGCAGGTGCTGGAGAAGGAGGGGCGTCCGCGGTTCGAGCGCCTGCTGGCTTACCTGAGCAGCTTTGCCGGACGGGAGCTGGATGTCGACGAGGTGGTTTATCGCAGCGAGAGCGAGACGGGGCACCGCAACCGGGCCATCGGCTGGCTGCTGAGGAACTTTGGCATTGTCGATGAAGATCCGCATGAGACCCTGGAAACCTACTTTCAACAGTGTTCCATCCGCGTCACCTGCCGGGATCTGGCGCTGATGGGGGCGACGCTGGCCAACCAGGGGGTGCAGCCCCTGACACGCAAACGCGCCATCGCGTCCCAGTACGTGGACAACGTCCTCGCCGTGATGGCGACCTGCGGCATGTATGACTGGTCGGGCGAGTGGATTTATCGCGTGGGGCTTCCGGCGAAGAGCGGCGTGGGCGGGGGCATCCTGGCCGTCCTGCCGGGCCAGCTCGGCATCGGTGTGTTTTCACCGCCCCTGGATGAGCAGGGCAACAGCCTGCGCGGCATCAAGGTCTGCATGGACCTGTCACGCGAGCTGTCGCTGCACATGCTGAATCCGACGGCCACGCCGCGCACGGCGGTCCGGCTTTCCTATCACAGCGGCGAGGTGACGGCGCGGCGGCGGCTGCCTGCTGCCGCCCGGGAGACGCTGAAGACGCACGGGGCTCGAATCCAGGTTCTGGAGCTCCAGGGCGGGCTGATCTTCACCACCTTTGAACCGGTGCTGCGTCATGCCATTCAACTGGCGAACGCCGGCTGCAGCCATCTTATCTTCGACCTGCGTGCCGTGGTGACCGCCAACACCGTCAGCCTTCGGCTGATGGCGGACCTGTGCCGCCGCCTGGCCGGGGCGGGCGTTCAGGTGGTCTTTTGCCAGCCTGGCGGACTGACACAGCGACTCCAGGAGGCAGGCATCCCGCCGGGCGCCATTTTCTCCACGGTGGACGCCGCCCTGGAAACCTGTGAAGACGCCCTGCTGATGACGGTGACAGGCGCCACCTGGCGGGCTGCCCGCGCTCTGGCGCTCAAGGAATGCTCCGTGTTCCAAACCTGCACGGACGGAGAGATCCGGGTGCTGGAGCGCGAGCTGCCGTGCCGGACCTTCCAACCCGGGGAAACGCTGATCAAGGCGGGGGAAAGCTCGGATGAAATGTTTGTGCTGCTGGAGGGCAACGTGGAGGTGCAGATCCTTGAGGAGGGTGCGTTGCGCCGACGCGTCGATGTCCTGACCGCCGGCATGGCCGCCGGTGAAATGGCCTTCCTGGACGGCTCCCCGCGCTCGGCGGATGTCGTGGCGATGGACAAGGTGCAGTGCGTGGTGGTGACACGCTCCTGGTTCGCGGCCCTGTCCGACGCGCTGCCACATCTGAAGATCAAGCTGCTGCAGGCGCTGCTGAAGGAAATCTCCGCCCGCCTGCGCCAGGCCAACGTCGAGATCAGCGCCCTTCAGCGCGCCTGAGGCGGCAGGCATCAGCCCCGCCGTCTCACCGGCCCCCGAAGATCGCCGTGCCGACGCGGACCAGCGTTGCGCCTTCTTCGATGGCGGCTTCAAAGTCATGGCTCATGCCCATGGACAGCACGGGCAGTGGCGCGCCGCCGAGCTTTTCCAGCTCCTCCTTCAGGGTGCGAAGCTGGATGAAGTACTTCCTGGAAGCCTCCGGGGAAGGGTCAAAGGGCGGGATGCACATCAGCCCCTGGATGTAGAGCCGGTCGAGCGCGTACAGCTCCTCAAGCTGGGAGCGGATCTGGGCGGCGCTGAAGCCGTGCTTCGAGGACTCCGTCGCCACGTTGACCTCCAGCAGCACCTTCGGATGCAGGCCGAGCTCGGCGGCGATGCGGTTGATGTCCCGGGCGATGTCCAGGGAGTCCACCGCCTCGATCATCTCGACCAGCGGCAGGATCTTGCGCACCTTGTTCGACTGCAGCGGGCCGATGAGGTGCCAGCGCAGCCGCGCGGGCAGAAGGGGCTTCTTCTGCATCACCTCCTGCACGCGGTTTTCACCGAACAAACTTTGCCCCGCATCCACCGCCTCCTGGATCAGCTCCGCCGGCTTCGTCTTGGAAACCGCCACCAGCTCCACCGACCTCGGATCCCGCCCGGCGCGGGCGCAGGCGGCGGTGATGCGTTCACGGATCTGTTCCAGGCGGGCGGCGATGTCGGACATGCCGTGGACTTAGGCCACCCGGACCGGCTGGCAAGGCCGTACCCTTCGCATGGGATGAAGCCTGCATTTTTTTCGAGCAGGCCGCCCAAATCTGGTGCAAGCCTGCCGCCGCCCTTTTTCCGCCTGTGAAGCCCTACTACATCACCACCGCCATCGACTACACCAACGCGCCGCCGCACATCGGCCACGCCTATGAGAAGGTCCTCGCCGACGTGATGGCCCGCTTCCAGCGCAAGAACGGCCGCGAGGTGTACTTCCTCACCGGCGTGGACCAGCACGGGCAGAAGGTGCAGAAGAGCGCCGACAAGGCCGGGCTCAGCCCGCAGGATTTTGTCAACGGCGTCACCGAGCATTTCACCGCCCTCTGGGACAAGCTGAACGTGCGCTACGACGGCTGGGCCGCCACCACGGATGAGCGCCACAAGCGCGTGGTGCAGGCCATGCTCCAGAAGCTCCATGACTGCGGCCAGCTCTATAAAAAAAGCTACACCGGCTTCTACAGCGTCCGCCAGGAGCAGTTCCTCACCGACAAGGAGCGCGGCCCTGACGGCGTGTACGGCGAGGAGTGGGGCGAGGTGGTCGAGCTTCAGGAGGAAAACTGGTACTTCCGCCTCAGCGACCACGTCGAATGGCTGAAAGGCTACATCCACAGCCAACCGGACTTCATCTTTCCCGCCAACCGCGCCAAGGACGTGCTCAACGCCCTGGAAGGCGAAGCCCAGGACCTCTGCATCTCCCGTCCGGTGGAGCGCCTGAGCTGGGGCATCCCCCTGCCTTTTGACGAACGCTTCGTGAACTACGTCTGGTTCGACGCGCTGACGAACTACATCAGCTTCGCCGGCTACCTCGCCGACGAGGTCGGCAACACCGGCCTGCCGGAGTTTGACAGGCTCTGGCCCGCCGACGCCGAGATCATCGGCAAGGACATCCTCGTGCCCGCCCACGCCGTCTACTGGCCGATCATGCTGCACGCCCTTGGCTTCACGGACGAGCAGATCCCGAAGCTGATCGTCCATGGCTGGTGGAACGTGAAGGGCGCCAAGATGAGCAAGAGCCTCGGCAACGTCATCGACCCCGACAAGCTCGCCGACACCTTCACGCCCGACGGCCTGCGCTACTATCTGATGCGCGACATCGCCACCGGACAGGACAGCGACTTCAGCGAGGAGCGCCTGGTCATGAGCTACAACAAGGAGCTCGCCGGCGGCCTCGGCAACCTGCTCAACCGCAGCCTCAACATGGCGCACAAGTACCGCGGCGGAAAACTGACGCCCGGCGCCTATGACGACGACGAAAACAAGGCCCTGCGCCAGACCGTCGCCGACGCCCTGCCCGCCTATGTCGAGGCCATGAACGGCTGGGCCGTCCACGAGGGCATCGCCGCCGCCTGGAAAATCGTCACCCACGCCAACGCCTACGTTGACAGCACCAGGCCCTTCTCCCTGGCCAAGGATCCCGCCCAGGCCGCCCGGCTCGACAGCGTGCTCTACCACCTGGCCGAGGCGCTCACCCATGTGACCGTGCTGCTCAGCCCCGTCATGCCCGAGGCCATGGCCAAGGCCCGCGACCAGATCGGCTGGATCAAGCCTGCGGAATTCCACTTCAAGGACCTCGCCTGGGGCCTGCTGCCGGATGAGCACCAGCTCGGCACGCCCGTGCCGCTCTTTCCCAGGCTTGAGCTTGAGACGCCTCCGGTTGCGTAATTTCTGGTTGGGCGAAGGACAGGCCTCGCCCTCACCGTTCTGCTCAGGTTGCCCTCATGAACCGCCCCCTGCATCCACGCCCCCTGCTGCCCTCTCCACGGCGAGCACGGCTGTGGCTGCTGCTCGTCTGGCTTCTCTCTTCGCACGGCCTCGGCCCCGTCGTCATGGCGGCGGCCGCCCAGGCCACCGGCGAGCACATGCTGAAGCTCTGCAGTTCCCAGCACGGTGAAATGCAGGTTGTGCTCGGCCATCAGCGCAGCGCTTCCGTTCTTCCCGCGGAAAGAGAGGAGGTGCGTCCGGCAGCCTCGCCCGCAAAACCTGACCACGTCATCCAGCTCCGGTCCGTCGAAGACGCCTCCGCGAAGCCCCGGAGGACAACGACGGCCCAGCCGACGGTTCATCCCGTCATCCTTCCCCCGGCCTTTGGGACCGCTCTCCCAGGTCTGCCAGACAGCTCCTCCCCGGATTGCAAAGCCCGGCGGCAGCGCGCCCCCGCCTTCTCCGCCGGCCCTCACGTCAGGGCCAGCCGCACCGTGAACCTCTGCTGAGCGGTCACCGCAAAGTCGGCCGGGATCCATGCGCCGGATCCCTCCCTCCGCATCACGCATGCGCATGCCGTGACGTCGCGCCTTCAAACCCATGCCTAACCTTTTCTTTCTCATGAAATCCCTCCCCTCCCTTCTCACCGCCGCCCTCCTCCTTTCCCCCTGCCTTCAGGCTTCCGCCGCCCCGTTCACCGTCCAGTCCCTCGTCCAGAAGGCCCTTGGCACCCATCCCGAGCTCCGCTATTACGAAGCCCGCGTCGAGGCCGCCAAGGGCGGCAAGGTCAAAGCCGGTGAAATCAAGAACCCCGACCTCATGACCGGCGTTGGCAACTGGCGCGTCCGCGACCTCGAGACCAACGCCCTCAGCGACGGCCCCACCTGGGCTGTGCAGCTCACTCAGACCTTTGAATGGCCCGGCCGCCTTTCGCTGCGCAAGGCCATCGCGCAGAAGGACATCGAGCTCGCCGAGCTCGGCCTCGAGCAGTTCCGCGCCGCACTTGCCGCCCGCGTCAAAAACCTCTCCTGGAAAATCCTCGCCGCTCAGGAGAAGACCCGGGCGGCCGAGGAGGTCGCCGCACGTTACAAGGCCCTCGCCGACGTGCTGCTTCAGCGCGACCCCGCCGGCATCGCCCCCAAGCTGGAGGCGCGCATCATCCAGGCCAACGCTCTCAACCTGGGCGCCGCCGCCACCGCCGCCCGCAACGAACTCGCCGCAGGCCGTTTCGAACTGAACCAGCTCCTCGGTGAAAAACCGGGCCAGAACCTGGAGATCCAGATTGAAAAGCTGACGCTGAACCCGCCCCCGCCGCTGGAGAGCCTGCTGGTCAACGCGAGGAAGAAGAACTTCGACTTGAGGGCGCGCATCATCGACGTGCAGCAGCAGGGCTTTGAAGTGAAGCTCGCGGAAAACGAGCGCTGGCCGTCGATCAGCGTGGTGCCTTACATCCAGCGCCAGACCAACAACACCCGCGAAACCCAGGTCGGCATCGGCGTCTCCATCCCCCTGCCGCTTTGGAACCGCAACAAGGGTGCCATCGAGACCGCCAAGGCGCGCGAAGTGCAGGCCGACGTCATGCTCACCGCCCAGATGCGCCAGCTTGAACGCGATGTCGCCGCCCAGGCCAGCCATTACCAGATCCATGTCGAGGAGCTCGCCAAGTGGCCGGCGGACACCCTGCAGAGCTTCCGTTCCGCCGCCGCGGAGGCGGATGAGCACTTCCGCCTCGGCGCCCTGCCGCTCGCCACCTACACCGACCTGCAGCAGCAGTACATCGACAGCGTCACCGCCGTGCTCACCTCCCAGCTTGCCGCCGTGGAGGCCAGGCTGGAGCTCGAGCAGCTCACCGGCACGAAGCTCCCCTGATTCCAGCCTGACTTCACCGCGCCCCCATGCTGAACTTCATCCTCGAATTCTCCGTCCGCCAGCGCGCCCTCGTCCTGCTTGGCGCCTTCTGCCTGCTCGGCGGCGGACTTTACTCCCTCCTGCACCTGCCCATCGACGCCGTGCCCGACCTCACCGGGCCCCAGGTGCAGGTGAACGTCAACGTGCCCGCCCTGGCGCCCGAGGAGTCCGAACGCGCCATCACCCGGCCCATTGAGATGGCCCTCTCCGGCATGCCCGGCGTGCTCGACTCACGTTCCATCACCAAGTTCGGCCTCAGCCAGGTCACCGTCGAATTCGAGGACGGCACGGACATCTTCCGCGCCCGCCAGCTTGTCACCGAACGACTGACCGCCGTCATGCAGGACCTGCCGCCCGGCAGCGAGCTCAGCCTCGCCCCGATCAGCACCGGCCTCGGCGAGATCTTCTACTACACGCTGCACTGGAAGAAGGACGCGAAGGAAAAGCCCGCCGATGAGCGCGAAGGCCTGATGCGCCTCTGGGAGACGCATGAATATGTGGTGAAACCCATGCTGCGCACCGTCCAGGGAGTCGCGGAAATCAACAGCAACGGCGGCCATCAGCGCCAGGTCACCGTCGAGCCCATGCTCGACAAGCTGAAGGCCGCCAACATGACCGTCGGCGAACTGGCGGACATCATCCGCGGCAACGTCGAAAACGCCGGCGGCGGCATCATCAACCGCGATGGCGAACAGCTCACCATCCGCAGCGTCGGCCGTGTGAGCAGCGCGGAGGAAATCGCCAGGCTGCCGGTCAAGTTCGGCGCCGCTGTCCAGCCTTTGAAGGTCGAGGACGTCGCCAAGGTGCAGTGGGGCGCCGGATTCCGCGGCGGCGCGGCCACGATGGACGGCGAGGAAGTCGTGCTCGGCACCGTGATGATGCTCATGGGCCAGAACGCCCGCACCGTCTGCCACCGCGTGGCGCCGAGGCTTGAGGAAGTGCGTGAAAAGCTCCCGCCCGGCATGGACGTCACCATCGTCTATGAACGCAGCGACCTCGTCGAGGCCACGGTCAGCACGGTGGAGAAGAACCTCGTCGAAGGCGCCATCCTCGTCGTCGTCGTGCTGCTGGTGCTGCTCGGCAACTGGCGCGCGGCGCTCATCGTCGCGCTCGCCATCCCGCTGTCCTTCCTGTTTGCCATCAGCGGCATGGTGCAGGGCGGCTGGTCCGGCAACCTGATGAGCCTCGGGGCCGTGGACTTCGGCCTCATCATCGACGGCGCGGTGGTCATGGTTGAGAACATCGTCCGCAGGCTCGGTGTCCGGCAGCACCACCTCGGGCGCGTCCTGACGCGCGAGGAGCGTTCACGCGAAGTCCTGGCCGCGAGCAAGCAGATGGCCTCGCCGATGTTCTTCGGCGTCCTCATCATCACCATCGTCTACCTGCCGATCCTGACGCTCACCGGCATCGAGGGGAAGATGTTCCGCCCGATGGCCGTCACCGTGATCCTGGCCCTGGCCGGCGCTCTGCTGCTGGCCCTCACCCTCATGCCCGCGATGTGCTCCTTCTTCCTCGGCGGCAACATCGCCGAGAAGGAGAACTTCATCATCAAGGGCCTCAACGCCGTCTTCCAGCCCCTGCTGCGCGCCTCGATGAAGTTCCGCTGGATCGTCGTGCTGTGCGGCATCGGCTTCTTCGCCTTCTGCGGCTGGAAGTTCACCACGCTTGGCGCGGAGTTTGTGCCCAAGCTCGACGAGGGCAGCATCGCCGCCATGATCTACCGCAAGGTCGGCATGAACCTGAAGGAATCGCTTCATGAAGACCTCGAGCTCGGCAGGATGGTGCGCGAGAAATTCCCCATGGTGACGCGCTTCTTCACGCGCAGCGGCACCAGCGAGGTCGCCACCGACCCCATGCCGCCGAACGAGACCGACTTCTACGTCTTCTACAAGCCGCTCCACGAATGGCCGAAAGGACCGGGGCTGCCGACGACGAAGGAGGAGCTCTGCGCAGCCATTGAGGAAGAGGCCCTGCGTGAGCACGAAGGCCAGACCATCGAGTTCGGCCAGCCCATCGAAACGCGGTTCAACGAGATGATGGAAGGCACGAAGGCCGAGCTCGCCGTGCGCATCTACGGCACCGACTTTGACATGCTCGAAAAGCTTGCCAACCAGGTCAAGGACATCATCAACAACACGCCCGGCGGCGAGGCCGAGCTGGAAACCGACGGCCGCCCAAGCACCGTCGTGCTTCAGGTGAAGCGGGATGTGCTGACCAAATACAACGTGCCACTTTCGGAAGTGAACCGCGCGGTTTCCGCCGGCCTCGGCGGCGAGGTCGCAGGCCAGGTCGTCGAGGGCAACCGCAAGCGTGACATCGTGGTCCGCCTTCCCGAAGAAGATCGCTCCAAGGAAGACATGATGAAATCGCTGCCTCTGCGGGTCGGTGACTTCGGCATGATCCCGCTCGGCGATGCCGTGGACATCCGCGTTGAAAAAGCCGTCGATCCCATCCGCCACAGCCGCACGCAGCGCCGTGCCGCCCTGCTCGTGGGCGTCAAGGGCCGCGACATGGAGGGCTTCGTCAACGAGGCCACCGCGCGCATCAAGAAGGAGGTCAAGTTCCCCGAAGGCTACGACTTCGAGTTCGGCGGCACCTTTGAAAACCTGCAGGAGGCCCGTGCACGCCTGGCCATCGTCGTGCCGACGGCCCTGGTACTCATCCTGATGCTCATCTTCTTCGCCTTTGGCAGCGTGCGTCAGACCCTGCTCGTGGCCACCGGCATCCCCCTGGCGCTCACCGGCGGCATCATTGCCCTCGGCCTGCGCGACATGCCCTTCAGCATCACCGCCGCCGTCGGCTTCATCGCCCTGAGCGGTGTCGCCGTGCTCAACGGCCTCGTGCTCGTGAACTACTTCAACGAACTGCGCGAAGAGGAGGGCCTGAGCGTCCGCGAAGCCGTCCTCAAGGGCGTGGCCACGCGCCTTCGTCCCGTGATGATGACGGCCCTTGTCGCCGCCCTCGGCTTCGTCCCCATGGCGCTCGCCCATGGCGCGGGCGCCGAGGTTCAGCGCCCGCTGGCCACCGTGGTCATCGGCGGCATCATCAGCTCCACCGTCCTCACGCTGCTCCTGCTGCCCATGTTGTATGACTGGGTCGAGCGGCGTGCCCAGGCCGGGCGGTCATGAAGCCTCCATGGCAGGGGCGCCGGATTGAACGAAACAGCGGTGCCCCTGTCGACAAAGGGCTCTGGACATCCCTGACGCCAGTTGATTATCCTGTCGGCCACCTGGCCCAAAAAAGTGACCATGAAAACCCTGTTCGCCTCCCTGCTGCTTTCCTCCCTGACCTTCGCCTCAGCCCAGGACCGTCCGCTGGACGCCCTGCTGGCTGGCGATGCCGCCTGGCAGATGAACACCGCGCAGTTTGAGCAGAAGTTCGGCGCCGTCCGGTTCGACTGGCTTTCGGAAAAGAAGGATCAGGCGCGCTTCTTTGGCGAAGGCCTCAGCCTCTGGGAGGGCGGCATCCAGCTCAACGAGGCCATCGTCGAGTTCTCCCCTGAAGGCATGCCTGCGAAGCTGACCTTCTCCATCTACAACCGGGGTGACACCAAGCAGCTCATCGCGGACCGCGCCCCCTTTGAGGCGCGTGTGGAGGAGCTGAAGGCCTTCATCAGCAAGCGCCTGGCCGTGGCCCCGGCCGAGCGTGGCAAGGACAAGACCAGCGCCGTGGCCGCCGAAGGCTTTGTCTGGATGAAGCCGCCGAGCGCCTATCTTTTGGAATACAGCTATCAGCGCGAGATGAAGAGCCGGAACATTCCCTTCCGCGCCGAGTTCATCCGTCTGCGCGTGGCCAACGTGGGCGCCGGAGGACGTGCGGCGCCGGTGACCGCCTCGGCCGCCGCAGCGCCCGTGGGCAGGAACAGCCTGGTGGCCAACGTGAAGCGTGAGGAGAGCGGGGACGTGGTGATCGCCAACGTCCCGATGGTGGACCAGGGCCCGAAGGGCTACTGCGCGGTGGCCACGGCCGAACGCGTGTTCAAGTACTACGGCATTCCGGTGGACCAGCATGAGATGGCGCAGGTGGCGGACACCTCCGACGAAGGCGGCACGAGTCCCGACAAGATGCTCACCGCGCTGAACAAGCTCGAGGGCCGCATGGGAGTCAGCGTGCGCGTCATCGAGGACTGGGACTACAAGAAGTTCATGGACAAGGTGGACGACTACAACAAGGAGGCCAAGCGCATGAAGAAGCCCGAGGTGGACGCCAGCCCAAGGGGAGGCGTGATCTACATCAACGAGATCATCGGTCAGATGGACGGCGAGGTGCTGAAGACGGCCCGCACCGAGCGCGACCGCTCCGGCTTCGGCAAGTTTCAGCGCACGGTCGCCGGACTCATCGACCAGGGGATCCCGGTCATGTGGAGCGTGTCGCTCGGCCTTCTTCCGGAAAAGGAGATCCCGCAGGCCAGCGGCGGCCACATGCGTTTGATCATCGGTTACAACGCCAAGACCGGCGAGGCGCTCTATTCCGACTCCTGGGGGGCCGAGCACGCCCTCAAGCGCATGCCCCTGGCCAACGCCTATGCCATGACCAACGGCCTGTACTACATGCAGCCCCGGGCCCGGTGATGGATTTCAGGATTGACTCGCTGCCGGGCTGTCCCTAGCCTCGGTCTTCTATGAGCACGCTTTCCTGGATCATTGTTGGACTCATCGGCGGCGCCCTCGGCAAGCTGTTCCATCCGGGGAATGACTCGAACGGCCTGCTTCGCACCATGCTTCTCGGCATCCTCGGCGGCGTCATCGGCAACGCCCTGTGCAGCAAGTTTCTCGGCTGGGGCATGACAGGCGTCGACATCCGCAGCGTCGGCATCTCGGCCGCGGGCTCCCTGCTCCTGCTGCTGATTTACAAGCGCGTCTTCAAGAAGGGCTGATTCCTTGGGCGTTGCCAGACAAGCAACCCTCAGGCGATTTCATGGCCGCCTGCCGCCGCCATGAAACCTGTCCTTGGCCGGGATCTCCTCCCGCTCGTCAGACTTACTTCTTCAGGCCGCCGATCAGGCCCTTCATCCGGGCGATGGTCTCCCTGTGGGCGGGATCCTGGGAAAGGTCCCTGGATTCCTGCGGGTCGTTCTGGAGATCAAAGAGCGTCGCGCCCTGGCGGCCCTCGTCCCATTCGGTGTAGCGGAACTGCTCGTCACGCACGGAGACGCCGAGGAAACCGCCGGCCTTGCCCCTGCCTTTTCCCTTCGCCTTGCCCTTGCCCTGGCCTTTGCCGCCGGGATTGAGGTTCTTCGGATTGAAGGAAGGCGCGGTGGTGCCGACGGGCGCTCCGCGCAGCACCTGGGTGAAGGCCGGACGGTCCCAGGCGGCCTGGGGATTGTCGAGCAGCGGCTTCAGGCTCGTGCCGTCAGACTGCGGCGCGGGCAGGCCGCAGACATCGGCCAGCGTGGCATGCAGGTCGATGAGCTCGACGGTGCGCGGGCAGGAGCTGCCGTTGTTCGGATTGCCCGGCACGCTGATGATGAGCGGCACATGGGAGGAGTTTTCCCACAGGCTCATCTTCTGCCACAGGCCGTGATCGCCCAGATGATAGCCATGATCGCTGTGGAAGACGATGACGGTCTTGTCGCGCAGGCCAAGGCGCTCGACGGCGGCGACGACCTGGCCGACCTGGTCGTCCATGTAGGTGGTGGAGGCGAAGTAGGCCTGCAGGATCTCCTTGCGCAGCGGATCCGTGAGCTGGTCCTGCTCTTTCTTGTAGCTGCCGTAGGCGGAGGCCGGGATGCCGGGCGCATCCTTCATCGGTCCTGACGCGAGCTGGATCTTGTCGATGGGATAACCTTCGAAGTACTTGGCAGGCGCGACGTAGGGCGTGTGGGGGCGGTAGAAGCCGACGGCGAGGTAAAACGGTCCGTCCTTTTTCTCCTCAAGAAGCTTGATGGCCTCCGCAGCGCCCACAGCGTCGGTCTGGGGTTCCTCGGAGGGGTCGTTGAACCAGCTCAGCGTGCCGCCAAACTGTCCGGGGATGAGTGAGTGAATCTGATCCTCGATCTTCTTGTCATGGCCGATGGGATTGACCACCTGCTGCCACGAAGGCTCGTCGTCGAGACCGCTGGTGCCGATCTGGGTGGGCACGCCGTAGTGGTAGAGCTTGCCGACGCGCGCGGCGAACGCGCCCGCCTTGGTAAAGCTCTGCGGGATGCTCAGGACGTCCGGCAGGTTCTGGCGGAAATGCGTGCTGTTTTCATAGACCTTCGTGCTGCCGGGCCTCATGCCGGTCATGAAGGAGGCGCGGCTCGGGTTGCAGAGCGGAAACTGGCAGTAGGCCTTTTCAAAGCGCACGCCCTGGGCGGCCAGCCTGTCAATGTGCGGCGACTTCACCTGTGCATGGCCGTAGCAGCCGAGCGAGCAGTTGAGGTCGTCCGAGACGATGTGCAGCACATTGTACTTCGGCGTCGCGGCTGGGGCGGCGGCCGCCAGGGCGGCGGTGAGAACGGCGAGGATCAGCTTCATGGTGGCGCCTGTTAACGACGGGAGGAGCGTCTTCTCGCCACAACTTCCGTCACCACGCGGTGAATGACGGCGTTGTTGGCCGGGGAGAACTGCTCGGCCTCAGGCCAGCGGCCCAGGCCGCGTTCAAGCTGCAGCCGGTCGTCGGCGGCATCGAGCGCCTGCAGGAGTTCGCGGATGAACTGCCAGCCGGTAAGGTGCAGGTCCTTCAGCACGGGCTCACCGTTGATGTAGCGGGCTTCCCTGAGGTCCCGGGTCAGGCGGTCTGCGGGCAGGCGCCCGTCCGGATCCTCCAGGGCCAGCAGGGGGGCCCAGTAGCTTCCGGCGGTGTCGTAGGCCCCGTCGAACACGGCCTGCAGGGCGTCACCGTCACCGTCACCGTCACCGTCACCGGCGGGCGGCCATGCCCGGGTCTGAAGGCCTGCGGGAAGCCCGCCCCGGCCCAGCGCCGCCTCGGACCAGCGGGCGGTGCCTTCGGTAAACCAACGATTCTTCAAAAAGCACACGCTGTTCTGCAGGATGTGAAACAGCTCATGGGCCGGGGTGAGGTTGGCCGGCGCCTTCACGGAGGTGGCCACGTCGAAGCACAGGCTGCCCGTGCCCGCAGGATCCCCGTCCCGGCCGAAGCGCTGGATTTCATCATAAGCGACGCCGTTGGATCCGAGCGTCCCCCGGCTGAGCAGATGGATGTCCAGCCACCGGCTTCCCTGGTAGCGCGGCGTCGTGAGCGGATCTGCAAAACCGAGGCTGGTCCACAGCCGCCAGGCGGCCAGGGTCTGGATCATGACGTCCTCCGCCTGATCCGGGATGGCGTTCTGGTTGAGGTCGTCCGCAGCGACGGCGTGTTCGCCTTCCGTGGCGTAGAAGACCCGGATGTGGTTCTCCGTCAGGACATGCGGAAGCGAACGTCTCAGGGCGGCATGACTGAGCGGCTTCGTCCCAGGTGCATCGACGGCCGGCGCGGGACCAATGGCAAGCAGGAGGGAAAGCGTGAGAACGGCGGAACGGCGGCGCATGAACGGGAGTAGCTGAGCTGCCTGAGCAACGCCGTGCAACGGTTCAGATCTGCGAGCAGGAGGCGGGCACCAGAAGCAGGTTCGTGATGCGTGAGACGATCTCCTTGTCGGTGAAGCCGGGCGTGGTCTTCAGCTTCGCCCAGGCGGGGTCGCCGCGAAAGGTGTTCCAGGCCTGGTCCTTTGCGGCGGTGTCGCTGAAGGCGAGCATGTAGGTGAGGTTGGGCATGAGCGGGCCGACGAGGGTTTCACCAAAAAACACCGGCGCCAGGCCGCAGCGCCGGAAGATCTCGAGCTCGCCGATGTTGAACATCTCGATCTTCTTCTTCGCCGCCCTTTCACCGTGGCTTTCATAGATGCGCAGCTGGTAAAGCCCGCTGCCCTTGGGCGGGAGACTCATGGCGGGCAGGCCCTCGATGCCGCGCGTCAGCCAGCTTTCGACACGCTCATAGACCGGGTCCGTGGCGGGCGAGCCGAGATAGGCGGCGCCGGCCTGCTGCACGGCGGCGTCATCGAGCAGGTCCGCGGCCTTCGCGACCGTCTCCAGCGAGGCATGGCGCAGCACGACATAGAGCAGCGGGGCGGCCTCCGGCTTCTCGGGAAGGAACACCCCCACCTGGGCCACGCCGAGCCGGTTCAGCGCCGGGATGGCGGCGTCACGCAGGTAGGCCTCGATCAGCGCCTGCTTCTCCGGGCTTTTCAGCGTGAACCTGCGGATCTCGAAGTATTCACGGCCCGCCGCTTCCGCAGCCTGCGAGCTGCTGACAAGGGCGGTGGCCGCCAGGGCGGATGACTTGAGGAAGGCGCTGCGTTTCATGGATGGTTTGAAATGCTGGCAGTTAGGCCGGAGCCGGTCAACGTTCATTCTCACAAGCCTTGCTTCCGCGCCGCGCCGCGCTTGCTTGAAGCGCATGAACGCGCCGCCGTCCCTTGCCGAGCAGATCGAGGTGATTCATTCGCGCCAGGACATCGCCACCTGGGCCCTGGCCCGACTGGGGCTGCCGCCGGAATGGCGGGACACCAACGAACCCGGCAACACCGCCCGCTGCCAGGAGGCCGTGGACCGGCTGTTCACCCTTTCGCGTTCCGACATCGAGGCCGACCTCGCCGCGCGCGGCATCATGCCGGAGCAGCTGCCGCATGTGGAGACGCAGCCGGGTTCGCATGACGGCGCCTACTTCGTCCCCAGGTCCGGCGGCCGGTGGGAGTATTATTACCAGGAGCGCGGCATGACCTGGTGCAGCGTCCGCTTTGACGACCCGCAGGAGGCGCGCCGGCTCATGCTCAATGACTACCTGCCGGTGTGGCTCCGCCGTCTGCACGTTCCGGCCCGCACCCATGACGGCAGGCGGATCACCCAGATGTGAAGCCACCCCGGCCGCCGCGACTGACTTTTGAAATGACTTTGGGTTTGGCGGATGGTTTTGGCGGACGGGTGCCGTACTGCCAGGATGAACCCGCCACCAGCCTTCATCCCGCCCCTGCTGCTTGGCGTCGTGGTCCTGGGCCTCGGCGGGGTCATGACGCTGAAGGGCGCGGAGCAGGCGCAGGCCCGGGAGAGCCCTCCGGTGCAGGCGGAGGAGGATGACGGCGCCATTCCCCGGGCGCTTCAGGAGGACGCCTTTGACTCACTTCTGGCGGGCTCGCCCTTCACGCGTTCACTGGGGGTTTCCGATTCGCTGATCCTCACCGGCGTTGTGCATGTCGAGGACGATGTGCTCGCCACGCTGCTCGACACAAGCACGCTGGAGTCGCAGGTGGTCTCGCGGCAGCCTAACTTCAAGGGCTGGCGGCTGGTCGGCCTGGAGGGAAGTCCGGACAGGACGCAGACCTGGTCGGCGCGCGTTCAGATTCCTGGCGGCGAGGTGGTGTCGATCCGCTATCAGAAGCCGCCGCCGCGGTCCGGCCGTTCAAAGTCCGGAGCAGCAGGCGGAAGCGCTTCCGGCGGCACATCCGGAGGCAAGCTGCCGCCGCTCAGCGACTCGCAGATCAAGGAGGCCAGGCTTGCTGCGGAGAATTACAAGGAGGGCTTCAGCTCCGACGGCTACCCGCGCCAGCCGCCGCCGGAGATGGTGGCCAAGCTGTCCCGCCTCAGCACCAGCCAGCGCGAGGAGATCAACCGCGAGATGCTGGGCCACCGCAACCGGGGCCTCGGTCTCGACGACCGCCGCAAGATCTACGAAGGCCTTGTGGACCGTGCGGTGCAAAGACGGTGAGATGGCGCAAGGCCACCCTCCTTTTCCGCTCAAGCCGGCCATGAAGCGGCCTGATCTGACCCAGGTCGGCGGCGCATGCCGGGCTTGACCCCCGTGCCGGCTCCTGGCGTAATCACACGCTCATATGCGCCAAACCGCCTTCATCACCCTGGGCTGCATGCTGCTCTGCCTTCCTTCCAGGGCCGAGCCGCCCGGCACCGGGCCGGTCGCCGTTCCTGAGTCCGGCCCTCTCGAAAAAGACCATCAAGCGCTGCGGATGCTCTGGGCTGAAAAACATCTTCTGCCGGCCGCAGAGTCGCAATGGCGGGGGCAGGCCTGGGCCCAGGAAGCCCGCGCCATCACCCTGGAGGGCTTCAAAATTTGGCTGGCCGCGCAGACCCCGGATGAGCAATCGCTGACGGCCCTTGTGCCAAAAGCACAGTCGCTCCTGAAGTCAGGCTGCACGGAACCCCTGGCCTGTCTGATGATCCACAAGATCCTGTTTCTGCCTGACAAAGACTGGCGCGTCAGCAACAGCAGCTTCACCCACTGCCTCAAGGTCATCGACGATCCCGCCTTTCCTGCAGCCCTCCGGGCCTGGATCATTGATGAACGCATCGACCTTTTAAAAAGGCATCATCGTCAGGTGCTGGAAACCTATCAGGACGCCCAGGCCGTTAGGATCGCCGCCGCCATCCAGGATCCGGGTTACACCCCTGAGTTTGACGCCGTGCTGGTGCGTGATTTTCTCGACTGGATGGGCAACACCGATGAGCTCAAGCCGGAGAGCTTTGAACTCCTGAAGACCACCCTGGAGAGATCGGGGCACGCGCGCTGGGTGAAGGAAACCCTGCTGGCCGACCTGGAAATCCGCTGGGCCTGGCGCATCCGGGGCGCACGCTGGGCCAACATGGTCAAGGAGGATGCCTGGAAAGGCTTTGCCGAGCATCTTGAACAGGCTTCCAGGCACGCCCAGAAATCCTGGGAGCTTCGTCCAGACCGGCCTGAGGCCGCCACCAGGATGCTGAGCATCGTCATGGGCCTGAGCGGCGGTCCGGAGAAGCTGCGGGAATGGTTCGACCGGGCGGTCAAGGCACAGTTCGACTATGAGCCGGCTTACACCCACCTGGCCAATGCCTGCTCCTCCCGCTGGGGGGGCAGTGACATGCTGGTGCTGGCCCTGGGCCGTCGTTTTGCCGAAACCCGCCGCTATGACACCGGCGTGCCCTCCCAGCTTTTTCAAGTCTGCAAGCGGATCGCTGTCGAGCAGGCCAACGCCCGCATGGTCTTCTCCCATCCCGTGGTAAAGGACGCCTTGGTGGAATATGCACGCGGAACCCTTCAGCACACACCCGCCAGCCCCGCCGCTGGATTGCGACAGAAAAACCTGGCCGCCATCTCCGCCTGGCTTGCCGGTGACGACGTGCTCGCCGCTGAAGCCCTGAAGGCGAGCGGCGGAAGGCTCGACCCGTCCACCCTCGAGGATCTGGCATCCCTGCTTCAGCACGAAAGCGGCATGAAAACCTCCATCGCCGCCGGTTCCGGCCAGTGGGGCGAGCCGATGAAAACCATGGAGCAGCACCTGCGTCGGCGTGACATGAAGAAGGCTCTCGAAACCCTCGGCGGCATCACGCCTGAAAGCCTGGCCAACGATGCCGCCAGAGCCTATGCCGCGGAGGTGCGGGATGTGATCGAGCTGCCCGCCAGGCTGGCGAAAGGCGGCTGGCATTCGCTGCCGGTGCAGCCCGGACTCGCCACCTGCCTGTGCACCGGAGGCGACTGGCGTGTCTCCGCCCCCGGCGAGATCACCCTGACTGGTTCTGACATCTACCAGGCCGACCTCGCCTTCCCCCTGCTTTCCTCCGACGTGTTTGAAATGCGCGGTGAAATCATCCTGGAGACTCCGCCTGACAAGGACTGGCTTTATCATTGGGCGGTTTCGCCGATGCTGCGCTGGCAGCCGGAGCGTTTTGCCAAACCCGCCGTTGCCAGCGGAATTCGCGGCCTGCTCTATCGCGCCTCCGAGAAGCCGCCTCAGATGGCTCTCGCGGGCAAGCTTTACTCGAAGCGGGCGGGGGAGCAGGAGGTTCCACTCCGCCCGGTGAACACTTTCCATCTCAAGGTAAACGGACCCGCCGTGGACTTTGCCTTCAACGGCGTGGCGATAACTCCCCAGAGGACCTCGGACCTTCGCCTGGAGGCCCCGCGTGGCCTTGTCGCACTCGCAGGCATCCACATCCCCATGGGAGGCAGGGTCATCTTCCGTAAACTGGAAGTCCGCACCACCAGCCCGCCATGGATCCGGCGCCTCGATGGCGCATCAGCCTCAGCCCGGAAGCAGGCAGGTTCGGCATTGGGTCATGATGTCGGCATCATGGCCCCGGCCTTGTTCGCCTTGCCTTCACGTTGCATCCTCTGCGTCATCTGCGGTTAGGACTGAAACTTTAAAATTTCAGCCTCAGGTAGGTGCCGAGCACCGACTCGTGCCTCCAGGAAGGCTGGGCGTGGCTGGACACGATCATGTAAAACAGGTCCAGGTCGGCATGAGCGCCGGCATGCAATGTCAGACCAAACGGCACCAGCCTGTTTTCACCCAGGCGGCGTTGATGCAGGTCGGTGAGCCATTCATTGCTGGCAAACACCCGGGTGACCGGCCCCAGCGGCCTCGGCAGGGTCCAGGCAAGCTGCAGACGATTGCGCAGCCGATGCGTGGTGAAGGGCTGCTCCTCGTTCCAGCGCCATTCCATGCGGTTGCGCCATTCCAGGGTGAGGTGCGGGGTCAGGTCAAAGTGCGGATTGACCTCCAGCTCC
Organism: Prosthecobacter sp.; assembly: GCA_044341745.1. Taxonomy (GTDB): domain Bacteria; phylum Verrucomicrobiota; class Verrucomicrobiia; order Verrucomicrobiales; family Verrucomicrobiaceae; genus Prosthecobacter. The sequence continues at coordinate 73,945 of JBIIRD010000001.1, read as the reverse complement.
GGGCGGACCTGGCCGTGGCGCTCGCCGCTGGCGGGGCTTTCGATGCTGAGAAAAGACGCGCCCAGGCCGAGGTCGAGCCATGAATTCACGGCGTGTCTGAAACGCGGGCTGACGATCTGCACATAGGAGCTGTCATCCGCATCGAGACGATTGCCGAGAAACAGCCAGGCCTTGTCCCGCCCCTGCGTGCTTTTCCAGAGATCCATCGATGACCAGGCCCACCATTCGTCAGCCCGCAGGCCTGTCACGGTGAAGAGGAGAAGGAGGGAAAGCAGCCGGGCCATGGCACCACCATCGATAGAACAAAGGATGCCAGGATGGCGGGTTGTTGATGAATGAGGTCATGCGCGGCTTGCATGACGGACGGAATGCAGACAAAGCGTGGCTTTCATTGATCCATGCATTCCTGGTTCGTCGAGCTTCCCCCCGTCTGGCAGGCCTTTCTGGCCTGCCTCTTCACCTGGGGCGTGACCGCCCTCGGCGCCGCGCTGGTGTTCTGCTTCAAGTCGATGAACCGCGTCGTCATGGACGGCATGATGGGCTTCGCGGCGGGCGTGATGATCGCCGCCAGCTTCTGGTCGCTGCTGGCGCCGTCGATCGAAATGGCGCGTGAACAGGGCGTGACGCCCTGGCTGCCGGCGGCGACGGGCTTTGTCCTCGGCGGCCTGTTTCTGTGGAGCCTCGACATCGTGCTGCCACACCTGCACATCGACTATCCGATGTCCGAGGCGGAGGGTTTGAAGACCACCTGGCGGCGCAGCGTGCTGGTCGTGCTCGCCATCACCCTGCACAACATCCCTGAAGGTCTTGCCGTTGGCGTGGCCTTTGGCGCCGTGGGCTCAAGCCTGGGCTCCGCCACGCTGGGCGGCGCGGTGGCCCTGGCCATCGGCATCGGCCTGCAGAACTTCCCGGAAGGCGCGGCCGTGGCGATGCCGCTGCGGCGCGAGGGCATGAGCCGGTTGAAATCCTTTTGGTACGGCCAGCTCTCCGCCGCCGTCGAGCCGGCGGCCGCGGTCATCGGCGCGCTCTCGGTCTCCAGGATGCATGTGATGCTGCCCTACGCGCTCGCCTTCGCCGCCGGCGCGATGATCTACGTCGTGGTCGAGGAGCTGATCCCGGAGGCGCAGCGTGAGCGCAACATGCACGCCGCCACCTTCGGGGCGATGGCGGGCTTCACGGTGATGATGATCCTCGACGTGGCCCTGGGAAGCTGAACCCGGGCGGCCGGTCAAGGTCAGCGCCGCAGCCTGAGCTCATGGCGCAGCTCGTCGAGCTCCCGCAGCAGGCTCGTCATCAGCTTCAGTCCGCCGAGGTTCATGCCGCAGGACTCGCGCAGGTGCTCGATGCGGCGCAGGCAGCGCACGGTGTCGTCGTCAAACTGCGGCCGGATGAGGCCGTGCTCCTGGTATTCCACGAGCGTTCGTGCGGCGATCCCGGTCATCTCGGCGAGCACTTCAAGCGTGTAGGTTTCGTTCATGGCTCAGGCACGTGGGTTGAAGGTGGAGGTGGCGCGCAGCTTCTCCCAGAGCTCGCGTTCGGCGTCGCTGATGCGCTCTGGCAGCACGATGTGGATCGTCACAAAGAAGTCGCCGCGCTCGCCGGACCTGCCCTTGGGCAGCCCGCGTCCGCGGACGCGCAGCTTCTGGCCGTTCTCCGTGCCGGCCGGCAGCCGCAGCCTGATGGAGCCGTCGAGCGTCGGCACGACCACCTCTCCGCCCAGCACGGCCTCCCAGGGGGCGGTGTCGAGCTCATGATGAACGTCCGCCTCATGGGTGGTGAAGTCCGGATGGGCCGCATGCCGGACCTGAAGGAAAAGATCGCCCGGCGCGCCGCCGTTGCGTCCGGGTTCACCCTGGCCGGGCACGCGGATGCGCCGGCCGTCCGTGGCGCCGGGTGGAATGCGCACCTGAAACTCGTGTTTCTGCGCCCGTCCCGTCCTGCGATCGACGGTCTGCAGGGAAACGGGCCGGAGCGTGCCATGCATGGCCTCCTCCAGGGTCACCAGGATGTCACCCTCGATGTCATGCCCGCGCCGGGCGCGGCCCTTGGAGGCGGCGCGTGGCACGTCCTCTTCCTCGTTACCGCCGGGGAATCCGTAGCGGCTGCCGCCGCTGAAGTACTGCTCGAAGAAATCGCTGAAGCCGGTGCCGCCGAAGTGGAACTCCTGCGAGGCGTTGAAGCCGGGTTCCTCCGCCTGCTGCCAGTCCGGAGGCGGCATGCCGGTCTCGGCCTCGTTCCAGCGTGCGCCGAGCCGGTCGTATTTTTTGCGCTTCTCCGGATCGCCAAGCACCTCGTTGGCCTCGTTGATCTCCTTGAACTTCTCCTCGGCGGCCTGCTTGTCGGCGGCGGTGTCGGGATGATGCTGGCGGGCAAGCCTGCGGAAGGCCTTCTTGATGTCGTCCGCGCTGGCGTCCCTCGGCACGCCAAGCGTCGCGTAGTAGTCTTTGAACTGGGCTGGCATGACGGCACTGTGACCGGGCCTTCGCGTTTGTCATCCTTGCAGGCCGGCCGTGCAATCAAGGCGTGAAAATCGCCAAGCCGCGTGGAGGAAGCCCCCGGTCATGCTCGTAGTTAGGCTTGCATGAAAGCGAAATCCAGCTCCGCCTCCGGCGCCAGGAAGAAGACCGGTTCCGCCTCGGCGGTCACCGCCATCCTGAAGACGCCGAAAAAACCCGTGACCGAGGCGATTCACACCACCGAAAAACCGGCGGCACGCGGCAAGCACAACGCCGCCAGCCGCGAGGAGATCCGCGAGACCACCCATCGCGTCATGGGTTCGCGCCAGTCCCAGCGTCCTGTGGAGCGCAGCGGCCAGCCGCGCAAGAAGCGTGGTTGACCAGCCCGGCCGGTTCAGGGCCAGAACAGCAGGATGAGCGCGCCGCAGGCCAGCGCCGCGCCCATGCCGGCCAGCACGGGCCGGATGAAGGCGCGCACCCCGAGGGCTGCGGCGAGGCCCATCTTGAACAGCACGTTGGCCAGGCCGCCGACCAGGATCATCCGCCAGGCGACGCCGGCCTCGAGATGCCCCATGTTCACCAGACGCGAGGTGGACAGGGTGATGGCGTCCATGTCCGTCAGGCCTGAGATGGCCGCCGCCGCATAAAGACCCGAGTGGCCGAAATGCTGCCGGGCGGCCGCCACGATCACCAGCACCACGGCATAGAGCAGGCCGAACATGACCGCGTTCTTGAGCTCCGAGGGAGGCGCCTGATCCACCGTGTGACGGCCGCGCTTTTCGGAAAGGCGATGGGTCAGCGCCGCGATCAGGCCGAAGGCAAACATCATGACCAGGAGAGGCGGCAGCATCCGGGTCCATTGCTGGGGGGCCGCGATCACGACCTCCATCATGACGCGCAGAAAGACCACGGCGGAGGCGATGATGGCAATGGCGGCCAGGCAGAGCCCGCAGGCGCCGGCGTCATGGCTGCGCCGCGCCAGGCTGGCGGTGGTGGCGGTGCTGGAGATCAGGCCGCCGAACAGGCCCGCCAGGGCCGCGCCCTTGCTGCTGCCGAGGAATTTCTGCGCCAGGTAGGCCGACAGGCTCAGGCCGACGATCAGCACCACCATCAGCCAGATGGCGAAGGGGTTGAGCACGCCCAGGTAGCCCATCTCACGGTTGGGCAGCGCAGGCAGGATCACCAGGCCTGCCAGCACCAGCCGGGCAATCTCACGCAGGTCGTCCTCGCCGATCCGGCGCACCATGCCGTGCAGCGGCTTCTTGCTCTGCAGCAGCACCATGACGCTGCCGGCGATGATCACGGCGACCAGGCGCTGGCCGGAGACCGTGAGGATGCCGGTGGCAAACATCACCAGCATGGCCATCTCGGTGGTCAGGCCCGAGTCGGGCTCGCGCTGCTTCATCTCCGCCAGATGCCCGAGCACCACGAGGCAGGCGAAGGCCAGGAAGGCGGAGGCGACCACCCAGCCGCCGTAGATCATGCCCAGCAGGCCCGAAAGCGCGCCAAACACGGTGACGAGCGCAAAGGTGCGGATGCCGGCGATGCGGTTCTGCACCCACTCGCGCTGCAGCCCGACCAGCAGGCCAAGCCCAAGCGCAGCCCCGAAGGACTGCAGCAGGTCGGAGGTTTCAGGGAGCGTCACGGACATGGTTGACGGCCGGCCGGGCCATGCCTGACCATCGCTGAAACAAGCCCGCAGGCAACCGGCGGCTTGATCATCGCAGGCTGCCTGCCCGTGAGGCGGGTTTCACCCCGCCTTGCCGGGGAGGTCGACCAGCATCTGGGCGTTGCTGGGGTAGCGTTCACAGAGGGTGATGACGCGCTGGATGGCGTCGATCGGCTTGCCGCCGGCCAGGCCGCGGCGCAGCATGTGGATCTTGTCGAGCTGGAAGGCGGGGAGCAGCAGCTCCTCGCGGCGGGTGCCGGACTTGAAGATGTTGACAGCCGGGTAGTAGTACTGCTCGGCGAGCTTGCGGTCGAGCACGAGCTCCATGTTGCCGGTGCCCTTGAACTCCAGGAAGATCACGTCGTCCATGCGGCTGCCGGTCTCGATGAGGGCGGTGGCGAGGATGGTGAGGCTGCCGGCGCCGCGGGTGTTGCGGGCGGCGGCGAACAGGCGGCGCGGGATCTCCATGCCGCCGACGGCCATGCCGCCGCTCATGGTGGCGCCGCCGGACTTGGCGTTGTTGAAGGCGCGGGCCAGGCGGGTGATGGAGTCCATGAGCATGAACACATGCTCGCCGGCCTCGACAAGCCGCTTGGCACGCTCGATGGCGAAGCTGGCGATGCGGGTGTGGCTGCGGACGTCCTGGTCGTTGGAGCTGGCGTAGACCTCGGCGTTGGTGAAGATGCGCTTGAACTCGGTGACCTCCTCAGGCCGCTCGTCCACGAGCAGGATGATGAGGTGCATGCCGGGATGGTTCTGCACGATGGCCTCGGCGATGTGCTGGAGCAGGGTGGTCTTGCCCGTGCGCGGCGGTGCGACGATGAGGCCGCGCTGGCCGCGCCCGACCGGCGTGAACATGTCGATCACGCGCGTGGTGATGCGCTCCTTGGTGGTTTCAAACTGGATGCGCTTGTTGGGGTTGACCGCCTTCAGCTCTTCGAACAGCGGCAGGTCGCGCACGGACTCCGGAACACGGCCGTTCACCTCGCTGATGCTGGTGACCATGAGGCCGCGAGGCCCCTTCTGGGCGCTGCCCTTGATGTGCATGCCCTCACGCAGGCCAAGCTGGCGGATGGTGTCGCCGTGAACAAAAGCATCGAGCGGATGCTGGGCGAACATGCGGTCACGCATGCGCAGGAAACCGTGCCCCTTGGGGTTCAGCTCCAGCACGCCTTCGGCGGCCTCCGGCGGCCCCAGGACCACATCGGCGGAAGGTGGCGCTTCATCCTCATGGGACTGATGCCTGCCATTCGACGAAGGAGCGGAGCCGTTGGAATGGCCGCCGCCATGACCACCTCCATGGCCGCCACCCTGCTGGGCCATGCGGCGGGCGAGCTTCTCCGCCTTGAAGCGTTCACGACGCTCCTTCCAGCGTTCCCAGCGGGTCTTCTTGCGGCTGGAGCCCCCTTCTGCGGAAGGTGCGGCGGCATCCTCAGGCCCGCCGTCGTCATCATCAGCATCGGCCTCCTGCCCGGAGGCGGAGGGCGTGGCCGGAACAGTCGCTGGCGCGGACGCCGCCACGGGAGCCGGCTGGCTCGCCTGGGGCTCAGGGGCCGGTGCTGGAACAGGGGCCGGGACCGGCGGCGGAGCTTCAGGGGTGGCTGGAGCGACATGGGCCGCAGTCATGGAATCCTGCATCTTGGCCAGGATCTCGGCGGCCTTCTTCTGCAGGGCCGTGCGGCGGGTTTTTTTCTTCACCGGCTCCTCGGCTGCCGGCGCGACTTCAGGGGCGGGGGCAAGGTCGAGCTGCAGTTCCAGTTCAGGGGCTGCTGCGGCCTCCGGAGCTTCAGGGGTCCTGGCCTTGGCCGTGGACGCCTTTTTGGTAGCGGCCTTTTTGGCAGGGGCCTTTTTCGCCGCCGCCTTCTTCGCGGGAGCCTTTTTGGCGGCGGCTTTCTTGGCCGTTGCCTTCTTCTTGGGCGCTTCCGCGGGCTGGATTTCGTCGCTCATGGTTGGGTGGGAAAAGGGGGTTTTAGTCGAGCAAGTCGGCGATGCTGTCGTCGATCTCGAAGTTGGAATGGACGTTCTGGGTGTCGTCGTAGTCGTCGAGGATGTCGTAGAGCCTGATGACGGTGCGGGCCGTCTCGACATCGGTGAGCACGAGGGGGGTGTTGGCCTGGTAAACGAGCTTGGGCGAGCTGGCGGTGACGCCCTTTTCCTTGAGCGCGCCCACAACGTTGAAGAGCTGGTCGGTGGCGGTGTAGAGCAGCCATTCATCGCCGCCGTCCTGGACGTCGTCGGCGCCGGCCTCGAGCGCGAGCTCCATGGCGGCGTCCTCGTTCAGGGAGCCCTTGTCAAAGCGCAGCTCGCCGCGGCGGGTGAACTGGTAGGCCACGCTGCCGGCGTCCGCGAAGGTGCCGCCGTTTTTGGAAAGCAGGATGCGCAGGTCGTTGGCGGCGCGGTTGCGGTTGTCGGTGACCACCTCGACCATGAAGGCGACCCCGCCGGGGCCATAGCCCTCATAGGTGACTTCTTCGATCACGACGCCGCCGAGCTCGCCGGTGCCCTTCTTGATGGCGCGCTCGATGTTGTCGTTGGGCACGTTGGCGGCACGGGCGGCCAGCACGGCGCTGCGCAGGCGGGCGTTGAGGTCGGGATTGCCACCGCCATGCTTGGCGGCGACGGTGATCTCCTTCGCCATTTTGGAGAAGACCTTGCCGCGCTTCACATCGACGACGGCCTTGATGTGCTTGACCTTGGACCACTTGTTGTGACCTGCCATGGTTGCTTGCTGGAGGGAGGGATGGGGGGAGCCGGGCCAGGAAATGGCTGCGCAAAAACGGGCGCAGACCCTGGCTGGGGATCGGGGATCGCGAATAAAAAAGAAAGCGGCCTCGCCGCGGTCTCCGCTCGATTGCAGGCCGGGGGGCCTGTCGCTGTCGAATTGGGTTCCGTGAGGGACGCCGCCTTCAGAAACCACAGCTCCGGACACCGGAGCGGACACCCGAGGTTCGCCTCACTGAGGGAACCAGGAACAACCGGAGTCTGCGGGATGGCAGGCTGCCTTGCAAGGTGTTTTTTACCCTGTCGTCAGGCGGGCCGCGCCATGTAACGCAGGACACCGGCGAGCCTGGCACGCATGTCCTTGCGTTCGACGATCATGTCCACGAGGCCGTGCTGCTTCATGAATTCGGCGGTCTGGAAGCCGGGCGGCAGGTCGGCGTGGGTGGTTTCCTTGACCACTCGCGGACCGGCAAAGCCGATCATGCACTTGGGCTCGGCGATGATGAGGTCGCCGAGGGTGGCAAAGCTGGCGGTGACACCCCCGGTGGTCGGATGGGTGAGCACGGAGATGTAGGGCAGGCAGGCCTCGGCATGGCGGGCCAGGGCGCCGCTGGTCTTGGCCATCTGCATCAGGCTCAGGATGCCCTCATGCATGCGCGCACCGCCGGAGGCGGAGAAGACGATGACGGGTTTTTTCTCGGCGGTGGCGGTCTCGATGGCGCGGGTGATCTTTTCACCCACCACGCTGCCCATGCTGGCGCCGAGGAAACGGAAGTCCATGACGGCCAGCAGCACGGGGATGGTTTCGATGCTGGCGCGGCCGGTGACAACGGCCTCCTTCAGGCCGGTCTTGTTCTGGTAGGCCTTCACCTTGTCCACATAACCCTTGAAGCCCAGGGCGTCGACGGAGTCGATCTGAAGGTCCATCTCCTCAAAGCTGCCTTCATCAACGAGGTTGGCGATGCGCTCGCCGCTGCTGATGGTGAAGTGGTAGCTGCAGTGGGTGCAGACGCGCAGGTTCTTCGCCAGCGCTTGTTCAAAGAGGCTTTCGCCGCAGGAAGGGCACTTGGTCCACAGCCCTTCGGGCATGTCCTTCTTCTTTTCACCAAGTTCGTTGACGGAGCGCTTTTTGAAAAATCCCATGATGTGATGAGGTGGTGTCCAGCACGACAGGCCGACGCCCTGGACTCCCCGGATTGGCAAACCGCAGAAGCTCCGGACACCCGCCCGGCAGAGGGTCAAATCAGCCCGGTCAGGCCCGGACATGGACGCCACACTAACCACGAGCCACGGTGATGACCACCACTTTTTGCACCCCGGCCTCACGCCGGAGCACCCGGGCGCATTCGTGGGTGGTCGTTCCGGTGGTCAGCACATCATCCACCAGCAGCACGTTTCTCCCCTTCAAATCCGGCCTGCGCCAGCCAGGAAGCGGAAGCTCCCGCCGCAGGCCAAACACGCCGCGCAGGTTCTCCAGGCGTCTTTTCCGGCTCAGGCGAGCCTGGGCGGTCGTGGCGCGCCGACGCCTCAAAACCTGCACCGCCGGGATGCCGGTGCGCAGGGAAAGCTCCCGGCAGAGCTCCCAGCTCTGGTTGAACTGACGTCGCATCTGCCGCCACGCATGCAGCGGCACGGGCACGAGCACCCAGCCGCCCAGGTTTTCGGCGGCCAGCCGCGGATCCTCCAGCGCCCGCATCAGGGCGTCCGCCAAAACACCGCGCAGGGTCAGGTCACCGCTGTATTTAAAGCGATGGATCAGCTCACGCAGCGGCCCCGAAGCCCTGTAACCCGCGATCGCAAACTCAAACGCCAGCCGACGCCCTTCGCAGTTCGAGCACTTGAACGGCCGTTCCATCGCACCGCTGAAGGGCTCGCCACAAACCGCGCAGCAGGGAGCCTCCACCGGTGCGAGCCGCTGGCGACAGGCCTCGCACAGCCAGTTCTCCAGGCCTGAATGCGGGGCATCGCCCGGCAGGACGACCTCGCAGGACCGGCAGATGCGTGGATAAACGAGGTCCAGCAGCCGTTCTCGCAGCTGCCGCCAGAGGCGCTGCGCCGTTGTCGGTGAAGGTGGACCCGGATAGGACATGCCAGCGCATCGGCGCGGGTCCTGCGGCCTGCAATTTACTGCGAAATTGCTTCAAAGGCCGCCTCAAGAAACCACCCGCCATTGCCCTTCATCCAGCCCTTCCAGGGTGTAGTCTCCGAATCGTGAGCGATGCAGCGTTTCAACATGCCAGCCCTGGCTGGCAAACATGCGCCGCACCTGATGATAACGCCCCTCGGTCAGGGTCAGGGAGGCCGTGCGCGGCCCGGTGATCTCGAGCTGTGCGGGCAGACAGGGCTTGTCCTCGCCGCGCAGCATCACGCTGCCGCTGGCGAACACGGCGACGAGCGCGGGGTCCAGGTCATGGTCCACCCCGATCTCATACACCTTTTCAATCTCGGCCCTGGGCGAGGTGTAGCGCTGCACGAGCTGTCCCTGGTCGGTGATCAGCAGCAGGCCGCTCGTGTCCTTGTCCAGCCGCCCCACGCTGGTCACCGGCGGATTGCGCGCCAGCCAGCGCGGCGGCAGCAGCTCATAAATGGTCGCGCCTTCACCGTCCGAATGCGTGCAGACATAACCCGTCGGCTTGTGGAAGACGGCCAGCAGACCATCGGGCGCCTCCAGAGGGCGGTCATCGAGCAGAACCTGGTGCGGATCGACGCGCTGGTCGGCCTTTTTCGCCGCCTGCCCGCCGATCTTCACCCGCCCGGCCCGGACCATGCCCTCCGCCTCCCGGCGCGAGCAGTAACCGAGGGAGGAGAGCAGCTGGTCAAGACGGCGCATGGAAGGTGCTCGACAGGCTAATCTTCGTAATGATACCGCATCTGGGCCAGGAGAACCCCAGCCTCGGAAACCCGGTAAACCAACCGGTGCTCGGCATCCATACGGCGGGACCAATAACCACGCAGCGCATGCCGCAGCGGCTCAGGCTTGCCGATGCCTTCATGAGGATGACGACGGATGTCCTTCAGCAGTTCATGGATGCGGCGCACCATGCGCTTGTCAGTTTCCTGCCAGTAAAGATAGTCTTCCCAGGCCTGCTCGGAGAAGATCAGGTTCATGAAGCCAGACGAATCTTCCGGTGGGTGCCACCCCCGGCTTCCAACGACTCAATCGCCTTGACCAACCTGCGGGCATTGGCAGGCGAACGCAGCAGGTAGCTGGACTCCTCCAAGGACTCGTAATCTTCCAACGAAAGCATGACCACAGACTTGCCACGGCCTCGGGAAATCTTCACCGGCTCGTGAGTCGAGCAGACTTCATCGATCATCGTCGCCAGGTTTTCACAGGCGTTGGCATAGCTGATGGCGGTCATGGCAGGGGCAAATTGCAGCCAGGAGCAGGAGTGTCAAACCCCGTCTCCCGGCCACAGGTCCGGAAATGTTCAGCCCACCATCGCCTTCAGCTCATCGAGGGCCTGCTTGGTGCGGGCGATGCCTTCCATCTCGCTGTGTTTGTCGCCTTCGTATTCGATGCCGATGTAACCGTTGTAGCCGGCCTTGATCACGATGTCGATCAGGCGCTGGTAGTCGAGGGTCATCTCGCGGCCCTCGCGGCGGTCCTCGGTGTAAAACTTGCCGGCGCCGGTGTCCCAGTCGTAGGCCTTGGCGCTCATGCCCTTCTTCACCCAGGGCATGAACTCACGCAGGCCCTTGTAGGGGTTGTAGAGCTCGCCCTTGGCGCGGTCGGTGTAGAAGTTGCCGAAGTCCGGCAGGATGCCGACGCGGGGATGGTCCGCCGCACGCATGACGCCGGTGAGCCAGAGGCCGTTGCTGGAGAGGCCGCCGTGGTTTTCCACAACGACAAACAGGCCGCGCTTGTCCGCCTCGACGCACAGCCGGTGCAGGCCGTCGGCGGCCAGCTTCATCTGCTCCTCAAAGCTGAGCTTGGGATTGCTGGCGGCGTTCACCCGGATGCTGTGGCAGCCAAGCGTCGCGGCGGCGTCGAGCCACTTGAGATGGTTCTCGATGGTCGTGGAACGCTTCGCCTCATCCGAGTCACCCAGGTTGCCCTCGCGGTCGCACATGATGAGCAGGCCGGTCACGCCCTCACCCTCCTGGCGCTTCTTCATCTCACCCAGGTAGGCCGCGTCCTTGGCCTTGTCGAAGAACATCTGGTTCACGTACTCCACGCCATCGATGCCGAAGCTGCGCGCGGTCTTGGCGAAGTCGAGGTGGTCGAGCGGCTCGGCGCCGTTCTTCTTGAACATGCGCTTGTTCAGCGACCATTCGGCGAGGGAGATCTTGAAGGGCTCCTTCTTCTCCGCGCGGACCGGCGCGGCGGAAGCAGCGGCGAAGGCGGTGGTGGCAAGCTGGAGGAAATGACGGCGCGAGGTGTTTTTCATGGCGGAGGGCAACTTTGTCACGGGACCGGGCGGATGTGCAAGCGCTCAGCAGGATTTGCGCTGGTATCCGCAGCTCGGGTATGGCAGTCTCAGCCACATGCGCCGGCCCGTGACGGTTTTGATCCTTTGCCTCCTCGCCGGACTGCTGGCCTGGAGCGGCCTGCGCGACAATTCCTCGGCCGCCTCCGCAGAACCGGCTCAGACTGAGGCGTCCACCGCTCCCTCTTCAGGCCCCGCCACAACCCGCACGGCCACGCCGCCGCCATCCCGCGAGCCACTCGTCGCCCCGCCTGCCGGCAACCGGCCCCGTCTCGACGACAGCAAGTCTGGGCCGCGCTTCAAACGCGCCTACATGCTCAGCCTTGACCAGGGCCGCCTGACGCTCGTGGACCAGCAGGACATCGAGGGCGATTTCGCCCCGAAACGCCGGAAGCCCGAAGAGTGGTCGGGCATGCTGCGCTGCCGGCTCATGTCGGCCGACAGCCAAATCCTGGCCGAAGAACTGCTGCCTGCGCCAGATCATCTCTGCGCCGTGCTGGATCCGCAGACGGGCGGCTCGAAGCCGGTGAACTACACCGTCGCCGGCCCCGTGGTCTTCCAGGTGCGGATGCCGCGGGTGAAAGGCGCCGTGCGTCTCGACATCTCCCGCATCATCCAGCCAGGCGACACGCCTCTCGAAGGCAGCCTCGGCTCCATCCCGCTTCCGTCCTTATGAAAAACCCCTTCATCCTGCTCCTGCTCACCTCCTGGCTGTTCGGAGCCGCCCTCCAGGCCCAGACCTCCACCCTGGCCACGGTCGAGGAAAACGGCTCGCGCGGCACCCGGCTGAACATGGTCTTCCTTTCCGAAGGCTACACCAGCGGCCAGATGGGCACCTTCGCCTCCGATGTGCAGGCCTGTGTGGACTTTCTCTTCACCAAGGAACCCTGGGTCCGCTACCGCTCCTACTGCAACATCTACCGGATCGAGATCGCCTCCAGCCAGGCGGGCACCGACAACGGTGAAACCGGGGGCGAAGGCGTCGCCCGGGACACCTATTTTCAAACCGGCTTCAACACCCCCGGCATCCCGCAGCTCAACACCCTGGCGGGCACCGGCAGCAGCCGCGCCTACAGCCTGCTCAACAAGCACGTTCCCGAATACGACATCCCGATCATCCTGATCAACGATTCCAAATATGGCGGCAGCGGCGGTCCTCTGGCCCTGGCCACGACCAACGAGTACAGCGCCGGCATCCTCGAACATGAGCTTGGCCACTCCTTCGTTAAGCTGACGGACGAATATGACGAGGCCTACGCCGGCTACCCCGCCACCGAATACCCCAACGCCACCGCCAAGACCCAGCGCTCCCAGATTCGCTGGAATGTCTGGATCGACGCCGCCACTCCGCTGCCCACACCGGAGTTCGACCCCGCCTACGCCGACCCTGTGGTCGGGCTTTTCGAAGGCGCCAACTACCGCGCCACCGGCTGGTACCGCCCTCACGACAACGCCCTCATGCGCAACCTGCTCCAGCCGCCCGGCAGCGTGACCCGCGAGGCCTTCATCCTCACCTACTACAGCAAGGTGTCCCTGATCGACGACCGGGCACCCGTTGCATTAAGTCAAACCGTCTCCACCAAAACACCCCTGTCCTTCGGACTCACCCTCAAGTCCCCCTCCACCGGACCCGCCCTGACCGTGCGCTGGCTGGTGGACAATGTCGAGCAGGAGGGGGAAACCGCCGCCACCTTCAACATCGCCAGCGAAGACATCGGCAACGGCAGCCACAAGGTGAAGGCCATCGTGCGCGATCCCACGCCCTGGGTCAGGCGCGATCCCACGGCGCTTCTCGTCGAGGAGATCACCTGGAGCCTCACGCTCAGCAATCAGGTCGATCCTCCCGTGATCACCACGCCGTTGCCTGCCAGCCCCCTGGTGCTGCCATTGTATAGTGAAGGCGGTCTCCTTCTGGACGCCACCGCCACCGGCCCCGGGCCCATCACCCATGAATGGCTCAAAAACAACAAGCCGCTGAAGCCCGCCGTCACCACGCCCGTCCTGAACCTGCCTTCCGTGACCCTCGCGGACGCGGGCACCTACACCGTGAAGGTGAAGAACCCCGGGCACACCGTCAGCCAGAGCGTGAATGTCGTTGTTTTTGACAACAGCACCAGCATCAACCCCCTCGTCGTGGGCGAGGGCAAAACCGCCACCTTCAGCTTCGTCGCCTCCACCAATCTCCCACCGACGGTCCAATGGGACAAAGGTGTCGAGCAACCTGTGGTCAATGACGCCCGCGTCAGCGGCGCCAACACCAACAAGCTCGTCATCAAGCAAATCAGGCAGGATGAAGCCGGGAACTATTTCTTCACGCCGCCAGGTTCGGCCCGCACGGGTCCGTTCCAGCTTCTGGTCGTCAGCAAGCCTCCCGTTTACACCGGCGTCGATCTCACGCTGCCGGAAGGCAGGGTCGGCCAGACCTACTTCCTGCCCTTCCCCCTGCCCACCGACCCGCTCCAGCGGCCCAACACCTTCAGTGCCAGGATGCCCGCCGGCCTGACGATTCACCCCAGGGACGGCTACATCAGCGGCAAGCCCACCACGCCCAGCAAGGATCAGGTCCAGGGCGATGAAATCGCCTTCACCGTGGGCAATGAATTCGGCAAGGTGACCCTCAAAACCCGCCTGCTCATCAAGCCCCTGCCCGACGGCGTCGCGGGTTCCTTCACCGGCCTGGTTCACCGGGGTTCCCAACTGGGTGGTGACACCGGCGGGCGCATCGACTTCACCATCCAGCCCACCGGTTCCTACTCCGGCAAGGCCGTCATCGGACCGGACACGCTCAGCTTCAATGGCAGCGTTGATGTTTACGCCGTCCCGCCGGGGACGATGACCTACCTGATGTTTTCCCTGAAGCCCCGTCACCTCGGCACGCCCATGGTCTTTTCGTTGCTGATTGAAGATGCCGGGGACGAGGATCCCACGACCTCGGAGGTCGAAGAACCCGGGCAGTTCTTTACCTGGCGGAACAAGTGGCCGCCCCCTGAATCCTCGGACGACTTCAAGGGCTACTTCACTTTCGGCATTCGCACCTCCGCCGATGAGGGCAACGTACCGCGCGGCCACGGTTTCGGCTCCATCACCGTCGATGCCAAGGGCGGCTCTCTGACCGCCGGACGCCTTGCCGACGGCGAAAGCTTCACCTGCGGCGCCTTCATCAGCCCCCTGGGCGAGGTGCCCCTCTATCAGACGCTCTACACCACCCCCGTCAAAGGCAGCGTGCTGTCTGTGCTCTCCCTTCCCAGCCCCTCCACGTCCCCCAACATCCAGGGCATCGTGAGCTGGTTGCGGCCTGCGGGTGATCCGAAGAAAAACCGCGTTTACGCCTCCGGTTTTGGTCCGCTCTTCCTGGATGTCTTTGGCAGGTCCTACACCGGTCCGGATTCCAAGACCATCCCCATGGGACTGTCCGCCGCCGACGGCACGCCGCCCGCCAACGCCGCCCTCCGCTTCGACACCACCCTGGGCGAGGACCCCCTGCCGGTGCAGGCCGATGTGACGCTCGCCATCAAGGCCGGCGGCGGCACGACCGTGAACAAGCCTAACCTCAAGAATGTCAGCTTCTCGCTCACCCCGGGCACCGGCGCCTTCAAGGGCAGCTACACCACCAAGGACAACGACCCCCGCCCCGCTCCGCCCACACGCCCCCAGGTCTCGCGCAAGGCGGAGTACCAGGGTCTCATCGTGAACGACAACGGCACGCTCTCCGGTGTCGGCTTCTTCCTCCGTGACGCCCTGCCCAAGGCCGACGGCAGCACCACGCCCACCACCAGCCCCAGGGACTCCGGCAAGGTGCTCCTCAACCCGGACTCCTGAGGTGTTGCTTGGCAAGGCGCTTACGTCCCGTTAGCCTGCGCGCCTTATGACCACGAAAACATGCCGCTGGGGCATCCTCGGCGCCGCCTTCATCGCCCGCAAAAACTGGCAGGCCATCCGCGACGCCGGCAACGCCACCCTCGTCGCCGTCGCCAGCCGCGACCTCGCCAAGGCCCGCGCCTTCATCGAGGAATGCCAGTCCTCCGCCCCGCACCCGGCCCTGCCGGAGGCCTTGGACAGCTACGAAGCCCTGCTCGCCAGGCCCGACATCGACGCCGTCTACGTCCCCCTGCCCACCGGTTTGCGCAAGGAGTGGGTCCTGCGCGCCGCCGCCGCCGGCAAGCATGTGCTGGTGGAAAAACCCGTGGGCTGTGACAGCGCCGACGTGCAGGAAATCCTCGCCGCCTGCGACCGGCACGGCGTGCAGTTCATGGACGGCGTCATGTTCATGCACGGCCGGCGCCTCCGGCGCCTGCGCGAGGTCGTCGATCACGAGGTCGGCCGCATCCGCCACATCGCCTCGCAGTTCAGCTTCCTCGCCGACGATTCCTTCGCCCAGTCCAACATCCGCGCCCACGGCGGTCTCGAACCGCTCGGCTGCCTCGGCGACCTCGGCTGGTACTGCCTGCGCTTCACGCTCTGGGCCATGAACTTCGCCGCTCCCGTCCAGGTCACCGGCAGCATCCAGGCCGAAGTCCAGGCCGGTGACGGCGTCAACCCCGTGCCCCTCGCTTTCTCCGGCACGCTGACCTTTGCCGGCGGCGTCAGCGCCTCCTTCCACTGCTCCTTCACTGCCGCCAACGCCCAGTGGGCCGTGGTCAGCGGCGACAAGGCCCTGCTCCAGGTCTCCGATTTCGTGCTGCCCTTCTCCGCCGCGCACACCCAGTTCAGCCTCACCCGCAGCCAGTTCATGCTCGACCGCTGCCGCGCCGACATGCTCGGCGGTCATCACATCGAAACCCTCGACGAGCCCAGCAACAACGCCCCCGGCTCCCAGGAGTCCGGCTTGTTCCAGACCTTCTCCAGCCTCGTTCTCTCCGGCAAACAAGACCCGCACTGGCCACGCATCAGCCTGCTCACCCAGCAGGTCCTCGACACCTGCCTGGCCTCCGCGCGCCAGGGCGGCACGCCGCTCGCCTTCCAGGCCTGACCCACTGCTTGACCTGCCCCCGCCGCTCTTGACCGTGCCGCTCCCGCACGATGTCCGACTCCGCCGCCGCCGCCCCCACGCCCATGATGAAGCAGTACCTCGCCATGCGGCGGGAGCTTCCGGAGGACGTGCTGCTCTTCTTCCGCCTGGGCGACTTCTACGAGCTGTTTTTTGAGGACGCCAAGACCGCCGCGCCCATCCTCAACGTCGCTCTCACCAAGCGCAACGGCATCCCCATGTGCGGCGTGCCCTACCACGCCGCCCAGGGCTACATCGCCAGGCTCATCAAGGGCGGCAAACGCGTCGCCATCGCCGAACAAACCACCGACCCCGTCCCCGGAAAACTCGTCGAACGCCAGATCTCCCAGATCCTCAGCGCCGGCACCGTCACCGACACCAACCTGCTCGACTCCAACCGCCCGAACTACCTCGCCGCCGTCTTCCGCGACCGCCAGAGGTTCGGCCTCGCCTGCGTCGATCACACCACCGGCGAATTCGAGGTCGCGGAGTTCAAGGACGCCGCCGAGCTCGCCGATGAACTGGAACGCCTCCAGCCCAGCGAGCTGCTCGTCAGCGAAGACCAGCGCGATCTGCTCGAAGCCCTCGGCCAGCCCGCCGCCGCCCTCGGCGTGGAAGACTACCTCTTCCTGCTCGACCAGGCCCAGCACAGCCTCACCCAGCACTTCCAGGTGCAGTCGCTCGACGGTTTCGGCTGCCAGGACCTCACCGCCGCCCTCTGCGCCGCCGGGGCCGTGCTTCAATACCTCCAGTTCCAGCTCCGCCGCAGCGTTGACCACATCCGGCGCCTGCGCGTCGGCCAAACCCATGACGTGGTGCTCATCGACGCCGCTAGCCAGGGCCATCTCGAGCTCGTCAGCGCCCGCGGCGGCGTCCAGCACACCCTCCTCAGCGCCCTCGACCGCACCTGCACGCCCATGGGCGGCCGCCGCCTCCGCCACTGGGTCCTCCACCCGCTGCGCGACCTCGACGCTCTGACCCAGCGCCAGGACGTGATCGCCGCCTTCCTGGAGGAGCCCATGCTCCTCAGCCAGGTGCGCACCCTGCTCAAGGAGGTCCGCGACCTCGAACGCACCAGCAGCCGCCTCAGCCAGGGCAGTGGCAACGGCCGCGACCTGCAGGCCCTCGCCGTTTCTTTGGAGGTCGTGCCGGCGCTGAAAACCCTGCTGTCCGAGCAGTCCTCCATGCCGGCCCTGCTGGTGGATCCTCTGCACGACCTCACCTGCATCGCCTCGGAAATCCAGCGCGCCATCGTCGATGAACCGCCCATGCAGATCAAGGAGGGCGGCGTCTTCCGCGAAGGCTGGCTGCCCGAGCTCGACGAACTCCGCAACGCCTCCACCCTCGGTCGCCAATGGATCGCCGACCTGCAGAACCGCGAGATCGAGCGCACCGGCATCAAGAGCCTCAAGATCAAGTACAACGCCGTCTTCGGCTACTTCATCGAGATCACCAAGGCCAACGTCGGCAGCGTGCCCGCCGACTACCACCGCAAGCAGACCACCGTCAACGGTGAGCGCTACATCACCGACGAGCTGAAGCGCATGGAGGACAAGATCCTCGGCAGCGAGGAGCGCAGCAAGGCGCTCGAATACGAGCAGTTCATCGAGCTGCGCGGCCGCGTCCTGCAGCACCTCGCGCAGATCCAGGAAACCGCCGGCGCCATCGCCGTGCTCGACGCCCTCGCCTCCCTCGCGGAAACCGCGCGCCTGTTCAACTACACCCGTCCCGTCCTCAACGAGTCGCGCAACCTCTTCATCCGCGACGGCCGCCACCCGGTGCTCGACCAAAACCTCACCGGCGGTGAACGCTTCGTGCCCAACGACGTCACGCTCGAGCCCGGGGAAAGCCGCCTCATCCTCATCACCGGCCCGAACATGGCCGGCAAGAGCACCTACCTGCGCCAGACCGCCCTGCTCACCCTGATGGCGCAGATCGGCAGCTTCCTGCCCGCCGCAAGCGCCGAGATCGGCCTCGTTGACCGCATCTTCACCCGCATCGGCGCCAGCGACGACATCGCGCGTGGCCAGAGCACCTTCATGGTCGAGATGAACGAGACCGCGCTCATCCTCAACAACGCCACCGAGCGCAGCCTCGTCATCCTCGACGAGATCGGCCGCGGCACGAGCACCTTCGACGGCCTCAGCATCGCCTGGAGCGTCGCCGAACACCTGCACGACCACATCGGCGCCCGCTGCCTCTTCGCCACCCACTACCACGAGATCACCGCCCTGGCCCAGAGCCGCGGCGCCGTGAAGAACTACAACGTCGCCGTGAAGGAGTGGAACCATCAGATCATCTTCCTGCGCAAGATCCTCCCCGGCTGCGCCGAAAAAAGCTACGGCATCCAGGTCGCGAGGCTCGCGGGATTGCCGGAGAACGTCATCGACCGCGCCAAGGAAGTCCTCCAGCAGCTCGAATCCGGCCACCAGCCCGCCGAGAGCGTCAAAGACATTCCCGTGGCCACCAGCGTACCTGCGAAGGCCAGGAAGAAGCCGCGCAGCGATGAGGACGCGGGGCAGATGAGCTTGTTTGGGTGAGCGCACTGTTCCTTCAATCAAGTCAGTCCCTCGATCTGCATCGGCCTTCCTCTTCGGCCCCGACGCAGCGGGGCCCTACCAGGGATCAACGAATCATCCCCAGCCAGCGAGGAGGGCGTCAGCAAAGTAGCCCTCTCGCTCCGTCGAGATGAGCGAGAGGCTTGCGCCACCAGGAAGAACTTTCGGAGTTCGTGAACGATAGATTCCTCCAAGCTCCCAGCTCCTCTCGCGGAGCGAGAGGGCCACTTTGCTTCGCCGAATCAACGCTGGCAAACCCATTGCCTGGGAAGGTCCAAGCTCCGTGAAGCAATGACCCGGAAATTTCCAAGATTCAAAGGCTCCAAGGCAATCGCCATGGACGCCCGGCGGCCTCCTCCAAAGTAGTGATGGGCTTCAGCCCGTCACCACCCCGATCACACCCAGCACCGTCCAAGGCCCTTCCACGGTGTCACGAGCTGAAGCTCATGACGACTTTTTTCCCCAGGCACCGCTCCGCCTGGAGTTTGGCAGCCTGGGGCCTTCCTGGGTTATGGGCCGCAGGCTCAGGAAATGTAGTGATGGGCTTCAGCCCGTCACCACCCCGATCACACCCAGCACCGTGAAAGGCCTTCCACGCGGTCACGAGCTGAAGCTCATGACGACTTTGCTCAAATCCAACGAGGTCCCGCCAGGGAAGCTCGAAGGGGGCAATGAAAGCCATGAAGTGACAGATTCTGAGCTGAACAGACCCACGCCGGCAAGAGTCTGCGTGGAGCGCCTTTGCCAGAATCGACAACCATGGGCCTCAGACGCAAGTCTCATGAACGTATCTCAAGCGTGCTTACTTCTCCGGAAGCTCACCGGGCTTCAGGCCGTCACGGAGGATCTCGAGGCCGCAGAGGAGGGTGTCTCCCTGTTCGGCGGTGAACTGGAGGCGAAGGATGCCGTCGGTGACGGAGATGCCGGTGAGGGTTTCGGTCCGGGCGAGGTGAGGCTTGGGAGCGATGCCCTTGAGGACGGCCTTGCCCTGGATGTCGATGCTGAATCGACGCGGGGTGGTGTCGGGGGCGGCGAAGGTGAGGCGCAGGGTGTAGGTGCCGTTTTTCAAGCCGTGGACGCTGAGACTGCGCAGGCCCTTCAGGCCGCTGGAGGCGACCCAGGGCCAGCCTCGGCCGCCCTGCATCCAGAGCGAGTGCTGATAAAACACCTCGGGCCGGGCGGGCTCGGTGACGACCTCGATGTCGGGTGACGGGCCGCCGACGCTGGGGAAGTCGAGCCAGAGCGTGCCGTCGCGGGTACGGCGGTCGCCGGGGGCGCCGAGGTTGAGGCCGAGACGTTCGATGCGGCCGTGCAGGCGCTGCCTTTCGACCGCGCCCCAGGTGGCCCATTGCTCATGGGTTTCGGGCATGGAGAAAAGCGCGAGGGCCATGGGCAGCGGGTAGCTGCAGGTGCAGCCCTCATAGTAATAAGGCACGTTGAGGATGCCGCCGGCGGGCACGATGCTGTTGGTGCAGCCGCTGCGCGGGCCGCTGATGTGGATGGTGCCGCTCTCGACCTTCTTGTCGTAAAACGCGGCCGTGCCGCTGCGGAAGGTGTAGATGCCGCCATAATCAAAGCCGCCGTCGCAGCCGTAGCTCTTGGGGAACACGCGCGGCTCCTCCTCTCCGGTCAGCGGGTTGATGCGCAGGCCGGCCTTGGGCTGCTCGGGCGCCCAGTCGTTCTTTTGGTTGGGCGGACGGTACTGGGCGGGCTGGATGCTCTGCTGGTCCACGGTGCCGAAGCGGGCGCGCAGCTCCGGCGCCTCGTACTCGTCAAGCACGCGGCCCGTGTAGATGTCGCTGAACACCGGCGCGTTGAGACGGTAGTCCACCTTGCCCTTGCGGTTCGAGGCGTCGAGCCAGTCCTTGTCGCTGGTGATCATGACGCCGTCCACGATCTTCGGCTGCGGCGAGCGCTTGAAGTGGCTGAGCGCGTCGTCAAACCACAGCACGCCGAGCGGCGCGCGGACGAGCGGGTCGTCGTTGCGGTTCCAGTCGGCCAGATAATTGGTTGAGCCGGAGAGCGCGCCGCGGGTGTGCAGCAGCGCGGCGTTGCGGAGGGAGACCAGCCTGCCGCCCAGGGGCTTGAGCAGGTGCTCGAGCGGCTCATCTCCAAAGACGACCCTGGCGAAGTAGGGCGGCAGGTGGCGGCTGCTTTTCACCATCGAAACTCGTTCGCCGTAGAGCCCGGCGCGGGTCAGGCGGCTGCGCAGGCCGGCGTCGTCGGAGACCACGACAAGCTGGTATCGGCTGTGGGCGGCGAGCGCCTCGACCATGCCGGGTTCGCCGGGGGCGGTGAGAAGAGCGTAACCCCGGTCGGTGCCGGCGGCGGCGACGAGCTTCCGGGCCTGCTCCTCGTCCCCGGAGGCCGTCTTGGTTTCACGCGGCCAGCGGCGGGCGGTGGTGACCTCGCCCGAACCAAAAGCGTGGAGATGCCCGTCCTCGGTGACGACGAAGGCCTTGTCATCGGCGACGACCAGGCTGTGGACGCGGCTGGTGAGGCCGGGCAGCGCGAGACTGTCGAAGCTCAGCGCCCGGCCGGCGGCATGGATGGAGCGCTGGATGCCCGCCAGCCCCTCGGCGCGCGGCTTGTCCTCGTGGCGCTTGGCGCTGACGGCCTCGTCGAACAGCAGGCCGCGACGTTTCAGCTTCGCCGCCTCCTTCTCCGCGGGGGTCGAGGCAAACCAGCCGCCGGTGAGGCGTCCGGCGGAGGGCAGCTCGAACTCCTTGAGCACCCCGGTCTTCAGGTCGAGACGCGCCGGATAGGCCGTGCTGCAGGGCACGACCAGGTCGTCGCCGTCGATGAGCAGGTAGCCCTGGGGGGCAAGGCCGCCCATGGCCTCGGTCTGGTGCGGATGCACGCCGTAGAGGTAGGAGCAGCGGTCGTTGCGCCAGATTTCGGCGCCCGTGCGTGCCTCAAGGCAGAAGACAAAGGTGCCCTCCATCGGCCAGACACCGGCGGCGAAATAGATGCGGCCGTCCCGCGCCACCGGGCCGCCGCGGACCGGCCAGACGGAGATGAGGCGCTGGTTGCCCAGCAGCATGCGTTCGGAAGGCACGACACGACGCGACCAGACCGGCGAGCCGTCGGCCAGCTTCACGCAGCGCATCAGGCCGTCGTCGGAGCCGAACAGTACGAGGTCATCGACGATGACCGGCGCCAGCCTCACCGGGCCGTCGGCGAGGGCGCGCCAGCGTTCGGCGCCGGAGTCCGTGTCGAAGGCGATCAGGCAGTCCTCGCGCGAGCTGGCGACGACCAGTGTCTTGCCGGCGACCACGGGTTCGTAGCTGCGGTCGAACTGCAGGCGGGCTTCGCGGAAGGCGGGGCGCAGGGGCGGCAGCTCGCGTGACCAGAGAAGGGCGGGTTTGTCCGGCAGGGGCTGGGGTGAGTCGGCGGTGCGCCCGGCATCGAAGCGCCACATCGGCCAGTCGGCGGCCTCGAGCGTCAGCAAGCCCGGCAGAAGAAGGATGGATAGACGGAGGCAGGGATGAAGCATGCACGCAGACTACGTCCGCAGCCGGTCAAAGCTTCAGGGCAACGATGAGAGACCACGATTGAAAAAGGGTCGACGTGATCCGTCGCAGCCCCCCAATGATTCGTTGCCCCCTGGTCATGCTGATCGAGGAATTCTTTTCGTTGGGCTTGAACGCCCGCATAGAAACCTGCCGATGAGTTCATTAGCGCCGGACAAGCGAAGCAAAGTAGCCATCTTGCTCCGCAAGATGAGCGGGCAGCACGGCAGACTCGACGGTTCACGAACTCCGGAAACTCTTCCTGCCGGCGCAAGCCTCTCGCTCATCTCGGCGGAGCGAGATGGCCACTTTGCTGGCGCCCCGTCGCAGCCCCCCAATGATTCGTTGCCCCCTGGTCATGCTGATCGAGGAATTCTTTTCGTTAGGCTTGAACGCCCGCAGAGAAACCTGCCGATGAGTTCATCAGCGCCGAGCAGGCGAAGCAAAGTAGCCATCTTGCTCCGCAAGATGAGCTGGGCGTTTGGCGGGCTCACCCGTTCACGATTCCCAGGAGCCCCGCGTTTTTGCGAACGCCTTCCGCTCATGACCACGGCGATTTCGCGCAGGGTTGGCGAAGGCTTCTCGCGTCCCTTCAGGACGCGGTGAGGGTGAAACGAGGGCATGCGACGTGATCCTGGAGTTCTCACTCGCCGTGCTCGTTGCACTCCAGGCTCATGTCTTGCGAGCCTACGGCTCGGAGAGTGGAGATCAATGAATCCAGCCCATGCGCCTTGAACCTTGGTGTTTTTTTGGTCATTGACCCCTGGACATTGGTCATTCATTCCCCGGGGCTCTGACACGATGCCGGATTCATGCTGCGAAAAGGCTCGGTTTTCAATCCAAGAATCAGCGCCCTTGTCATCCGTGCCGAACGGGTGCAACCAGCGGGATGCGAAGCCGTGTTGTGCAGCAGGAGCTGCTGGAGACTTATCCTGATGAACATCCCGATGCCATCATCGGCCGGCAGGACCTGCTGCTGGTCAACGCGGTGATGGGCAACCACCGCTGGATGGAGCGGAAGCTGCGTGCGCTCTACAGGCCCGGCTGGCACATCACGGAGATCGGCGCGGGTGATGGCTCGCTGTCGCTGCGTTTTCTTGAGCAGGGCATCTGCACCGCGAAGGACCTGCATGCCTTTGACCTTGCGGGCCGGCCGGCACGCTGGCCCAAGGAGGCGGCCTGGACCCAGGGCGACCTGCTGAAGCAGCCGCTGCCGGACAGCGAGGTGCTGGTGGCGAACCTCTTCCTGCATCATTTCCGCGACGAGCAGCTGCGCGAGCTGGGGCGGCGAATCTCGCCAAAGACGCGGCTGATCCTGGCCGCGGAGCCGGACCGGCGCTGGATCCACACGCTGGGCGGCCGCTTCTTCTGCTGGCTGGCGGAGCTGCATCCGATCACGCGTTTTGACATGCAGGTGAGCATCCGTGCCGGTTTCCGGGGCGATGAGTTGAAGCGGGCCCTGGGCCTGGGGACGGAGTGGCATTTGGAGGTTCGCAGCACGATCTTCGGCGCGCACCGCGTTTGTCTCTGGCGATGAACCGCCGCCATTTCCTCCAGACGCTCGCCACCACCACGACCGCCGCCGTTTCCTCGCCGCCTCAGGTGCAGGCGGGGCAGTTCACCGGCCGCATTCGAAAGTCCCTGAAGTGGGGCATGGTGCAGAAGGCGGCGGAGGGCATGAGTCTGACGGAGGCCTTTCAAAAGCTGCGCACCTGCGGCTTTGAAGGCGTCGAGCCCAGCCTGATCGGCCAGGTCACCGAACAAAATGCGTCGGAATGGATTCGCGCCAGCCAGGCGAGCGGGCTGGTCATCGACGGCACGGTCGGCGGGCGCGCCGAAGGCCTGGAGGCGGGCGTGGACCTGACGAAAAAGCTGGGGGGTGATTCCATGCTGGTGGTGCTGGCCTATCCGCAGGACCAGCCGCTGCAGAAGACCTGGAGCGAGGCGGTGACGCGAATGAAGGCCGCCGCGCCGCATGCGGAAAAGCAGGGCGTGCGCATGCTCATTGAAAACGTCTGGAACACCTTCCTGATCAGCGCCTTCGACATGGCGCGCTTCATTGACGAGGTGGGCAGCCCGGCCGTGGGCGTGCACCTGGACATCGGCAATCAGATGCGCTGGGGCGTGGCCGAGCACTGGGTGGAGGTGCTGGGCCGGCGCAGCGGCAAGCTGGACGTGAAGGAATACGACCTGGAGAAGGCCATGAAGGAGGGCATGCGCAAGGGCTTCGACACGCCGCTGGGCGAAGGAAGCATCAACTGGCCGGCGGTGCGCGCCGAGCTGGCGAAAACGGGTTTTCAAGGCTGGGCGGCCGCCGAGGTCAAGGCGGGCGGCTGGGACTACCTGGCCGACGTGGCGCGCCGGATGGACAAGGTGCTGGACCTGTGACGGCGGTGGCGTGCGCGATCAGACCGGACGCAGCACGCTCTTCACCACCTCGCCCTTGTGCATCTTCTCAAAGGCCTCGTGCCACTCGGTGACCGGCCAGACGCCGCCGATGATGGGCCTGACGTCGAACTGACCGCTGCTGAGCAGGGCGATGACGCGCTCCCAGATCGGCCAGTTGTGGCTGAAGCTGCCCTGGAGGGTGATGTTTTTCTGCACGAGCGGGTCGATGTTGAAGCCGAGCGGCTGGGGGCCCCAGCCCACCTTGCTGATCCATCCGGCGGGGCGGACGATGTCGAGCGCGATCTTCAGCGTGACGCTGGCGCCGGCGGCATCAATGACACCGTCGCAGCCCAGGCCGTCGCGCTGCATCGCCCAGGGCCTTGCGTCGCCGATGATGACCTCGCAGCCGTAGCTTTGGCGGGCGAGCTCGAGACGATGCGCGTCCTGGGGCAGGCCGACGATGGCGACCTCGGCTCCGCAGAGGCGCGCCATGGCGGCGCAGAGGATGCCGATGGTGCCGGGGCCGAGGACCACCACGCGGTCGCCGGGCTCGATGCGGGCGTTTTTGACGACGGCGTTGTAGGCCACGCAGCAGGGCTCGGTGAGGCAGGCCTGCTCGAAGGGCAGATGATCCGGCACGTGATGCAGGATGCGGCTGGGCACGCGGACGAACTTCGTCATCGCGCCGTCGACGCCATAACCAAATCCTTTGCGGGTGTTGTCCAGGTTGTAGAGCCCGCGGCGGGTCATGGGATTGTCCTTGGAGATGATCGCCGCCGTCTCCGAGACCACGCGGTCGCCCTCCTTCCAGCCTTCGACCTCATGGCCCACCTCGACGATGTGCCCGCCGAACTCGTGGCCGAGCACGACGGGATAATTCACCGGCCAGGAGTGGTCGGAGGTCCATTGGTGCAGGTCGGAGCCGCAGACGCCGACGTTGGCGACCTCAAGCAGCACGTCCTCGGGGCCGATGGACGGTTTCTCGATCTCGCGGATTTCGACGGAACCTTTTTCGGGGGCGTAATTGACGACGGCGGCGGATTTCATGGTGGGAGACTGGAGCATAGCCCGGCCCATCATGCCACCACGACAAAGAATGTGTGATTTGCGACAGGCTTACAGGCCGGCGGCCACCGCCTTGTCGATGAAGTCGGTGACCGCACGTTCATAGGCCAGCTCCCAGTTCGCGGTGGTGGCCGCCTGACAAACATTGCGACCATGGCCCTCAAGGGCGGCCGTGCGGCCTCCGACGGCGACATCGGCCTGGATGCGGGCCTCCAGGGTGATGGCCCACATGCCTGGTGACATCCAGCCCCAGAACTGGCGGATCTTCACGCTGACCGGCGTCCCCGAGGAGCCCACCGTGTAGCCGCGGCGGGCCAGAGCCTCGGTGACGATCTCGCCCATCTTGGCGGTGACGGTGCCGTTGGCCGGCAGGATGACCTCGCCCATGCCCTTGCCGTAGCCGTTGCGCTGACGGCCGATGTAGTTTTCCCGCTGAGCCGGCGAGAGCGCGGAGGCATCGCCGTCGATCGAGGGGGTGGAGGGGTCCGAGGGCTGGTTTTGAAAGCTGCGCGCGTCCTGCACGGAGGCAATGCGTGCGGCCCCCTTGGAGGCTGGATGCGTGCCGGCTGGCACTTGGACGGATGCCTCCCGCTTGCCGAGCACACAGCTCACGGAGGAAAGGCAGGTGATGAGAAGGAGAAGGCGTGCGGCGGGAAGGATGTTCATGACGGCATTATGCCATCAGGGCCGGCATGAACCGTCAATTCACAATCCATGCAGGCCGCCGATCATTTCGCATGTTTGAGGATGAAATCGACGATCGGGGTCGAGTCGTCGAGGCCGTGGGGATGGTGGCCGACGCCGGGTTTGCGGATGAGCGTGATGCTGCCGCCGAGAGCCTTGTAGCGTGACTCGATGAGGCCGGTGTTCTCGTCCCAGGGGACCACGTCATCGGCATCTCCATACACATGGAGCAGGGGCACGCCGGCCTTGGCCAGGGGAGCGAGGCTGTCCACCGGATTGCCCGGGTAGGCGAGGGCGGCGGCCTCGTCCTTGAAGCCCCAGAGCTTCATCACCAGGCCCCAGTTTTTCGGATCGCCCTTGCCTTTGCCCTTGCCGCCGGGCCAGCTTTTGAAGTCGCACACCGGGGCGTCGCCATAGATGCAGGAGACCTTGTCCGGATTGGCGGAGGCCCAGTTGTAGCAGTACAAACCGCCGCGGCTGAGACCGACAAGCGCGGGCTTCTGGCTGAGGCCGTAACGGCTGGTCAGCTCGGCATGGCACTGGTTCCAAAGCTTCACCGCGTCAGGGCAGCCGAGCATGTCGTTGATCTTCATGTAGGCGATGTGGAAACCCTTGCCGAGAAGGGCGATGTCGGGCGCGGGCTTGTGGCCGAAGAACTCGCCGTGCCAGACCCAGGGGCGGCCGGGGGCGGCCTGTTTTGGAGCCACCAGGGTGACCGGTTTGCCGGCGATGACTAGGTCATGCTTTGGATGACCATTCCACTCGCCGTTGCGGCCGGGGATTTCGATCTCGGCGGACTTCGCGAGGCGGCGCGCTTCAGCATCAAGCTCGGCGGCCTTTGCCTGAGCCTCGGCAAGCGGCAGGCCCGGGGCGACACCGGGGCGCTTGTGGCCGACATGGCCGAGCCAGGCGGGGCGCAGAATGGCGTGTTTTTTCTGGATCGTGGCGAGGATGGCCGCGCCGTTGAGGTGGTCGGGCGTGCCGTCGGGCTTCACCGGCAGATCCCAGGCCTTGAGGACGGCTCCGGCCATGATGAGATGGCCTTCAGGACCGGGATGCACGCCGTCCTTGGAAAAGGTGAACTGCGGGTCGGTCCGGCGTTTTTCGGCCAGGGCGGCGTTGAAAGGGCCGTGGATGTCGAGGACTTCCCAGCCTTCCTGGCGCATGCTGAGAAGCCAGTCGCTGTAGGCGTCGAGGACCTGGTTATACCCTTCGAAGGGTTTTTCATACCTGTCGAGGCCGGCGGGCAGAACGCGGTTCTTGATCGGCACCGGGTCGAACACCGGCGGTGTCAGGTGGATGATGCGCGCGCCGCTGGCGACGACCTTGTCGTGCAGCTTCTTCATGCCGTTTTTGAAGGCCTGGAAGCGCTCTTCGCCGAGAGGGTGATAGATGCCGTCGTTCATGCCGTAGCAGGCGAAGACGAGCTGCGGCCGGGTTTTGTCGAGGGCGCGGTCAAGGCGCTCGTGAAGGTCGGGACGCGGGAACTTGCCGCCGGCATGGCCTTCCTCGCTGAGGCCGCTGACGGTCTCGCTGGAGAGGCCGAGCGGAATGATCTGCTTGTCCGAATCCGGGTGCCGGGCGATGAGCGCGGCCTCGATGAACTCCACATAGGCGCCGCCCTGGGTGATGCTGTCGCCGAGGAAGAGGATGCGCTTTTCGGGCGGCAGTCCGGCGTGCAGGGCGAGGGCGATGAGGCTGAGGAGGAGGCAGAAGGGGCGGATCATGGAGGAGCGGAAGTAAACGTGGAGTGAAGGGAGGATTTACAGAGCCGGCACGTGCTCGTTGAGAAAGGCGGCGATGCGGCGCTCCGACCAGGGCTGCAGGCCGGCCTGGAAGTCGATGAAGCCGACGTGGCCTCCCTGGTCCGGGGATTCCAGGTGGAGGTGGGGGCTCTGCTCGGCGACCGCCTGCGGAAACGAGGGCGGCGCGAGCAGCGGGTCGTTCCTCGCGCTTAACAAAAGGCATGGCAGGGCGATGCGCGGCAGCCAGGGCAGGGAGCTGGCGCGTGACCAGTAGTCGTCAGCGTCGCGGAATCCGTGAAGCGGGGCTGTGATGCGTTCGTCAAACTCGCGGATGGTGGTCACGGCGTCGATGCCGTCACGTCCTGCCAGGCGTTCGCGCAGCTCGGGAAAGCGGCGCGCCTTGGCCAGGGTCTTGTCCTTGAGCGACTTCAGGAAGCGGCGGAGGTAGAGGCGGTTGCCAGGCTCTTCATCGAGCACCCGGGCGCTGGAGGCGAGATCGACGGGCGAGGACAGCGCCACGGCGGCACGCACCGACGGATGGGACGGGGCCTCGCCAAGGTACTTGAAGCTGATGTTGCCGCCGAGGCTGAAGCCGACGAGGGCGATGCGGTCATGAATTTGAGCTGCGTGATTCACGACGGCGCGCAGGTCGGCGCTTTCACCGCTGTGGTAGGAGCGGGCCAGGTCGTTCTCCACGCCGCCGCAGCCGCGGTAGTTCCAGGCAAGGACATCCCAGCCTTCGGCGGCGAGGGTGGCGGTCATGCCACGCATGTAAACGGCGTCGGCGGAACCTTCCAGGCCGTGGCAGAGGAGGGCAAGGCGGCTGGAGCCCTGCCTGTGCCAGAAGAGGCTGACAAAGTCGCCGTCCGGCAGTCGCAGCCGCTCATGCTCGACAAGCCGTCGGCGGCGCCGGGGCAGAAGCACGGGCAGGATGGTCTGGGCGTGGCCGCCGCCCAGCCATCCCGGAGCGCGATAGCTGGAGGGCAGCAGCGGCATGGCGTCGGGTGTCCTGAAGGCTGTTCAGGGCAGAAAACGCTCCGCCTGGACCAGGTCGGCCGGGAAGGTGATCTTGGGGTTGGGCGTGGTGTTCTCGACCACGAACACGGGTTCGCCGACATGCTGCACGGCGGAGACTTCATCGGTGACCAGCGCCCCGTCACGGATCACGGCCTCATAGGCCTGCGTGAGCAGGTCCCTGGCGAAGACCTGGGGAGTTTCCATCACCCAGACACCGGTGCGGTCGATGGATTCCGTGATGCGGCCGTCCGGTTCCGTGCGCTTGATCGTCTCCGTCATGGGGCGTGCGCAGGCCGCGGCGCGCCGGCTGCGGGCGGCCTGGATGCAGCGGGAGATCTGGGCGGGGTTGATCAGGGGGCGGGCGCCGTCATGCACGGCGATGATGTCGCTCTGCGGCGAGCATTTCTGCAGGCCGTTCCAGACCGAGAAATGGCGTTCAGACCCGCCGGGCACGATGGCGGCGAGCTTGGAGAGCGGGTGGGTTTGGGCCCAGGCCTGGATTTCCGAAGCCACGTCGTCGCCGGTGACCACGATGATCTCGTCGATGTCCCCGCAGGCCTGGAACTCCTCCAGGGTGCGCAGCAGGACGGGCGCTCCGGCCAGCTCGGCGAGGAGCTTGTTGAAGCCCATGCGCCTGCTGCTGCCGGCGGCGACGATGATGGCGGAGGTCATGGCGCGGACGTTGCCTGTCTTATTGAAGACGCTTGGCGACCTCGGTGGAGAGGGCGCGGTTGTCGGCGCGGCCGGCGGCGCGTTCCTGGAGCACCTTCATGACGCCTCCCATGTCCTTCTTGGTGGTGGCGCCGAGCTCCGCGATGACGGCCTCGACCAGCTTCACGAGGTCATCGGCGCTCATGGCGGCGGGAAGGTACTTCTCCAGCACGGCGATCTCCGCCTTCTCGACGTCCGCGAGGTCCTGGCGGCCGGCGCCTTCGTAGCTGGCGACGCTGTCCTGGCGCTTCTTGATCTCCTTGCGGACGACGGCGATGGAGTCGGTGTCATCGAGCTCGCCCTCGGCGCCGAACTTTTCGATGGCGGCGTACTTGATCGCGCTCTTGAGGCCGCGGATGACGTTGAGGGCGATGGTGTCCTTGGCCTTCATGGCCGTTTTCATGTCTTCGACGATCTGGGCGGAGAGGGGCATGGCGGTGGGGTGGGGAGGGGAGGGTTGGAAGGAAAGCCTGCATAGTGGCGTGCCGGCGCGGCTTGTCCACCGTGCAGGAATCTTGCCGGGGGCGCCGGCCGGGAATAACCGAAAGTGCCGCCAGCGAGGCGGAAACCGGCGCGCCGCTTGCAAGCCGCGGGTGTCACGCCTAGATGCGATGCAATGCTTGATTATGCCAGCATCCTGACGGTGGTCCTGCCCGTGTATCTCACGATGGCGGCGGGCTTCACGATGCGGAAACGGCGCCTGCTGACGGATGAGGTGGACGCCGGGGTGATGCGGCTGTGCGTGAACCTGCTGACGCCGTGCCTGATCCTGGAGCGTGTCGTGGGCAATGAGTCGGTGATGAAGCCGCTGCCGGTGCTCGCGGCGGCGGGACTGGGGTTTGCGCTGGTGGCCTTCGGGATCGCCTTGTCGTACTTCGCCGCCCCGCTGATCGGCCTGCAGACGCATGAAGGCCGGCGCAGCTTTGCGGTCTCCTCCGGGCTGCAGAACTACGGTTTCGTGGCCATCCCGATCGTCACCGCCCTCTTTCCTGACAAGGGCACCCTGGGCGTGCTGTTCACCTTCACGCTGGGCGTGGAGCTGGCCTGCTGGACGGCGGGCGTGGGCCTGCTGACGGGGCTTGGCAACGCCCCCTGGAAGCTGGCCCTGAACCCGCCGGTGCTGACCATCCTGTTCTCGCTGCTGCTGAACTTCACCGGCCTGCATGTGCACATGCCCGAGGTGGCGCATCGGACCTTCAGCATGATCGGCGCCTGCGCGGTGCCGCTGGCGGTCATCATCATCGGGGCCTCCATCGCCGACATCTGGGGCCAGGAAAAGCTGCGCTGGTCCGTGGCCGTGCTGTCGCCGGTGCTGAGGCTGGGAATCATCCCCGTGGCCTTCCTGGGCGCCGCCTGGCTGCTGCCGCTGACGATGGAGCTGAAGCGCATCCTGGTCGTCCAGGGGGCGATGCCGAGCGCGGTGTTCAGCATCATGATCGCGCGTCACTACGGCGGCCATGCGCCGACGGCCGTGCAGTGCGTGCTCTCCACCACCCTGGTCAGCATGGCGACCACGCCCCTGGTCATCGCCTGGGCCCTGAAGGTGCTCGGCATCTGAACCACCTCCCGTCCCCTTGCCTAACTCCATGTTTGATTATCAAGAAGAAGACGCCGGCTCCGAGGAGCTGTCCCCCCTGATGCAGGCCATCGTGCCGAGGCTGGCGCTCTGCCGCATCCGTGAATACGACCCCGAGGACCTGGAGGCCTGCGTCGAGGTCCACCGGTCCAACGAGCCGGACCTTCTGCCCGCCGGCGGGCTGGACTCCTTCACCGCCTTTCTGGAGGGCGGCACGTCCTACATGCTGGTGATCGAGCACGCGGGGGATGTCATCGGCTTCGGCGGCCTGGAGCTGGTGGGGGACTCGGACACGGCCCTGCTGAGGCATGGCATGATCCACCGGGAGTACCAGCGGCGCGGTTTTGGCACCACGCTTCTGGCGGCGCGCATCGCCCTGCTGGAGACGGATGAGCGGCCTCTGGAGCTTTGGATGGGCGCGCCGCCTGCGGCGGTGCCCTTCTACGGGCGCTTTGGCTTCAAGCTGGAACGCGTGCATCCAGGGGCCACCGGCGGCGGGGTCGGCCACTCGGCCATGTTTTCCCTGATGATCGAGCCGCAGGACATCCTGGACGTGCGCGACGCCCTGGAGGAGCGGGAGATCCGGATTGAGCTCAACGAGGACGCGGACATCGAGGAGGAACTGGACGAGGAATAAGAGGGCGGCTGACCAGGGATGCCGCCGCATTCAGGATTGACCCGGGCGTGGTGGATTCAGTAGCCTGGGCTTCAACCGGTTAAATTCGTCCGGCACGGCCAGCCTAACCTAAGGTTAGGAAGGGCGGTCCGTTCTGGCAAGGCCCCCCAACCCGCCGATCCCGTCATGCGTTTCACCAAGGCCTCAGGGCTTCTCGCCCTGCTCGTTCTCGTCGTCGCCATTTCCCACCATCTCGCCCGCCCGGGGCAGGAACGGCAGGAGGAAATCTCCGGTGCGCGTTCCGGAGCCTGGCAGGGGCCGGTGCAGCCCGTGCGGCTGCCGGTCTCTTCCCAGGTGCGGAATGAGAAGGCGTTGAATCCGCCGCCGCCGTCCCCTGACGCCCTGGTGGAGTTCACGGAGTGGACCCTGGCCTATCTGGCCTCACCCGAACCTGATCCCGCCGTGATTGCCGAGGGCGTGAGGCTGGCGGAGCAAAGGCGGCCCGTGTTCAAGCAGCTCATCATGGAGAATCCGCGCCAGGCCATCCAGCAGGCGGTGCCGATGGTGGTGCGGCAGAAGCTTCCGGCGGAGATCGTCAGCCTTCTCGAAAAGCGGTTGAACGAGGTGGGCGCCCTGCGGGTGATGCAGGGGGTTCCCTTGAATCCGGAGGATCCGCCCGTGCCGACGTACCGCGAGGTGGAACTGCTGAAGGGCGGCACCTACCGCGCCTATGTCTATGGGGAGCGTGAGCAGAAGCTGACCTGGACGGCCGGCGCGTTCGTGAACGGCGTGGCGATGGACTCGGAGTTCGCCATCAGCGATGAGCCGACGAGGCGGCTGGAGGTCGGCGAGCGGCTGCCGGAGGGCAAGCCCGTGGTGTCAAACTGCCCGGTCTCCGGCAAGTATGTGCTGGAGCCGGAGGACGTGCCTGAAGAGGTGCCGGAAAGCCTGGCGGCGGTGGAGACGCCGGTGGAGATCATCACGTTCTGCGACGGCTCGCACATTGCGATTCAAAACCAGACCATCCTTTATGGCGAGGGCGTCACGGGCGGGTCGTTCGCCTTTTCCGGCATCCTGCCCTCCGCGCCGACGCCCTCCCTCGGCCAGGTGAAGGTGCTGGCGATGAACGTGACTTATGCGGACCAGAACGCGCTGCCCTCCACCGAGGCGCAGCTGTATGCGACGCTGCGGGATGTGGCGGATCATTACTCCAAGGCATCCTATGGCCGCCTGTCTCTCGTCGGCGTGGTGACGCCGCCCATCAAGCTGCCGCATTCGGAGGCCTGGTATGTGAACCGGGACACCAGCAACGGTGGCGACATTGGCGGCACCGGCATCTCCCACAGCGATGCGCGCAACGAGGCGCGCAAGCTGGGCTTCGACCCGAACGACTACGACTGCGTCGTCATGCGCCACAACGGCGGCCCGGGCAGCTATGGCGGTCTGGCGGGCGGCAGCACGGTCTGGTGCCGCAGTGACGGTGTCAGCCTCTGGGCTCATGAGATCGGCCACTGCTTCGGCCTGGCGCATTCGAACTTCTGGGACACGGCCGGCACCAGCAGCATCGGCAACGGCGCCAATGACGAGTATGGCGACAGTTTCGATGTCATGGGCGAGGCCGGCACTCCGCCGGGCCATTACAACGCCCAGGCGAAAAACCAGATCCGCTGGCTGGCCTCGAGCTTCCTGCAGCCGGTGACCCAGGGCGGCCTCTACCGCATCCATGCGTTTGACCAGGGGACGCTCGATGCGTCGAGGCGCTATGCGCTCACCATCCAGAAGGATGCGCAGCGCGTCTACTGGGGCATGGTGCGCTCGCTCTTTGACTCCAATCCCTTTGCCAGAAACGGCCTCGTGTTCGGCTGGAGGTTTCCGAACGGCAGCGGCAGCAATTTCCAGCTCATCGACACGACCAACGGCTCGCCCTATGGCAAGACGGACGCGCCGGTCTCGCTGGGCGCGACCTTTTCCGATGTGGAGAGCGGCATCCATGTGACGACGGTGGCGGCGAACGACTCGCCCCGGTATCTGGACGTGCAGGTGAACCTGGGATCCTTCCCCGGCAACCAGCGCCCGACCCTGGCCCTTGCTGCGAGCGCGGAGGTGGTCCCGCTCAATGGCACGGTGACCTTCACGGCCACGGCCTCGGATCCGGACGCCGACACGCTGGCCTTCAACTGGCAGCACTTCGGCGGCGGTACGCAGATCGTCTCCCCGAACTCCAACGTGATCACGCGGCAGTTCACGACGGCGGGAACCTTTGTCGTCACCTGCACGGTGAGCGACATGAAGGGCGGCACGGTGACGCGCAGCAAGCTCATCACCGTCGGAAGCGCGGCCACCTTCACCATCAGCGGGCGGGTCACCCTTCAGGGGCAGGGCCTTCAGGACGTGGTGGTGACGGCCAACAACGCCAACGGTGTCATCACGGACGCGGACGGCTACTTCGTCATTCCCAACCTCGGCGCCAACACCTACACGCTGACGCCGCTGCTCTACGGCTACTCGTTCAGCGAGCTGTTCAACAACAGCATCACCGTCGGCCCCAGCTTTTCCGGGGCGGCCTTTGAAGCCACGCCGCAGAGCGTGGTGACGGTTGCCGCCTTGACTCCCGGCGCCGGCGAGGCCGCGCCGGTTTCACCCGGCATCTTCCGCCTCACTCGCACCGGCGACGCGTCACAGCCCCTGCTGGTGAATGTGAACCCGGCCCTGGGCACGGCGGTCAAGGGCCTGCCCGGCCCGCCGGCAACCAATGATTATTATTTCCTGCCCGACTATGCCTCCGGCTCGCAGGGTTACAGCACCTTCACCATTCCGGCGGACTCCACCACCCTCGACATCTCGGTGGTGCCGTCGGAGGACGCCCTCAGCGAAGGGCCTGAGACGGTCATCCTGCAGCTGACGCCCGGCAATGGCTACCTGGTGGGTCCCGCATCGTCGGCGACGGTGGTGATTGCGGATGACGACACCAGCCTGCCCAGGGTCAGCCTCACTGCCACACGAAACTCAACCTTCGAAAACCTGGTGGATCCGGCCGTGTTCACGGTGACGCGCACCGGGGCCACGGACCAGCCTCTGACCGTGAATTATGCCGTCGGCGGCACGGCGTCGGCCGGGAGCGATTTCACGGCGCTGGGCGTCAGCATCGTCATTCCGCCGGGAGCCGCCAGCGCCGTGGTGGAGCTGGTGCCGGTGAATGATGCCATCTCCGAGCCCCTGGAAACGGTTTCTGTCACGCTGACGACAAACGCGGCCTACATTGTCGATCCGACGGCGCAGGCCGCCACGGCCTCGCTCTATGATGACGACCTGCAGACGGTGAATGTCACCGCGAGTGACGCTGAGGCTTCGGAGATGGACCTGAGTGTTCCGGGGGCTGCGGCGGACACCGGCACGTTCTTGATCACGCGCAGCGGTGACACCAGCCAGGCGCTCACGGTTTATTACGCCTTTTCGGGCGTCAACGGCAGCGGGGTGATGGCGCTGCACGGCGTGGATTTCGAATGGATGCCCGGGCTTGTCCAGATTCCTGCGGGGCAGACCTCCGCGTCCGTGACCATCGTGCCGCGTTTTGATTCGCTGGGCGAGGGTGTGGAGCGCTGTGTTCTGCATCTGGGGGCGAACGCCACCAATTATGTTCTCGGGGGCAGCAGCAACGCGACCGTCACCCTCAACGACAACCCGGGTGACAAGGCCTACATCGACCTGGTGAACATGGCGAACGCCGTTGAAGGCAATGGCAGCAGCGCGAATTTCCGGCTCACCCTGCGCGGCGTTCCGGCAGGCACGACGCTGCCGTTGCAGTTCACCCTGGACGGCACGGCCGACAAGGCGGCGGATTACAAGGTCACGTCCTGGGGGGCGCAGGTGTCCGGCGTGACCTCGAGCCTGCGTGCCTTGTGGATTTCAGGCACGACCAGCCTGTGGGCCGTGGGTGATGGAGGCGTCATCCGCAAGGGGGACGGCCTGTCCTGGTCGGCGCTGACCTCCGGCACCACGACCCACCTGCGCGGCATCTGGGGCAGCAGTGCGACCAGCCTGTGGGCCGTCGGCGACAGCGGCGTCATTCGCCGCTCCACGGACGGCACGACCTGGTCGGGGCAGGCCTCCGGCACGACGAACACGCTGCGTGCCATCTGGGGCAGTGATGCGAACAACGTCTGGGTTGTGGGCAGTGGCGGCACCATCCGCCGCTCCACGGACGGGACCATTTGGTCGGCGCAGACCTCCGGCACCACCAGCGCCCTCTACGCAGTCTGGGGCAGTGATGCGAACAATGTCTGGGCCGTGGGTGATGCCGGCACGATCTTGAAATGGAATGGCACGGCCTGGTCGGCGCAGACCTCCGGCAGCACGTCCAATCTTCGGGGCGTCTGGGGCACGTCCGCCACCAACCTCTGGGCCGTGGGCACGGGGGGCGTCATCTTGAAAGGAAACGGCAGCACCTGGTCAGCCCAGAGTTCAGGCGTGACTGCGGACTTGACCGATGTCTGGTCCGCCGATGCAAACCAGGTCTGGGTCAGCGGCACATCTGGCTGGCTGTTGCGCAGCCTGAACGGCGGCTCGTCCTGGTCCACCTCGCGGGTGACGACGAACAATCCCTCCTTCCAGGCCCTGTCCGGTGCCAACGCGGACAATGTCTGGGTCATCGGCGACAGTGGCACGATCTGTGAGGCCAGGTCGGTGGACACCTCCGGGGCCACGGCATCGGCCACCGTTCCGCGTGAGGCGCAGCTCTTTGACCTCATCTGCTGGCCGGTGAACGACAGTGATCCCGAGGACTTTGAAAGCATCGGCATCACGCTGGCGGCCACCGCAGACTACCAGACCTTTGCAAACTCCGCCTCCGCCAGCGCGTGGCTGCGTGACAATGATTTCACGAACACCCTGGTCGTGGACACGCAGGTGGGCACGTCAGGTGCGGTCAGCATCGCGGAAGGTGCGTCCACGTCGCCGGTGAAGTTTTATGTCTCCCGGCTCGGCAGCACCACCTCCGCCCTGACGGTGAACTGCAGCTATGGCGGCACCGCGACGGGTGGCGGAGTGGATTACACGGCCCCCGCCAGTGTGACCATCCCGGCGGGAGCCACGGGAGTTGACGTGCCCGTCACGATCGTCAATGACAGCCTCTTTGAAGGCACCGAGACGCTGGTCTTCAGCCTGGCTCCAGGAAGCTATTCACGCGGAGCTGGAGCGACCATGTACATCGCTGACAATGACGCCGTCACGGCCACCGTGGCCTTCAACTCGCCCAGCTCCGCAGGCGGCGAAAGCACGACCACGGTGAACATCCCCGTATCGCTCTCCGCCGCCCAGGCTGGGCCGGTGACGGTGGAATATCAGACGAGCGCCTTCAGCAGCGGCTCCAGCGCCAGCATTTCCAGCCGGGCCCTGCCCTACTGGGTGCGCCTGGTGAAGACCGGTGACAGCGTGGCCTTCCTCCAGTCCAACGACGGCCAGGTGTGGACGCAGCGCGGCGGCAGCGTCACGGTTGCCGGACTCGGCACCAACTATCTGGCGGGCATCGCCTTCGCCCCGGGATCCACGACGCAGTTCACGGCCACGCTCGACAGCTTCAGCGTCACCGGCCTCTCGGCAGGCGGCGGCACCGGCACGGAGACGGCGGTGAACATCGGCTCCGCAGCAGGCAGCAGTTCCTCCTCCGCAGGAACCTACACCTTCAACAACTCCGGCAACGGCCTTTCGAACACCACCACGGACAACTTCCGCTTCATCTACCTGCCGGTGAACGGCTCGGCCGACTGCACCGTCACCGCGCGCATCACGGCCGTCGGCAACGGCAGCACTTCGAGCTCCCGCGCCGGCGTCATGCTGCGCGCCTCCACAGCGAACAACGACGCCCACGCCGCCACGCTCGGCACAGGCCTGTCCACCGGCGCCCTTTACACGCTGCATCGCCCCGCCGTCGGGAACGGCGCCACGCTCAGCAGCGCCTACACCAGCCTCATCCTGCCCGTCTGGGTTCGCACCGCGCGCTCGGGCAATGTCTTCACCCAGGGCTTCTCCAGGGACGGGGTGAACTGGACGAACTTCAGCACGACGCCCAACATCGCCTTTGCCCCGAAGGTCTTCGCCGGCCTCGCCGTCTCCGCCGCCAGCGACGGCGCCCTGGCCCGGGGCGCCTTCGACAACGTGACGCTCAACGGCTCGCCGATTACCACGCTCGGCGGCCGCACCATCGGCTTCGTCAATGCGCAGGGTGACGAGGCCCTGGCGGGTGATGTCTGGACCGTGAACGGCAGCGGCGCCGGCATCGCCAACGGCAGCGATGAGGCGCACTTCCCCAGCACCGAGGTCACTGGTGACTTCACCCTCGTCGCACGCGTCACCTCGCTCACCGACGGAGGTGCCAACGCCCAGGCGGGCATCATGGTCCGCGATGACCGCACCCATTATGCCCGAGGTGTTCACACCGGCTGGGTGAAAAGCGGCAGCGTCGAGCAGCGCTACCGGCTCCAGAGCAACACCACCGCCTTTGGCTCCGGCGTCGATTATTCACTGACGCCCGGCATTCTCACCAT
Source organism: Prosthecobacter sp. (assembly GCA_044341745.1). Taxonomy (GTDB): domain Bacteria; phylum Verrucomicrobiota; class Verrucomicrobiia; order Verrucomicrobiales; family Verrucomicrobiaceae; genus Prosthecobacter. The sequence continues at coordinate 35,268 of JBIIRD010000001.1, read as the reverse complement.
CCCTGCGGGACAGACCACCGGCAACATCACCCTCACGGTTGTCAATGACACGATGGATGAACCGGACAACCTCGTCACGATCCAGCTTCTCAACCCCGGCGGCGCGGGCCTCGGAACGAACTCCTATCACGGCTACACCATCATCGATGACGACAATCCGCCCGCCCAGCCCTATGTCGGCTTCGCCGCCGCCGCTGGCAGTGTCATTGAAAACGCCGGCTCGGTGCAGGTCGCCGTCGCCCTGAGCAGCCCGGCCGCCGCGGCCTGCAGCGTGGATTATGCCACCGCCAACGGCACGGCCACTCAGCCGGGTGATTATGCCACGACTTCCGGAACGCTCAGCTTCGCCGCAGGCGAAAGCGTGAAGCACATCTCCGTGCCCGTCATCAATGACCTTGTCCTTGAATCCGCCGAAACCCTCACTCTCACCCTCAGTGGTCCGGTCGGCCTGAACCTCGGCAGCGTCAGCATCCACACGCTCACCATCACGGATGATGACGTGCCCGTCGTGACGATTACGGCCAGTGATGCGGCCGCCAATGAGTCGGGCGACCCGGGGCAGTTCACCCTCACCCGCACGGGAGGCGCCGCAGGACCGCTGAATGTCACCCTCACCGTCTCCGGCACGGCCGCTGGCGACACGGATTATGCGACCATCTCCACCACGCAGACCCTTCCGGACGGCCAGGCGAGCCTTGCCGTCAACGTCAGCTCCATCCAGGACTCGGACAATGAAGGAGGCGAGACCGTCATCCTCACGCTCGCCGGCGGCAGTGGTTATGCCGTGGGTTCGCCGTCGGCCGCCACGGTCCTGATTGCGGATGACGACCGCAGCACGGTCAGCCTCGTCGCCAATGATCCGGATGCCTCCGAGGCCCCCGGAAACCCGGGCCAGTTCACCGTCACACGCACCGCCCCCGTCAACGTGGCCCTGACGGTCAACCTCACGCGGGCGGGCACCGCCACCAACACCAGCGACTACGCCAGCGTGGGCACCAGCGTCGCCTTCGCCTCGGGCGAGGCTTCCAAGGTCATCAACATCAGCCCTGTGGATGACGCCGTCACCGAGGGGCCGGAGGATGTCGTGCTTTCACTCAGCACCGGCGGCTATGACATCGGTGCTGCCTTTTTCGGCAACGTCACCATCGCCGACAACGACAATCCGCCGACGGTCTTCATCAGCAGCCCGGCCTCGCAGGGGCCGCTCATTGCCGCGGCCAACGGGGTCATCGTCAGCGCCCAGGTGGAGGACGACGGCTTCCCGGCCGCGTTTGCGACCACCTGGAGCTGTGTCAGCGGTCCGGGCACCGCCACCATTGAGTCACCCGCGTCCGCCACCACCGCCGTGACGTTTTCCGCCCCTGGTACCTATGTCCTGCGCATCTCGGTGACCGACTCGCAGTTCACCGTCAGCGACCAGACGACCGTCGTGGTCGGCAGCGGCCTGCTGGCGTCAAACTGGATCACCCAGGACCTCGGGCCCTCCTCCGCCCGCCGCGGCCAGGGCCTTGAATATGGCGGCCTCTTCAGCGTCTCGGGAACCGGGGCGGGTTATGCCTCCACGGCGAACGACCAGGCCCATGTCATGGTCCGCAGCGCCGTCGGCGACGGCTCCGTCGTGGCTCGCCTAACCAGCTTTGCCACCACCGGGGCGCTTGCGGGCGTCACCATCCGCGACTCGCTGTCGCGCGGTTCCAACCGTGCCGTGCTCGGTTACGTGCCGGGCACCGGCCTGCAGTTCCGCACCCGTGCCGCGGCGGGCAATGACAGCGTGGTCTCCGTGGCGGCTCCCGCCCTGCCTCTCTGGCTCAGGCTGGAGCGCAATGCCACGACCCAGGCCGTCACCGCCAGCTACAGCACCGATGGCGGTTCCTGGACGGATGTCGGGGCCCCTGTCACGATCCCTCAGCTGAATTCGAACGCCCACTACGGCCTGACCACGACCAACAACAGCACCGCCGCCCTGGCGACCGCCCTTTTTGACAACGTCACGCTCACGCCTGCCCCCTCCGGTCCCGCGCTGGTCAACGAGGACTTTGGCACCGCGCCCGACGCTGCTGGCAGCGGCTCCTTCGACGGCACCACCTACACCGTGGCCGGTCCCACCACCGGCTACTTCTATGGCTGGCAGTATTACGGGGACTTTGTCATGACCACGCGGGTGAACTCCTACAGCTCCGGCGCCGGCAGCAGCAGCGGCGGCCTGCGCCTGACCGACGGCCTCGACGGCGGCGCCTACACGCACCTTGGCCGCAAGCCCACCGACGCCTTCAACGGCTATTACTGGGTCAGCATCGCCGGCGGATCCGGCGGCGGTGTGCCCAGCGGTGTCAGCACCGGCACCTGGATCCGCTTTGTGCGCCGGGGCAACAGCATCACCGGCTACCGTGCCACGCACAACGCCACCACCGGCGGGCCCAACGCCTGGACCCAGATCGGCCAGCCGCAGAACATCATCATGCCCACGCCCGTCTGGGCCGGCTTTTATGTCACCAACGCCAGCGGCGCGGCCGGCACCCTGAACACCTGCACCTTCACCGGCCTTACCATCGAGCCGCTGCACAAGGCCCCGGTGGTCTCCGCCTCCGCCTCCGGCAGCCTCAGCCCGGTCCTGCTGGACGGCACCATCACGGACGACAACCTGCCCTCCGTGCCGGTCAGCGAATGGTCGGTCCGCACCGGCCTGCCGGGCATCACCCTCGCCAACACCTCACTGACGGACACCACGGCGGTCCTGACCCAAAGCAGCGGCTTCGGCCTCCGCCTCAGTGCGGATGACACGGCGGCCAAGTCCTTCTTTGACCTCAACTTCAACGCCTATCACGCTCCTTTCGCCCAGTGGCTGGATCAAGGCGGGGTCGGTGACATGAACAACCTGGCGGCCGAGGCCGGCCTGGACGCCGATGGTGACGGCGTTCTCAACCTCATGGAATATGCCGTCGGCACGAACGGCACGGTCCACGGCGACAGCCCTGAGGTCGTCGGGCTCACCCCGGGCGGCGGACCGCAGTACCTTCGCATCAGCATTCCCAAAAACCCCGCCGCCACGGATGTCACCTTTGTCGTCGAGGCTTGCAGCGACCTCATCAGCTGGAGCAGTGACGGTCTTGTGACGGAGGAGAACACGGCGGTGCGGCTGACCGTCAGGGATCATGTGGCCGTCGGGCCGGGCCGCCGCTTCATGCGCGTGAAGGTCGTCAGGCCGTGACAAATCCGCCGGGCGGGCGGCGTATGTTCCAAGCCTGCCCCCGTCGCCATGCCCGTGTTTAAATCCTCCATCCTGCTGGTCAGCGCCCTCGGCGTGGCGGCCCTGCCGTGCCTGGCGGCGCCCGATGCCGCAGGCATTGAGTTTTTTGAAAAGAAGGTTCGGCCGGTGCTGGTGGAGCGCTGCTTCGAATGCCACTCCACCACCGCCAAGGTGAAGGGCGGCCTCTCCCTCGACACCCGCGACGCCATGCTCACCGGCGGCGACAGCGGCCCCGCCGTCGTCGCAGGCCAGCCTGACAAGAGCAAGCTCATCGAGGCGGTGGCCTACAAGAACCAGGACCTGCAGATGCCGCCCAAAAGCCCGCTGTCCGTCGCCGAACTCGAGGCGCTGACCCAGTGGGTCGAGATGGGCGCGCCGGATCCGCGCACCGGTGCCGTGGCCGCCAAATCCGCCATGGGCATGGACGTGAAGACCGGGCGCGAATTCTGGTCCTTCAAGCCCCTGGCCGCGCCCGCCCCGCCCCAGGTGCGCGACACGGCCTGGGTAAAAACGCCGGTCGATGCCTTCCTGCTCGCCCAGCTTGAAGCCAAAGGCCTTTCACCCGCCCCGCCTGCGGACAAACGCACGCTCATCCGCCGCGCCACCCAGGATCTCACCGGCCTGCCGCCAACCCCGGAGGAGGTGCAGGCCTTCCTCAAGGATGACTCGGCCGACGCCTTCTCGCGCGTTGTCGAGCGTTTGCTCAATTCTCCCGCCTATGGCGAGCGCTGGGGCCGTCACTGGCTCGACGTGGCCCGCTATGCGGACTCCAACGGCATGGATGAAAACGTGGCCTACGGTCATGCCTGGCGCTATCGCGACTACGTCGTCCGCGCCTTCAACAACGACAAGCCCTTCGACCAGTTCCTCATCGAGCAGATCGCCGGCGACCTCCTGCCCGCCCAGGACACGCGCGACCGTCAGGAGGCCCTTGCAGCCACCGGCTTCCTCGCCCTCGGCGGCCGCGTGCTCGCCGAGCCCGACGTGAAGAAGATGGAGCTCGACATCATCGACGAGCAGCTCGACACGCTGGGCAAGGCCTTCCTCGGCATGACCTTCGGCTGCGTGCGCTGCCACGACCACAAGTTCGACCCCATCAGCCAGGCCGACTACTACGGCCTCGCCGCCATCTTCCGCAGCACCCGCTCGCTTTCCGATGAGAAAATGGGCGCGATCAAGTTCTGGTACGAGCACTCCATGGCCACGCCCGAGCAGATCGCCGCCAAAAAGGCCCACGAGGCGAAGGCCGCGGAGAAAAGGAAGATAGTCACCAGCTTCAGCGCCAAGGCCCGTGCCGAACTCAAGGCCGAGCTGCACAACGCCGCCGTCGATTATCTCGTCGCCGCGGCCCGCCTGCCCGACGATCCGGACTTTGCCGAGGTCGAAAAGCTGGCCCTGCCGCTCAAGCTGCGCCCGCGCTACCTGCTGACCTGCCGCCAGTACCTCACCCGCAAAAACGAACACCCCTTCTTTGCCAGATGGCGTGAGTTCTCGGCGGCCCAAAAACCTGAGGCGGTGCGCGCGCACTACGCCCCTCTGTTCACCGCCGCGCTGAAGCTGGACGCGAAGTCGAAGGCCAAGGCCGCGGGGGATGTCGCCGCCGCGCGTGACGCCCTCGATGACATCGCCGGATTCCTGGCCATCCCGGACAAGGACGCGGACGCCTTTGATCAAGCCACGCTGGCCCGGGTCACCGCCATGATGGACGACCTCATGAATGTCGAGGACGCCATCCCGGACCCTCCCGCCTTCATGGGCGTCGGCGAGGCCGCCATCGTGCGCGCCATGCCCATCCACATCCGCGGCAGCTACCTCACGCTCGGCAAGGAGGTGGAGCGCGGCTTCCCCGAGGTGATGCGCACCTCCTTCACCAAGCCGGTCTTCCCATCCCGTCAGAGCGGCCGTCTGGAACTGGCCCGCTGGCTGGCCTCGACCGAGCATCCGCTGACCGCCCGTGTGATGGTCAACCGCCTCTGGCGCTGGCACTTCGGCAAGGGCATCGTCACCTCCACCGACAACTTCGGCGTGCTCGGTGACAAGCCTTCGCATCCGGAGCTGCTCGACTGGCTCGCCCGCACCTTCATGGAGTCCGGCTGGTCGATGAAGGACATGCACCGCCTCATCATGAAGTCGAGCGTCTATCAGATGACCTCCGTGCATCCGGCGGCGGGCGGCGGCTCCTCCTCGCCCGACCCTTCGATGGTCGATCCTGAGAACCGCCTGCTCTCGCACTTCAACATCCAGCGCCTTGAGGCCGAGCAGATCCGTGACGCGCTCCTGCACGTCAGCGGCACCCTCAGCCAGGATGTCGGCGGCAAGACCATCCCGCTGCGCAACCGCGAGTTTGTCTTCAACCACACCTCGCGCGACCACACGACCTACGAGACCCCGCGCCGCGCGCTCTACCTGCCCATCATCCGCAACCATCTTTATGACATGCTGGAGCAGTTCGACTATCCGGACCCCACCATGCCCACCGGCAGCCGCAACGCCACCGTCGTCGCGCCCCAGGCCCTCATCATGCTGAACGCCCCGGTGGTGATGGACGCCGCCGCCGCCCTCTCCCGGCGCCTCGCCCGCGACACCCGCAACGGCTTCGTTGAGTCGCGCCTGCATCGCGCCTATGACCTCGCCTACGGCCGCGCCCCGACGACCGCCGAGCTCGCCCGCGCCAGCCGCTTCATCGAATCTGCGCCTAACAGCGACGAAGCCTGGAGCCTGCTCTGCCAGAGCCTGCTGGCCGCGAACGAGTTCATGTACCTGCGCTGAGGTGAGGGCGCTCGGCACGGTAGGCGACGGCTGATTTGCCCCAGAGAATGTCCTGTCGCCGAGGCGGCTTCGGTTCAAACCTGAAGGCCTCTTCGCCATGCGCCTTCATCTTCTGTTTCTCCTGCATCTCCCGGCCCTGGTTTCATTGGCGCAGGAGACGCTGAAGTCCGCCTCGCCCTTTCTCGTCGGGGTCGGCATCCAGGATCGAGTGTTCGAAAACGCCGGGGACTGGCCCCTGCTGACGGCGCAGTTTTCCCTCGTCACACCGGAGAACTGCATGAAGCCTGATGCCGTTCAGCCTGAGCCCGGCCGCTGGTCGTTCGAGGCTGCGGACCGCTTCGTGGAGTTTGCCCTCGCGAAGGAGCTGAAGATCGTCGGTCACTGCCTCGTCTGGGCGAAGGATGATCGCACGCCGCCCTGGTTTGGACTGGAGGAGGACAGGCCGGTTGCCAAGGAGGTGCTATTGGCGCGCATGAAGACGCACATCGACATGGTGGTAGGCCGCTACCGGGGAAAAATCGCCATGTGGGATGTTGTCAACGAGGCCCTGGATGATGGCGACCGTCCGCTTCGGGACTCTCTTTGGAGCCGCACCTGCGGGGAGGAGTTCCTGGTGAAGGCCTTTGAATACGCCCACGCGGCGGATCCTGCCGCCCTGCTCATCTACAACGACTACAACAACGAGCTGGATGGCAAGCGTGAGAGGATGATCCGGCTGATCGAGTCCCTGCGTGCCCGAAACGTCCCGCTGCACGCCATCGGCCTGCAGGGGCACTACGAGATCGACACCGTGCCCTTTGCCGCCCTTGAAAAAACCCTGGCCGCCATGCGCGCGATGCAGATGAAGGTCGTTGTCTCCGAGCTCGACATCGATGTCATCCCGCGCGGCCGCTGGTGGGCGGACAACGGCGCGCAACGCGAGGCGCTTGCCAAACTGAACCCATATGCCGACCGCTGCCCGCCGGAGGTTCTTCAGCGGCAGGCGGAGCAGTATGCCCAGCTCTTCCGGCTGTTCCGAAACTACGCCGACACGATCCTGCGCGTCTCCTTCTGGAACCTGCATGACGGTCAAAGCTGGCTGAACGATTTCCCGTGGAAGCGCGTGAATCATCCGCTGCTCTTTGACCGCCAGGGGCGGCCCAAGCCCGCCTTTGAGGCCGTGCTGCGCGAGCTGGCGATCGAACCCACGGCACCGCCGACGGGCCAAAACATCCCGCCCCAGCCGCGCCCGTCCTGGAGCGCCATTCATCTCAATGCCGATGACAAGCCTGCCTTTCCGGAACCGCCCGCCGGCTGGGATGTGAAGCGCGAGGACATCCCGCACGGAAAGCTTGAGATGATCGAGTATGATTCAAAGACCGTCGGCGCGCGCCGGAAGATGAATGTTTACACGCCGCCAGGCTATTCCCCGGCCCGCAAATATCCTGTTCTCTACCTCCTTCACGGCATCGGAGGCGATGAAAGCGAGTGGGCCCGATATGCGCAGCCGGAGGTGCTTCTCGACAACCTCATCGCCGAAGGCCGGGCGCGGCCGATGATTGTCGTCATGCCAAACGGCCGCGCTCAAAAAAACGACCGGGCGGTCGGTGATCTCTTCCAGCACATCCCCGCCTTCCTCGTCTTCGAACGTGAGTTGTTCGACGACATCATTCCCGTGATGGAGGCGCGCTACAGCGTCCATGATCAGCGGCAGCATCGAGCCCTGGCAGGCCTGTCGATGGGCGGCGGACAAACGCTGAACATCGGTCTCGGGCACCTCGACCGATTCGCCTGGCTCGGTGGCTTTTCAGCAGCCCCGAACACACGGACAAACGAAACGCTGCTGCCCGATCCCGCCGCCGCTCGTTCTTTGAAACTTCTGTGGCTTTCCTGCGGCAGTCGTGACGGGCTTCTGCACATCAGCCAGGATGTGCACGCCTTTCTGACGGCCAGGAAGATTCCGCATGTCTGGCACATCACCGATCACGCGCACGACGCGGCCGAATGGAAGCAGGCCCTCTACTGGTTTCTGCAGAAGCTGGAGTTTTGATGCCTCTGCCTGCCGGCTTCATGTGCAGGAGCAGTTTCCGCAGCCTTGCTTGAGGCTGGCGAGACGCTTTTCGATTTCGAGGGAGGTCGGGGTGACGGCAAGGCCGCCCAGCGAGGTACAGCGGTGCTCGCGGGGCATGCGTTCGGCGACTGCTTTGGCAGCGTCGATCACCTCGTCGAGTGGGATGAGCGGATCGTAGCCGGCGAGGGCCATGTTCGCGCAAGACAGCGCGTTGCTGGCGGCCATGACATTCTTGCCGAGGCATGGCGCCTCGACCCGGTTGGCGATGGGATCGCAGATGAGTCCAAGCATGCTCTGCAGGGCCATGGAGGCCGCCGCGACGGCCTGATCACGGCTGCCCCCGGCGAGCGTGACGAGCGCGGCGGCGGCCATGCAGGCTGCGGAGCCACCTTCGGCCTGACAGCCGCCGACTTCCGCCGCGAAGGTCCAGCGCGTGGCGATGAAAACACCGATTAACCCGGCGGCGAGCATGGCCCTGGCCATGTCTTTCTCGCTGAGATTCATCGACTCGGCCATGGCGATGACCGCACCGGGCAGCGCGGCGCAGGCGCCTGCGGTGGGGGCGGCGACGATGACGCCCATGCTGCTCTTCACCTCCATCAGGGCGGTGACGTGGAGAATGATGCGGTTCAAGGCGCCGCCATCCAGCAGACGGCCCGCGTTCATCATCTCGGCAAAGCGCCCGCTCTGATGGTGCAGAACCCGGTCCTCATAAGCCGTGCCCGTGATGCCGCTGGCGATGGATCTGCGCAGGATGCGGACAATCCCGGTCATCCTGTCGATGACTTCACACTCGCTGAAGCCGCTGCGGGCACCCTCGTATTCGATGGCGAGCCTCCAGAGCGGTGTGTTCCGCGCGCCATCCTGCTTCAGCATCTCGCTGCAGCTCGTGAAGGGAACGCGCAGTTTTTTGCGTGAAGGGACGGGAAGCACGGGCGACAGCTTCCTGACGGTGTCGGCCTTCAAGCCATCGACGGAGACAAACTGACCCGCCTTGACCTGAAGCAGCCGCTGCCTGCCGAGTTCGTGAACCTTCAGCTCATCGGTTTCATCGCAGAAACAGGAGTTGCTGAAGCAGCTTGAAATCCTGTCAGGCCCCTTGCTTTGCCATTCCTCGGAGGAGATCCAGATCAGGGTCTCATGATGACCGCCGTCCATGCTCAGGGGCACGCCGTCGATCTCGATGACTTCGATCATGCCGCCACCGGTGGAGATGGCGACCATCGAACGGGTTTCACGCACATTCTTCAGCGTCAGACGGTAGGTGTTTGGATGCGGGTCGCCGACATCGACGGTTTCAATCCGCAGCTTGATTCCAGCCTCCGCCAGGGCCTGCGCGGAGCGTGGCAGGCGATCGTCATCGGCCTGCCAGCCGAGCAGGCCGCCGAACAGGCCCATGTCGCTGCCCTGGCTCTCGTGCGTGGTCGGCAGGGAGCCGGACCGGTCGAACTCGACGAGCACCTCATCGAGGTCACCATCCATCAAATCACGCGCCAGCCGCCCGATCCGCAGCGCGGCGGCGCAGTGCGAGCTGGAAGGCCCACGCATCACGGGGCCGATGACGTCGTTGAAGATGGAGACGGCTGTCATGCGTGGTGAGTGAGGGCGTGGGTGAAAGGAATCCTTTGCGAGCGCCGCCAGGCGGGCAAAAGGTTCGAGTCATGAAGCTTCCGACCTCTCTGGCTATCCTCGCGCTTTTTGCCGCCATCCATCATGCCGCGGCGGAGGCGGTGCCGGTCAAAATTCTGCCGGGCCAGGGCATCACGCGCGGCGGCGAGCCTTATTTTGTGAAAGGCGCGGGTGGAGAGAAGCACCTCGATGACCTTGTGGCTGCCGGCGGCAACAGCCTCCGCACCTGGACCACGAACGGGCTCGATGCGCTCCTGGATGCCGCGCAGAAACGCGGGCTCACCGTCTGCGCGGGCATCTGGCTGGAGCCTGAGTGCAGCTGGTTCTCCTATGCCAACTCGAAACACTGCGCGAGGCAGATCGCCCGCGTGGTTAACGAGGTGGTGAAGCATCGCGATCATCCGGCGCTGCTGTTTTGGGGCCTGGGCAACGAGGCCGAGGGGGATGGCAACAACTCGGCGTATTGGAAGCAGCTCGAAGTGCTCGCGCAGATCGTGAAGCAGCTTGATCCGGCGCATCCGACCTTCACCGCGGTGGCGGGGCTTTCTGAGGGGAAGGCAAAGGGGCTCAATGAACACACGCCGAGCCTTGATTTCGTCGGCATCAACACCTACGCCGCGCTCAATTCGCTGCGAAAGCACCTGGAGAAAGTCGGGTGGATCCGCCCGTGGGTGGTCACGGAGTTTGGTCCGCGTGGATTTTGGGAAAGCCCACGTGCGCCGTGGGGGGCGCCGATCGAGCCAACGAGCGGTGAAAAGGCCCGGTCGATCCGCAAGGCCTATGAAGCTGCGATCCTGCCCGGCGGAGATTGCTGGGGCGGTTATGTGTTCCTCTGGGGTCAGAAGCAGGAGGCCACCTCGACCTGGTTTGGCATCTTCACCGATCACGACGAATCCACCGCCGTGCGCGATGTCATGCATGAGCTGTGGAAGGGAACGCCGCCGGCGGAACATGCGCCGGACATCGCGAAACTCACCAGCGAGGCTGCGAAGAAGGAGATCGCCGCCGGCAGCGAGTTCCAGGCGCAGGCCGAGGCCACCGATCCCGACGCTGACACGCTTTCCTGGCACTGGACCGTCACCGCCGAAAGCACCGGCCGCGACAAGCAGGGCAAGGAGCGCGTCACGCCGCCCCTCCCCGGGTGCCTTGTGAAAGCCGAAGGATCCCACGCGACCTTCCGTGCGCCGAAAAGGCCTGGCGATTACCGCGTCCACTTGCGCGTGACCGACACGCGCCACTGCGCTGCGACGGCCAACTTCCCCTTCAAGGTGGTTGCACCTTGAAGGTTGGGCATTCCTGACGAGGTCAGCGGTGGACATGAGCGTCAGCAAGTGAAACACCGTCGCACAGGGGTCGTCTTGTGCGGTCTTGGTTCTTCGGGTGATGAAAGCAGCACAGCAGGCTGACCCAAGGATGGAGGATGCGCATTCACGGCTTCGACGGCCGGACTGGCGCCATCTGCTTCGGAGCTAGCGAGCGCATCTCCGCAAGTTTGTCCGCATGCTCGGGCGTGCTGGCGAGGTTTCGCCATTCGTGCGGGTCGGATTCAAGGTCGTAGAGCTCCTCGCCGCCGTCGAAGTAGTGCAGGTAGCGCCAGCGCTGGGTGCTGAGGGCGTAGTTTTGCGGTCGGTCGAGATGCGTGAGGGCGGCGTGCGGCCATTCCGCCTGAGGATGGCGCAGCAGCGGCACCAGGCTGTGATCGCTGATGTCCGGCTTTGATGGCAGGCCGCAGAGTTCGGTGAGAGTGCCAAACAGATCCACCAGGCTGACGGGGCGATCACAGACGCCGCCTGCGGTGGTGCCTTCAGGCAGGCCGGGGGCGCCCCTGGGCACGCGCATCATGAGCGGCACGCGGGCGCACACGCGCCAGCCGGTGAACTTCTGCCAGTGCTCCTTCTCACCCAGGTGCCAGCCGTGGTCGCTCCAGAGCACGACGATGGTGTTGTCGCGATGCGGGCTCTTCCCGAGTGCGTCGAGCACGCGGCCGAGCATGGCGTCGGCGAAATGAATGGAGGCGAGGTAGGCCTGGATGCCCTTCTTCCACTGGTCATGCTTTTGGATATGCTCAAAGTAGCGGTTGCGGGCGATGCGCCGGCCTTCGGCGGGAAGGTCTTCAAGATCATCGGCCTTGTAGCCAGGCGGCAGCTGGATGCTTTCGAGCGGGAAGGGCTCAAAGTACTTCCTCGGCACGAACCAGGGTTCATGCGGGCGGTAGATGCCGCAGGCGAGAAAGAAGGGCTTGTCATGCTCACGGCGGAGCTGCTCGCCCACCCACTTCGTCACCAGCCAGTCACCGCCGAACTGCTCGTCCGTGACATCAAGCGCGGCCCAGTCCGTCTCGACGTACTGCCAGGGACCGCCGCGCGGCAGGCTCACCGGTCGCTGCTTCGGATAGAAGGTGCGCGGGAAGGGGTCGTCCTTCGCCTTGTCGGGGAAGTAGTCGTCCCATGAGGGCGGATCGATGATGTAATGCAGCATCTTCCCGGAACCCGCGCCCCAGTAGCCGTGGCGGGAGAAGTAGCGCGGCAGCAGCTCCGCCTCCGGCAGCACCTCGCGCAGCTTTTGCGGATTCTGATAAAGCCCTGAACGATGAGGCGGCAGGCCGCTGAAGACCGCGGTGCGCGAGGGGTTGCACGAGGCCGCCGCGGTGTAGGCGTTGCGAAACAGCACCCCGCTTTTCGCGAGCCGGTCCAGATGCGGTGTCTTTGTCTGCGGATGCCCGCCCAGGCAGCCGATCCAGTCGTTGAGATCATCCAGCGCGATGAACAGTACGTTAGGCCTGGCCGCCGTCAGCGATGAGCCGGAAAGGAACGCAGAGGCCGCAAGAAGAGTCAGCAGGCTTTTCATCAAGCCAGTCTGCCACAGGCGCCCTGCCGCGTCTTGGCTGGTTTGGCCGCTGCAGGCGGGCAAGCCGGCACAGTGCCAGGATGTTCAGGATTTCATGAGCCTGACATCATGATCGAACACCGAATTCAGCAGTTGCCCGGGTGAGGTGAACACGCTTTCCAGGTGCCGGCCGTCTTGGTTTCCTTCGAGCCGGAGACTCGAAAGAGATTAGCCTGGAGTGAAACTCCAGGACCAGGCCCATATTTCACCTTCACCGCGTCCTGAAATGACGCGAGAAGCCATCCCCAACCCTGTGCCGCCGCGATGACCCAACCGCTTCCTTCCAGTGCGCCTCGGAGGAGATGGGATGAAATCGGGCAGGGGTAGAAGCGCGGTCTGGGTTCGGCATGCGATGTCCGTATTCCAGTCCAATTCGGTCCATTTTTAGCCATTTTGACGGTTTGGAAGCGACCAGGCATCCAAAGCGTGCCGGGCTGGGACTTGGGTCTGGCCACCCGGCGTCATCAGGGTCTGCCCTGGGCAGTTGAGGGGGAGTCCTCGGGGCTGTGTTCGTCATTTTTGACTGGCAGCCGGGCATCCGTTTCACGGAGCCAGCGGTCGAGCTTTTGGGCCAGTGGCGTGGCGAGTTCGGAGGCTTGGCAGGCGAGGTTTCATTCGGGAACAAGACTCGTTCATGAACGATCCTGCCTGCTGAATCACGTCCCGTCTTGGCGCGAACGATGACAGGGAACGTAAAAACAGGCACAGGACCATGTGGTGCAGTCCTCTGGACTGCGTCTGATGAGTCCAGAGGACCCAACCACACTCACCGCCTCAGTGCACGGATCAGCGCATCGGGTTTTCGAAGAGAGTCCGCGTCTGCCACGTTTGTGGCTGCCTTCGTCGGCTTGGACCTCGGGGCTCATGCTGCTGCCATAGTGACTTGCTTGCTGGAGGGCGTTGACGGTGGCGAGGAGCTCTCAGGCGTCACTGTGTCCCGGCAGCTTTTGACACAGGCTCCTTGGTGCGAGTCTTTGTGAAGAATCAGGCGTGCGTGCTCACTTAACCAGAGAGTTCAAATACTGCTCCAGGTTCGTCCAGCCTTCCTTCGTGGTGGCGTTGCCATCAGAAGGATCGCCGGGGTTGAGGCCATGCTCCTTCTCCCAGGTGTCGCTCATGCCGTCACGATCGCTGTCCTTCGGCGCTTCTCCGCTTTTCAACTCCGGCCAGCCACCCACTTCCTTCTGACTGTCAATGCGGCGATGGGTGCGGGCCTTGATGCCGGCGATCACTCGTTGATCGGCGGCATCCCGTGTTTTGCCGGCCCCGGCCTTTTTCAAGACGAGCTGGAAGGCTTCTTCGGCGGCGTGGGTGACGGGGCGTTCGCTCGCAGGCACGACTTCGGCGGGTTCCTTGAACTTCTCCGCGGTCACGTTGCCGATGTACTTGCCGCCACGCACGCCCCATTGAAAGGCGGCGTAGTTGTCAAGGCTCCAGTCGGCCATGCCTTCGAAGACATTGCCGCCAAGAAAGCCGGTCGTTACATCATGCGCCTCGGCCTTGGGCTGGATGGGCAGTTCTTCCTCGTAGGGCCTGGTGTTCGGGCCCGGCCGCCAGTAGTTGTTGATGAGGTTGAAACGGCCGGTGGCGAGATTGCAGGAGCCCTCCCAGTTGTAGATCACGTTGTTGCGGAAATCGAAGATGGAGTCCGGGGACGAGTGCGGCGGTGGATAGCCGCCGAGCGTCGGGTGACGGTCCCGGCTGCTGAAAAGAAGATTGTGATGAATGCTGATGCGGCCCCTGATCTTGCGGAAGGACATGAGCATGGCGTGAGGCTCCCTTTTCTCGTGCGTGCTGTCGTTCAGCGCCTCGCCAAAGAGGCACCACTGCATGGTGAAACGATCCGCCGCATACACGTCCATGATTCCGTCGACGCCCCAGGTGGCGGTGAGATGGTCAAAGATCACATCCCGGCAGCCTTCTTTCTCCGGCCCGACGTTGATCACGTCCTCCGAGGTCTTGGTCTCATCGCCGAGCCGCAGGCGCAGGTGGCGGACGACGATGTCGGAGCATTTGGAAAAGACGATGCCGTGATCCCTCAGCGTGATGCCACCGCCTGGGGCCGTCTGCCCTGCCAAAGTGAGTCCTGCGACTTTTTCGATCTTCAGCGGCTTCATCAGCTGGATCGTGCCGCCGACATCAAAGACGACCGTGCGGGGCACATCGGCCTTCTTGCTCCTCACGGCCTCCCGCAGGCTGCCCTCGCCGCTGTCATCGAGGTTCGTGACGTGATAGACATCGCCTCCGCGGCCCCCTTTGGCAAAGCGACCGTAACCCTCCGCCCCAGGAAAGGCGGGCAAGGCGTCCGCCGCATGGATGCCGGGGCAGATCAAGGCGAAAAGGGGAATGAAGGCTTTCATGGCGTATGAAAGCTAATCCGGACGGCATTTCAGTCATTGCAAGATTCAGCAAAACAAGTCCACAATCCTGCAAACGCCTTTCACAACGCATGATGAAAAAGAAGCATCCCCACGTGCTTGTCGCGCTTGGCTGGTACGATCACCGGCTGCTCCAGGGCATCGCCACCTACGCCACGGAGCACTCGTGGCATCTGGCGGCTCACAGCATCATCCATGAGAAGGTGATTCCGTGGGGCTGGGAGGGCGACGGCGTGCTCGCATGGCTTGCGGCGGACGATGAGCTGGCACGGTTCGTGGTTTCCGTGAAGCGGCCCACGGTGGACTTCTCGTTGCGCAGGGCGGAGCTGCCATTCGCCCATGTGGTGCAGGATCATGCCCTCACGGGTAGGATGGTGGCTGGGCATTTTCTGGAGCGGGGCCTGCGCCACTTCGCCATCTACTCGGACTCGGAGAACTGGTCCCAGGTTCAGCGTGGAGAGTCCTTTGCGCGGCATCTGCGGCAGAACGGGCATGCCTGTGAAACCTGGCGCTGGAATGACCGGGTCGCGCCGGTCACTCAACGCGGCATCTGGGCCGCCCGTCGCCGCTGGCTCATGCAGCGGCTGCGTTCCGCGCCGAAGCCGCTTGCTCTCTTTGCGATGAACGGCAGCCTCGCAGTCGAGGCGCACGAGCTTTGTGCCGACGCGGGTCTCGGCGTGCCGCATGAGGTCGCCATCGTGGGCATTGATGACTACCTGCTGTCGGTCGGGGCGCACAGCTCGCACATCTCCGGTGTGGACACGCGGCTGGAGGAGCAGGGCTACCGCGGCGCCGAGCTGCTGGACCGCATGATGCGCAGCGGCAAAACGCCCTCGCGTCCGCTGCGCGTCGCGCCCTCGCGCGTTGTCACCCGCAAGAGCAGTGATGTTCTCGCCGTGCCGCATGAGGGCGTTTGCAGGGCGTTGCGCCACATTTTGCACCACTTCGCGGAACCGCTGGCCATGCGTGACATCGCCGCCGCCGCAGGCATGTCGGAACGCAGCCTTCATCTCGCATTCACAAGGCACCTCGGCACCACACCAGGCATGAAGCTCATTCAGACCCGAATCGAGCACGCCAGCCGACTGCTCGCCTCCACGAATGAAAAGATCGAGTCTGTCGCCGCGCGCTCCGGCTACCCGAGCTTGAACGCCTTTTTCATGGCTTTCAAAAAGACGACCGGCAGCACGCCGGCGGGGTTTCGACGGGACATGGGCCGGTGTGATCCGCGGGTGCGTTGAACGCCCCTTAGCGCTCAGCGGGAGAGTGGCGCCACCTTTCGGGATTGCTCCTCAACAAACCTTGTCAGAAGTGGAAACGCCGGCTCAGGCATCCCGCCATGGTCGAAGCCGTCGAGTTCTTGCAGCGTGACCGCCTTGTGGCCGGTGAGCTTCATCATGCGCCAGAAGTAGGCGCATTCCTCGTATCGGCCCATCAGCTCCTTTTCGCGGTCGCCGGTGACAAGCAGGATTGGCGGTGCGTCTTTGCGGACGTGAAACAGGGGGGCGAGGTCATCGATGGCCGGCTGAGTCTCTTCGATCCCGCGCTCGTCGCGGATGGTGAAATGCGTGATCACCTGGGGGCTCAGGGGGATCAGCCCCGCAAGGTCATCGGCATCCACCCCATGCCTGGAGAGCCATTTTTTATCGAGGCCGCACATCAGTGCGAGATAAGCGCCGGCGCTGTGGCCGCTGACAAAGATCCGCTTCGGGTCGCCGCCGAAATCCCCGATGTGCCTGAAGGTCCACGCGATGGCCGCGGCGGCGTCCTCGATGAAAGCCGGGGATTTCACGCCGGGGCTGAGCCGATAGTTGACGGTCACGACCGCGATGCCTCGCTGCCGGAGCGCGAGCGGAATGAAGCGTTCACCCTGGGTCAGACCGCCGCCGTGGAACCAGATGACCGTTGAAAACGACTTCCTGCCGGCAGGAGCATACACGTCGAGTCGGCAGCGCTGGTTTTGAGCGGCGCTGATGCCATTTTCCTCGCGATAAAGCAGCTCCGTGGTGAGATGATAACCATCGTCGATGACCTGTCGGCCGAGATCACGGCTCACGCCCGTCAGAACGACCTCCGCCTCGACAAACTTCGAGGCAAAGAGCAGCGAGGAGGCGTCGTCGAGCTTTCCGGCGTCACCACCGCGCTTGCGGAGCTGGTAAAGCACCACGGGCAGCCTCAGATTCGCGGGGCTGCCGCAGCGCGGGAGCTTTTCAAGATTCCGATAGCCGTTGTTGCGCGTCGGCTCGATCATCGTGCCCTCGCCGTAGTCGTTCCATGTGGCGATCTGGATGAGCGGGGCCTTGCTTTGCAGGGCTTGATCAAGCGATTCGCTCATTGTCAGGCCGTTTCGCGAGGCGATGCCGCCATAGCTCTCATGCACTTCGGCCTGCTTGTAGATGTCTTTGAAGCCGGGGAAGGCGGTGGCTATGAAAGGCTGCCCGCACCCGTAAATGAGCCCGAGTTCCTTTTTCCACTGCTCCGGAGAGAGCGCTTTGCCGCCCGTGACCGGAGGCCAGGCAAATGCGCCGTCGAGGCCGTTGTTCTTTGCCAAATGCGGGAGTCCGAAAACGAGCGGTTTGGAGTCCAGGTTAAACCTCCACTTCAAATGTTGCGGCCCGAAGACCAGAAGCAGCGGGCGGCCGTTTTGTCTTTCATAGCTCGCATCGGTGAAAAAGTGCTCCTCGGCCCACTTGAGGTCCTTCCAGGCCTGTTTCACGTCCTCGCCGTTTTCCAGCGACTTCACGGACTGGTCCTCGTAGCACACGGCGAAGCTCAAGCCGGCCTTTTTGAGCCACGGGATGAGTTTCCGCGTGTTGCGATGGTTCACCGCGTGGTCGTTCAGGTCGCTGGTGCCATACCAGTCGATCACCACGCCATCGAGGCCCGCGATCTTCATCAGCAGCGCCTGGCATTCAAGCGCATGATCGTCGCCGGAGTCATACGGACCCATGAGCGGCTGGTCATGAGAGGCGATTTTGCGCTGATCGTCCCATGTCTTCTGTTCAGGGTCGAAATGGTTCATCGTCCAATGCCAGCCCCATGCGCCACTGGCATCCTTCGTCACAAACCAGGGCATGTAATGCACCAGCAGCCTCGGCTCCGCCGCAGGCGCAGACAGCCCAAGGAGAAGCGCACAGCGGAGAATCGTGTGGATTTGACGCATTGCCAGTCTGTAAGCACAGATCACATGCCTGTCGAATGGTTGGCCAAACACCCGTCATGGGCTGGCAAACTGACACATTCAGCCCAAGGCGACCGTTCGCGTTGGCAGCAGCGGGTGAAACAAGAATGTGCGGCGGAGCGGCATGCTGTGCGTCAGGTTGAAGACGTTGTTCATGCCCAGAATGATCCTGGTCCAGCTTCGGCCTCAATGACAGGCGCTGGTGCGACAACTCCCGGCTCACAGAGTGACAAACTCGTTCTGCATCCTGCCGGTCACGCGGGCGTCGTGGTCCTCGACGAAGAGGTTGATCTCGGTGCGGACGCCGAAGTCTGGCAGGTAGAGGGCGGGCTCGATGGAAAAGCAGGTCCGGGGGATGATGCGGCGGTCGTCGTGGGTCTCATAGTTGTCCATGTTTGCGCCGACGCCGTGGACTTCGCGGCCGATGCTGTGGCCGGTGCGATGGCGGATGAACGATCCCATGCCGCGCGATTCGATGCAGCCGCGCACGGCATCGTCCACCTCGAAACCGCGAATCGTGCGCCCGGCGGCCATTGCGTTCTGCACAAAGCGGATGCCGGTGTCACGGGCGGCGACCACGGTGGCGAAGGCGTCGCGCATGGGTGTCGGCACTTCCTCGCCGCAGAAGGCCATCCAGGTGATGTCGTAATAGACGCCCTCGGGCACATCCAGCTTCGCCCAGAGATCGAGCAGCACGAGGTCGCCGCGGCGGATGGGCGCGCTGCCGGTCTCGGGCGGTGAATAATGCGAGTCCGCCGCATTCCCGTTCACGCCGACGATCGGCGGATGGTTGGTGACCATGCCGGCTTCCTTGAAGCGTTGCATCACCCGCTGCTGCACGCCGTGTTCGTCGATGGCCTTGCCGCCGCGGGTTGCGTTCCGGATGAACTCAAAGGCTTCGTCGCGGATGCAGTCCACGCGGCGGCCTGCCTCCAGGTGCAGCTCGAGCTGAGCGGGCGTCCACCGGGCTTCGAAGAGCTGGATCAGCTCCGCCGAGCTGACGACTTCCACCCCCAGGCAGCGGACGAGTTCCACCGTGCCGGCATCCACATGAGCGACGTAGGGCACGGCGCAGCGCGGCGAGTATTGCATCGCGACCGTCCGCGCGTCACCCAGCAGATCGCGCAGGGCCGTCTCCTGCTCCTGCCAGCGCGCATAAAGGATCTTTTCGCCGGGCAGGGCATCGAGCTGATGCGGCTCGACGCGATGAACCAATCCACGCGGCCTGCCTCTGGCAGGAATGAAATAATACCAGCGGCGGGAGACATGGCCCGCGGCAGGCAAGCCGAGGACGCGATAGGCGAGCGGGTCGCGGAAGTGATGATCGAAGAACAGCCAGCCATCGAGTCCGGCGCTGCGGAGTTCGTTCTGGATGGCCTCAAGGTTCATGGTTCCTGGGTGGCGGCGGAGGGATGAATGGGCAGATGCCGGTGCAGGTAGCGGGTGAGGGTGCCGTGAAAATGACGCACGGTGTTGGCTCCTTCCGAGAGGGCGTGGCTGCGGTTCGGATAGGGAACCGACGTGAAGTATTTGTTTTGCGCGATGAGCTCGTTCATCAGCTGCTCCGTGCCTTGGTAGTGACCGTTGTCGTCGCCGGTGCCGTGGATGAGCAGAAGGTTGCCCTGGAGCCGGCTGGCGTGAGTGATGGGCGAGCCGAGGCGGTAGTTCTCGGCATTGTCCCCGGGCAGCCCCATGTAGCGCTCCTGATAAATTGTGTCGTAGAGGAGTTGGTTAGCGTTGGGTGCCACGGCAATGGCCGTGGAATACAGGTCCGGGTAACGGAAGATGGCGTTCAGGCTCATGCTGCCGCCGCCGCTCCAGCCCCAGACGCCGACCCGGGCCGGGTCCGCGCTAGGCCAGCGCTTGAGCAAGGACCGGACGCCTGCGGCCTGATCCTCCGCCGCGAGGATGCCAATCTGGCGGAAGGCCGCCTTGCGCCAGCTGCGGCCGCGCGGGACCGGGGTGCCGCGATTCTCGATGCAAGCGACGATGTAGCCCTGCTGCGCCAGCATCCAGTGCCAGATGCCTCGCTCGCCCGGCCACTTGTCACACACACTCTGGCTCGCAGGCTCGCCATACACATGAATCAGGAGCGGGTGCTTCCTGGAGGGATCCAGGTCCGGCGGCTTGAGGGCCCAGGCATCGAGCCTCACGCCTTCGCCGATGTCCAGCTTCACGAATTCCGCAGCGGGCCGCCTGAGCGCCGCCAGCTTCTCACGGAGCTTCTGATTGTCCTCCAGCACGCGGATGGTTTTGTGGCCGGCAACCTCGATGAGCTGCACCACCGGCGGCTGGGTGAACCGGGAATGCGTGTGCATCGCCCATCGGGCGTCGGGTGAGAACGCATAGCTGTGCCAGCCTGGCTGGGAGGCTGGCGAAAGGCGCTCGGGTCGGCCGCCCTCCAGGCGCTGCCGGCAGAGATGCTGCTGCGTGGCATGCTCCGGTGATGCTGAAAAGTACAGCCAGCCATGGGTTTCATCCACGGCCTCGATGCGGATGACATCCCACTCACCGGAGGTGATGCGATCCAGGCCTTTGCCATGCGTGTCCGCCAGGTAGGCGTGACGCCACCCGTCGCGCTCGCTCAGCCAGAGAAACTTCTCGCCGCCGGCGATCCAGCGGACCGGGTTGTCATTCTCCAGCCAGGCCGCATCGGTCTCGGTGAGGACGGTGCGCGCCGAGCCGGTCCTGGCATCGGCCAGCATGACACGGTTGGTGTTCTGCACGCGGTTGAGCTGCTGCACGAGCACGGCCTTTCCATCCGGAGTCCACTCCGCACGAGGGAGGTAGTGCTCGCGTGGATCGCCCGGCAGTTCCAGCCAGCGCAGGTCAGCCCCGTCGGCGCCGACCACTCCCACCCGTGTTGCAGAGTTGGTTTCGCCAACCTTGGGATAGGGAAAGGACGTGATTTTTGGATAGCTCTCGTCGGTGTTGTTGATGAGATGAAACTGGCGAACGCCGCTCGTGTCGAACTGCCAGAACAAAAGGGAGCGGCCATCGGGGCTCCAGCGGAAGGCGTCGCGAATGTGCAGCTCCTCCTCGTTCGCCCAGTCGGAGGTGCCGTTGATGAGCGTGGGCGAGCCATCCTTGGTCGCGGAGGTGATCTTCATGCCTCGCAGCTCCTGCACCTGGATATTGTTCTCGAGAACATAGGCCACGCGGCTGCCATCAGGAGAAAACTTGGCAAACATGAGGGAGGAAGGCTGCGCCTCACCGCCGAGCTGACGCAAGGAGCCGGGCTTGCCGATCTCGAGCACCCAATAATCGCCGCGGGTGTTGAGCCGCCACACGCGCCGGCTCTGGGTGAAGATGAGAAGCTTGGATTCGTCGGGCGAAAGTTCGAAAGCCTCGACCTTCAAAGGCTCGCCGGCTGCCTTCGGCTGGAATTCGCTGGCCGGCACAAGGATCTCCTGTTGTCCCGTGGCGGCATCGTGCCGCACCAAGTCCTGCCCCCGGTCCTCGTTTCGCGGGGATTCCAGAGTGAAGTATGAAGCGGTGCGCCTGCTCCATCGGTATTCTCCCAGGGAACGCTCCTTGAACTCATGATTGGCAAAGATGCGATCCAGGGTGAGCATGTCCGGATCGGACGTTAGGCGTCGGTCATGAGGACTGTCTTGTGCGGTCACGGTGACGGGGGCTGCGATCATGAGCAGGATGCAAAGCAGGCGTGGCTTCATGGACGGCTGCGGCCGGTGGATTGCGTTTGTTTCAGGAGGTCTTGAAGCTCCTTCACGAGTCCGGGCTTTTGGGAATGAAGATTCGTCGTCTCGCCGGGGTCGGTGGCGAGGTCGTAAAGCTGGCCTGGAGCCTCGGGGTCGGTTTCAGGCAGGGCATGGGGCTTGAGTTCGCCCTTGGCATAGTTGTTTCCTCCGGAACCCTGGTGCGCGATGTATTTCCAGGGACCGCGACGAATGGTGAGCGTGCGTTCGCCGCTGAAGGCCTGTGTGAGCAGATACGGGCGGATCGGCGCGGCGGCCTTGCCTTCGAGGACAGGAAGAAGGTTGAAGCTGTCCTCGGCGCAATCGCGCGGCAGGTCGGTGCCTGTGATGGCGGCGACCGTGGCCATCACGTCGGTGAGGCAGGCGAGCTGGTCGCTGGTGGCGCCAGGTTGAACGCGGTTGGGCCAGCGCACGATGAACGGCACGCGGTGTCCGCCTTCCCAGGCGTCACGTTTGACGCCGCGCCAGGGTTTTGCGCCATCGTGGGCGTGATCGGCGCGCATGTGCACGACGGCGGTGGTTTCGGGTCCGTTGTCGCTGCTGAGAATGACGAGCGTGTTGCTGGTCAGGCCATGCTGGTCGAGCTCCTTCATCAGCTCGCCGACGATGTGATCGAACTCGGCGATGAAGTCGCCATGCGGTCCGGCCTGCGTGCGGCCGCGGAAGTCTTTGCCGGCGAAGGAGGGCAGATGCACGGCCTGCGTGGAGTGGAAGAGAAAGAAGGGTTGCTGCGGCGAGGTGCGTGCGTGCTGCGCGATGAACTCGCGGCTTTTTTGCAGGAACTTCATGTCCAGCTCCTGCAGGTCGAAATCCGGCGCGATGAGTCCGCCGCGACAATCGTTGGCATACGGATGCCGGGGCAGCCTGCCGCGGTCGAGCGGGCTCGTCGGAGGCGTTGGGATGCGGTCGCCGTCGATGAAGGCGTAGAGCCAGTCGGTGGCCGGGCAGCAGGCCGTGCCGAAAAACCGGTCGAAGCCCTGATCCAGCGGCCCGCCTTCGATGCGCCTGGAAAAGTCGATGCGGCGGACGTCTTCGAGCCCGCCCCTTTGGAGGGGCCTGCCGTCGGCATCGCGGAACGTGAGGCCGACATGCCATTTGCCGACGGCGGCGGTGGCATAGCCCTGCCGCTTGAGCATCGACGCCAGGGTGAGCCGGCCCCGGGCGATCAAGGAGGGTCCGCCTGTGCCGGTGAAGACGGTGCCGCCATTGGGGACGCGGAAGGCCATCTGTCCGGTCATCAGGCTGTAGCGCGACGGCGTGCAGACGGTGGCCGGGCTGTGCGCATCGGTGAAGCGCATGCCCTCGTTCGCCAGCTTGTCGATGTTCGGCGTCGGCACCTTGCCGGCGGCGTTGTAGCAGCGCACATCGCCGTAGCCGAGATCATCGGCGAGGATGAGGAGGATGTTCGGCTTGCTCGGTTGGGTGGAGGCGGAGCGGGCCCTGGCCTTCGCACGGATGAGCTCGCGGGCCTTCGCCAGGCGTGCTGGCCAGGCAAACCTGGGCGCCTGCTTCGGGTCGTAGCCTGCGAGGTGGCCGGTGAGGCGTGTCTGGGGCTTCGTGTATTTGAGGACGGTTTCGCCGAAGACCTCACGGCAGAGCGCGGCGAGGCCGGGGTCGTAATCGAGCAGTTCGGCGCGGGTGTTGACGTGGTTGTGGTCGTGATCGTTCTCACGGTTGTTGTCGAACCAGCTCTGCACGCCTTCAGCGAAGTACTCGTGATGGTTCACGGAGGCGTACTTGCCCTTCCACAGGCCGGCCTTCATCGCGGCGTCATAGCAGGCCTTCACGCGCGGGTCGAAGGTGGCGTCCACATTGCTCATGCCGCGCAGGTGGATGTTGTGCGCGAGCTCATGGATGAGGATGCATTCCGTGCTGTAGGGATCGCCTTCATAGGCGAGCAGGTTTTCCTCCGCGCAGGAGCAGTAGGGATCAGTGTTGCTGCCGCCCATGCCACGGGCGCGGGCGTCGCGAAAATCACGCGCGCTGAGGTCCTCGAAGCCTTTCTCCGGCTGCTTGGCGAGCCAGGCCCACTCGGGTTGGTCGCAGGTGAACTCGTCATGCGCGAGAATGCAGAGACGCGCGCCGCTTTTCACCATGGCCGCGCGTACGTCCGGCCGCTTCGAAAGCATCATGTCGATGATGTAAACGGCCTCCTTCAGCGCATAGGGATTCACCCTGGCCGAGGCGACCACGGGGAAGCCGCCCGCGTCGGTCCGCTGCGTGTAAAAGGAAGGCACGCCGCCCACCCGGAAGGCCTGCACGTGCACCTCGGCGGTCACGAGACTTTCTTTTTGATCCTCGCGTCCCACGAGGGCGAAGCGATGCCCGAGCGTGGTGCTGATGATGGTGTTGCCCCCCGGCTGCACGCTGCCATTCGGCACCCGCTCCCCCTGGTCGTTCATCCACAAGACATCCACGACCTGCGTGGTGCCGTTGAGGATCTGCAGCTTCGGCCGGTCCAGCGCACTGTGAAGCTCCGCCCGCATGACGAGCAGGGAGGTGATGAAAACGAGAATCAGGCGTCGGGTCATGGGCGGGTCAGTCTGAGGGTGGAGGCGGACGCTGTCTTGACCGCGACGGCGCGCCGCGGCGTGAAAAGCCGCACAATGCCGAAACGTGCTGGATGGCCGGGCCTTGTTGTTCAATCATCAACCCCGAGCTTTTATGAAACCCGTCTCTTCAGCTCTCCCGGGCCTTCTTTCGCCCCGCGGACGTCTGCTCATCGACACGCAGTTTGTCGAACTGGTGGCCGACCTGATGCATGACACGGCCTTTTTCATCAAGGATGCCTCGGGGCGTTACCGGGTCGTGAACCAGTCGCTGCTGGAGCGGCATGGATTGTCGGACAAGTCGCAGATGCTGGGCCGACGGCCCTGCGAGGTGTGTCCGGGGGATTTTGGCCGCATTCCGACGGAGCAGGACGAGCAGGTGCTGCGCACGGGGCGGCCGATCATCGAGAGGCTGGAGCTGTTCTGGCGTCGGCCGCACGTGCCGGTGTGGGGGCTGACCAGCAAGCTGCCGATCCGTGATGAAAGCGGGCGTGTCACCGGCCTCATCGGCATCTCGAAGGATCTCACCGCCCTGGTGGGCCGTGAAGAAGTGCCGCCTGGTGTGGCGCTCGCCCTGAGGCATCTCGAGCGCTCGTTTGATGAAGCGGTCAGCCCGTCCTCGCTCGCGAAAAGGGCCGGCATGAGCGCGGCGCGCTTTGCCAGGGTGATCAAGCGCATCCACGGTCTCAGCCCGATGCAGCTGATCACGAAGACACGCATCAGCGCGGGCGCGCGCCTGCTTCTGGAAAGCGATGCCTCCGTCGCTGAGATCGCGTTGAACTGCGGCTTCGCCGATCACAGCGCCTTCACGCGGGCCTTTCGTGCGGTGACAGGCCATTCGCCGAGTGAATATCGGCGTCTGAAGCAGCCCTGACAATTCTCTGAATCCAAGGGCGCTTCGGGATCAGCCCAGTTCAGAAGCGTCGTGCGCCGAAGGCGGTGACTTCGTTCTTGTTGGCGCACAGGCGGCTGAGGCGAAAGTCGCTGCAAAGCGGAGGGCAGGCGCTTTTGAGCGCATCAAGCAGGGCGTATTCGTCAGCACCCTTGAACTTGACGGTGACGATGAACTGCCTCATGCGGCCTTCGCGCAGCCATTCCAGCAGGAGGTCGATGCTGCGCTGCGGGGCGGCGATGATGTCGCAGATGAGCCAGTCCACGGTCTGCGGAGGCTTGTACTTGAAGGCGTCGCCCTGATGAAACTGAAGGCGCGGATGGCGCATGAGATCGTCGCGCAGGGGCGAGCGGTCCACGGCGATGGCATGGGCGCCGCGCTGGATGGCGACATAGGTCCAGCTTCCGGGCGCGGCCCCGAGATCGACGCAGGTCTGGCCGCGTTCGATGCGCCGGCCGAGGCGCAGTTCGGCCTCGATGACCTTGGCGAAGGCGCGGGAGGGCGCGGACTTGTCCTCGGCATGGGGGATGTCGCCCGCGATGAAGTCGGAGACCAGGGCGCGAAGTTCACGACGGCGGACGGCGGTGGTCAGGGAGACCAGGCCGGCGTCGGGGGCGGTGAGGGCTGCCTGGAGAAGCGCGGTGGTGGGCGTGAGGGAGGGCTGCTCCTGTCTGAGGCGCAGGCGGCGGCGTTTTTTCAACCTCTCGAGGAAGGCGCTGCGGATGAGATCGCAGCGATGCCGCCCGGCGCGGCCCTCGCCATAGGCCGGCCAGAGGTGCAGGTGCCAGGGGTCATCCTCGCCGAGATGGCCGAGCAGGGCCTCGATCATCGCATCGGCCCAACCATTGATGGAACTGCCGGAGAGGGCGCGGGCGTCGGGCAGGGTCTGGCGGGCAAAGGCCGCGCAGCCGGAGGCGGGCAGGGTTTCCGTTAGAAGGAAGGGCTCGTGGCCGGAGGAGGGAAGCGGCAGCACGCCTTCGCGGCGCAGTTCGTCGGCGAGCGGGTCGGCGCAACCTTCGGCGGGCAGGAAGGCGTGCATGTCTCGGCTCAGGTGAAGAGGGTGAGCAGCGGCGCGAGCCCGGGGGCTTCCTGGCAGACGGTGGTGAGGTTTTTCACCCCGGCGGGGATGTGCTGCTCGAAGTGGGTTTTGCCCTGGTTGCGGGAGAGGTTGGCGTAGGCGCCGAGGGCCTGCATGAGGCGCTGGGCGGCGCAGAGATGGAAGATTTCGCGCAGCTCCGGGAGGCTGAGGCCGCGCAGGCCGGCGTAGTAGCCAAGGAGTTCATGGCGCTCGCTGCGGCTGAGCTCGACGTAGGGGTCGAAGAGCAGGGAGGCGAGGTCGTATTCGGCGAGGCCGGGGCGCAGGCCCTGGTAGTCCACCAGCCAGGCGGAGCCGTTGCGGATGAGCACGTTCTGGCTCTGGAAGTCGCGATGGACGAGGCAGCGGGGCAGGAGGGCGAGGCGCTGGCGCAGGCCGGCCAGGGCCGCCTGGGCGGCGTGGTCGTCGGGCACGTCACGCCCCAGGTGGCCGCGGACGAAGTGTTCCAGGAAGTAGTTCTGCTCCCATTCGTACATGCCCTCGTTGAACTCAGGCTCCATGGCGGCGACCTCGTCCTCGCCGAGGGTTCCGGCGCTGACGCCGTGGATCTTGGCGGCTTCGCGCAGGGTGGCCTCGTAGAGCGGGCGGCGCTGCTCCCAGGGCTCGTCCTTGTGGGCGTGCAGGTCGTCGCGGCCGAGGTCCTGGAGCCAGACGAACAAACGTTGCTCATCAAAGGCGTGGATGGCGGGCACGTTGACGCCGAGGGCCGCGAGGCGGCGCGTGGCGGGGACGAACTTCGGGTTGTCGCGGCGCGCCAGGGTGTAGACCATGAGCACCATGGGGTCGTGCTTGTCACCGGCCCACTCAAAGCGGTAGTAGTGCCGGTCGGACCCGCCCTTCAGGATGGGTTCCACCACGCAGTCCACGCCCTCCAGCTCGGGGAATTGCTGGCGGGTGAGGATGAGCAGGGCTTCTTGTTCTGGGGGCATGCGTCGTACCGGAAGGGAGGCGGAGGCTATGACCTTGGAAGCGCCTGTGGCAAGGGCAGATTGCAGAAGGGGGCGAGATGAAATTCCACGTTCCCAAAGCCCGGCGCCCTGCTATGGAAGGCGCATGGCCGCTTCCACCGTGATCACCTGTCTGGGCATTGGCGTTCTCGCCGGAGTCATCGCCGCGCTGTGCGGCGTTGGCGGAGGCGTGGTGATGGTGCCCGCCTTTGTCGCCCTGCTGAACCTGCCGCAGAAGACGGCGGTGGCCACCAGCCTGGCGATCATCATCCCGACGGCGCTGATGGCGACGACGCAGAATGCGAAGAACGGCTTCGTGGACTGGCGCGTCGCCGCCGTCACCGCCCTGTCCGCCTCGTTGTTCGCGTGGTTCGGCGCGGACTGGATGAAGGCGATGAGCAACACGATGCTGACGCGGCTCTTCGGCACGGTGCTGGTCATCTTCGGCACGCGCATGCTCTGGCTGGGCAAGGCCTGAGCCGGGCGGGAAGGTCAGCCCTTGAGGCGCTTCTTGAGCTTCTTGAGCAGGTCGGGGTTGCCTTCCAATTCCTCCATCAGCAGTGTCAGCACGTCGAGCGTCTGGCGGCTGATGTGATGCTCCATGCCCTCGACGTCCTCATGCACCGTTTTCGGATCCAGGCCGAAGCCGGAGAGCAGGCGGGTCAGCACCTCGTGGCGGCGGGCGATCTCCTGGCCGATCTTCCGGCCGGCATCGGTCATCACCACGCCGCGGTAGCGTTCATAGACGACGTAACCCTCGGCATCCAGGCGCTGGAGCATGTTGGTGACGCTGGCCTGGGAGATGCCGAGGTTCTTGGCGATGTCCACCACGCGGGCATAGCCCTTGCCCTCGATCAGGTTGTGGATCTGCTCGAGATAGTCTTCGATCGCGGGCGAATGAACGTGCGCGGTCGTTTCCTGGCGCTTGGCGGCGGGCATGGGGACGTGCCGGATCAGTAGCCGTGCAGGCGGCAAACGAAAGGAGGAAAAGTTAGCCCAGGCTAAAAAGCAGCTTGCAGGATGGTGGCGGGTCCACAATATTAGCCCAGACTAAATTATCCATGCCGGCCAAAATTGTATTTCCCAGCCTGATCCTGTTGACGGCCTCCCTGCTCGCCGCCGTGGAGCCGGTGCGCGAGATGAGCACGGACCGCCCCGACACCACGGAGTCGCCCTACTCGGTGCCTGCCGGCCTGTTCCAGATCGAGGCCAGCTTTTTTGACTACAGCCGCGAGGCGAACGCAGGCTCGGGCTCGGCCGACCAGTGGATCTACGGGCAGATCAACCTGAAGATGGGCGTGGGCCGGGACAGCGACCTGCAGGTGGTGGTGAACAGCCACGCCATCGCCGGCCAGTCGGAGCGTGGAGACAGCACGAGGACGACGGGGTTTGGCGACATCACGGTGCGCTACAAGCAGAACCTCTGGGGCAACGACGGCGGGACCACGGCCTTTGCGCTCATGCCGTATGTCACCATCCCCACGCACACCGAGGTGAGCGACGAGGCCTGGGCGGGCGGCCTGATCATGCCGCTGGCGGTGAGCCTTTCGGAGCGTGTCTCGCTGGGCCTGATGGCCGAGGCGGACCTGGTGCATGACGCTGAGACAAACGGCCAGGACCTGGAATGGCTGCACTCCGCCACCCTGGGCATCGCCCTGACCGAAAGGCTGGGAATGTACCTGGAGGTGGTCGGCATCGCCGGAGAGGACACGGATTATCAGGCGATCTTTGACACGGGCCTGACCCTGGCCGTGACGGACAGCCTCGTGTTTGACGCCGGTGTTCGCCTTGGCATGAACCGGGCTGCGCCGGACTTCGGCGTCTTCACCGGTGTGAGCGTGCGTTTTTAACCCCGGCCTCCGGCACCCATGACGATGACACGTTTTTTGTTCGCGCTCTCCAGCCTGCTGCTGCTGCTGCCCGCCTGTGACAGGGAAGGACCCGCCGGCCGTGCGGACGGCCGGAAGCGCATCCTGACGACCTTCACCATCATCCGGGACATCGCGCAGAACGTCGCCGGGGACGCCGCGGTGGTGGAGTCCATCACCAAGCCGGGCGCGGAGATCCACGATTATGAACCGACGCCGCTGGACCTGGTGAAGGCGCAGGACGCCGACCTGGTGCTGTGGAACGGGCTCGGCCTGGAGCGCTGGTTTGAGAAGTTCCTGCAGCAGGTGAGCGATGTGCCGTCGGCGGTGGTCAGCGAGGGGGTCGAGCCGATGGGCATCAGCGAAGGGCCGTACAACGGCAGGCCGAACCCGCATGCCTGGATGTCTCCGGCCAACGCCGTCCGTTATGTTGAGAACATCCGCGCCGCCCTGGTGAAGCTGGATCCCAAAAATGCAGACGCCTACACCGCCAACGCCGCCGCCTACACGGTGAAGCTGAAGGCCGTGGACGAACCGGTGCGTCGCAGGCTGGAGAGCATCCCTGCCGCCCAGCGCTGGCTGGTGAGCTGTGAGGGCGCGTTTTCCTACCTGGCCCGCGACTATGGGCTCAAGGAGCTTTACCTGTGGCCGGTGAACGCCGACCAGGAAGGAACGCCTCAGCAGGTGCAGAAGGTGGTGGACGCCATCCGCAGGGACCGGATTCCGGTGGTCTTCAGTGAAAGCACGATCAGCGACAAGGCCATGCGCCAGGTGGCCGGGGAGACGGGTGCGCGCTTTGGCGGCGTGCTTTATGTGGACTCGCTCACGGAACCGGACGGCCCCGCTCCGACGTATCTCAGGCTGCTTGAAGCCAATGCCGAAACGATTGTGAAAGCCTTCCTTCCTTCTCCCTGATCCCTCCATCCCGGCTTGATCCCCCGAACTTCGGGTTTCGAATTTCAGACTTCATCATCACCCCAACCTTCATGCCGCTGTCCCTCGAAGCCTG
Source organism: Prosthecobacter sp. (assembly GCA_044341745.1). GTDB lineage: Bacteria > Verrucomicrobiota > Verrucomicrobiia > Verrucomicrobiales > Verrucomicrobiaceae > Prosthecobacter. The sequence continues at coordinate 5,048 of JBIIRD010000001.1, read as the reverse complement.
CGCCGTCACCGTCGCCTATCCCAACGGGCACACGGCCCTGCACGACGCCACGTTCAGGCTGGGGCCAGGAACGATCGCGGCGCTGGTGGGCGTGAACGGCAGCGGCAAAAGCACGCTGTTCAAGGCGCTCATGGGATTTGTCAGGCCGGTGGCGGGAAACATCCGCCTGGATGGAGGCACCGTCGAGGAGGCGCGCAGGCGGAAGCTGGTCGCCTACGTGCCGCAGAGCGAGGAGGTGGACTGGACCTTTCCGGTGAGCGTGTGGGATGTCGTCATGATGGGCCGCTACGGGCACATGAACTTCCTGCGCATCCCGCGTGCGGAGGACCGGCGCATTGTGGAGGCAAGCCTGGAGCGTGTCGGCATGAGCGGGTTCAAGGACCGTCAGATCGGCGAGCTGAGCGGCGGTCAGAAGAAGCGCGTGTTCCTGGCGCGGGCGCTGGCCCAGGACGGCCGGATCATTCTTTTGGACGAGCCGTTCACGGGCGTGGACGTGACCACGGAGGAGTCGATCATCGAGCTGCTGCGCGGCCTGCGCGCCGAGGGCCGGATCATCCTGGTCTCCACGCACAACCTGGGCAGCGTGCCGGAGTTCTGCGACCACGTCATCCTGGTGAACCGCACGGTGCTGGCCTCGGGGCCGCTGGAGGAGGTGTTCACGGAGGACAACCTGGCGCGTGCCTTCGGTGGCGTGCTGCGGCAGTTCCACTTTGAGCACAGCACGATCCAGGAGCATGACGGCCGCACGGTGAAGCTGCTCACGGATGACGAGCGGCCGCTGGTGTTTGGCAAGGACGGTCATCTGGAATACAAGGACCGTTCCGGACGCGAGGAGCTGGTGAAGCGGCGGGAGGGCGGGGTTGAGGATTGAAGATGGAAAAAGAGCCCAACATGGAACCTGCCCGCAGCAAGGTGACTCGTTCATCCCGAGATCTGGAAGCCTATCAAAAAGCGCGACAGGCTTCTTATCAGGTTTTTCTGGTCACGCGCCGGTTCCCGGCTGAGGAAAGGTATGCGATGACCGGTCAAGTCAGGCGGTCCTCCAGGGCGGTCGCCAGCATGACAGCCGAATCCTGGGCTCGTCGTCGTTGTCCCGCCGCCTTCATTGACAGGCTCAATCAGGCCCAGGGTGAGGCGTCGGAAAGCCAGGCATGGTTTGATCAGCCCCTGGATTGTGGCTACATCCCCCCTGAAAAGCATGTCGAACTGGGCGCCAAGTTTCAGGCGTTGGGCGGGAAGCTTCAGCGAATGATCGACAAGGCCGGCAGCTTCTGTGGGTAACCGCCATCCTTCCATTCTCCCTGCGCCATCTTCCAATGCTCACTCCCTTCGAATACAACTACATGCTCAAGGCCATCCTGGTGAGCGGGCTGATCGGGGCGGTGTGCGCGTTCCTGTCCTGCTTCATCACGCTGAAGGGCTGGTCGCTGATGGGGGATGCGCTCTCTCATGCGGTGGTGCCGGGCGTGTCGCTGGCCTGGCTGGCGGGGCTGCCGTTTTCCGCAGGGGCCTTCATCGCCGGAGTGGTCGCGGCGCTGACGATGGGCTGGCTGAAGCGGAAATCGGGACTGCGCGAGGATGCGGTGATCGGGGTGGTGTTCACGAGCTGGTTCGCGCTGGGCCTGCTGCTGCTGTCTCTGTATCCCAGCAACCTCAACCTGCGCACGATCATCTTCGGCAACATCCTCGCCATCTCGGACCCCGACATCCTGCAGGTGCTGGTCATCGCGGGCCTGTCCATCCTGGTGCTGGCGGTGAAGTGGCGCGACCTGCTGCTGTACTGCTTTGACGAGGCCCATGCGCGCACGCTCGGCCTGAACACGGGCTTGCTGCACTTCCTGCTGCTGGCGCTGCTGGCCGCCACGGCGGTCGCGGCGCTGCAGACGGTGGGCGCCTGCCTGGTGGTGGCGATGCTGGTGACGCCGGGCGCCACGGCCTACCTGCTGACGGATCGTTTCGGACGGATGCTCGGCATCGCCACGGGCACGGGGGCGGCCTGCGGGATGGTGGGCGCTTATTTGAGCTACTTCGTCAACGGCAGCACGGGCGGCTGCATTGTCGTGCTGCAGACCCTGGTGTTCCTGGCCGCCCTGGTGCTCGCGCCCAAACATGGCCTGCTGGCCGCGCGCCGGCTGCGCTGGAAGGAGGGAGCGGCTGCGTCATGAGCTGGCTCGCCCCGTTCCAGTATCCGTTCATGATCGAGGCGATGCTGGTCAGCGCGCTGGTCGGCATGGTGTGCGCCGTGTTTTCCTGCTACCTCGTGCTGAAGGGCTGGTCGCTGATGGGCGACGCGATCTCCCATGCGGTGCTGCCGGGCGTCGTTCTGGCGCACCTGTGCGGCCTGCCGCTGGCAGCCGGCGCGTTTGCCGCCGGGCTGTCCTGCGCGCTGGGCATCGGCTGGATCCGGAGCTGCACGCGCATCAAGGAGGACACGGTGATGGGCATCGTCTTCACCGGCATGTTCGCGTCCGGGCTGGTGCTGTTCACGAAGGTGCGGACGGAGGCGCATTTGAACCACATTTTGTTCGGCAACATCCTGGGCGTTGAGGGCGACGACCTGGTGCAGACGGTCACGGCCTCGGTGCTGACGCTGGCGGTCATCCTGGCGAGGAGGAAGGACCTCATGCTTTTCTGCTTCGACCCGGCCCATGCGCGCGCCATCGGCCTGGGCACGCGGTTTCTGCACTACCTGCTGCTGGCGCTGCTTGCCGGCACCATCGTGGCGTCGATGCAGGCGGTGGGCATTTTGCTGGTGGTGGCGATGCTGGTCACACCGGGCTGCACGGCACGGCTGCTGACGGACCGCTTTGACCGCATGCTGGTGCTGGCGGCGGCGTCATCGATCCTGGCCGGATGCCTGGGGGTTTATGTCAGCTTCTTCATCAACGGCTCCACCGGGGCCTGCATCGTGCTGGCCCAGGCGCTCCTGTTTGCCCTGGCGCTGCTGCGGCGGCAGGCCGGGATCCGCAGGCGTGCGCGTCAGGCCTGAGCCGCAGGCGGTCTCAGGCCTTCTCCCGCAGCCACTTCGTGCTGCGTTCGAGTTCTCCTTTTTGGTAGGCGATCTCGGCATCCTTGCGGCCGGGGCCGTCAGGCGCCTTGAAGGCGGGGATGGCCCGGCCCTTCTTCGTGAACTCCACCCAGCCCTTGAAGGCGTCGCTGTCCCGGTAGCCTGAGAAGGGCTTCCAGAACTCGTCCTTCCTCCAGGTCATGGGCTTGGCGAAGCCGGAGATGGTCTCCACCTGCAGCGGCACGCCGGGGGCGAGCTCGGCAAAGCGCCGCGCATATCTCGAGAAGTCCACCAGGCCCTCGCCGACGGCGGTCCACTGGACGACCGCGCCGTTTTCATCCTCCCAGGCCATGCTGTCCCGGACACTGGAGCAGACGGTGTAGGGGCCGAGCACCTCCAGGTGGGCCATCGGCTCCTCCAGGGCCCAGACGGCGTTGCCGGGGTCGATGTTGGCGCCGACATAGGATTTTCCGGCGGCCTCGATGAGGGCCTTCAGCTCGTGGCTCTGCATGTCGCCGGCATGGTTTTCGATGGCGATCTTGACGCCTTCGTCCTCGGCGCGGGACTTGCAGGACCGGATGACCTTGAGGGTTTCCTCGATGTGGCGCTGGATGCCGCCGTCGGTGCTGCGATCCTTTTGGTTGCCGAGGTAGCAGCGGGCGACGGGTGAGCCGAGCTTTTTGGCCAGCTTGATGGTGAGGGCGAGAGTTTCCTCCGGCGTGCCGTAGGTCGTCTTCCAGGTGTTGGAGGTGGGGCAGACGCCGCCGGTGCCGACATACATCCGGATGCCGAGGCGGTCTGCCTGGTCCTTGAGGCCCTGAAGGTAGCCGTCCTCGAAGCTTTCGAAGACGCCCAGCTCGGAAAGGAAGCAGGTGTCGAGCTTGAGAGAGGCCGCGTAGTCGATGTACCGGCCCGCCTTCCAGCCCGTGGCGCGCACCGCGAAGTGGTCGAGGCCGATTTTCAGGCCGGGCACGGCGGCACGGACCTGGTTCAAGCCGAGGGCGGCGGTGGAGAGGGCGGAGGTCTGGAGGAAATGACGTCGGTTCATGGACATGGGAAGTGCGGGCGCCTGTAGAAGGGGGAGAGGCAAACGAACGGAGGGCGGCCGATCTTTAGATCGTCCTGGGATCAAGCTGACGCCGGGGTTGTTCAGCGGATGATCAGCTTGAAGGCCGCCTGTCCCTGGCGTTCGTCATCGTCGGAGATGAGCAGCTGGCCGAGGTGGTGGCCGCTGCGCCAGGGGGCGCCGGTGATGGGCTTGACCTGGAGCAGGTAGGCTCCGGTGCCGGCGTTGCGGAAGGAGGTGATGTTGTTGCTGAACGGGGCGGTCTGGCCGGGCACTTCAAAATGCTCCATGAGAGTGAAGTGATCCTTGCTCAGCTCCACGACGGGCACTCCGGCGCAGGTGACGATGACCAGGAGGTTGGCTGGATGAGTGTTGCCGTTGGCGGCCATGCCCTGGGAGCTTTGCACGCTGAGGGTCAGGGCTCCCGAGGGTGCCGGGGCCTGGGTCTTGACGACCGGTTTTGGACTGACGGCGGGAACGGGAACGGGAACGGGAACGGGTGCGGGGGCCGGGGGCGGTGCTGGCGGGGACGGCTTCACCACGGCCGGGGCGGGGGCCGCCTTGGCGGCAGGTTTGGCCGCTGCGGGCTTTGTCGGTTTTGGCGCAGGTTTGGCAGGCGGCCGGGGAACGGGCCTGGTGGCCGCCTTCGGCGTCGGCTTGACGGCCTTTTTAGGTGCCGCACCGCCCTTGGAGGCAGCCTTGGCGGGAGCGGTTTTTTTCACCACAGCAGCCGTTTTTGCCGCGCCTTTCTTCGGGGTGGGTTTGCTGGCCATGGTCGCGATTAATGGGTCGATTAATCACAGGCTAACCAAGAATTGCGCAGTCTGTCGAGGCTTGTCTTTGCGGCCTGCGGCCTAACCAAACCCATGTCAGGTCATTAAAGTACGCCTTTTTGTCCGCCTGGCGAAAACGGCCTAGGAAGCCTGCCGGACGGCGTCGATCACACGGTCCATCTCCGCCTCCGTGTTGTAGAAA
>JBIIRD010000164.1:0-2681 GCA_044341745.1 Prosthecobacter sp. | reverse complement strand
CGTCGATGAACTTCCAGGCGGTCTCCACCTCGTCGCGCCTGGCGAAGAGGGTGGCGTCGCCCGCCATGGCGTCGAGCAGGAGGCGCTCGTAGGCCTCGGGGCTGGCCTTGCCGAAGCTGGAGGAGTAACGGAAGTCCATCTTCACCTGCTGCATGTTCATGGCCTGGCCGGGCTGCTTGCATAGGAAACGCAGGGCGACGCCTTCATCGGGCTGAATGCGGATGACGAGGGTGTTCTCGCTGCTGGCGCCGAGCATCTTCTGGGTGGCGAAGGGCACCTGCGGCGGCTTTTTGAAGTGAATGCTGATCTCGGTGGCCTTCTTGGGCAGCTGCTTGCCAACGCGGATGTAAAAGGGCACGCCCTGCCAGCGCCAGGTGTCGATGTAGAGCCGCAGGGCGACGTAGGCCTCGGTCTTCGACTCTGGGTTCACGCGGTCCTCCTGGCGGTAGCCGACCCTGGAGACGCCATCGACGCTGCCGGCGGTATATTGGGCGCGGATGACGTTGGCGCCGACAGCCTCGGGGCCGATGAGCGGACGCAGGGCGCGGATGACCTTCACCTTCTCGTCACGGACAGCGTCCGCACTGAGGTCGGTGGGAGGCTCCATGGCGACGAGGCTGAGGAGCTGGAAAAGGTGGTTCTGAACCATGTCCCGCAGGGCGCCAGCGGTGTCGTAGTAGCCGCCGCGGCCGCCTTCCATGCCGAGGTTTTCGGCGCAGGTGACCTGGACATTGTCGATGTAGCGGCTGTTCCAGGTGGGTTCGAAGAGGGCGTTGGCAAAACGCAGGACCATGATGTTCTGGGCGGTCTCCTTGCCCAGGTAGTGGTCGATGCGGTAGGTGTCCTGTTCCTCGAAGGTGGCGGCGACGGTTTCGTTCAGGGCACGGGCGGTGGCGAGGTCCTTGCCGAAAGGCTTTTCACAGACCACGCGGGCCCATTTGCCGCCGACACCCTGGTTGAGGCCGGTGGCCTTGAGCATTTCGAGGATCGGCTTGAAGGCCTCCGGGGCGGAGGCGAGGTAGAACAGGCGGTTGGCCGGCGCGCCGCGTTCCTTGTCGAACTTGTCGAGCAGCATCTTCAGGCCGATGTAGCCTGCCGGGTCCTCGAACTCGCTGCGGTGGTAGTGGATGGTCTGGCTGAAGCTGGTCCAGAGCTCGTCGTTGTGACCCTGGCGTGAGTTCTTGCGGTTCCCGGCTTCAAGCTCGCTGCGGAAGATTTCATCCGTCTTGTCGCGCCGGGCGAAGCCGACGACCTTGAACTGGGGAGGCAGGTCGCCACCGGCGGCCACGTTGTAGAGGGCCGGGATGAGCTTGCGGTTCGTCAGGTCTCCGGTGGCGCCGAAAATGACCACGGTGCAGGGCTCGGCGCGATGGCGCGACAGGAGGGTTTCTTGAAAGGGATTGACCAGGTCAGACATGTCGAGGGGGTTACGCCCGCCCGGACTGGAGCGGCGCGTAGACTACCCGCTCCCGCCGGGCTGGCAACCCGGGATGCGCAGGGGTCGTGCCTGGCTGGATGAAATGGCTTCATCCTGGCGATGAACCGCCTGTTGGCAAAAGTGGTTGGGCCGGCCCGGGTTTCAGGCGAACAGGTGGGTCAGCGGCTGGCCCTTGTCGGCGACGGTGAAGGGGCGCTTGCTCGGAGAGTAGATCACCTGGTCCAGCGGCAGGCCGAGGGCATAACCAATCGTGGCGTTGATGTCCGGCGGCGAGACCTTGCCGTCAACCGGGGCGGCGCCAGCCTTGTCGGTGGAGCCCCACTTCATGCCGCCCTTGACGCCGCCGCCGATGAGCACGGAGCTGAACACCGGGTAGTGGTCGCGGCCCTGGTTCTGGTTGATCTTCGGCGTGCGGCCGAACTCGGAGGTGACGACAATCATCGTGCTGCTGAGCAGGCCGCGTGCCTCCAGATCCTGGACAAGGGCGCTGACGGCGGTGTCGAAGGTGTCGCAGAGCCGGGGGGTGTTGATGAAGTTGGCGGTGTGGGTGTCCCAGCTGCCGAACGAGACTTCAACAAAACGGACGCCGTGCTCGACGAGGCGGCGTGCGAGCAGGCAGCCCTGGCCGAACGTGTCCTTGCCGTAGCCCTGGCGGGTGGCGTCGGACTCCTGGGTGAGGTCAAAGGCGGCGAGGTCCTCGCTCTTCATCAGGCGCACGGCGTCGTCGTACATGTCGCTGTAGGCCTTGACGCTGCGGGTGTCCCATTCCGCCTGGAACTCGGCGTCGAGAACACCGGCGAGGTCACGGCGGGCGGCGAAACGGTCCTCGGTCATGCCCTTGGGGATGCGGACGTTCTGCAGGCCGGCTTCGGGATTGTTGATCATGAGCGGCCCGTGCTTTTTCGCGAAGAAGCCGGCGCCGGGGTGGCGGCTGTCGTTGCCGATGTAAACATAGGGCGGCAGGGCGGGGTTGCCCGGGCCCTGGAAGAAGCTGAGCCAGGCGCCCATGCCGGGGTGCTTGATGGTGCTCCGCAGGCCGAAGCTGGTGTGCATGAAGTAGTTGGCCTGCTCATGCGCCGCCGTGTTGGTCGCCACGGCGTTGAGCACGCAGGCGTGATGCATCTGCTTCGCCATGCGCGGCAGGTATTCGCCGACCTGCACGCCGTCGGCGCTGGTCTTGATGGCCTTCGTCGGGCCCATGACCTCGGTGTTGCCAGGCTTGGGATCCCAGGTGTCGAGGTGG
>JBIIRD010000071.1:0-26165 GCA_044341745.1 Prosthecobacter sp. | reverse complement strand
TGCCTTGCCCCACCATTGCAGAAGAATGTCCTGGCCGTTTGCTTGCAAGGTCGCCCTGAGATCTTCGCCGGGCTCGCCGATTGACTGGGCAAGAAGCACCGGATCTTGAAGAAGGAGGCAGGCTGCCGGCAGGAGAGCCGAAGCCGCTCGTGGAACCGCCAGGGAGATAGTGAGGAGGGACCGGGAGCGCAGAAGACCTAACCAATTGGAGCGATGAGAGTTGGCGGTGAGGAAGAAGGAACTAGCCTGATGAGAGAGGTGGCGAGGATCCATGGAGAGCTTCCGGCGATCACCGGGGCTCCATATCTAGATAATAGGCTGTAAACGAATAGTCGGTAAAGCTACCGATAATAAGATGTAATCGAATCAAGTTCACCCTGACTCGAATACGCTTTGAAAGCGTGTCATGAGGTCACGCCTGACATTCTAACAACCGGGCGTGTCAACGTCATCCACGGGAAAACGGTGTGCAAAAACATGACAAAGTAGCGCTTCTTAAATCACCCCTGATTTTATCCATCTTCTGACGGCTTCGACCCATCCCTCGGCAAGGCAGATGAGTCGTAAGCGTCGAGCCAAGCACCCTTTGAATGGGGTGGCCGGTGTCATGGCCATATCGCAGGGGTGGGGTCAGCTGGCCTGAGATCGTGGTCAAAGAATTGAAATGAACTCCATGCGCCAACCCATCCATTGGCTGTGTGTCATCAGCGTGGCAGGCTTCTCCACATGGACTGCGGCAGCCCTGCTGCCGCTTTGCTGAGCCACCCTGCTGGCGTGAACCACCCTGGAGTTTCGATGGTGTCATTGATCTGCGATCCGCTGATTCGGCGGGTCGAGGCGGTGCGGAGTTTTCGGCCACCGCAGCAGGCTGCGGGATGAAGGCGGCAGCAGGCTGCCGCAGTCCATGGAGGTTGCTTGACGGCCTGGTGGGGCCGTTGGGCCGAGGGCTGCAGATCGTGTGAAATGTGAAGGGCGCGGGCGGCTTTGTACAACATCTCCCGACATGTCACGCATCACCGCCATCGAGACCGCCATTCCGTCCGGCATCATGCCGAACCTCCTGCTTGTCCGCATTCACACGGAGGACGGCTTCATCGGCTGCGGGGAGACCTACTACACGCCTCACGCGATTGCGGCGCTGGTGCATGACTGGATGGCGGAGCGGCTTCTCGGAGCGGATGCGCTGGCCATTGAATCGCACTGGCGCTTTCTCTACGAGCGCTGCACACCCTTCGGACATCCCGGGGCGGAAATGCGCGCCCTGTCCGCCCTGGACCTGGCGCTTTGGGACATCCTGGGCCAGGCCTGCAACCAGCCTGTTTACCGACTGCTCGGCGGCCCGGTGCGTGAGTCGGTGCCGGTTTACAACACCAGCGGCGGGCCGAGCTATGGGGCCCGGGTGGGTGAGATGGCCGCGGCCCGTCATCCTGGCTGGCCGGGTTATGGGGACGTCGGTCAACAAGGACCGCTGCAGGACAACTGGGCCTCGCATTATGCGGCAGGCGATCTGGCGGAGGAACTGCTGGCGGAGGGCATCACGGCGATGAAGCTCTGGCCCTTTGACCGTGCGGCGCACCGGAACGGCGGCCTGCACATCTCCTGGGCGGACGTGGAGGAGGCGCTGAAGCCGCTGCGCGAGATCCGTGAACGCGTGGGCATGAAGATGGACATTGCCATCGAGGGGCATGCCTTCTTCCAGCTTCCCGCGGCCTTGAGGATCGCGGAGGCGCTGCGGGAGATCCGCCCGCTCTGGCTGGAGGATGTTTTGCGCGTGGATCATGTCGGGACCCTGGCGGATTTCCGTCGTCGCTCCGGGCTTCCGATTGCGGCCAGCGAGATGCTGCTGGGACGGAAGGAGTACCTGGCCGCGCTTCAGGCCCAGGCCTGCGACTACTGCATGGTCGATCCCACCTGGAACGGCGGCATCAGCGAGACGCGGCGGGTGATCGACCTGGCGCAGTCCTTCAACGTGCCGTCAACGATTCACGACTGCACCGGGCCGTTGACCCTGTTCAGCGGACTGCATCTGGCGGCCGCCTCCACCAACGTGGTCTTCCAGGAAAGCGTGCGCGCCCACATCCGCTCGTTTTACGACAGGCTGGTGGACACCCTGCCGGTGATCAGCCAGGGCCGTGCGGCCCTGCCTCAGGGCGTCGGGCTGGGCACGCGATTGAAGGACGAGCTTTTCCAAGCAGGGGTGAACGAGCACCGCCAGTCCGTCTGGAAACCTTAAACCGCCGCTGTCGGCTTGACTCTGCCGAGACTGAGCGGGTAGGCTGGTGGCCTCATGAAAAAGCTGCTTCTGCTTGCCGCCATTCTCCCCCAGGCCCTGCTTGCCGACTGGGTCATCATTCAGAAGGCCAGCGTGGAGGGGGACAAGACGCCGAACGAGGTCATCATCAAGGTCAAGGGTGAGAAGGCGCGCCTGGACATGGGCTCGAAGATGAGCCTGCTGCATGACGGCACGACCGGGGAGATGAAGATGTTCATGCACGAGCAGAAGATGATGATGAACATGAACGGCGACACCCTGAAGACCGCCCTGGCGCTTGCCGGGCAGTTCCTGGGCAAGCAGGGCGAGGCGACCAAGCCGAAAGCCACGGGCATCAAGGAAAAGGTCGGGGAGTTTGAGGCTGAGATCTATGAGTGGAAGGGGCCCCTGGGTTCCGGGAAGTTCTGGGTGGCGGCGGATTTTCCGAACTTCAAGGAGCTCAACGCCATTCAGGACAAGATGAACAAGGCGATGGGCAGCCCGGCCTCCTCGCTGGCCCCTCTGGCGGCGGATTTCCCGGGCATGGTGGTGAAGTCGGAGATGGAGGTCCTGGGCAAGAAGACGGTGAGCGAACTGGTCTCGGCCAAGGAGGAGCCCGTCAGCGACGACACCTTTGTCGTGCCCGCCGGTTATCAGGAGATGAAGATCCCGGGCCTGCCCGGACGCTGATCCGTTTGCCGTGGCTCGTCACGCGTCCGGATACTTCACCCGCATCAGGTAAAGCCCGCAGGCCGGTGCGGTCTGGTTGCTCTGCAGGCCCTCGGGGTTGTCGAGCACATCCTCAAACCAGGCCTGGCTGGCCCGGCCGCGCGCCACTTGAACCAGGGTGCCGGTGATCATGCGCACCATCTTGTAGAGGAAGCCGTCGCCCTCGAATTCGAGCTCCAGCACCTCGCCCTTTTCACGGACTTCCGCACGCTGGATGGTGCGGGTGGTTTTTTCAGGCGTGGCCCGGCGCTGGGTTTCCGGCATGTCGCCACGGTTGGCTGAGAGACGGACGAAGTTGTGCGTGCCGATGAGCCTGCGCGTGCAGGCTTCGAGGACCTCCGTGTCCAGGGGACCGTGGATGTGCCAGGCGCGGTCGGCTTCAAAGGGCGAGAGCATCCGCGAACGCCAGATGCGGTAAAGGTAGGCCTTGCCGGTGGCGTCGAACCTGGAGTGAAAGCCGGGGGCTGCCTCCTGCACGTCGGTGATGCGGATGGTGAGCGGCAGGCAGGCGTTCAGGGCGTTCTGCCAGGCTTCGCCGCTCATGCGAACGGACTCGGGCACGTCGCAATGGGCCACCTGGCCGAAGGCATGCACACCTGCGTCGGTGCGGCCGCTGCCCTGGATGCAGGTGCGGATGTCCGTGGCCTTGCGGATGGCGGCGTTGATTTCATCCTGGATGCCGCCACCGCCGCCCTGGCTCTGCCAGCCCCGCCAGGGGGTGCCGCAGTAGGCCACAGTCAGACGCAGGCGTTTGAAACCCGGGGCGGCTCCCCGGTTCAGCCCGAGCCTACTTTCGACGTCGTTTCGGCTCATGGCTCCATTCGAAGTCATAGGCGCTGTCGGGAAGCAGATAACCTTCCGGGCCGCGCTGGTTGTTCAGGTAGTCTTGCAGGATGACCACGGCGGCGAGCTGGTCCACCACCTGGTTGCGCTCGCGTTTGCCCGTGACTCCGGCACGGGAGAGCGCCGCCTCGGCCTCGACGGAGGAGAGCCGTTCATCGACGAACTCCAGGGGCACGGAATGCTGAAGCTCTTTGCCGAGCTCGGTGGCAAACTTTTCCACGCGCTCGGCCGCCTCGCCGCGCTGTCCGTTCATGTGGAAGGGCATGCCGATGATGACCTTCGAAATCTGCTTCTGACGGATGATGCGGGCGATCTCACGCGCCGGTTCCTGCTGTGCGTCGAGGGTTTGCAAAGGGCTGGCCACCAGCTCCATCTCGTCGCTCAGGGCAAGCCCGATGCGAACGGTTCCGTGGTCGATGGCGAGGATGCGGGGCATCGTGGCAGGCTTAGTTTTCTCCAGGCTCACGCATCATCTTCAGCAGCTTTGCGCGGTCCACCGGGGCGGGGGCAGGGGCGGGTTTGCTGGCGGGCTTGGGCTTGGGCGGGACGGACTGGGGTTTGGGTGCGGTCGTCGGCGCAGGTTTGACCTTCGCCGGGGCGGGCTTGGGGTTTGGAGACATCGCCTGGGGCTGGGCGGCCGGTGTCGGTTGTTTCTGGGGGGCGGCCTGCGGTTTGGGAGCCGGAGTGGGTTGGGTCTTGGCCGGTTTGGGCTTGGCAGCCTTGTCCTGGGCAGGGGCAACGGGAGCGGGTTGTGGCTTTGGGGCCGGTGACCTGACTGAGGGGGCAGAGGTTGCAAGCCGCTCGGAACTGGGACCTTCCGTGCGGATGTTCACCCCATCGATGATGAGGGTGCTGCGGTCCGAATCACCCAGGTAAAAGCGGTCCTGCTTTTTCACCACGGAGCGGCCTCGCAACTGGGCGTGATCTGCTGTCAGGAGAATGGAGGGTGCCTTGGCGATGATTCTCGGCGTGCTGTTTTTCACCAGCAGGGCCCCGCCGGCGGCGAGGTGATAGGGGCGGCCCCTCTTGTCCTGGCTGGTATGAATGGTGCGTCCATGCAGAGTGGCGGTTCCCAGGCTGCGTGAAGCTGGAAAAACACGGCGGATCTGAGCGGCGGACATGCTGAATTCGTCGGGGTCGGTCATGGTGCGCATGGCGCAGGATGACAGACTGAGGAGAAGCAGGCAGAGGGCGGTTGGGCGGAGGACGGTCATTGATCGGGCCATAACAACGCAAAAAGCGCGGGGTGGCAATCATGGAAGCCGCGGAATGAGTTCTGTGGATCAGGGCTTAGGCATCCCATGGGTCCATGAGGTATCTCATGGCCTCATTGACAGAATGGACAGGATTTTTCAGGCCTGTTCATCCTGCCAGTCTTGTGAATCCTGTCGCAAAATCCCTTTCCCTCCTGGATGCGTCAGGCCTGCCTGCGGATGGAATGCGCCATTTCACGGCTTGTCAGCCCCCCGTCGGTGATGCGAGCATGCCGCATGACCCTGTGTCAAACGTCCCTGACCGCCTGCCTTATGATCTTGAGCCTTGCGGCGGCCGCAGAACCGGCTGCCGACAGGCTGTTCTTTTTTGATGAGACGACCCAAAGGCACCTCACCCTGGAAAAGGCGGGCTTTGGCAACACGATGGTGACGGTGCGCTTTGCCATGGACCCCGGCTCTGCGGGAACCTGGACGGGAGGCGGCATGCGCAAAGACAAGGTTCTGACCTTTGCCCGCAACGTGAACGAAGGTGAAGACCGGGGGACCTATTTTGTGGCGGAGATCAGCGAGTCGAAGGTGGTGATCGGCTTCAAGGAAGGGCAGAAGGAGCCCCAGGACGCCGGCATCAACGGCACCTACAAGCGTGCCAGCGAGACCCGCTTGCTGCAGCTGCTGAAGAAGGAGTTCCAGGCCGCGAATGAGCGGCTGACGACGGCCCTGAAGAACGCCTCCAAAAGCTGGGCGTCGTCCGACCGCGCGGCGCTGGCCCTGTGGAAGGATCAGTGGCCGGTGATGCGTCAGCGCTGGGTGGATGCCAATCTCAAGACCGCTGCGGCCAGGCCGGCGGATCCGCGGACGCCCCAGACAAAGCCTGCCGAACCCAATGCCGAACAATGGCTCAAGACGGCGCAGGCCACGGCGAGGGGATATGGATTCATCGAGGTCATGCCGGATCCCAGTACGGGCGCCGGCTGGGATGGCGAGTATGATGACTTTGGCGGCGGTCATGCCAGCCTGCGGCTCAGCAAGGATGGCAAGCTGCGTGTCAGCCTGGTGTCCGGACGCCAGGAAGGGCAGGAGGCCTCGACCCTCGATGCCACCGTGCCGCCGGAACAGGTTCGGACGGACAAGGGCGGGATGATGACGGCCGAGTTCACTTTTCAAGATGCGGAGGCGGTGGTGAAGAACAAGCCCGCCAGGTTCAAACTCACCAAGCTGGGCCGCTACCTGCGCATTGAAACCGAGGACGCAGCGCCCTACGCAGGCAGCGGCTGGTTTGACGGCGTCTACCGCGGCGGTCCGGTGCCCCAGCAGTGAGGAAAGCGCCCTGATTTCCACCTTGGCAAGAGCGCATGGATCCGGTTATGCAGGGGCATGATCCGATGCCTCCTTCTTGTTTTGACATGCTTCTGGTTTGTCTCCGCGCTGCCTGCGGCGGACCGGCCGAACATCATTCTGATCCTGGCCGATGACCTGGGCTATGGCGACCTGGGATGCCAGGGCAGCCGCACGATCCGCACGCCCAACCTGGATGCCATGGCGGCGCAGGGGACGCGGTTCACCTCGTTTTGCGTCGCTCAGGCCGTCTGCAGCGCCTCGCGCGCCGCCCTGATGACCGGCTGCTACCCGAACCGTGTCTCCATGCAGGGCGCGCTGAATCACACCAGCCGTGAGGGGATTCATCCTGATGAACATCTGCTGCCTGAGATGCTGAAGGTGCAGGGCTATGTCTGCGGGGCGTTCGGCAAGTGGCACCTCGGCACCACGGCGATGTTTTCGCCGCTGAAGAACGGCTTTGACGAGTTCTGGGGCATCCCCTACTCCAACGACAACAGCAAGTATCATCCCAGCCTCGCGGCCGAGATGCCGCCGCTGCCGCTTTACGAGGATGCCAAGGTGATCGAAACGGATCCGGACCAGGGTCAGTTCACGCGGCGCATCACGGAGAAGGCGGTGAGCTTCATCCGCCGTCATGAGGCGAGGCCGTTCTTCCTGTATGTGCCGCACGTCATGCCGCATGTGCCCATCTTTGCCTCGGAGAAATTCAAGGGCCGGTCGCCGCACGGGCTTTACGCCGATGTCGTCGAGGAGCTGGACTGGAGCGTGGGCATGATCCTGGCGGCGGTGAGGCAGGCGGGCATCGACGACCGGACGCTGGTGCTGTTCTTCTCCGACAACGGCCCCTTTCTCAGCTACGGCAACCACGCCGGCAGCGCCGCCCCGCTGCGGGAGGGCAAGCTGACCAGCTTTGAGGGCGGCGTGCGCGTGCCCTTCATCGCCCGCTGGCCGGGCCGGGTGCCGGCAGCACGTGTGTGTGACGAGCCGCTGACCGAGATGGACTTGAAGCCGACCGTGGCCGCCTGGCTTGGGGCCGCTGCTCCGGCGACGAAGACCGACGGCCGGGACGTGAGTGATCTTTTGTTCGGCAAGGAGGGGGCGGTCTCGCCGCATGAAGCCCTGGTGTTTTATGCGGGCAATGAGCTGCAGGCCGTGCGCAGCGGTCCCTGGAAGCTGCACTTTGCGCATCCCTACATCACCGTCACGGGTGAGCCCGGGCGCGACGGCAAGCCCTCCAACTGGGAGAACATGAAGCCGGCGGCGATCACACAGAGCGGCATCGCGGGCATCGCCACGCGCCATGGCTACCAGGTGGCGGAGCAGGCGGAGGCGCTCTACGACCTCAAGGCGGATCCCGGGGAGTCGAAGGATGTGGCGGCCGCGCATCCCGAGGTGGTGGAACGGCTGAAGAAGCTGGCCGAACCTTTTCGCTCGCAGCTGGGCGACTCGCTTCGTGGCGTGAAGGGCACGGAGGTGCGTCCGGCGGGAAATGATGTCGAATGATCAGCGCGCCTTGGACAAGGGGGCCCGGCCTGTCTTAATGTTCACGATCCCGTTTCAGCCGCCATGAATGCCGAAGCCACTGACGCCCTTTTGGATGAAGTCCACAGCCTGGCACCGCATGCCGTGGCCGACCTGCTGGAAACCCGTCTGCCTGCCGAGGGCGTGACGGTGCTGGAGGCGTTGAACCCGATGGTGGCGCAGCAGGTGCTGCATGAGATGATGGAGGAGCACCGCTGCCAGATCCTCGCCGCGGCGCCGATCGAGAAGGCGCGGCAGTGGATGCACAACCGCCAGTACCCCGAGGACAGCGTCGGCTGGCTGATGGAGCCGCCGGTGGCCGTGTTCCGCCCCACCATGAGCGTCCGCGACACCATCGAGGCGCTGCGGAAGCTGACCAAACGCGCCTTCATCACCTATGGCTATGTCACCGATGATGAGAACCGCCTGCTGGGCGTGCTGGTCTTCCGCGACCTGATGCTGGGCCGCCCCGAGGCGCCGCTGTCCGAGGTGATGTACAAAAGCATCTTCGCCCTGCAGCCCGAGATGGCGCTGACGGACGCGATGAAGGCGGCGGTGAACCGCCACATCCCGGTGTATCCGGTCTGCGACGCCGAGGGGCGTCTGCTCGGCCTGGTGCGCGGGCAGAACCTTTTCGAGGCGCGTGCCATCGAGATCAGCGCCCAGGCGGGAAGCATGGTGGGTGTGGAAAAGGAGGAGCGCCTGAGCACCCCGGTCATCCGCAGCCTGAAATTCCGGCATCCCTGGCTGCAGATCAACCTGCTGACGGCCTTCGTGGCCGCCGCCGTGGTGGGCCTGTTTGAGCACACGCTGGACCGCCTCGTCATCCTGGCGGCCTTCCTGCCGGTGCTGGCCGGCCAGTCCGGCAACACAGGCTGCCAGGCCCTCGCCGTCACGCTGCGCGGCATGACCATGGGCGACCTCGGCGAAGGCGATGAGAAAAGGCTGGTGATGAAGGAGGGCGTGCTCGGGCTCTTCAACGGCATGCTGGTCGGCGTCAGCGCCGCCCTCGGCATGTTTGTCTATGCACGCATGGAGGGCAATCCGAACGCCCTCATGCTTTCGGGCGTGGTCTGGCTTTCGATGGTGGCGAGCTGCGTCACCAGCGGCCTCTGCGGAGCGCTCATCCCCCTGACCCTCAGGAAGTGCGGCGCGGACCCGGCGACGGCCTCGAGCATCTTTCTCACCACGGCGACCGATGTTGTGAGCATGGGCGTCTTCCTCGGCCTTGCCACGGTTTTGGTTCGGTGATCCGATGTGCGGCCGGCACAGCCCGGCCCGGGCCTTTCAGGGGATGCCATGTCCTTTGGCCGCCGTCCAGAGGGCGTACCAGTCCTCGCGTTCGAGGCGGATGTCCGCGGACCTGGCCGTGGCGATGAGGCGGTCGAGCTTGTTGGTGCCGATGATGGGCAGCGGCTGGCTGGGATGGGCCATGATCCAGGCATAGGCCAGCTGGTCGACCGTGGCACCTCCATACTTGGCGCTGAGTTCGGCGCACCTGGCATGAATGCGTGCGGAGGCGGGCTGGCTGGTGTCCATCAGCGCACCCTTGCCGAGGGGGGACCAGGCCATGGGCCTGATGCCCAGACGCTGGCACTGGTCGCCAGTGCCGTCCTCGATGGGGTCCATGTGGAGGAGGCTGAACTCGATCTGGTTGGTCACCAGGGGCTGGTCCATGCGGGAGTTCAGCAGCTCGAACTGATGCACGTTGTAGTTGGAGACACCGGCGGCGCGGATCTTGCCTTCCTTCAGCAGCTTGTTGAGCCCGGCGGCGGTTTCATCGGCGCTGGTCAGCCAGTCGGGCCGGTGCACGAGGAGGAGGTCGATGTGGTCGATGCCCATCAGACGCAGGCTTTTCTCCGTGCTTTTCACGAGGCGCGCGGCCTCGGCGTTGTAAAAGGCGGTCCTGCGTTCGGGATGGTACTCGCAGGGGACGTAGATGCCGCACTTGGTGACGATCTCGAGCTTGTCGCGCAAGCCCGGCTCCTTCTTCAGGGTTTCACCGAGAAACTCCTCGACCTTGTAGAGGCCGTAGATCTCGGCGGTGTCGAGGGTGGTGATGCCGAGGTCGAGGCACTGGTGGAGCCGGCGCAAGAGGTTGTCGGCAGTGGCGGTGGCGGCGTCATCCAGAATGCGCCAGGTGCCATAGATGAGCCTGGAGAAGGAAGGGCCGTTGGGGGCGATGGGAACACGCTGGATCATGGAGAAAGGAGAGTTTTCTAGCCGTTTGGGAGTAGCCGAGGAAACAAAAACTGCGGTGCTGGCCGGATTTTGGCAGCAAAAAACCCGCCGGCGCAGGCTCGGCGGGTTTTTGAGAAATGCAGTCCAGTCCGGCAGGCCTGGATCAGGCCTTCTTGGTCAGGGCGCCGACCTTGAGGGCCAGGCGGCCTTTGAGGCGGCTGGAGGTGTTCTTGTGCAGAACCTTGGTCTTGGCGGCCTTGTCAGCGGCGGAGGCGAACTCGTTCAGGCTGGCGGCGGCGGCGGCGGCATCACCCTTCTCCACGGCGGTCAGGACTTTCTTGCGCAGCGTGCGGATGCGGCTTTTGACAGTCTGGTTGCGGGCGGTGCGGGCCTGCGTGCGACGGATGTCTTTTTCGGAGGAGCGGATGTTGGCCATAGGGGTCTGCGGAAGGGGCGCAGTGTCTAGCGCACCCGGAGGGAGCTGTCAAACGGGCATTTTCTCAGAGCCCGGCGGCCAGGCGGGCATCAACCACCTGTTTGATGAAGCGGGAACGTTCACCGCTGCTGTCGCTGCCGCGGCCTTTTTCAGCCAGGCCGAGCACGACCTGATGATTGAGCGCGGGGCTGTTGTGGTCGCCCCGGAGCAGCATGCTGAAACCAACGACGGCAGACTCGAACAGGAAGTCCTCGCGGGCGGTGGTCCAGGGGATGCCGCGATCCAGGACGGCGAGCTTGGAGCCGTCAAAAGGCCCGTCGCTGGGCAGGGTGAACCGGCTTTTTTCCAGGGTGACGGTGGCGATGGGGCGTCCGCTGCGGATGGCTTCGTCACTGGCGGGCTGGAACTCATACCACACAGTCTGGGTGCCGGAGGTGTCCATGCTGGTGGCGGGGGTGTGGCGTTCGCAGAGACGGCGGAATTCGCGCACATGACGGCGGTCAAAGGCCACGCGGAGCGGAAAGGCGTTTGAGGAATCTGCGGCTGCGGCCTGGCTGGGTGGCAGCTGCAGGGTCACGCGCAGCAGGCGGGTGGAGGGGTTCCAGGGACAGGAGGCCACTTCGGCATGCCAGGCGTGAATGTAGACCTCCGAGACCGGGCGGGGCTTGGCTTCCTGGGCGGGTTTCGGTGAGGCCGCCGCCGCCGGGGCGGGTGATGCCATGAGCTCCTTCCTGCTGGAGCGCACCGGCGCAGGACGGATGTCCGCAGGGTGGACGGGGAGCTGGTCCATGTCACGCTTGAGGGTGGTGACAAAGGCGAGTTCGGGATTGGGACGTGTGACGGCCTGGACGGAAGGTGGCGGCCTGCTTGTGGGCGGTGAGATGACCACGGAGGCGCGAACGTTGTTCCCGGGTTCGGCGGTTTGGGCGACGGCGGCAGAGGGGGCCTTTTCAGGCGGCAAGGCTGCCGGAACCACCAAAACAGGAACCTTTGGAGCCGCCGAATCGAACGCCTTGGGCCTGGAGGGGCTTGCCAGCAGTTTTTCAGACGACTGGGTTGCGGAGGCGGGCTGCTCCCGTGGAGAAACCTTCTCCGTCAGGACTTCCACCGGGGGCGGCGTCAGGGGGGGCATCGGAGCCTGGGCGGGCTTTTCTGCCTGCGCGACTTCGGGGGCTGCGCTGCCGGGCATCAGGTCGCCATGGCGGCCGAGCCAGTAGGCGAAACCAGCCACGGTGACGACGGCGGCGGCTTTCATGATGCCACTCATCACCGGCCAGAAGGCCGAGGGCCGACGCATGATCGGGCGTGGCTGAAGGGGGGCGATGCGCCGGGGCATCTGCACCGGGCGCAGCACGGCGTGGCGCTGGTCCGGGTTCAGCCGCTCCTGGGGAATGGGGGCATGCTGGCGCAGGGCGTCAGTCACGGCTTCGATCTGCTCCAGCTCGGAGATGGCGGCGGGGCAGTCGGTCAGAAGCCGATGGATGTCCGCCGCCTGATGGGCCTGCAGTTCGCCCAGGGCGTAGGCGGTGAGTTCGGAGGTGTCGTTGGCAGGGCTGGTCATGTTGAAAAGGGGGGATGGGTCAGTGGGATCGGGAGGCCAGCTCGCGGTTCAGGTGCTCGCGCAGCTTCTTGATGGCCATGTGCATGATGAAGCCGACATTGCCCACGCTGAGGCCGGTGATGTCGGCGATCTGCTGATAGGAGCAGTCATGCAGGAACTTGAGGCGGATGACCTCCTTTTGGTTCGGGCGGAGCTGTTCCACCAGGTCCCAGATGCGTTCGTAAAGTTCGTGCGAGACGGCGTTTTCGCTGGGATCAGGGTCAAAGCTGACGGCGTTTCCCAGGGCGTCCTCGTTGCCGACATCCAGGCGCTGCTCCTTGCGCAGGACATCAAGGGCGCGGTTGCGGCAGACGGTGAAAAGCCAGGCCTTGAGGCTGTCACGGACCTTCTGGGGGTCGGTGAGGTAGAGCTTGAGCAGGGCGTCCTGGACGACCTCCCGGGCCCGTTCGACATCGCCGTTGAGGATGCCGGCGGTGTAGGCGATGAGGTTGCTCTCATGCTGGTCCAGCGCCCGCCTGACGAGCAGGGTGGCTTCTTCGGGCTGGGACTGGACTGGCGGCATGCGTTCACTGTGCTCTATCAGGAACGCCCAAGGAAGGAAAGAATTAGAGGCGTTGTCCAGGGGTTGGGGGTATGCCCGGCCATGATCTGCTCCCGTGCCATCGCCCTTTCCGCCCCCATGCTCACCATGAGCCTGACGGTGCTTGTGGCCTGTACGACAAACCCCGACACCCGCCGGACGTCCTTCAATGCCATGCCAGCGGCCGAGGAACGGGAAATGGGCCGGTTTCTTCACACCATGGTCACCGCCCAGATGAAGGTCATCGAGGATCCCAGGCATGTTGGGCGGCTGCAGAGGGTGGGGCGGCGCCTGACCCAGGGACTGGCGGCCCCTCATGCGGAGTGGCGGTTCCTGGTGGTTGAAGGCAAGGAGTTCAATGCCTTCACTCTGCCAGGGGGGACGATTGGAGTTTACACTGCGCTGCTGGACGCGTTGGAGGGGGACGACCTGCTGGCGGCGGTGCTGGGCCACGAGGTGGCTCATGCCATGCTCAGGCATCCGGCCGAAAAGCTCAGCAGTGCCTACGTCGGCACGCGCATCGGAGAAATGATTTCCTCGCCTCTCGCCGTGGTGCTGAGCCCGGAGCAGAAAAAGCTCATGCATTACAAGAACCTGCTCCGCACGGTTTCAATCACGGACCTGCTGGACCGTCCCATCAACCAGAAACGTGAGCTGGAGGCGGACGCCGAAGGCATGCGCCTGATGGCCCGTGCCGGCTATGACCCGAAGGCCGCCGTCGCCCTCTGGGGGGTGATGAGCGACCTGGAGCGCAGGCATGGACACGGGGTGGCCAGCTTCCTGTCCTCCCATCCCGGCGGCACGCGGAGGCTGGAATTCCTCGCCATCCGGCTGCCGGAGGCAGAGCGGCTCTATCAGGCATCCAGGCGCTGATGGCCGCCTCCAGGCCCCGTGCCGGGCGGTCCGGGCGTACAGGGATGATGGTTCAAGGGCTGTTGCAGCGTTGGTTTCCTTCGACACACATGGCATTTTTGATGCAAACTTGGTTCGGAGGGGGACGTCACCGGCTGCTGAGGACGCTGCTTTTCACGGCCACGGCCACGGCCGCCGTCGCCGGGGAGCTGGAGCGGTCATTCTGGCTCAACGCCTCGCTGACCGTGCCGAGGCTCGGCTACTGGGGGCCGGGCTTTGCGCCGCCAAAGGCGCCGTCCACGGAGGAGATTGGCGCGGCGGCAAGGGTGCTTCTTGAACAGGCGAGGCCGAACCGCCTTTACCTCATCCATCATCACGAGCTGCCGTTTGCCGAGATCACCCGGGTGTTCCGTGACTGGCGACGCGCCTGCCCGGCCTCGGTGGAGATCGTGCCCGCCCTGGTGCTGCGCATGTATGACAAGGCGGCCGCGCCGGTCTTCTCCAGCGCTGAGCTGGCGCGGCTGCTGGCCTTCTTCAAGGCGGAGGTCAACCCGTGCCGCATCGCCGTGTACGATGTGCTGCCGCGTCGCGACCAGGGCGACGGCCTGGCCTTGCTGGCGGAGGCGTTTCCGCAGGGGCTTCTGCGGGTCGGCCTGCAGCCGGATGAAGCGCTCGACGCCCCCTTTGCCGGGGCTGTGGAGGACACCTGGAGCGGCTTCTGCCACGGCCTGACGAACGCGGACTGGCAGGCGCCCGGGTTCGGCCGCGACACCCTGCGCCGCTGGCTGGAACTGCGTAACCAACAATTCAACACGATCGCCTATGACCTCGTCGTTGTTGCCTGGGACTACTCGGTGACGAAGCGTGGTGAGTATCCCGGCTATGACGACGCTTATAAAAACCTGCCTCTGCCGGAGGGGCGCAACCGGCTGGCGGTGAAGGAGGTTCTTGCGCGCGCAAAGCCGGAGCTGCTGGCGGGTTTCAGCGCCGATCTGCTCATCATCGAGCTGAACTCCGAAACTCCGCCGCATGACGGTGCGCGGTCCTTTTACCGCCAGCTCAGGGGAGGACGCCGTTATGAAGGTTTTTATGCCAGGCCCTGGCAGGAGTTGTGCGGGATCTACCTGGAGATGGCTGAAGGAAGGCGGCCCGGCGTCAAGCCGGATCGCCCTTGAGCAGGTGGAGCGCAAGCCGCCCTGACGCCGAGGCATTGCCGGCGGCTGATCATGCAGGTGTTTCAGCGCCAGACGAGTGCAGGCGGGCGCCTTGTCCAAGGAGCCGGTGACCAACGCTGCCAAGGGTGGACAAGGCGCAGTGGACGCGTCAGCCAGAGGCAGCCCCGGTTCGTGCAAAAGCCCGTTGTTGCCATGGATGCCTCGGAGCTGTTGAATCTGAAGGCCAGGTGGCGGCGTGTTTTAGCAGAAGTTGATCCCGTGATGATGCCTCTTCTGTCTAGCCCGCACGCCACCTGGCAGCGCTTGTTTAAGCTGGCTGCCTTCATTGCGCATGTCGGAAAAAATACCGACAAGGAGACATCCGCGACTGCTTGAAGCTGCCAACATGAGGGCCAATGCGCAGAAACAGCCTGTCCTGCCAAGGGCGGGCTGAAAAGCCTGTTCAATCCGAACAGAACCCTATGCAGCCCATGATGACCGGTGATGAATGCGGCAGGCCGGCATTCAAGCAGTGCGGCTGCCGGTCAGGCTGTGTAACGAGTGCTGTAACCCGCCTTTGCCAGCGCCTGCGCCCGGCTCTGGACGCACAACTTTTTGTACAAGCGCTCGACATGCGTGCGGACGGTCGAGTAGCTGATGGCAAGCTTGCCGGCGATCTCCTTGTACTGCCATCCCTGGTTCAGGCAGCTCAGAATTTCACGCTCGCGTCGTGAAAGCACGCGCAGGGTGGGGGACGGCGTTTCGGGCTCCATCTCCGAATGGCCCACAAGATCCACGAGATGGTTCGCCGCATGACTTGCGATCGGGCTTCCGCCGCTCATGACATCGTCAATCGCCGCCATGAGCTGGGCCCCACGGATTGGCTTCAGCAGGTAGCCTTTGGCGCCCGCCTTGAAGCTGGAAAGGATGGCATCATGGTCGTGATGATGGGTCAGCATCATCACCTTGGGGCTGGAGTCGGCCTGCAGCAGCCTCCGCGTGCATGCAACTCCGTCCATGTCGGGCATCTGGATGTCCATCAAGACGACATGCACCCCGCTGTTCGGCAGCTTTTCAAGAGCCTCCTCAGGACCGGGGCAGTCCATCAGGCAGTCAACGCCCTCCATCATCAGCAGCATGTCACGGAGGCTGTTGCGGACACGGGGGTTGTCGTCAACGATGGCAACTTTGATTTTCATGGGTCGATTCAGTGAATGATTGGGGTTGCAGGCGCAGATGAAGGTGGGAGACCGTGCCATGCCCGGGACGGCTGGTCTGTTCGAGGGTGCCCCGGATGAGGGCCATGCGCTCATGCAGATTGCAGGTTCCATGGCCGACATGAAGCCGGTCAGGGAGGCCGCAGCCGTTGTCTTCGATCAAAATTTGAAGTGAATCCCCGGTCATTCTCACGCAAAACCTCACCTCCGTGGCCCCCGCATGCTTGATGACATTGTGCAGCAGCTCCTTGACCACCAGCAGGAGTTGCCTGCCCGTCATGGCATGCACCTGAAGCTCAGGGACGGATTTTGGGAACTTCATCTCACACCGCAACTGGGCGATCTCCAGATACTTCGCGGCGTAATTCTCGATCCGCCTCAGTACTTGGTCCAGCGAGTCCTGCCCCTGCTCCAGATCCAGGACAATGTCATGCACCTGGCGAGCCAGCGCCTGGGCCAGTTCATAAACCTGATTCAGCCGCCGTTTGACTTCGGCAGCATCCGAAAGCCTGGACAAGGCCAGGTCGCAGAGCATCGCCACCTGGCTTAGGTCGGCGCTCAGGCTGTCATGGAGGTCTCGGGCGATCCTGTGGCGTTCACCCCGCATTGCATTGAGGGCCTGCATGGAGCTCAGGCGGGGTTTCATGATCCGCCAGATGAAGGCCACGTTGATCACGGCAACCAAGGTGATCGCAGCCGCAACAGACTCGGGCTTGGAATCCTGAAAAAGGATGATCGGCATGATATTAGGCCTCCGAAAAACGCAGCGCATGGGGAGTCGATGCACATGATTTGCGCCCTTTGTTTCGAATTGGAAGAATCCTTCCCAAGGACGGCTCCCAGGTGGTTTTGCTGGCAGAATTGGGGTGATCCAGCAGCTGGCAGAATGCGTTGGAATCATTGCAGCACCTGCCGAAGAGGCCCCCATTGAAGGGCAGGATCATGAACTTCCGGCGCAACGGGAGGGCACGCTTCATCACGAGGATGATCCTGCTCTGCCAGCGCTCGCTGACATTGAAAATGCCCGTTTGATGGGAACGAGCGCAGGCTTCCCGTGAGGTCGCAATTTCATCGGCAGAGGCGTGCCTGTTGATGAACTTGTTAAGGACAGATGGAATGAGCCGAGATTGGCGCATAAGCTTACATGCTATTCTGCATGATGATTTAAAACCGAACACTAAAACACCTGCTCGAATTTTGGCGGTAGGTTGACGATCTTTGACCTGCTATCTGGCATAACCCAGGTTAATCAGGCGATAATCCCAAGTGCGCACTTTGTTCTAGACACAAAAAAGTAGCTTTTTAGACATAGAAAAACAATGGACGCTAGCTATGTATTCAAGGGTTTGGGCAATGGGGTTGGACATATTTTGGCTTGGTCAAGCCAGGCCGATCAATGATGGTTCGCCGCGAGAATGGAATGTTACCTATTATTGACCTGGAGTCATGGTTGGGCTTGGTCTTTATAGGGGCTCTTTGATAAGATCGTTATAAGCCTGTGCACTGAGTGAAACGTCAGCATTTGGCGGTAATGTCGCAATGCTGTGATTGTGGATCATTAGAGCCTGTTATTAGCTTTTGGGGAAGAGGGGGAGAGCATGAGGGTGGCAAAGGCCAGCCAGTGCATGCCTTCAAGCTTCGAGGCCAGGTGTTCGTAATCTCTGGAGAGGCGCTTGAACCGTGCCGCCAAACCAAAACTGCGCTCCACCACCCAGCGCTTGGGAAGCAGTACAAAACCCTTCCTGGCTTCCGAAAGCTTCACCACTTCCAGCTCTATGCCATGGGCCTGGACCTGCCGTGCAGGCTCCTCACCCGTCTAGCCTTGACCCACAAAGGCGAGCTGGATGTTCTCTCCGGTTGCCTCCTGGATCTGCTCGGCAAGCTCGCCCACCTGTGCGCGTTCCTGCTCATTGGCCGCAGTCACCTTCAGCGCCAGCAGGTGGCCCAGGGGGGCACCGCGATGTGCACCTTGCTGCCATTGCGCCGTCTGCAGCCATTGTAGCCTGCGCGGCCTCCGCTTTTAGGTGAAGACTGCAGCGTGCGTCCGTCCATGATGGCCGCCGTCGGCTGGGCTGCCTTGCCCTTCGCCAGGCGGGAAAGCTCCCGCAGGTCGTGGGCCATGACTTCAAAGCACCCGGCTTTCATCCAACGCTGGGCCTGCTGGTAAACCTCCTGCCAGGGCGGCAGCTCATGGGGTATCAGCTGCCATTGGCAGCTGCCCCGCACAATATAGCGCAGTGCGTTGAAGAGTTCGTGCAGCGGATATTCACGTGGGGCGCGTCCTCGCTCATCTGCAACAGGTAGGGCTGGCAAAACTCCCACTCCGCGTCGCCGACATCACAGGTGTAAACCGCTCTTGGCTTGTTAGTTGAATCTCTCAGGCCAAGCGTATGGCGTGAAATCTCACAGGTATGTGGCATGTTTCAAAGTTAATAACAGGATCTAATTAAAATTCAAAAAATGTGCCGACCCATTGAAGCAAAACTGGCTGAGCAAAGATGAGAAAAGTCATTCATTGAAAGTCAAACCACACGACCCGTTGTGGGAACCAGGTGAAGAAAGAAGTGCACGTGGTACAAGCAATGTGATTGTCGCGGTTGATTCATGGCACGAGTGCATGATTGTTGCGCGACATAAAGATCTTCCACGCTGTGCGGATGTGTGAAGCCGGGCATTCTGCGGGAATGGAAATGCAGTCGCACACGCTTGCCTGGGTGATGAGGTGATTTTTGCCAGTTTGAGGACAGCGAGGGTGTCGGTATAAGTTCCGACAAGCATCGGTAGTTATAGCGACATGACAGACTTGTGGGGCGTGTGAAGATCCAAGCTTGCCATGAATACAAGCCGATTCGTCCACTCAACCTCGGGTTCATGCTTCCTTTTGCCTGAAGAAATGATTCTGCGGCGTGCCGCAACTGAGCAAAAGGACTCGGTGAAGGGGGTTGCGACTGTCATGCCGGCGGGTCGGTCCTTGCGCATTCGAGATCAGGTGATCTTCTGGCTGCTGGGAGTATTTGCCATTGGAACAGGAAGTCTTTTATGGAAGATGGACTCCGAAGGACAGTGGCTCGTCCGTGGGGTGAGCTTGGCCTCAGTTGCTGTTGGACTGCTTTTCTGGGGGATTCTGATGCACTGTCTCTGGGTGAATGGGCGGCCGTCTCATCGGTCTGCGGGTTCTCAAGCGGAGGGATTTTGGTTTTATTCAGGCGGCTCAGTTCATCTGGGGCCGGTCATTGGAGCCTTGAAACAGTTTGCTGATGAAGTGCAGGCTCGCTCTGTCATCTTGCTTGAATCCCAGGCGGCGAGATGGCACTTCAAAGCCGGATATCAAGCTTCGCCTGGACTGGGGAGGGCCGTTGCCCATGCCTTGCATCAGCGCATC
This sequence comes from Prosthecobacter sp., assembly GCA_044341745.1. Taxonomy (GTDB): domain Bacteria; phylum Verrucomicrobiota; class Verrucomicrobiia; order Verrucomicrobiales; family Verrucomicrobiaceae; genus Prosthecobacter. Next base: position 6,906 of record JBIIRD010000071.1, on the reverse strand, counting down.
CCCAAGGCTGGCCAGACTGCCTGCTGTATCGAGGTTCTGGATGCCGCCGTGATGGCTTTCTCTACGCCCCTGTCCATCATGAGCGGACAGGATTATGCCCTGGTGGCCTTGTTTGAAGCCTCGCCGCTGCCACGCCATGGTTCCATCGCACCGGCGGCACGCCGCTCGGCTGCATGGATCCGTGATTATCTGGAGCGAGTTGAAGAATCATCCGCCTGCCGCGCCCAGGGGCTGTCCGCAGGGCCTGGTGCGCTTTCCCCGTCGCTTCCTGTCTGCTGTTCTGTCTGTGATCAGGTCAGGCTGGTGAAAGGAGGCGTCGAACACTGGACTCATTGGAGCCAGTGGCTGCACCAGGCGCATGAACTGCCCCTGACACACACGATCTGCCCCTCCTGCGCAGGCTGGCTGTACGGCGTGTCCGCGCATCCTGAGCCAGACGCGAAGAACCATCACCACGTCGTCTAGAGCGGTCGGAGACAAGACCCGCGACCCTCTTCCCCACAACATCTGTCCAACAAAATGAAAACACCCAAGCCACATCGAGATGCATTGAAGCCAAATGGAGATGCACTGCACCAAAGGCTGCTATCTAGAAGCATGAAGCAGCTTTCCAGGTTCTTTAAAACACGGCTGGGGACTGCTTTTTCATGGCTCTGTATGCTGATGGGACCGGCGGCTGCACAGACACCGCTGCAGGACCTGCCATCAACGGTGATTTCATCGGGAGGTACTTTTAACTTTTCGGGATCCGCTTCGTTCACAGACCTGAACACGGGATATGACGGTGATTTGGCAAGCGCTGGAAACCAGCCCTTTGACACGGGCTATCTGGTCAAAAGCCTCTCCGGGCTGGGAACACTGACAACGCTTAATTTGGGGCAGGCAGCTGGAGCTCCCAGCGTCATCAATCTGGCGGCGAACCCCTATTACTTGGGGCTGAACTGGAATTACAGCCCCAACACCTCGCTGTTGGCCATTTACAACTCCAAGGCGGTGGTGAGCCTGCAAAACATTCAGATCAACCAATTTGCCAGCCCCTCGGTCACTCCATCCAGCACGGCTTTCTATGGTCAGCAGGTTGGTTATTCGAAAGAGTTTTCAGGTGGGGTCGAAGCCTTTAATTACGGCTACGATGCCAGCGTCTTGAATTTGGGGCACTTTGGTGCGGGTGCAGCAGAGTATAGCATCGACCTCAAAAATATCCAATTTCATGCGTATCCAGCTCCGCTGAGGCCAGGCTCATCTTCGTTTTTGCACTGCCGAAGCTACCCTGATGACCCGGAGGTCTGGAGCCCGAGCGTTGGCACTCATGCCTCAAGTATGACCGTCCAACTGAATGTTAATGGTGGGCAGTACGATGTTGGAACGATGGCGCAGTTGCTTGGTAGCCAGTCCAACGTGGTGTCCTTCAAGGGCGGCGTTTTGGTCAGGCAGACAGGCGATTCGGATGAGACAACCCTGTTCAAGCCGAATCTAATCCAGATGTTTGACGGGACTCTTCATAACACCTTCACCTTGAATGAAGGAGCGTCACTTCAGGCCGACCATCATCAGGTGCTTACCATCCAGACGACCAATTCCGTTTCTGAGGGGAGCCGCACCTGTCACTCTGAAATCAATTTGATGTCAGGATCCATCACGCGCGGAACTTTGGACCGAACCGATGGGGAAGCTGCGGTGGAAGTACGCGACCAGCGCAAAGTCGACTTTGCAGTGACTGGAGCGCAGGTTCGAAACTACTTGGGGGATGCCGCAGTCAAGTTTGGTAAAATTGGCAGGCGAGGAGAGGCGGGTTCAGCGCTTTCCTTTTTCATGAGCGGCGGCGAAATCAGCAACGGCCTCTCTCCAATGGCAGAAACCAACAACGGCTTTTACGCATTGGCTTTCTCAGACTGTGTCAATCATGTAAGCTTCACCATGACTGGTGGTGAAATCAAGACGGCTTACACACAGGGCAGTAGGGATGTCATTCGAGTTACGGGAAACAATGATCCGGATGGATCGCTCGCGCTTAACCTTCTTGGTGGAAGCATTACTGCCAACTGGGATGACCCTGCTGTCCCTGGCGCACCTTGGTCAGCAGGCGACTCCGCCTTGCGTATTCGCCTCAATCAATCGCCAACTAACCTGATGATTGGCGATGCTGTCACCCAGAGTGGACCCACCATTTCAGGACGCAGGTATGGCATTTTCGTGCAAAGTAACACAGGGTCGGTCAATCTGATCATGCAGGGAGGGCTCATTCAGACAGAACACACTCCGGTCAAGGCATCCTTTGCTCCCTATGTGACTTCTGGCATTGAGGTGGATGCCTCCAATGTGTCCGCTATTTTGCAGCTTTTTGGGGGGCAGATCAATGCCGGCACGAACGGCTTTGCTGCCGACGGAATCGTCGCTGGCAATGGCACCCGGATCACTCTTGGAACCGGCAATGCCGGAGATCCCGACTCACGAATGAAGATTCTTGCAACCCGCAATGGTGTCAGCCTTGCTAACACCACGACAGGATCCTCGTCACTACTTCTTCGTGATGGTGCCACGCTGAGTGCACAGACTCTAATTGTGGGTCAGGCAAACCAGCCTTCAGCTGATTCCATCAGCATCAGCGGAGGAAGCCTGACCTCAACTGGAGCTGGCACAGCAAGATCCATTCAAACAGGGGGTGGTGCCGATGTTGTCAGTCTGCTGAGAGTGCGCTCGACCAACTTAAGCTATGTGACACTGGGATCTGGCAACGACAGGCTTGTGCTTGATGCAGCATTTTTGACCGTTTCCGGCAATTTCTCTTACCTGGAGGGCGGCGATTTTACCAACACCGGCACGGCTGCCGCTTCTGGAGTGGACACGTTGAGGCTTCAAGGTGCCCTCACTCTTGCTGAGAGCATCACCGATAATACGGGCATGTACCGGTCCTTCAACAACCTCGAGCTGGCGGGTGGTGCGACCATGTCCGTCAACCAGCTTCTCGAAGCAGAGGGAGGTCTTGGGGCCAATGCTGATAACAGTGTAGTGCTTGAAAGAACCACGGTCGGTGGCGTGGCCGGCGTTCTGACGGGAGGAGGGGCCCAGTTCATTGATGCCGGGGGCGGCAGTGACACGCTGAATGTCAGCAATATCAACGACATCAATGCCTCCATGTTTGGCTCTTCTGCCCGTTTTCGAAATTTTGAAGTGCTGAACCTTGGGCCCGGAGCCGTTTGGAATGGCAGTTTGAATGTTGGCTCCGTCGGGATCGCTGCAGTCAATCTTGTGGGTGGTCAGATCGTCGGCACTCTGACTCTGACTTCAGGGGATGATTTTTTCACTTATATTGGAACCTCAAACACCGATGTGGAAGGTAATGGCGGTGTTGACACGTTGGTCGTGGGCTCCTCCACCGCCGTGTCCGCGGCCAATGTCAAATCAGGCGTAGCCAGCCTGCTTGCCGAGGCTGAGTTCCTCAATTTCACCCATCTCATTCTTGAGGATGGTGCCAGCCTCACTGGCAGCTACAACGCTGGCGCGGAAGACAACCTTTTCGCCAAATATGGCTCCTCCTCCCATGGATCCGTGGACCTGTCCGCCGGCTTGAATACAGTGCGTCTGGGCAGCAGCGGGCTGCATTCTGCAGCGCTGGACCTCGCCGCCATGGCTGGTGTGGATCTTGTGGAACTCTCCACCACGCAGGATGCTCGCAACACAGGTGATGGCGATGACACCTGGCAGTTGCACGCTGCGGACGACTCCTTCAGCAGCATCGATGCCCGCAGCAACCGGGTCACCTCCAATACCATCCAGGGCGATGTGCTCTCGGTTCCTTCCGGCCAGGCGCTCAATGGCGCCGACTTCGGTGCCGCGGCCCGCTACCGAGGTTTTGATTCGCTGAACCTCGCTGGCAGCCTCGCTGGCACCGTGACTCTGGATGCAGGCATCAACACCATCACGTTGAACGTTGGAGTCAGTTTTGCAGGTGGTTCGATCATCGATGCAGGTGCCGGAACGGACTACGTGTCCATGCTCGGCGGAGGTGGTTGGAACAGCAGCCGTTTTGCCAATGCTGAAGTCTTCACACTCGACATGGCGGCCACCGATATTTGGATGGCCTCGGCGACGGACGCTTCCATCACTTCTGTGGATGCAGGAACGGCGACAAGTGGTGCCGATCTGGATCTGCTCGACTTGAGCTATGCAACGGGAACGGTTCGCGACAACAGCACCAACGTCATCGTGGGAAGCAGCGGCAAATACCGCAACTTTGAGCGGGTTCTTCTTGGGGGTGGGCATGATACCTGGCAGGTGGGCACCACCAGTGGCGTTGCCAACCAGAACATTTCGGTGGAACCCGGCTACATTGATGCGGGTGCTGGTTCGGACATTCTGGAGCTTGTCGGAGGCGGCAATTATCAGGCTTCGGGGCTCATCGGCCCCAGCAGCACCTATCGGAACTTTGAAACCCTGCGCATCAACAACGGCACCAGTCCGGTCACCTACTCCGCGCACTCCAGCTACGACCCGGCGGCAGTCGCGTGCGTGGGTTCTGCGGACGCGATCCTGGATGTTAAGTTCAGCCGTGTTCCAACACTGGCCCAAAATGTGGGTGCTTCGACAGGACGCTACCGGGGCTTTGACGGGTTGACCGTCAACGGGGATGTGAGAATCACCGTCAGCCAGACCCTGGCCGAGACCGGTGATGCGGGTTTCAGCCTGATCCGCGCCACACCTGCTGCACTGACAGCCTCCCTGGTTGGCAGCGCTTATGTGACGGCCGGCAGCAGCCTCGCCAACAATGTCACGCTTGGAAACGTCACGGGTGTGACCCTGGCGAGTTTCGACAATGCTCAAGGCAAGCTGCGCGGCTTTGAAAGTGCCACCTTCACGGCTGGAAGCAGTTTGGTGGGTGAATCTTCCGGAATCGTTCCCATGACCCTGATATTCAGCAATGAAGCCATCCTTTCACCCGGCGCAGGTGACACGGCCAGTCTTGGTGCCAGCAGCGTTAGCTTGAATGCGGGTGGGGTGTATGTCTGTGATGTTTCAGGAACAACTAACGATGTGATCAAGGCTGGCACGCTGACCCTGGGGGGGACTTCCAGGCTGGTCATTCAGGCCCTGGACCCTGAATCCTTGATCCACGTCATCTCGACCTACGCCACTCTGAATGGCACCTTTGCCACGGTGGAAAGCCTGCCAGCCGGTTATCGTTTGGTCTATGGCGGCTACATGGGCAACAAGGTTGCTCTCGTTAGTGATTTTTATGCTGAATTTGCCGATTGGGCCGTCGGCCTGGGTATCCCGCTAGGCGGTGACACGTTGGATTTTGATGCCGACACGGACGGTGATGGCCGCAGCAACCTGGATGAGTATTTCCTGGGCGGGGATCCTCTTGCCGACGACGTGGCTCCTGTGATTGCAGCCCCTGCGGGTGGTTTCTCTCCGCTGGTTTTCGTGACTTCACCCGCGGGTTCTGTGGCCCTGCCTAACTACCTGCCCCAGGCCTTGATCAGTGATCCGCAGGGCATCGCCAGCTCCACCCAGTCCCCAGTCGCGGGAACGATGCTCAGTGTGGGCACCCATGAAGTCACTCTCAGCGCCACGGACATCCTTGGCAACGATGGCAGCCTCACCCTGGAGGTCCATGTGGTCACCACGCCGGCAACCCTCTCCCTGAGCTCCGCCCTCTACACGGTCAACCAGGGCGCCTCCAGCGCCGTGGTCACGCTCACCAGGACCGGCCATCTGGAACCCGCCAGCGTGACCCTCAAGACGGCAAACGGCACTTCCAGCGCCGTGCCTCCATTTGCAGCCGCTGTCGCAGGCACGGATTACACGGCGGTGGACTCCGTGGTCAGCTTCGATGCTGGTGAAACCAGCAAGACCTTCACTCTCACCCTGTCCCCGAAAACCGGCGGGCAGCCCAACAAGCGCTTCACGGTCAGCCTCAGCAATCCGGGGCCCGGGTCTGAACTCGGAACCCTGACCAGCGCCATGGTCCGCATCCTCTCCAATGACACGACTAGGCCGGTTTTGGCGGTGACAGCACCAACGGCGGCGACAAAGGCCCTGAGTGCTGCCAGCCCTTACCTGGTGACGGGAACGGCTGGGGATGCCAACGGCATCGACCGCGTGGAGGTTGTGTTCAACGGTGCGCCTCCCGTGACCGCCACCCTCGGAGCCAGCACCCGGCCGTCCAGCATTCCCTGGAGCCTTGAGATTGTTCCTGTGGAAGGCAGCAGCAACACGATCTCCGTGACGGCCTACGACCTCAAGGGCAACGCCTCCCTGACGGTGACGAGGACCTTTACTTACACCCGGCGCTACAAGCTGACGGTGACGCGCACGGCACCGGTGGCCGTGTCTCAGGCGGGTGCCCTGACGCTGGTGGCCACGCCCCGGACGGCGGCCACGGGCTTCCTGCCTGTGATTGCAACAGCCAACCCGAAGGTGTCGCAGATCCTGCCGGGTGTTCCCGTGAAGCTGACCGCCCTGCCCCTGAAAGGTTATGTGTTCAGCCACTGGGCCTCGAAGCCTGCCGGTGCCACGGAGCTGGGCAACGTCCTCAGCTTCACAATGCCCGCCCAGGACGTGGTGGCGGAGGCGGTGTTCGTTACCAATGCGTTCGCGGCAGCGCCGGGCCAGGGCAACAGTTTCTACGGCCTGCTTTCACCCTACGGCGTGGTGGCGACGGGCAACAGCACGGTGGGCTGGTTTACGGGCACGATTGTGCCAGGCAGCGGCACCTTCTCCGGCCGGGTCATGATCGGCGGGCTGAGCAAGACCTTCACGGGCACCTTCTACGGGGACACGGGCTTGTTCTTCAGCCAGGGGTCGACGAAGAACCGGACGATCAGCGTGGGCAGCCGCAGCATGACGCTGAGCATCGACAGCGCGGGCATCCATGTGGCGTTGAGCGAAGGAGCGGCCCAGGTG
>JBIIRD010000163.1:0-2708 GCA_044341745.1 Prosthecobacter sp. | reverse complement strand
CGAAGGAAAAGTCCGGCGTCTTCACCGGCGCCTACGCCATCAATCCGGTCAACAACGAGCGCATCCCCATCTGGATCGCCGACTACGTCCTCATGGGCTACGGCACCGGCGCCATCATGGCCGTGCCGGCACATGACGAGCGTGACTTCGAATTTGCGCAGAAGTTTGAGCTGCCGATCAAGCAGGTCGTATGGGGAACAGGCGTCCCGCCTGTTCAATGCCAAGGCACGGGTGGGACGCCTGTGCTTCATGCAACGTCCCCAAGCAACTACCTCAATGATCGCGCCGAGGTTGAAAAAAAACGCAGGAACCTTCCGCACTGGCAGCAGGATGCGAAGCAATACTTCTTGACCTGGCGTCTCGCGGACAGCCTGCCAGCGGAGAAGCTGCGTGAATTGCATGAGATGAGCCAGCATGCTTCCCGGCTTCCCGAGGAGCAAAAACACGAGCATGACGCCCGGATCTTTGAAGCAGCCAGCGCATGGCTGGATGCAGGCCATGGCAGCTGCGTGTTAAAGCGGCCCGAATGCCGACAGATCATCACCGATGCGCTTGCTCATTTTGATGGCAGCCGCTACACGCTGAATGCCTATGTGGTCATGCCCAACCATGTGCATGTTCTCGTGACCCTGTCGCCAGGGGAGGACTTGTCGAAAATCCTGCATTCATGGAAAAGCTTTACAGCCAAAGAGATCAACAAGCTTTTGGGGGATGAAGGTTCCTTCTGGCAGGAAGAAAACTTTGACCGGCTGATTCGCAGCAGGGAGCATGAAAGTTTTGTGCGAGATTACATCTGGAAGAACCCTCTGGAAGCTGGGCTGAGGGAGGGGGAGTTTCAGTGGTTTGAATCATGGGGGGCAGACGTCCCGCCTGTTCAACGCCCAAACACAGGCGGGACGCCTGTGCTCCATACTGCTGACGGCATCGCCGTGAACTCCGGCTTCCTCGACGGCCTGCCCACGCCGGAGGCCAAGCAGAAGATCACCGCCTGGCTCGAAGAAAAAGGCCTCGGCAAAGGCACCACCAACTTCAAGCTGCGCGACTGGCTCTTCAGCCGTCAGCGCTACTGGGGCGAGCCCTTCCCGATTGTCTGGGAGGACGGCCATCATCGCGGCATTCCCGAATCCGAGCTGCCGCTGCTGCCGCCGACGTTGGAAGACTTCAAACCCACCGGCACGCCCGAGCCTCCGCTTTCCAAGGCCACCGACTGGGTGCAGTATTCCGCGACCGCGAAACGTGAGCTCAACACCATGCCCCAGTGGGCCGGCTCATGCTGGTATTACCTGCGTTATTGCGATGCACGGAACAGCGACCGCTTTGTCGGTGAGGCTGCCGAGAAGTATTGGATGGGTGGTGGCAAGCCCGGCGGCGTCGATCTTTACGTCGGCGGCACCGAACACGCCGTGCTGCACCTGCTTTACGCCCGCTTCTGGCACAAGGTGCTCTTCGACCTTGGCTATGTCAGCACACCGGAACCTTTCCAGCGCCTGGTGAACCAGGGCCTCATCCTCGGCGAGGACGGTCAGAAAATGTCGAAGTCCCGCGGCAACGTGGTGAACCCCGACGATGTCGTGCGTGAATATGGCGCCGATGCTCTGCGCCTCTATGAAATGTTCATGGGCCCGCTTGAGCAGGTGAAGCCCTGGAGCATGAAGGGTGTCGAGGGCGTGTATCGCTTCCTCGCCCGCGTCTGGCGCCTGGTCATGGAGCAGAACGAGGAAGGCCAGTGGAGCGTCTCCGGCGCCCTGCAGGACGTGCCCGCCAACAAGCAGCTCACCAAGGCCCTGCACGAAACCATCAAGAAGTGCGGCGAGGACATCGAGAAGCTCAGCTTCAACACGGCGATCAGCCAGATGATGGTCTGCACCAACGCCTTCACCGGCGCCGAGGTGAAGCCGGCCGCGTCCATCGTGACCTTCCTCAAGGTGCTCAGTCCCTTCGCCCCGCACCTGGCCGAGGAGCTGAACCAGCAGATCCGCGCCCGCTTCCCGGCCCTGGCCGCTCCCGGTTTCCTCAGCGACGAAACCTGGCCGGACTACGATCCCGCCGCGCTCATCGAGGACGAGGTGGAGGTCGTGTTCCAGGTCAACGGCAAGCTGCGTGACAAGGCCCGCGTGCCGGTCGCCGCGAGCAAGGAGGAGATCGAAAAGATCGCCCTCGCCAGCCCGCGCGTGCAGGAGTTCATGGAGGGCAAGCCCGTGAAGAAGGTCATCGTCGTTCCCGGCAAGCTCGTGAACGTGGTGGTCTGATCCGGCCTGCCGAACGATGAATGCGGAAACATGACAGAACACAGGATCACCCCGTGTTCCAGGTGAGGTGGATTGGTTTTCCAAGTGCCGGAAGCCTCCCTGACTCGGCCTCATGCTCCTTTGCCTCGAGCCTGTTTCGCGTGGTCACAGAGGCCCAGGAAAGCAGCGGCGGCAGCAGCCTCTTTGGACTGCGGCAGCCTGCTGCCGCCTTCATTCCGCAGCCTGCTGCGGTGGTCGATAACTCCGCTCCACACCAGCCTCCGAACCACCGGATCGCAGATCAGTCACGCCATCGAAACCCCAGGGTGGTTCACGCCAGCAGGCTGGCTCAGGAAAGCGGCAGCAGGCTCTGAGCTTTACCCACAAGAGGGAGAATGACGTAGTCTGCGCCAGACCTCGGTGATGATGTCGAGCTTGGCGAGGCCTTGCCAGAGCACTTGCGCCCCTGGATGACCGTCG
>JBIIRD010000124.1:0-9201 GCA_044341745.1 Prosthecobacter sp. | reverse complement strand
GGCTACTCTGCTGGCGCCGCCTCGCCGCCTCTAGATGATTCGTTGCCACCCTGATCCTGCTTTTCGTTAGTCTTGAACCTTCGCGGAGCGACCTGCCGATGGTTTCATCAGCGCCGGGCATGCGAAGCAAGGTAGCCATCTTGCTCCGCAAGATGAGCGGGCAGTCCGGCAGGCTCAATCGTCCACGAACTCCGAAAACCCTTCCTGCCAGCGCAAGCCTCTCGCTCATCTCGGCGGAGCGAGATGGCTACTCTGCTGGCGCCGCCTCGCCGCCTCTAGATGATTCGTTGCCACCCTGATCCTGCTTTTCGTTAGTCTTGAACCTTCGCGGAGCGACCTGCCGATGGTTTCATCAGCGCCGGGCATGCGAAGCAAGGTAGCCATCTTGCTCCGCAAGATGAGCGGGCAGTCCGGCAGGCTCAACCGTCCACGAACTCCGAAAACCCTTCCTTCCAGCGCAAGCCTCTCGCTCATCTCGGCGGAGCGAGATGGCTACTTTGCTGGCGCCGCCTCGCCGCCTCTAGATGATTCGTTGCCACCCTGATCCTGCTTTTCGTTAGTCTTGAACCTTCGCGGAGCGACCTGCCGATGGGTTCATCAGCGCCGGGCATGCGAAGCAAGGTAGCCATCTTGCTCCGCAAGATGAGCGGGCAGTCCGGCAGGCTCAACCGTCCACAAACTCCGAAAACTCTACCTGCCGGCGCAAGCCTCTCGCTCATCTCGGCGGAGCGAGATGGCTACTTTGCTGGCGCCGCCTCGCCGCCTCTAAGATGATTCGTTGCCACCCTGATCCTGCTTTTCGTTAGTCTTGAACCTTCGCGGAGCGACCTGCCGATGGGTTCATCAGCGCCGGGCAAGCGAAGCAAGGTAGCCATCTTGCTCCGCAAGATGAGCGGGCAGTCCGGCAGGCTCAGCCGTCCACGAACTCCGAAAACCCTTCCTGCCGGCGCAAGCCTCTCGCTCATCTCGGCGGAGCGAGATGGCTACTTTGCTGGCGCCGCCCTCTCTGCCTGTCGATGATGCGCAGATCTCTGGTGGCGCACCGCTGCGCCGGGGCCGAAGACGAAGGCCGATGAAGCTCCGCACGCACCACCGGACCTCTCCGGCCTCACCCCGGCTCCGGCAGCCGCACCGGATCGCGCAGGTTGGCGTTCAGCACCTCGGGCGTCACCTCGCCCTCCCAGCGGCTGATGGCGACGGTGGCGACGCCGTTGCCGATGAAATTCGTCAGCGCCCGGCATTCGCTCATGAAGCGGTCGATGCCGACAATCAGCGCCAGCGACTCCACCGGAATGCCCGGCACCACCGCCAGCGTCGCCGCCAGCGTGATGAAGCCCGCCCCTGTCACTCCGCTTGCCCCCTTGGAGGTGATCATGGCCACCAGCAGCAGGCTGAACTGCTGCCCCAGATCCAGCGGCGTGTTCGTCGCCTGCGCCAGGAACACCGCCGCCATCGTCATGTAGATGTTCGTGCCGTCCAGGTTGAAGCTGTAGCCGGTCGGCACCACCAGCCCCACCGTGGCCGGCGCGCAGCCCAGGCCGCGCAGCTTCTGGATCATCAGGGGCAGGGCCGTCTCCGACGAGCTCGTGCCCAGCACCAGCAGCAGCTCCTCCTTGATGTACCGCAGGAAGCGGAAGATCGAGAACCCGCACCCGCGCGCAATGCCGCCCAGCACGACCACCACGAACAGCCCGGCGGTCAGGTAGAAGCCGAGCATCAGCCATAACAACTTTTGCAAAGAACCGATGCCGTAGCTGCCCACCGTGAAGGCCATGGCCCCCAGCGCCCCCACCGGCGCCGCCTTCACGACGATGCCCATGACGGCAAAGAACACCTCGCCCGTGCGCTCGATCACCTCCAGCACCGGCCGGCCGCGCTCGCCCAGACCGGCCAGCGCAAAGGCGGTGATCAGCGCGATGAACAGGACCTGCAGCAGATCGCCGCTGGTGAACGCGCCCACAAAGCTGCCCGGGATGATGTTGAGCAGGAAGTCCGTCGTGCTCAGGCCTTGCGATTTGCCGGCATACTCATGCGCCGACTCCACGGCCCGGGCGCCGAGCTCCGCGACGTTGGCGTTGAAGCCGACGCCCGGCTTCAGGAGGTTCACCACCAGCAGGCCGATCAGCAGCGCCACCGTGGACACCACCTCGAAATAAAGCAGCGTCTTGCCGCCGATGCGCCCCAGCTTCTTCAGGTCGCCCATCGAAGCCACCCCGTGCACCACCGTGCAGAAGATGATCGGCGCGATCATCATCTTGATCAGCTTGATGAACCCGTCCCCCAGCGGCTTCAGCGCCTTGCCCTGCTCCGGGAACAGGCAGCCCAGCGTGACACCGAGGGCGACGGCGATCAGCACCTGCACATAGAGGATGCGGTACCAGGGGGTGCGTGTCGTGGCTTGCGGCATGGGATCGGGAATCCGGAATACAAGCCAGGAATCCCAGCCGGAGGCAAGACCTGTCTGACAGGCAGCCCCCACGATGCCTCAGTCAATCAGGTCCAGGTCATGCAGCCTGCGCGTCCTCGGCCTCGCCGCGGCAGGAGGACGCTGCGTCCTGAGTTCACAAGCCGGCTCCCGCATGTCCCGCTCCGCCACGGCCAGCAGCTCGGCATCGCTCTGATACCCGAGCAGGCGCGACAGGCCGATGCGGTTCTGCGAGATCCAGTGTACCACCTTGCGCGCCATGCCCTGCATCGCCGGGCTGGCCAGCCGCGCCGACCAGCCCCGGAACTCGCGCAGCGCCCAAAGGCACATGACCCAGGCGCCGGCCCCCTGCCAGACCTCGCCCGTGTCCGCCATGACCAGGATCTCCTGATCGGCATGCAGATGCCGGATCGAAGGCAGGCGTCGCTCGGCCTCGGGCGAGTCATAGGGGACGAATTCAAGCCTGACATAACTCGGCTGGCTGCTGAGCCACTGCCGCACCCGCGAGCACAGGCCGCAGCGGGCGTCGTAGAAAAGAGTGAGGGTGTTCATGGCGTGGAGAAGAGCTGAAGACAAAAGAGAGATCGGAGGATGGAATCAGGAAGGATGGCGTTAGGCCGTGGAGCCTGACTGCCGTGGGTGTTTCAGCACGATGTGCAGGGCGGCGGTCAGGCCGGTGATGCCGGCACCACCGAGGTAAAGCCAGGTGCTTGGGTCATTCAGACCGCGAAGCACCTCGCGCCACCAGCTCTCGAAGCTGGTCATCGAGTCCCAGGTGCCCAGCACGGTGAACGGAAGCATGCCGATCCACAGGCCGAGCCAGGCGGCGATCCAAGGTTTCCGCAGCCACGAAGCCTCCGGCACCAGGCAGTCCACGGGCAGCAGAATCAGCAGCCACGCGGTCAGAATCACGGGCACGCTGTAGGCAGCGACAAGCAGCCAGAATATCCAAAGATCGCGCCCTGGCATTGGATGCGAGTCCAGAACACAATCGAGCCCTGCAAGAATCGCATAGCCGGCCATGAAAGCCACCCAGCCCCAGAACATGGCGACCAAGGTGCGGCGTAGTTTGTGAAGGAAGCGGACGGGTTTCATGGCGAGGGATTCAAAGAGGGTTTCCAGCAGAGCGCGGACGTCAGTGTCCGCGCCCAGAGGCGGAGCCGGCTCAGACACCCACCTTCAGCACCGGTGGCACCGGCGGCGGCATGACGGCGAGCTGGGCACGTTTGCGCATGCGCGTGAAGACGAGCAGGTTGAAGAAGTGCATCGCCCCGAGCACCAGCAGCACGACGCCCATCTTGCCGCTGAGCGCCTCAAACACGCCCCGGGCTCCCAGCACCTCCTCCGTGGTCTTCAGATAAAGCGACACGAAGCCGATGTTGATGAGGTAGAAGCCGACGACGAGCAGGTGGTTCACGCTGTCCGCCAGCTCCGTGTTGCCGTGGAAGCATTCGACGAGGAAGATGCGGCCGTTGCGGTGCAGGGTCCGGGCGACCCAGACGGTCATGGCGACGGCAAGCCCGAGATACAGGGCGTAGGTGAGGACGGTTTCATTCATGGTGTTGGTTCCTTTCAGGGTGGGTTGTGTTGTTTGTGTTATCGGAAGTTTCAGATATTTCTGAAACACAGGGTCAAAAAAAGGGATCAGCCCAGCAGGCGCATGGCCCATTGCAGCGCGGAGGCGTGCTTCATGGAGGACACGGTGTCGGACACCTTCATGCCGAACTCGACAAACTCCTTGAGCTCCTTCATCTGGGCATGGAACTGCCTGCCCGGCCCGGCTTTTTCGGCACGGGTCTGCTCGGCGCACTGGCGCAGCACGGCCAGCGCGGGGTCCAGCTCACGGCGCTTCCTTTCCCGGGCGATGATGATGAACATCTTCCAGACGTCCTTCTCCGCCTCGAAATACTCCCGGCGCTCGCCCTTCTTCACCACCAGGCGCACCAGGCCCCAGCCGATCAGCTCGCGGAGGTTCGTGTTGGCGTTGCCGCGGCTGATGCGCAGGCGCGCCATGACCTCCTCCGTGTGCATTGGCTCCGGCGCGGTGATCAGCAAGGCGTGAATCTGGGCCATGGTGCGGTTGATCCCCCAGTTGCTGCCCAGTGCGCCCCACTGGGCGATGAACTCCTCACGCGACTGCTCCCAGCCCGCCTCGGCGGCCTTGGTTTCGGGAGCAGCTTTTTTTGACATCATACTTTCAGATAGTTCTGAAAGTTGATCAAGGCAAGCAGGCTTTTCATCTTTTTGGTTCAGGCAACGACCGGATGAACTGCCTCCGGCAAATGGAAGGGTTCAAACGCCTCCCACCCATTTTTCTGCCCTGACAACTCCCGCCACCGTGCCCACCCCGGCCTGAAGTTTTCGGCACAACGACTTCCTCTCTTGAGCCCGTCTCGACGTGCACACGAAGCCATTCTCTGGGGCAGAGGGATTTTTCAACCCCTTGGCAGGCTCTTAAACGGCTCATTCAGTTCATCGGCAAAGACCCGCGAGCAGTTCCTCCACCAGTTGCGGCACTTCGCGCGTCGCCGGGCCCTGGCGTAGTTCGGTGAACTGCCCGCTGATGCCCGTGGGCTCCAGGTTCACCTCGACGAGCCGCTTGCAGCCCGACTCCGCCGCGAGACGCACAAAGCCTGCCGCCGGGTACACAACGCCGCTGCTGCCGGTGCAGACAAACACGTCCGCCGTCTGCAGGGCGCGCGTGATTTCATCAATGTAATAGGGCATCTCGCCGAACCAGACGATGTCCGGCCGCAGCCTGCCCGTTCTGCCGCACTCGGGACAGGGCGTTGAGACTGCGAGGTCGATGTGCCATTCCAGGACGCTGCGGCACCACAGGCAGCGAACCTGCCGTAGCTGGCCATGCATGTGCAGGATCTTCTTCGCCCCGGCGCGCTCGCTCAGGTCATCGACATTCTGGGTGATGTGCAGAAAAGGGCCGGGCCAGCCCTGCTCCAGCCTGACCAGGGCTTCGTGGGCCGCGTTCGGCATGGCGTCATTGAGAGCCGCGCGGCGCAGGTTGTAAAAGCGGTGCACCAGCTCCGGCTGGCGTTGAAAGGCCTCCGGCGTGGCCACGTCCTCGATCCGGTGTCCCTCCCACAGCCCGTCCGCGCCCCGAAACGTGGGAACGCCGGACTCTGCGGAGAGTCCGGCGCCCGAAAGAATGACGAGGCCGGGATGAAGGAGCCCTGCCATGCCTGTGAAATCTTAGTTGTTAGGAGCTGGGGCCGGAGCTGCCTGGGAAGCCTCCGCCTTCCTTTTGGCCGCAAGATCCACGTCCTCACCCTTGCTGTTGGTGACGCGCGGACGGCCTTTGCCCTGGCTCAGGCCGTCATAATGCATGGTCATCTCCTCACCTTCCTGGCCGGCTTTGAAAGTGATGGACTTGGCGGCGTCATCCTCGCGGACGATCACGACGTTCGGGAGCATCTTGATGCCCAGCATGGCGGCCGCCTTGTCGGGGTTGGATGCCGCGTTTTTGGAGTACTCTTCAATCGCTGACTTCCATTGGGGGAAAAACTTGGCCACCAGGGCGCCGCCTCCGAGAAACAGGACGGCGAGGATCACAAGGCAGCCGATGCCACCGATGGCGAGGCAGGACATGCCTTTTTTTTCTTGAGGAACGGAGGGTGGCGATGTGCTCATGGGGAAATAATGCGGGTGCATGATGACTTCCGCACGAAACAAGGCGAGGCTATTCTTGATTGTATCGAAAGATTTGCCGCCACAGGCTCTCACAACCCACCTAGAGACGTTGCCTTTGCCGCAGTCAGTGCCATGGTCCGCCGCCGATGCGTTCCCCCATTGACCTACTGGCCTTCATTGGCCGCATCTCCCTGCACTTCCTGTCCTATCTGGGGCAGCTGGCGGCATTGGCGAAGGAGCTGCTGATCGCCCTGCGTTCCGGTGTCTGGCGGCTGCGGCTGGTGGCCCAGCAGATCGTGGCGATCGGCTACGGTTCACAGGGGGTGGTGATCGTCACCGGGGCCTTCACGGGCGCGGTGTTCACCTTCCAGACCTATGCAAAGTTCAAGGACTTCGGCGTTGAAACCACGGTCGGAGCCGTGGTCTCCGTGGCTCTCTGCCGTGAGCTGGGGCCCGTGCTGGCCGGGCTGATGGTGGCGGGCCGCGTGGGTGCCGCCATGGCCGCCGACATCGGCACCATGAAGGTCACCGAACAGGTGGACGCCCTGCGCGTGATGGGGGTCCATCCCGTGGACTACCTGGTCCTGCCTCGCTTCCTGGCGATGATGATCTCCATGCCCTTCCTGGTCGCGGAGAGCATTTCCTTCGGCCTTGGCGCCTCCTTCGCCGTCTCCAGCGTGGGTTATCAGATGCCCACCGCCTGGTACCTCACCCACATGATCGACCACACGAACATGGAGGACCTCTCCATCGGCATGATCAAGGGCTTCGTCTTCGGCATGCTGATCACCCTCATCTCCTGCCACCAGGGACTGTCGGCGGAAAATGGCGCTGTCGGCGTCGGCTCCGGCACCACCCGCGCCGTGGTCATCTCCTCGCTCGTGCTGCTGGTGGTGAACTTCTTCCTCTCCATCCTGCTAAACTACGTCTTCCCCATCGGCAACGCCTGAACCATGCCAGACGCCACCCCCCGCATGAACTCCCGGCCGGAAAACGGTGTCGCCAACGATGTCTTCATCGAACTGCGCGGCGTGAAGAAGCGCTTTGGCGCCCAGGAGGTGCTGAAGGGCGTCAACCTCCGCCTCCGCCATGGGGAGACCCTCTGCGTCATCGGCCCCAGCGGCGAGGGCAAGACCGTCATGATGAAGCATGTCATCGGCCTCATCAAACCTGATGAAGGCGACATCTTCGTGGCTGGCATGCACGTCAACGGCCTGAAGGAGCGCGAGATGGCGCCCATCCGCCAGAAGGTCAGCATGCTCTTCCAGGGCGCCGCCCTTTTTGACAACCTCACCGTCGAGGAAAACGTCGCCTTCCCGCTGCTGGAACGTGGCGTGCGTGACAAGGCCGAGGTCCGCCGACGGGTCCGCGAGGCCCTCCAGGCCGTGGACCTGGACGAGCACCGCCACAAGTACCCGACCAGCCTCTCCGGCGGCATGAGAAAGCGCACCGGCATCGCCCGGGCCATCATCGACCACAGCGAGTGCATCCTTTACGACGAGCCCAACTCCGGTCTCGACCCGATCGGCTCCGACATCATCGACCAGATGATCCTGCGCATGCAGAAACGCTTCGGGGTCACCTCAATCATCGTCACGCATGACATGCGCAGCATCTTCAAGATCGCCGACCGCGTCGCCATGCTCTACCGCGGCGAACTCCGCTTCCTCGGCACCCCCGCCCAGCTTCGTGAAACGGACGACGAGGTCGTCCAGAACTTCATCAACGGCCGCTCGGACATCACCTGCTGAGCCGCCCCACCTTCATCCCACCCCCTTCTTCCCATGATCGACCGCGATAAAAAAACCGAAATGCTTGTCGGCCTGTTCGTGCTCGTCGGCCTCCTCCTGCTCGGCGGGCTGATCCTGCAGTTCGGGCGCGTCCGCGAGCTCTTCAAGGACACCTACGACCTGCGCGTGGCCTTTCCCAACGCCGCTGGCATCAAGGAAGGCTCCCCGGTCTACCTCGGCGGCTCGCGAGTCGGCAAGGTCAACCAGAACCCCTCGCTCAATCCCACCTTCACCGGCGTCATCATCGACCTGGAGCTGTTCAAGGACGTCATGATCCCCTCCGACGCCACCTTCTCCATCGGCTCCCAGGGCCTCATGGGGGACGCCCTGGTGGAGATCAAACCCACGGGGAAGGAGACCAAGGACTTCATTCCTCACGACAGGACCGAGATCATCACGGGCTCCCAGTCCGGCGGCCTTTCCGACCTGCAGAGCCAGGCCGAGGTCGTCGCCAAGAAGGTCGATGTCGTGCTCGACGACGTGCGTCATGCCCTGGTGGACGTCAAAGGCGCGATGGAAAAGATCAACAAGGAGGCCCTCTCCGACAAGACCATCAAGGACTTCCAGACCAGCATGGAGCACCTCAACAAGACGATGACCCGCGTCGATGAAAAGGTGCTGGGCGAGGAGAACGCCGGCAACCTCAAGTCCGCCCTCGCGGACTTCAAGGAGGCGGCAGCCAGCTTCAAGGTCAGCGCGAAAAACGTCGAGGAATCCAGCAGGCGCCTGGGCCCCATGTTTGACAAGCTCGACCCGGCCATCGCCAAGGCCGACAAGGTGATGACCACGGCCGATGAATCCCTGCAGTCCATCAAGAAGGCCGCCGACAGCTTCGCGGCCGCCGCCCGCAACGTCACCACCAGCAAGGGCCTGCTGGGGGCGCTGATGAACGACACCGAACTGAAGAACGAGTTTGCCGGCCTGATCTCCAACCTCAAGCGCAACGGAGTCATCTTTTACCGCGACAGCGCGGAGAAGGAAAAGGCTGCAAGCTCCGCCCCGGCGGCGCCGTCCTCGGACGGCGCGAAAAGGAAGCCCCTGTTCAGCCGCTGATTCGTCCTGGCAGGCGGCCCAGTCCCTGGCGCAAAGCCCTCGGAGGGACAACCACGGTGGAACCAGCGAAGCACCTTTCTCGGGAGAAGAAATGAGCGGAGGTTTTGAGCCCCCTGGTCTTGAATGTTCGCGGAACAACCTGCCGATGGTTCATCAGCGTCGAGCAAGCGAAGCAAAGTAGCCATCTTGCTCCGCAAGATGAGCAGGCAGTCCGGCAGACTGAAGCGTTCACGAATTCCGAAAACCCTGCCTGCCAGCGCCAGCCTCTCGCTCATCTCGGCGGAGCGA
>JBIIRD010000024.1:0-69721 GCA_044341745.1 Prosthecobacter sp. | reverse complement strand
TTGGCACCGATGCCAACGTCATTAAAAAGATCGACGACATCAGTCATGCCCATTCGGATGCACCCAAAGCTGGCAGGCTTGCCAAGATTGCCTTCCTCGGTGGTGCCATGAATGTAGATGAAACGCTTCATGGCGTTCCGGTTGGCGCTCTCCATGCCGCGCAGCCAGAGAATCCGTGAAACGATGGGGTCACGGCCGGGGGCGTTGGGCTTCAGGACCTCACCGTTCCAGTGGCGGCTTTTCAGGACGGCGCCAGTGGGCAGTCCATGGCCGATCTTGGCGATGACCTCGTGCTTGCCAAGGGGGGTTCGATAACTGCCTGGCTGGTCGCCGATGCCGAATTTGGAGGTTGAGATGGTGTAGGCTTTCTTCAGCTCGCCATCCTGGTAGAGGCCGAGCTTCTGATCCTTGACGCTGACCACAATCTCCGACTTGGGGCCGACACTGTTGCAGGCGGCAATCGACAGAGCTCCACCCGCCAGAAGCAGACGCATCAAACCGCGAACCTTATGCCGGTTGAAGGCGACTGAGGAGGGCGGAGTCACAAACATCATTCAATGTTATTAATAGAAGTTAAATATTTCTGCAATCTCCAAGTTTTGCGAAAAGCCCGCCAATCTGGCGGTTTGGAGAGCACAGGACAGGCCCGTTTTGAAACGCAATTCGGCGGGTTGTCTTATCAACCCCGGTGCGTCAGGCTGGGCACAAGTCCAGATAGATCAGGCCTGCGTAGGCGAGTTTGCAGAGATAGTGAAGGATCTGATCCTGGTGGAAATTGGTTCTGCCGCTGCACTTGGCAACATCGATTGTCCAATGAACAACAAACTCGGTGGCGGCCAGGAAGAAGGAGCCTGTGACCGTCCAGACGGCACCGGCGTGCATGAGGCAATGAGCGCCCATGCACCATAGCCAGATATCTTCAGGCCTTGCAGGGTCGGCGAGCTTCTTCAGCAGCCGCCAGTTTTTGCCGGTGGCGATGTACTCTCCCTGGAGCGGGAAATCCATGACTGCATGTCCGATGCAAAGGGCAAAGAACACCTGGAAGGCGGCGAAGAGTTGGTGCGGGGGAGTCTCCAGTAGTCCTGACATGCCTGTCAAAATCCTCTCCGACAGGGAGGCTGGCAACTTGAAAATCAACCGAAGGCCTACCTTTCACGATCCGCAGATGACTCAGATGACACCGATGGACTCTGTGCAGGAACTGGAGAATCAAGGGGGCAGCAAGCGGTGGCCTGTGTCTTGGATGGCTCTCCTTCCTGCGCGGGAAATGAAGAATTACGGGGGAGGGAGGGGGACGTCGCTGACTGGCTGGGGGCGCCTGGCGGGGTGGGGCGGTTCAGGCTGTTGTGGGGCGGCAGGGGCAGGCAGGAGCGGGGTGGCTGCGGGTGCGTGAGCCGGCTGGGCCGGGCGGATCTGAGGATCTGCCTCCGCTGCGGGTGTGTTCGACGCATCACTGAAGGTCACCCACCCGGCAATATCGCCTTTCTGAAGCTGGACGCGGGTCTTTTCCATGCTGGTTCCGGGCTGAACCTTGCGGATCTTGATGCCTTGTTCGTTCTCGCTGCCGATGCGTGCCTCACTGAACTGGCTGGTGGTGCGGTCAACGAGCACGGCGACGACCTGGCCGTCCACTTCATAGATGCCTGAGAGTCCGAGGTTGTCAGTGAAGATGGGGCCGGCGGGGGTGTCAGGCGAGGGCAGGTCCTTGGTCGTGAAGATGGAGCGCTCCCACAGGGCGGCGTAATGCTGCAGGGCGGGGATTTCAACCGGTGCAGGCTCGGCGGCCGAGGATGCGGAGATGGCGCCCATCACGGCGATGCTGCACAGCATGATGCGGAACGGATGTCGGCGGTGGTTCATGGCGCGTTGGCTTTGGAGAATTTTGCGGGGGCCTTCTCGTGGTAGAACTGGGTGACCTCGGCTTCCACGTTGATGGTTTTTCCCTCGCCGGCGGGGGTTATCTGCAGGCGGGTGACGCCCACGAAGCGGCCGGAGGACTGGAGGGCGTGCATCCACGAGAAGAAGGCCTGTTCCTTGACCTTGCTGAGAGTGACCCTGACGGACGCCTGGTTGTAATAACCGCCCTCTTCCTCCAGGGGCAGTCCGTCCTGGCCGACCTGCCTGGAGGGCTCCAGAAACTGCCTGTCGGCGAAGGCCAGGGCGAGCTTCTCGGCTTCCTTCTGGATCGTTTCGAGCAGATGGCTTGAGGCCTCCTGACGGGAGCTGAAGCCTGGGACGTTCTTGTCAAGCCAGTCAAATTTCCGCTGCCATTCGCTTCCCTGGGCGATGGCTTCGTTCATCTCGATGACGCGGTCGCGAAGGCCTTCATTTTCCTCCAGGATGGCCAGGTAGTGACGGACGCCCATGGCCAGGCCGCCGCCGCCGATGATCAGCAGGAACAGCACGGCAAAGAGGCTGAGCAGGATTTTTTCGCTGCGTTTCATGGGCGGCGCTCTCCTTTCACTTCAAAGGTGGCGCTGTTGTCGCTTGCGATCTGGGGATCGGGTGTCTCGAAGGCATAGCGGGAGAGGGCCTCCACGCCCTTGATCTCCTGCATGTACTGAAGGGACCGGGAGACGTCCGGGGTGCGGCCGCGCAGGGCCAGGCTGCCGGGCGTCCATTCGAAGTTCGTCATCGCCACCTCGGTGCTGGCGGAGGGCTGCATGATGTCGAGCAGCACCTGCATCGGGCCGAGGCCGGGATCGACGGCGGGCGAGGCTTCGATCCAGGCCTTCTTCTGATCGAGGGCCTGGGAGGCGCGGGGGGTAAGCTCGGCGACCTTGTCTCGAAGCAGGTCGCGTTCACGGGCGGCGCTGGAGATGAGGACCATGATCACGGCGATGCAGGCCGAGAGGGCAAGACCGGCGCCCAGGGCGGTGACGCGGGTGCGGGCCCTGGCCTGCTCGCGGCGGCGTGCGGCGAGGATTTCCGCGGGCTGGAGCGTGCTGATCCTGCCTGAGCGGAGCACGGGGGGCGGGGCCTTTTCCCGTCGTGCGGTCAGGCCTGTGATGCGCTCGATCTGTCCGGGGTCGCCTTCCTCGTCGAGCCAGAGCACAATGCCCTCCACCTTGCCGAGCACGCGCTGGAAGCCAAGCTGGACACAAAGATGGTTAAGCTCGCCGAGGGCCCTGTCGTCGAGGTGGCGGGCGGAGAGAGGGCTGGCGTACACGATTTCAACACCATGGGTGATGGTGACGGTGAGGCGTCCCATTTCGCGCTGAAGGATGATGCTGTCGGCCGGAAGCGGGCGGCAGCGGGCGCTGATGCAGACTTCGTCCGGCAGCCGCTGTCCTTCCCAGGCCGGAGCTTGTGTCTCCTTCAGGGCGATGATGGTGGTGAGGTAGGCACCGTCCTTTTCCTGAAGGATGAGCACCTGCAGGCCGTGTTCGGGGTCGGGGACGCGCACGCCCAGGCGTTCAAGATGAAGCATCGCCATGTCACGCAGGTGCTCGGGCTGGCCGTGCAGCCAGGCGGGCAGCACCCAGACATGGGAGGCGGGCAGGGCGAGGACGCGCCTGTGGGCGTCGCGGGAGAAGGCTCCCGCGCCCTGGCCGAACTCGGCTTCGAGGGTGCATCCGGAGTTCTCCTGGCCTGACCAGCGGCACCAGCCGGAGGCGCCAGGCATGAGGAGTTCGAGGTTGGACTTGCGGTTACGAGCCATGATGAGGGGGGAGTTCGCCACGCCAGATGGCCTGTTGATTCTGGACGATGAGCACGAGGCGGCGGCGAATGCCGCCGGAATGACCGGTGCTTTCCAGGCGTTTGATGGGGCCGGCAAACTGCACCCAGCGGGTCAGCAGTTCGACGGTCTGCGGCTGATAGACGCCCAGGAGCTGGGCGACCTGTACGGGGGAGGCGAGGCGGTTGTCGTCGCGGGTGTTCTGGGCGCCGTCCTTGCCGGCGCGGAAGGTGATGAGAGGCATCACGCGCTCCACGGGCACGCTGGCAAGCAGGGCGATGAGCTCGGGGCGCGCCTGATTGACGTCCAGCCGGCCGTCGCCAAGGACGGTGAACCACTCCCGCCAGTCGGGGCGGAGCTCGCTGACGAGGTCCATGCCGCGAACCAAAAGCATTTCATCGATTTCTCGGAACGGCCTGTTGTAGGGCAGCCCGGTGAGGCCGGCCTTTTGATAGTCACGCTTCTCCGCCCCCCTGAGGCCGGTCCTGTCATCCTCGTCGATCCAGTCGCGCAGGGAGTCGATCACGGCGGAGGCTGCCTCGGGATTGAGGCCCCAGGAGGCGAGGAGGCGTGGCAGCAGCACCTTGTCGCCGCTGGCGAGGAGGACGTTGATGTTCAGCCGGGCCTCCTCGGTGGTGAGCCTGACGTCGTAGCCGCTGCCGTCCGGCAGGCTGTAGTGGAGGAGCGGGTCGTCGATCTTGACGGCCGGGTGCCTGGCGACCTCGAGGCCCATCTGGGCGAGACGTTTGGCGAAGGTGCGGCCGCGCAGCTCGCGTGTGCCGCGGGTGTCGGCATCCAGGGCCTTGGTGCCCGCGAGAACGACCATGCCCATGACCGTGATCATCCAGAACACGGCGATGAGGGAGGAGCCACGGCGCGTGGCATGCGAGTGAAGGCCGAAGCTCGAAGGTCGAAGCTGGAAATCCGAAGCCCTGGATTCGATTGACAAAGAGCGCGGGGCTGCGCCGGAGGCGCGAACTTTCCGTGGAAGGGCCGGAGGCGCTTCGTCGGTGAATTCGTGGCTGGAGACGGCGTGTGTCATTCGGGCTTTGTCATTTCAGGGCGACCAGGTCGTTGGCGATCCAGTAGGTGAACTCGTATTCGCGGGGATCCTTCAGGAACTGGAAGTGCAGCCGCATGAAGAGCGGGGGGGAAGTGTCCTTTTCCGGGTTCCAGCTGGCGAACCAGCGTTTCTTTTCAGCGTTGTAGAACTCCCAGCGGAACTCCTTCAGCCCCTGGAGAAGCGGCAGTTCGGCAATAGATTCGTAGGCATCGAAGGCGTTGGGTTTCTCCAGGCGCCTGAGATGACGGACATTGAGCTGGAGGGCACCCGGCTCCTGGGATCGAGTGATGGCAAACTCGACCGCGTCAGCGAGCCGGACACGTCTTGTCCAGACAAAGGGCGGCTGGCCGCCTTCGATGAGCAGGTTGCCGGCAGCGCCGCGCCTGGCCTTTTCGAGGCCGCAGCTCAGACGGATGCCGGGCGGCAGGTTCTCCAGGTAGTCCCGCCAGGCGGCGGTGAAGTGTGTCAGGCGTGTCTCGGCGACACGGGCGTTGTTCATGGAGGTGCCGAGCTGCAGGGCGCCGTTGGCGATGCTGTAGACGCCGCCGATGAGCAGGCCGATCAGTCCCATGGCGAGGATGACCTCGATGAGCGTGAAGCCCTGGCGGCGCAGGCTTCCGGCCCGCCGGTCATGCAGACGGCTGTGCTGAATCGCTTCAGGGGCTGGAAGGTGAGTAAACATAGGTTTCCATCTGCCTTTTGAGGGCGTGTCTGCTGCTGCCTTCGGCCAGCCAGGCCTCGGCGCGGATGAGGAACATCTTGTCGAGCTCCACCTTGTCCTGGGTGAAGAGGCGGACCTTTTCAATGCTCGCGGCGGCGTCGATGCCGTCGCCAGTCTTCGGGAAGCTGATGGTGCGGGGCTTCAGCTCCGGCTGGTGTGAGACTTCGGCGAGCACGGACTCCAGCACGCGCAGCACCTGGGCTTCCTGGCGGGAGCGCTTGGTGGTCTGGGCGATCTGGTCCAGGGCACGGGTCATGCCAACGGCGACGAGTGCGAAGAGCGCCATGGCGAGCAGGATTTCGAGCAAGGCGAAACCGGATGATGAAGAAGCCCGGGACTTTGAATGCGGAAAGCGAAGAAGGAGCTTCGAAAGGCCGGCGGCGTTTCGAACTCCTGTCTTGGCGTCCTGGAAGGGGGCGGGTTTCATGAGTTCACGATGACGTTCTTTTTCACCGCGCAGGCCGTGAGCGGATCGAAGGCGAGTTCGATGCTGCCTGCGGGGCTGGTGATGCGGACCTCGATGGGCTCGCAGATGCCGGTGGGGCTGAACTCCCAGGTCTCGCCCTGGCGGGCGTTGCGGAAGGTTTTGTCGCCGACGCGTCGGATCTGGACACGGCCGCCTTCGCCGCCCAGGCCGCCGTCGAGGGCCAGTTCGACAAGGCGCTGCTTCATGACGGCCTCCTGCAGGCTGCGTCGTGCGGTGCCCTCGATCTCGGCGGCGGTTTTTCTGAGCCTGGCCTGGTCCTGCATGCCGGTGACGGAAAGCACGCCGATGCCGAGTATGAGCATGCAGAGGCCCATGGCGATGCAGATCTCGATGAGGGTGAAGCCTGACGGACGCAGCACGTTCGATGAACGACGAAGACCAGGCCCGGTGGAGGGATTGGTTTTTGCGGGGTTCAAGAATGTGCCGAACGTTCTCATTGGGACTTCGTCGTCGAACTTGGATTTTAGAGATCCCAGTTGCCGATGTCGTCGGCGGTGTCGGGCTGGCCGTCGGGACCTGCGGAGAAGACATCGAAGCCTCCCTTGTCCTTGGTTCCTGGACGGCGGTAGTGGTAGGGGTTGCCCCAGCCGTCGAGGAGGGGCTTTTTCAGCTTGGCGACCCAGTTCTGGGGGCTGGGACGGGAGGAGGGCTTGGTGACGAGGGCGTTCAAGCCCTGCTCGGTGGTGGGCAGGAATGTGTTGTCCACCTCGTAGCCGCGGAGGGCGGCGGTGAGCGTGTTGATGTCGGCCTTGGCACGGGTGCGCTTGCCGGAGCTGGTGACGTCGCCGAGTGAATAAATGCCGGCGCCGACGAGCAGGGCGATGATGCCGAGCACGAGCATGATCTCGACGAGGGTGAAGCCTGCGGGGCGGAATCGGGTGGAGTTTTTCAGGGTGTGTTTCATGGAAGGAGGCGGGGGTTATTTGCTGATGTTGCCGATGGTCTGGAAGATGGCGGTCATCATGAGGTAGGCCATGGTGCCGACGAGGCCGGCCATGAGGAAGACGATGGCGGGCTGGGCGAGCGCGGTGAGCTTTTCGATCTTCTTGCCGAGGTCGCGGTCGAAGCGTTCGGCGGCCTTGGCGAGGGCGGCGGACATGTCGCCGGTCTGCTCGCCGACGTTGACCATGTCGAGCAGCAGGGCGGGGAAGAGACCGCTGCGATCGAGGGCGCGGGAGAGGCTCATGCCTTCCGCGACGAGGCTCATGATGCGTTCGAACTCCTTGCGGAAGTGCGGATTTTCGACGGCCTGCTGGGTGAGCTGCATGGCGTGAACCATGGGCAGTCCGTTGCCGAGCAGGTTGGCCATAGTTTCAAGCATCTGGACGTAAAAGCGGGTGCGCAGCACTTCGCCGAACAGCGGCAGATGGAGTTTGAAACGCGCCCAGGGGATCTGTGACTCAGGCCGTGCCAGAACGGCCCTTGCGATGATGAAGACGGCCGCCAGGGCGATGAGGATCATCCACCAGGTGCTTTTCAAAACTTCGCTGAACTTCAGGATGAGCTGGGCGGCCATCGGCAGGCTGCCGCCGGTGCTGTCCATGAGCTCCATGAGCTGCGGGATCAGGTAGACGACAAACAGCAGCGTCACGGCGATGGCGGCGACCACCAGGAAGGAGGGATAGATCAGCGCGAACAGCACCTTGGACCTGAGGGCGGCGAGGGAGCGCAGGTAGCCGACCTGGCGCTGCAGGATCGCGGGCAGCGTGCCGCTGGCCTCCCCGGCGTTGGCCAGGGCGCAGTAGAGGCCGCCGAAGCTTGGGCTGGTGGCGGCGATGGCCTTGGAGAAAGGCAGTCCGTCACGAACCCTGGCGCGCAGCACGGTGGCGAGTGTCTTGACGCCGGAGAGCTCGCGGCGGCGTTCCATGGTGGCGAGCGCGGGTTCAAGCTGGATGCCGGCGTTCAGCAGGTCGGAGAGTTCCTCGGTGAAGAGCAGCACCTGCTGGGGCTTGAGCTTGATCGGGCTGCTGGCCGTCGCTGCGTTTTCTTCACGGGTCCTGGCGGCTTGTTGAACATTGGGGCGTGCGGCGCCGCCGGACTGCTCCAGCCGGAAGGGGCTGAGTCGCTTCCGGCCCAGCAATGCCATGGCCTCCGAGCGATCGGCGGCCGCAATCTCCCCGGTGATGACACCGGAGGGGCTGTGGGCGCTGTAGGCGAAGGTTGGCATGGTGGATCAGAGGGTTTTCCGGGTCGCTGGGGCGTGGTTCAGGATCTTTTTCAGGCAGCCTGGCGTGAAGGTGTCATCAGGGGTTTCACCGACACGGTTTCCTCCGCCTTGCGGTCCATGGAGGTGACGCTGAGGACCTCCTCGATGGTGGTTTCACCGGTGAGGACCTTCTGGAATCCATAGCCGCGCATGGGCATGAAGCC
This sequence comes from Prosthecobacter sp., assembly GCA_044341745.1. GTDB lineage: Bacteria > Verrucomicrobiota > Verrucomicrobiia > Verrucomicrobiales > Verrucomicrobiaceae > Prosthecobacter. The sequence goes on along the minus strand of JBIIRD010000024.1, from coordinate 61,401 downwards.
GTCCTTCATGGCCTGACGATGCAGATCGGCCGGATGGGCGCGGGTGTTGATGAGGTGCTGCAGGGCGTGGGTGACGAGCACGACCTCGTAGATGGACAGGCGCCCCTGATAGCCGCTGCCCCGGCAGGATTCGCATCCGACGGCCCTCATGATGGTGCCGGGGGTTCCGAGCGGGAAGCCGATGCTTTGCAGATACTCGCGTTCCACCTGGGCGGGCTGGCGGCATTCCGGGCAGAGTTTTCTGACGAGTCGCTGGGCGAAGAAGGCGCGCACGGCGCTGGAAACCAGGAAGGGCTCGACGCCCATGTCGACAAGACGGGAGATGCCGCCGATGGCGTCATTGGTGTGCAGGGTGCTGAGCACGAGGTGACCGGTCAGGGCGGCGCGAATGGCGATTTCGGTGGTCTCCAGATCACGCATTTCCCCGATCATGACGACATTGGGGTCGCCGCGCAGGATGCTGCGCAGGCCGGTGGCGAAGGTCAGGCCGATCTCCGGTTTCACGGCGATCTGCACGATGCCGGGCATCTTATACTCCACCGGATCCTCGATGGTCACGATGCGGCGGTGTGCCTGGTTGAGCTCGGTGAGGAAGGCGTAAAGCGAGGTCGATTTGCCGCTGCCGGTCGGGCCGGTGATGAGGATGATGCCGTTTGGCAGCCTGAGCAGTTCCTCCACCACCGGACGGATGGTGTCGGTCATGCCCAGGCGGTTGAGGGTCATGGCCTGCTGGGCGAGCAGGCGCAGGCTGACGCTTTCGCCTTCGACGCTGGGGATGGTGGCGACACGGACGTCGATGGGCAGGCCGTCGAGCTCCAGGTTGATGCGGCCGTCCTGGGGCAGGCGTTTCTCAGCGATGTCGAGCCGGGCCATGATCTTCAGGCGGGCGATGACGCTGGCCTGGAGGGATTTGATGTTTTCCGGCACCGGCAGCTCCTCCAGCCGGCCGTCGATGCGGTAGCGGATGCGCAGACGGTCCTGCTGTGGCTCGACGTGAATGTCAGTGGCTCGCTGTTCGAGGCCTCGACGGAGAATCTGATTCACAAAACGCACCACGCTTGCCTCCTCATTCTCGGGGGCGTCCAGGATCGTGACTTCATCGGCAAGTTCATCCCCACCCCAGTCGGCGCGGCCGCGAAGGATTTTTTCAAAGGTGTCCGCACCCAGGCCGTAGAGCTTCTGCAGGCCTTCGGCGATCCGTGTGCGCTGGCCGACATGCCAGACAATGTTGTGCGGGACGCTGGACGCCACGCGTTGGTGTGTGACGAGGTTCAGCGGATCAAAGGTCGCCAGATGCAGGATGCCGTGCTGTGCTTTCAGTTCTGCGGAATCAGATGCCGCCTCTTCAAACATCACGGGAAGGACACGATGACGAAGGGCGATTTCGGCGGGTAGATGGCGGCGGAGACCCGCCTCGGCCGGCTTGTCCGTGGCACCTTCCCACCATTCCAGACCGAAGGTTCTGGCGAGTGCCTGGAGAAAGTCCTTTTCACGAACCCCCTCGCAATCCAGCACTGCTTCAACGAAGGAAGTCTGATTGTAGCAAGCCTGATCAATGGCTTCGGCGACGGCTGGATTGTCAGCGCAACCAGCTTCAGCCAGAAGGTTCTGGATCAGGGGCATCATGGAAGTAGGACTATAATGACAGTTATTTTATTGCTGGAAATTATGATTTTTAATAAAAAGAGCAAGTATTAAATGAAGCCAAATCATCCACTGTTGTTTACAGTTCAACAGCCAGCTTTTGGGCTGCGGGAGGCTGGTTAAACCGTTGATAATGAGAAAAATAGAGAAGTAGTCTCTGCGGTTTTTCCAAAACAACCGACAGAATCCCTCCCTCATCGCTGGCCCCATCCTTGGGGGTCTGGAGCGAGCAGCCCGAAATGAATCAAGCCCTGACCAGGGCAGGTTCTGGGTACTCGAAAGTTCTCCCCTCGAAATTGCGGATCAGGGTTTTTTGTTCATCCCTGAGAAGGACATAGTCGGGATTGACCGGAACCTTGCCTCCGCCTCCTGGGGCGTCGATCACGAACTGAGGAACGGCGTAACCTGTGGTGTGCCCGCGCATTTGCTCGATGATTTCAACCCCTGCGGAAACGCTGGCTCGCAGGTGACTGGAGCCCTGGATGAGATCGCACTGGTACAGGTAGTATGGCCGCACCCGGCACATGAGGAGCTTGTGTGCGAGGCTCAGCATCACTTCGGGGCTGTCGTTGACGCCACGCAGCAGGACGCTCTGATTGCCAAGGGGGACGCCATGGTTGGCGAGCATTTCCAGTCCTGTCCTGACTTCGGTGGTCAGTTCACGGGGGTGGTTGGTGTGGATGCTGAGCCACAGCGGATGGTATCGGGCCAGCATCTGGCAGAGATCAGGCGTGATGCGCTGGGGGAGGAAAATGGGCACGCGACTGCCGATGCGGACAAACTCGATGTGGGGGATGCTGCGCAGGCGGCGCAGGATGCCCTCCAGCTTGGCGTCGCTGAAGAGCAGGGGATCTCCTCCGCTGAGCAGCACGTCACGCACCTCGTCGTGGCGCTCCAGGTAGCGGAAGGCGGCCTCGTAGTCCGTGTGTAGCTCCTGCTCGCCCACACCGCTGACGACGCGGCTGCGGGTGCAGTAGCGGCAGTAGGAGGCGCAGCGGTCGGTGACGAGGAAAAGCACGCGGTCAGGATAACGGTGCACGAGGCCGGGCACGGGCATGTGGCTGTCCTCGCCGCAGGGGTCGGACATTTCATCCGGATCATCCCAGGTTTCCTCGATGCGAGGGATGACCTGGCGGCGGATCGGACACTCCGGATCTTCAGCGTCAATCAGGTTGAAGTAGTGGGGTGTGACCGCCATGGCGAGCTTTTGGCCGCTCAGCAGGACTCCGGCACGCTCCTCCGCGGACAGTTCCAGGTGCTGTTCCAGCTGCGAAAGGCTGGTGATGCGGTTGCGGAGCTGCCAGGACGCGCTGTTCCAGTCCTCGGGCCGGATGCCGGCGTTCCTCCAATACCCGGGTGCATGGGAGCGGAATGCTTTCTCCGGTAACAATGAAGGCGGCGTACGCATGTAGGGTTGGCAGGGGGAAAATGATTACGTTCGGAGAATCCAGGGTGTCAAACTTTGTCGGGAAAAAGTGGCCGGGGACCCGGGCGCGGATTCTCGCGCCGTTCATGGTGCGATGCTCGTTTTGGCGCGGAAAGCTCAACAAAAAGCGCCTCAAAAATAACCATGATCTTTCTGGGATTTAACTTGCGCAAGGCCGTACAAGAAGAGGATGATGACGGTGACCCGGACCTGCCGTCATTCCGTGAGAGACGACAGGCCGTGCATCCCGTCCCCCCTTCGACAAATTTTTTCGAATCCGCTATGAAACTCCCGCTGATCAGCAGGCTGTCCACGTGCTTTCGTGGTCGCAATACCAGGGTGCTTTGGATTTCAGTACTCGGGCTTGTCCTTTCCTGCCCGCTCCTGCTTGAAATGCAGCGCGGTACAGATGCTGGTAATGCCGAAGGTTCGACGAAGGCTGCGGCAACTGCCGCTGGCCTGACATCAGGCAGCGCCATGGCTCTGCCGCAGGCAGGAGCCCGAAAGCCCCTGAATGAACAGGCTTCGGAGGCAATGGGGCAGGCTGGTGAAAAGGAATCGCTGATGGCGGCCTTCGCCCAGGCGCTCTTGCAAATTCAGACGCCTGATGCCAATGAGGCGCGGCTGCCTGAAAACGCCGGCGTGAAGTATTTCATCTCGAACCCGCGTCAGGAGCTTTCGGCACGGTTTACCGACCATGGGGCGGTGCTTGGATCTGAGCGGACGGGCGGCTGGCAGGCGCGTGTCGCTGTCGGCGCCGTGGGAACGGAAAAGGCTGTCTCCGCTGTTCCAGCCAAGGTGGAGCCTGGTGTTGAGGGTGGCAGGGTCAGCTATGAGCGTGGCATGCTCGTGGAGTGGTATGAAAACAAGCCGACGGGCATCGAGCATGGTGTGACTGTGCTCGGCCGCCCGGCTTCCCTGGCGAATGAGGATGCGGCAAGGCTGCGTGTGGACTTGCGTATGAGCGGGCTTTCCGCAACCCGGGACGGCGACTCCATGGTTCTTGTGGATGCGAAGAACCAGCGTGTCATGCGGTATGACGGCCTGAAGGTCTGGGATGCCAAGGGCAGGCAGCTCGCTGCGGAGATGTCACCGATACAGGGGGGCGTCAGCATTCTTGTTGCCGATGCTGGAGCGGCCTACCCGGTCATGATTGACCCCCTTTTCACATCGTTGGAGACGAAGCTTTCACGGGCCGAGCTCGAGTGTGGCAAGCCCGGCGATTATTACGGTCATGCCGTGGACATCATCGGGGACCTGGCGATGGTCGGCTGTCCTGGAGATGACAACCTGCGGGGAACGGATGCGGGGGGCGCCTATCTTTTCATGAGATCAGGAAACGCCTGGTCGCTGGTGACCAAGCTGAAGGCTGGCGACGGCAGGCCGGGGGACCGTCTGGGCGGCTCTGTGGCAATCGGCGGTGGTTTTGTTCTTGTCGGCTGCCGCATGGCGGACCTCCCCGGCAAGGTTGATGCCGGGGCCGTTTACATGTTTGCGCTGAAGTCCGGCTTCTGGACGCAGACTGCGAAGCTGACGGCCAGGGATGCCTCCGCAGGCGCCTGGTTCGGGGAAAGCCTGGCGATTGACGGCAGCAACGTCATCATTGGGTCGCCAACCGTCTCCGACGGTCGCGGTGCCGCCTATCATTTCACGCGAAGCGGCACCACATGCACGCAGAAGGCGGTCTTGAAGGCAAGTGATGCACAGCCTGGTGACGGCTTTGGCGGTGCTGTGGCGGTCAGCGGGGGCAGGGCCTTCATTGGCGCCCCGTTCAGAAATGCCGCCCGCGGCGCGGTGTATTCCTTTGAACTGGCGGGTTCCACCTGGCTTCAGGTTCAGACGCTGACACACAGTGCGGGATCAAGCGGGGATCTTTTTGGAGACTCGGTCTTGCTGGACTTTCCCAGGGCCATTGTCGGTGCTCCTGGGCGTGATTCCGCCGCTGGCGCAGCTTATGTCTTCGGGCGCTCAGGAAGCAACTGGGTGCAAGGTCAGGAACTGAAGGCTTCAGACGCCGCCGCCGGGGACGCCTTCGGCATGTCCATGAGCCTTCACCGCACCACGATCCTGATCGGTGCTCCCGGGGATGACCTGACGAACCCGGACCAGGGCAGCGCCTACCTGTTCAGCTCGGAGGGCGCCAGCACCTGGAGCCAGCAGGCGAAGCTGAAGGACGATGCCGGGCTGCAGGGAGACTGGTTTGGCGGCGCGGTCGCCTTTGACCAGACCACCGCTGTCATAGGAGCCTTCCAGGCGGATGCCCCAGGCTGGAACAATGTGACGATCGAAGACCTTGGCGTGGTGTATGTCTTCCGGGTGTTTGCCTCCAGCGGCCCGAGGGTCGCCGTGCGTCTGATCGACCCATCAACCAAGCTGCCCCCGCTGGGCGAACTTGTGGATGGAGACAGCATTTATTTTGGCGAGGTTCTTGTTGGGCGCTCCAGCAGCAACAGTTTCCTGATTGAGAACCTGGGGGCGTCTCCCCTGAACAACCTCAAGGGCCTGATTTCCGGAACCCACGGAGCCATGTTTGCCCTGTCATCGCCGCTGCCGGCGAGCCTGCCTCCCGGCGGTTCCCTGCTTGTGACCGTGCTGTTCAAGCCGAAAAGCGAGGGTGGCAAGCTGGCAAGTCTGAAAATTACGAGCAATGATCCGGCCCGTTCCTCGCTGAGCTTTGTCCTAAGCGGAATCGGAGTTATGCCAGATGTGCCCGATCCCGGGGCCGAGGCACCGCAGTTTGTCGTTGTTCCGGAATCCCAGATGGTGTCCATCGGGCAAAACGTGCGTCTTGTTTCGCGCGCCACCGGCGTTCCAACGCCGACCTACCAATGGAAGAAGGGAACCGGGGTGCTGGCCGGCAAGAAGGGGGGAACCCTGGGCTTCAAGGCGCAGCTTTCAAGCGCCGGCACCTACAGCGTGCGTGCCGTCAACATTCATGGTGATGATGACGCCCCTCAGGTTTCCCTGTATGTGGTCGGCACCCAGGAGAAACGCCTGGATGTCGCCGAGGGCCTGAGTGCGACCATGAAGGTCGAGGCTGCCGGTGCGGGGCTGACTTATTCCTGGTTTTTTGTGAGGTACAATGAGCCGGTCGTCGGAAATGGAACTCCGATCAAGGCGGGGGATCGTTATGCGATCTCTGCGGATGGTAAGACCCTCACAGTCAGCAATCTGGTCTCCCTGGACAGCGGCACCTATTCCTGCCTCGTCTCCGGAGGCGGCTTCAGCCTGTTCGGCGGCATCCACCAGTTGTCCGTGATCACTGGAGCTCCGCAGTTTTCTGAATTCAGCCTGCCTTCCGGACGCATCACCAACCCTTACAACTTTCAGGTTCCGGTCAACTCATCACCCTCGCTGCGTCCGGCCACCTTTTCCGCAACGGGCCTGCCGCCCGGCCTGACGATCGACCCCTTGACCGGAGTCATTTCGGGAACGCCCACCGGAGCCGGCAACGCCAGCTACATGGTGACGATCACCGCCACCAATGCCAAGGGTTCGACACCGGTGACCAAGCAGCTTTACATCGAAGGCATCAACTGCAGCTATGTGGGAAGGTTCATCGGCCTGATTGAACGGGATGGGGCGATCAACGGCGGCTTCGGCGGTTATGTGGAAGTCAACATCCTTCCCACGGCAACCTACTCGGGCTTCCTCAGCATCGCCGGTGTGAAGCTGCCGTTTGCGGGAGATTTTGTCTATGAAGGCTACACGGCGGGAATCGCCGTCACTTGCACGGTGGAAAGGGCGAAGCCCTACAAGAACCTGAAGTTCAGCTTTGAGATCAATCCGTCCTCTGACGGGCTGGTCGGCACGCTTCTGGAGGCGTCGCCAAGCGCCCCATGGGATTTTGGCAGTTTCGCCGGCAGCCCGACCTTTTCCGGCAGCCTGGACGGCTATGGAAACCTGGCCCGCTTCAACGGTCCCAGGGGGCTGGCAAAAGACCGGCTGGGCTTCATTTATGTCGCTGACACCCTGAACCATGTCATCCGCCGGATTTCGCCAGGCGGGGAGGTGATCACCTTTGCGGGTGTCGCCGGACAGTCCGGGCTGGCGAATGGCTGTGGTGCAGAGGTGCGCTTCAACCTGCCGCGCGGGCTGGTGGTGGACCAGAACGGCGTCATTTATGTCGCTGACTCCGGCAACCGGGTGATCCGGGCCGTCAGCAGCGAGGGCAAGGTCACCACGCTGGCGGGTTCCGGAGCCTCCGGAACGGCTGATGGAACGGGTGCGTCCGCCACCTTCATGTCCCCCTCCGGCATCACGCTTGCCAGCGACGGCAGTCTTTATGTCACCGACAGCGGAGCTCACAACATCCGCAGGGTCACACCTGCCGGCGTGGTCACCACCCTGGCGGGCAAGGCGGGCGTTGCCGGGGCCGTCAATGGATCGGGTACCAGCGCCCAGTTCAACTCACCCTCCGGCATCACCTCCTTCAACGACAAGAAGCTCGGGGAATATCTGGTTGTGGCTGACTCCTCCAACCACTGCCTGCGCAAGGTGGTCATCAAGACCAGGGCCGTCACGGTTCTTGCCGGCGCCCTCGGGGTTTCCGGCGACAGCGACGGCCTGCCGGCTAACACCCGTTTCAACACGCCCCGGGGCGTGGCCGTGGATGCCAAAGGAAATTTCTATGTCACCGACAGCGGCAATGGCTCGATCCGTCAGCTCAGCGCCCTTGGGATCGTGACCACGCTCAACCGCCAGTGTGACACGAGCAACGATCACCTGAGCTCCTATGGAAGGATCGGCGGGCGTTCCAAGGATAACGACTGCTGCGGCATCGAGGATCCGTCCTCGTTCATGGAGCTTGATGGCATCGTCTGGATCGGCGGCTACCTCTTTGTGTCCGACAGCCAGCTGCACAACATTTCCTTCGGACAGCCTGTAACGCCCTGTCAGATCGATGTTCGCGCCCGTCGCAACCCCTGGGGCAATGACAGCTACCAGCCGGTTTCAACCCGGAAGGCGACGTCCTACGAGTGCTTCCAGCCTCCGGCCAGCTATTACGCGGGCACCTACAATTTTGCGACGAACCCATGTTACGAATTCACCGGCATGACTTCGCTTGTGCCCCAGGGCAGCGCCGTTGGCACGCTGACGGTGAGGCCTGACGGCACGGTGACCTGGGTCATGACCCTGGCGGACGGAACCGCCGTCACAGGCAGCAGCATCCTCGGGGCGACCTACGACAACTACTACTACAACGAAATTCCCATCTATTCCATGCTCTACACGAACACGGGTTCGACGCAGGGCTGGCTGACCGTTTCCACGGACTATTTCATGCAGCCCACGGGTGCTGCCGGAACACAGGCCCAGGTGAAGGCATCCCCCTACATGATGAATTATGTGGATGGCTGCCTGGGCTGGATGAAGATTGCTCCGGCTTCATCGTCCGTGCGCAATTATCGTTACGGCATCAGGCGGCATGGCGTCACCGTCATGGGCGAGATGATCCCCTCGTCCCATCCAGGCAGCGGCGTGGTTGACCAGTTTTTCCCAGGCACCTCGGACAATGCCCTGCTGGAATTCAATGAAGGCGGTCTGAATCCCTCGTTCAGCCAGGTCTTCACCTTGAACAGCGACTTCACGGTCGGCATGCCCGACAACAGCAGGACGCTGACCTTCAAGTTCAACGCCGCCAACCTCAGGTTTGACGGCACCTTCAAGCTGAGCGATTCGAATCCTGTCAGCGGCGCGAGCCCGGACACGGTCAAACGCAATGTCAGCTACAACGGGGTGTTTTTGCGCAGGACGGGGCGCGGGCATGGATTCTTCCTGCTGGAGCAGCTTCCTAGCGCGGGTCCTCCGGCGACCACGCCTACGACTTCACCGATTTTCTCAGGCCGGGTCATCCTGAGCGGGGATGATTTCAATCAGAACTGAGCCGGCGCTGCCTCATGTTCGAAGGGCGGCCGAGCCGACCGTCCTTCGCCCTGGAATTCAAGCCTGTTGGAGAACGCGCCCGGGCAGGGCCGTCACCTGAATGGCCTGCGAGCACTGTTCCGGAGCGTGGTTTTCAGGCCAGGATTTCCGTGACAACGCGCGCCTTCGGGTTTTCCACCAGCACCTGGTCCGTGCCGTTTCTCTTGTAGCTCAGCTTTCTGGGGTCCAGTCCGAAGAGGTGAAGCAGCGTGGCGTGGTAATCGTAGTGATTGACCACATCCTTGACGGCGTGATGCCCGAATTCGTCGGTCGCTCCATGGGCGTGGCCCGCCTTGAAGCCGCCGCCTGCGACCCACATGCTGAATCCGTAGGTGTTGTGGTCACGGCCGACGCTGGCGCGGCCCTTGGCTCCGGCACGGTTTTGAATCACGGGCAGACGCCCCATTTCGCCGCCCCAGTGAACGATGGTGGAGTCTAGAAGGCCGCGCTGCTTGAGGTCCATGACCAGGGCGGCGGCAGGCTGGTCCACTTGCAGGCAGGCGGCGGGCAGGCCGGTGAGGATGCTGCTGTGGTGGTCCCAGGTCTGGTTGCCGGTGAAGATGGACACGAACCGCACCCCGCGTTCGACAAGACGGCGGGCGATCAGGCAGCGCTTGCCAAACTCCTCCGTGGCCGGCTTGTCGATGCCATAGAGTTTCTTCGTGGCCTCGCTTTCCAGGGAGATGTCGAGCGCCTCCTTGGCGGCGGTCTGCATCCGGGCCGCGAGTTCGAAGCTCTGGATGCGGGCCTCCAGGTCGCTTTCGCCGGGGCGTGCCTCGGCGTGCTCCCGGTTGATGTGGTTGACGAAATTCAAGTATCGGGCCTGGGCCTCGCCCTTGAGCGACATGGGTGGGTCAAGATTGAGGATGCGTGGCTCCTTGGACCTGACCACGGTGCCCTGGAACATGGAGGGCAGCCAGCCGTTGGAGAAATTGTCCACGCCAAGCACGGGCAGTCCTCGGGGGTCGGTCAGGGCGACGTAGGCGGGCAGGTCCTGGTTTTCACTGCCCAGGCCGTAGGTGATCCAGCTGCCCAGGGTCGGACGGCCGCCGACGATCTGTCCGTTGATGAGCGAGTAGATCGACTGGCCATGGTTGTTCACCCCGGTGTGCATGGAGCGGATCAGCGTCATCTCGTCGGCGATGCCGCCCATGAAAGGGACAAGCTCGCTCATCTCGATGCCGCTCTGGCCATGCGGCCTGAACTTCCACTGAGGTCCCATGACCTCGCGGCTGGCGCCTGCGGCGTCGTCATATTTCACCTCCCCGGGGAAGTCCTTGCCATCCAGCCTGACAAGCTCGGGCTTGGGTTCAAAGAGGTCGATGTGACTCGGGCCGCCCTGCATGAACATGGAGATCATGGCCTTGGCCCGGCCAAACCCATGGGCGGGCTTGGGCGTGAGGTCGTAATGCTGTCCGCCACCGGCCAGGGCGGGGTTGGCAAGCAGGCCGTCCTGCTTCAGGAGGGAAGCAAGGGCGATGGTGCCCATTCCATAGGCACCGGAGAGGAAATGACGGCGGTCAAGGGTCATGCCTCCTAGTACGTCGCGGCAGCCCGCTCCTCTTGCCCGCCTTGTTGCAAAGATGGTTCATCCAGAGCCCTTGGGCTGAACTGTCCGCAGCGTGTTTTTCCTTGGCAAGCCAGGGTGGATTCGCTAGCACTGCGGCCCCTCGCAACGATTCAACTTTCAACCACCCCAATCCACCCTCATGCCCCACGTCAGCACCAATGGCATCCAGATGTTTTATGAAGAGCGCGGCAGCGGCGACCCGCTGGTCTGCATCATGGGGGTGACGGCGCCCGGCGGTGTCTGGGAGGCTCATGCCGCCGAGTGGTCCAAACATTTTCGCTGCATCCTCGGGGACAACCGCGGCGTCGGCCAGACGGACAAGCCCGAGGGCCCCTACACCACGGCGATGATGGCGGACGACTATGCCGGCCTCATGGATTCCCTGGGCATCGGCCAGGCGCGGGTGGTCGGTTGCTCGCTTGGGTCCGTGATCGCCCAGCAGCTTGCGCTCCGCCATCCTGACAAGGTCCGCAGCATGATTCTCATGTGCACCTGGGCGCGCCAGGACCGCTTCGGCCTCTACACCTGGCAGCATCTCATGAAGTGCAAGGCGACGATGCGTCCCGAGGACTTCATGCACTATGTGCAGATGCTCATCTTCACCAAGCCCTGGTTCGACAACGATGACTGCTGGAACAACATGCAGCAGGGGCTCAAGGACGCCGCCACCAACCCGGCGCCACAACCCGTGCACGCCATGGAGGCGCAGAGCGCAGCAGCGATCACCCACAACACGATCAGCGAGCTGAAGAACGTGAAGTGTCCGACGCTGGTGATCGGCGGCAAGAACGACACCTTCACCCCGCGCTGGATGAGCGAGGAGGTGGCGGCCGCCATTCCCGGCGCCGACCTTCACCTTTATGACAACGCCGGTCATGCCTTCCACTGGGAGTGCCTGGGTGATTTCAACCCGCGCACAACCGACTGGCTGCTGAAGCACTGATGCTTTCAAACGGGGCTTCTTCGTGGCCTCTGGGCCGCCAGGCATGCTGTCAAAGGTCGGTGTGAGCCCGCCAAAGGGCGGATTTTCCCCGCGATCTTTTGTGTTCATGACCCTCCGGTTGCAGACAGTTTGTCGGAAATCATCTTGCTCGTGCTAAGAAAAGGGTTACTAGCGCGTTTATACCGGCGTGCTTCGCCTGGAGGACTGCCTCCACGAGGCCGTTTCTTTTCGCGACTTTCCCATTCAGCATGATCCGCAACAGCCCTCTTCCACCTTTCCCGCATGATCGGGACTGCGGCGGGGCGTGCATGCTCAAGCTAGTCCGCACGGTTTGATATGCCTGTTGTATCCCGTGCTGTCAGCTTGAAAACCTTTCGGGGCATCGGCACCTGCCGTGTTCTGATTCTTAAATCCATCCAGGAGGTATCCCATTAGCAATCCATTCCAAAGCCTTAACAGCAACCAGTTCGCCGGAAGGCCGGGCCAGGGCAGCCAGAATCCAGCACCTCGACCAGCAGGTGCTCCGCCACCTCCCCAGGGACCCCGTCCCCAGGGGGCTGGAGTTCCCCAGGGACCGCGTCCCCAGGGGCCAGGAGGTTTTGGCGGACAGGCAGGGGGTGGTTTCAACCGTCCTCCGATGGGAGGAGGCTCCCGCCCGATGGGCGGTGGAGGTCCCAATCGGGGCGGACGTCCCAACAACGGACGTTATGTGGATCAGACGCGCGTGAATGAACGCATTCGCTCTCCCAAGGTGCGTGTGGTGGATGGCGTCACGAACCAGATGTACGGAGTTCTGCCGACGGCCCAGGCGATCCGCATGGCGCGCGAACGCGGCCTGGATCTTGTGGAGGTGGCACCCAACGCCGAGCCCCCGGTCTGTAAAATCGTCGACTATGGGAAGTACAAGTACCTCCAGGAAAAGCACAAGAAGGAGGCTCACAAGCATCACAAGGGCGGCAAGGTGAAGGAGCTTAAGTTCCGCATCGGCATCGATCCCCACGATTATCACATCAAGATCTTACACGCCGAGGACTTCCTGGCGGAAGGACACAAGGTGCGCATCCAGCTCCAGTTCAAGGGGCGTCAGATGGCGCACCAGGAGCTTGGACATGAGCTGGCCAAGCGGATCAAGGAGGACCTTCACAACATGGGGCATGTCGATCAGGAGCCCAAGATGGCGGGAAGAAACATCAACATGCAGATCAGCCCGCTGCCGGAACAGCAGAGGCACCGCAAGTTCAAGACCCACCTCAAGGGGGTGACCGCCAAGGCGGACATCAAGCATCACGAGGAACACGACCCGCGTGAGGACAAGCATGATTCTGACGATCATCACGCCGAGGATGATCATCACGAAACGCCGCCGCCTCCCGCTGCGCAGGAATGAGGCCGTGGCGGCTTCCAGGATCTTTTGCGAGGCTCATCCGATGCGGATGGGCCTCTGCTTTTTCCTGGCAGGACGGGGCCTGATTCAAAGGCCCAGCATTTCCATGACGGCTTCGCGCTTCAGCCTCAGCTCGCGCCACTCATGATCAAAGGCGCTGCCACCGACGATGCCGCAGCCGCTGGGAAGCTGGACTTCGTTATCCTGCCAGCCGACGCCCCGGATGGCGACCACCATGTGGCAGAGGCCTTTGTCGCCGGGTTCCACAAAACCAAAGGGGGAGCCAAAAAATCCGGGCACCTTCAGCTGAGTCCGATATTCCCTGAGCTTTTCCAGCCAGGCTTCCTCGCGGGGCAGACAGCCGACCGCCGGGGTGGGGTGAAGTTCATGGACCAGCAGGTCAGGAGAAGCCGGTGACTGGAGCCTGACACGCAGATTGGTCTGGAAATGCAGCAGCCTGGATGCCTGGCACAAGCCCCGCGGGTCGCGCTCCACGTTGCCGAGCCTGGAAAGGCGTTCGATCAGATAGCGCACCACGATCTCATGCTCCTCGATCTCCTTGACGTCGTTGAGGAAGGCCTCATGGGCTCCTGGCTTTGCGGTTCCTGCCAGGGCCATGGTTTCCACGGTTTTCTGGTCCGTCCTGAACAGAAGCTCCGGGCTGACCCCCAAAAACCCGCTTCTGCCCTGGAGCCATGCATAACCCCAGGTGTTGGCGGGCGCGTTCATCACCCTCTCCAGCAGCCGGACAGGACTGCCGCTGACCACGGTTCCTCGTTCAGTGAGCACCGGAACCATCTTTTCGAGACGCTTGGCGAGCACCTCACGGCGGATCCGGCGGAAGGCCATCTTGAACCATTCCGTGGCTGGCTTGGCCCAGGTGATGTGAGGCGGCACGGCTCCATTCCAGCCGGTTTCAGAAGGCAGAGCCGCTGCTGTCACGGGCACGAGCCTGGCGGGCTTTTTCCAGGGGAGGGGATCGCTTAGGTTGAAGTCATTGACATAAAAGGCCCCGCCTTCGGCAGGCATTTCGGCCAGGGGTTCAAAGGGCCCCTTGCCAATCCACGCCCTGCCGTCGGGCAGCCTGAAAAATGCGATGTCTGTCATGTTCTGGTCGTCATATTGAAACGCATGAACGGAGGTGCAAGGATGAGGCTTGTTCAATTCCAGGTTTGCTTTTCAGCATTCAGGGTGACATTGAAATTCATGCGTCTGATCCATTTTGCCTACCTGCTCACCGTCCTGCTTCTTGCCGCGACCTCCTATCTCGCCTGGCAGGGCCAGCAGGCTGCGCGCGGCGCCAGGGAGGAGCTTGATTTTCTCAAGAAGAAGCAGGCCGCGAAGGAGGCCGCCAATCCCTCGGGGGACAAGCTCATTTCGATTCCCGTCACGCCTTCCGTCCCGGCGGCATCCATCAGTCCTCCGGCCCCGGGATCGCTCGCGACTCCGGCCCCTGTGAACCCTTCCCCGGCTTCTTCCTCGTCCGCCCCCGAACTGCCGGGCGGAGGCCTGACCGTCCCCAAGGCGGTGACGCAGGCTGAGGCAAAAGGAGTGAACACCAACACGCTGACCCCGGTTCAAAAGCTCGTGCTGGCCGCTCCTGCGGTCGCGAAGGTGAAAACCATCGTGAAGGACCAGGGGTTTGTCATCCTCGACGCTGGCTCCAAGAAGGGCATCACCAAGGGCCAGCTGCTTGAGGTGCGGCGCGAAAACGGCATCCTTGGCAGGCTGAAAGTTTCCGACACCATCGAGGAGAATGAGGCGGTTGCGGATCTTGACATCTCCTCCGTACCTCCCGGTGTCAGCATTGAGCCGGGGGACGACGTGATTCAGCCTGTCGCACGCTGATGGCGCGGATCCGGCTTGACCAGGCGCTCGTTCAAAACGGGCTTGCCCCTTCCCGTGAGCAGGCGAAGCGGCTCATCATGGCCGGGGAGGTCATGCTGGGGCAGGGCGAAGTGATCACGAAACCCGGCTGGCTGGTGCGCCCAGATGCGATGATCACCGTCAGGCGGCCTCCCAGGTTTGTCAGCCGAGGGGGGCTGAAGCTGGAGGGCGCTCTGGAGCATTTCGGCATCGACGTCACCGGCCTTGTCTGCCTGGATGTCGGCGCCTCCACCGGCGGGTTCACCGACTGCCTGCTCCAGCGTGGAGCCGTGAAGGTTCATGCCTTTGACGTCGGGACCAACCAGATGGTGTGGAAGCTGCGCAATGATCCGCGGGTGGCCTGCCGTGAAAACTTCAATGTTCGCCACATGCAGACGACGGACATCCCCGAGCCTGTGGATTTCCTCGTTGCGGACGTGTCCTTCATCTCGCTGACCCTGGTGCTTCCTGGAGCCCTCACCGCGCTCAGGGCCGGAGGACAGGCGCTGGTGCTCGTGAAGCCCCAGTTTGAACTGACCCGGGAGGACATTGGTCCGGGCGGCATCGTGCGTGATCCGGCCCTGCATGAACGGGCCTGCCGGCGTGTCGAGGAGTTTGTCAGGGGAATGCCCGGCCTGGAGTGGCGCGGCATCGTGGAGTCTTCGATCCAGGGGACCGACGGCAACCGGGAGTTCCTGGCATGGTTTGCAAGCAGGGCTGAGGCCGTCCATCAGGCCTGATCCGGCCGCCGCCATGGCATGGGCGGTGGGCGTTCCTGACGCGCTCCTCCGGCGGCATTTTGCATTGTTGGTTGGGCCGGGCGGCCTACTGGATGCCACTAGCCCGTGATGCGCGCTGTCACGAATGGCGGGCGGCGTGCGCCCATGCCAGACTGATCTCATGAATAACCAACGATTTGTCATCAAGACGGGGTCGAGGAGTTTTCCATGGTTCGCCCGCCGGCCAGGCGGGCCGGTCCTGAAGGCCGTGCTGGCCATGCTGGTCCTGGCCGCGGCGCCGGTGTCACGTGCCCAGGTTTTTGAAGTCCTGTTCGCGGATAACAGCGGCCGCAACCCCTATTCTGGACTGGTGGCCGGGAGCGACGCCAGCTTCTACGGCACCACCTATGGAGGTGGTGCTGACTCCTGCGGCACCGTTTTTCGCGCCACGCCCGGCGGTGCTCTGACCACGCTGGCTTCGTTTAACCGCAGCAATGGCGCGAGCCCCTATGCAAGGCCGGTCCTGGGTGACGATGGCAGCCTGTATGGCACGACCTATCAGGGCGGGGCAAACAACCTGGGTGGTGTTTACAAGGTCTCGCCCGACGGTGTCCTGACTCTCCTGGCTTCCTTCAACGCCTCCAATGGCTCCCACGCGTATGCAGGTCTGGCTCGTGGTGGCGGCGGTGTCTTTTATGGCACGACCTATTATGGTGGGGCGAGTGGCAAGGGCGTGGTGTTCATGGTGACGTCCGGAGGCGTCATCTCGGCGCTGGTGTCGTTCGACGGGGCAAATGGCGCGCATCCCAAGGCGGAGCCGACGCTGGGTGCCGACGGAAACTTCTATGGCACGACCGAGCAGGGCGGCGTCAGCAACCAGGGGACGGTTTACAGGATGACGCCCGCCGGTGACCTGACCGTCCTGCTGTCGTTCAGCGGGGCGAACGGCGCGTATCCCAGGGCGGGTCTGGTCCTGGGGGCCGACGGCGGCCTTTATGGCACGACAGACCAGGGTGGCGCCAACAATTCAGGAACGGTTTTCAGGATGACTTCAGCCGGGTCCCTGACGACGCTGCACTCCTTCAACGGTGGCAATGGCGCCAACCCGCGGGCAGGGCTGACCCTGGCTTCGGATGGCAGCTTCTGCGGCACCACAACGACCGGTGGGGCCAGCAACCTCGGGACGGTGTTCAAGATCACGTCGGCTGGGGTGTTGACGACCTTGTCCTCCTTTTCCGCGGAAGGCGGGCATTCCTCCTATGCCGCGCCTGTGGAGGGGGCTGATGGCAGCTTCTATGGCACGACTTCGGAAGGTGCGGCAGGCAGCCAGGGCACGGTTTTCAAGGTCACCTCCGGCGGTGTGCTGACAACACTGGCATCCTTCAATTCGGTCCATGGCTCGCAGCCCTGGTCCGACCTTGTGCAGGACGGCGCCGGGAATTTTTATGGCACGACCGAAACGGGTGGCGCGAACGGTCTGGGCACGGTGTTCAAGGTCACCCCTGACGGAGAGTTCACGAGCCTTGTGTCTTTTGCAGGGCCGAATGGTGCAAACCCCCGGGCGGCCTTGGTGAAGGGCGACGACGGACTATTCTACGGCACCACCGGCCAGGGAGGTGCAACCAATCAAGGAACGGTGTTCAGGGTGACCCCGGGGGGAGTTTTGACGACCCTGGTTTCACTCAACGCGGGCACGGGCTGGCATCCCCGGGGAAGGTTGGTTCAGGCGGGTGATGGCAGCTTTTGCGGCACGGCAGAGTATGGTGGGGTGAACGGTTATGGAACGGTGTTTCAAGTCACTCCGGAGGGGATTCTGACAGTCCTGGCTTCGCTGAACTACGAAAGCGGCACGAACCCCTGGGCCGGGGTGGTCCAGGGGGATGACGGCAGCTTCTACGGCATGACCACTGAAGGCGGGGCTGGTGATATGGGAACCGTGTTCAAGGTGACGCCCGGCGGCGTGTTGACCACCCTGGTTTCATTTCAATTCAGCAATGGCGCATTTCCTTATGCCAGCCTGGTGAAAGGCCAGGACGGCAGCTTTTACGGCACGACTGCACAGGGCGGCTCAGTGGGTTATGGCACTGTTTTCAAGATCACGCCCGGCGGCGTGCTGACAACCCTGGTTTCCTTCAACCAGGCCAATGGTGCCACCCTGTGGACGGTGCTGACACTGGGGCCTGACGGTCACTTTTATGGAACCACGATGCAAGGCGGCACCCATGGGAAGGGCTCCGTCTTCAAAGTCACGCCAGGCGGTGTGCTGACCACGCTGCATTCCCTGGATGGTGTCAGTTCGGGCAGTCCGCGCGGCGGCCCGGCTTTTGGGGCGGATGGCGCCCTCTATGGCACTGCCGAACAAATGGTGGTCTGGCGGATCAGCTTCCCCGAGCCGGAGATTGTGGTGGAGCAGCCTGCCGGTGCGGAACTGGTCAGCGGTGTTTCCAACGTGGATTTTGGCGGAGTTGCGCCAGGGGACGATTCAGCCCTGAACCTGACGGTCAGGAACACCGGAACGGCCATCTTGTCCGGGCTGAGCGTGAGCCGCACGGGGGGCAGCAGCGCCTTTGCACTGACCGCGGCCCCCGCAGGCTCCTTGACTGCCGGCGGACAGACCGCCTTCACCCTGACCTTCACTCCTGATTCCGCAGGCCCTGCCTCGGCGACCTTTGAGGTCCTGAGCAATGACGCGGATGAAAACCCTTTCGTCGTCCTCGTGACCGGCATGGGGCTGTCTGCCGGTGAGTTCAACCTTTCCTCTGCCGTCTACACGGCTTTTCAGGGGGATGTTGGCCTGCATGTGACGGTTACCCGCACCGGTGGCAGCCTGCCGGCAAGCGTGACGCTCGGCACCGCCGACGGCATCGCAGGCACGGTGCCGCCCTTTGCGCCCGCCCTGGCGGGGGCCGATTATGTGGCCCAGTCCACCGTGATGAATTTCGCCAGGGACGAGATGAGCAGGGATGTCAATCTCAGCCTGATTCCCAAGGCGGGCGCCACGGTGCCTAACAAACGTTTTAATATCGCGTTGTCCGGTCCGGCGGGCGGCGCGGTCCTGGGGCCCGCCAGCAGCGCCCAGGTGCGGATCCTGGCCGCCGACACGGTCAGGCCGTCGCTGACGGTGATCTCACCAGCGGCCACGGTGACCGCATTGAGCACGACCAGCCCCTTCCTGGTGAAGGGAGCCGCAGGGGACGCCAGGGGTGTGGATCGTGTGGAGGTGCTGCTGAACGGTGCTCCAGTGGCGCTTCAGGCCACGCTGGGAGCCTCCACCTCCAACACCTCGGTCCCGTGGAGCCTGAGCATCGCGCCGTTGGAAGGCGTCGCCAACACGCTGGCGGTCACGGCCTATGACTTGCGAGGCAACGTGTCCGCCACCGTCAATCGCAGCTTCACCTACACCCGGCGTTACAGCCTGGCCATCCGGCGCGTTGCACCGGATGGAATCGCGGTCGGCACGGCAGGCTCGGTGACCATCAGCGCCACGCCCGCCGCCGCCGCCTCGGCACAAAGCCCGGTGGCGGTGAACGCCAGCCCGAAGTTGAGCGCGGTCCTTCCCGGCACTCCGGTGAAGCTGACCGCCACGCCCAGGCCGGGTTATGTGTTCAGCCACTGGAACAGCCTTCCGCCCGGAGCCGTGGCGCTGGGGCATGAGGCCGCCTTGGTCATGCCTGCCGGGGACGCCGATGCGGAAGCCGTGTTTGTCAGCAACGGCTTTCTGGCCACCCTGGGGGAGGGCATCGGCTTTTACGGCCTGCTCCAGCGTGAGCCTGACTTTGCCTGCATCGGCTTCATCACCGGCAGCCTGGTGCCATCCACGGGGGCTTTCTCCGGCACAATCCTCATGGAAGGCTCATCCCATGCCATCACTGGCAGGTTTTATGGCGACGGACGCATCCTCTACAGCGTGGCTGGCGTGAAGAGCTATGATCATTGGATCGGCGCTCGCAGGCTGGACATGTTCTACGGCATGCACGGCATCGTGGCGACGCTCAGCGAGGACATGGGCATGAACATGGTCTGGGGCCATGCCGCGCGTGCCGTTTACAGCAGCCTCAACAAGGTTCCGGGAGCGCTGCTCAACCAGAAGATGCCGGCCACGGCTCCGGTGAACAACAGAGGCTTCTTCACCCTTGCCATGCCGGCGAAGGCGCAGATGCCGGAGCGTGACGTTCACTCGTATCCTCAGGGGGAGGGCTTCGGCAGCATCACGCTCTCCGAAGTGGGCGGTGTGACCTGGGCCGGCACGCTGGCCGACGGCAGCACATTCACCTCCGCCAGCGGACTTGTCATGCTTGATGAATGCCCCGTCTTCGCAGCTCTTGTCACGCCGGGACAGCCTGTGACTGTCAAGGGAGGTCGCCTTGGAGGAGTGCTGCACTTCTCGGCCGGGCCTGAAAGTGATGTGACCGCCCTGAACCTTCAGTGGATGCGTCCGTCGGTGGTGCAGTTGCCTGGCACGACGGTTGCGGCCAGGGCGACCCAGCTTTATACTGCAGGCTGGCCGGACGGCATCACCCTGGATGCCTTCGGCAGCCTTTACGACAAGACGGTCGATGTGAAGACCGCCCTGGGGCTGGATCCGGTGAACCTGGCCGACGGCAATGGCCGGCTGGAGTTCACAGGAGGGCGACTGGTGGGGGAACCTGTGGGCGCGGTGAGCGTGACAGCCTTCAACATCTCCCCCGGTGGGACGGCTGGCACGAGCATGGTGACAAAGATACCCGCCACCAACAGCAGCTTCACGCTGAACTTGAGCCAGGGACTGGGGACCTTTGGCGGAACGTTCACCCCGAACTGGACGCCTGCATCCACGGTGAGGCCTTCCTTCAAGGGCATCCTTATCCAGAAGGGCGGCGGCAAGGGGGGGCATGGGTATTTTATCAGCAACCGCCCCGGCGATCTCGATCCAGAATCCGGAAGGGCCGCCCTGGGCAGCCCCTGAAACAGGCCTCCCTGTCTGGCCGGGCGTTTGTTGGGGCGAAAAATCCTTTTGCGCCATGGCGGCGAATCCCTCATAGCTGAGGTCCTATCACCCCCCACAAACTCTCATCATGCCCACCTACGACTACGAATGCACGAAGTGCGGTCATCAGTTCGAAGCGCGCCAGTCGATGAAGGATCCTCATCTGACGGACTGTCCCCAGTCAGGCTGTGCAGGACCTGTGAAACGACGGATCGGAGCCGGGGCCGGCTTCATCTTCAAAGGTTCGGGCTTCTACATCACGGACTACCGCAGTGACTCCTACAAGGCCGCGGCCAAGCAGGATTCGCAGGCCGGTTCATCCAGCTCATCCAGCAGTGGTTCATCGTCTTCCTCCGGCAGCTCCGGACAGGCTTCCTCGGCTGGGGCGGCCAAGCCTTCGGCGGGTTCCACCTGACGCCAGGTTGCAAGGATGGCCGGGCTGCCGTCGCCGCTAGGGCGCAGGGGCGAAACCTGGCTGCGTTGAATGCGTCTGCCTGGAGGCAGCCGAAGTGGCGCAGCTTCAGCCGCACCGCTTGTTGCGCATTGACGACGGATGCAGCCGGGGCTCACTTCCTGTCAGATCCAACCCCTGTTCACACACTCCATCATGCCCTACATTGAACCCCACGGTCACATGGTCAGCCGGACCACCGACGATTATGAGCGGATGGCGCTGGCAGGCTGCCAGGTGATCTGCGAACCGGCCTTCTGGGCGGGCTTTGACCGGGCATCCGCCCAGGGCTTTTACGATTACTTCCGGCAGATCACCGAGTATGAACCGAAGCGTGCTGCCCGGTTTGGCATCCAGCACTTCTCCTGGCTTTGCATCAATCCCAAGGAGGCGGAGGACACGAAGCTGGCGGAGGAGGTGATTGCGCTCATTCCGCAGTTCCTCGGCAGGCCGAACGTGCTTGGCATCGGCGAGATCGGCCTGAACAAAAACAGCCGCAACGAGCTGAAGATCTTCGAGCAGCATGTGCAGCTGGCCCAGGACCACGACCAGCTCGTGCTCATCCACACCCCCCACCTGGAGGACAAGCTGAAGGGCACCCGGCTGATCGTCCAGGCCCTGAAGAACTTTCCCAGGATCAGCCCGGAACGGGTGATCATTGATCATGTGGAGGAGCACACGATTGACCACGTGCTCGACCAGGGTTTCTGGGCCGGCATCACGCTTTATCCCGAGAGCAAGTGCACGCCCCATCGGGCCATCGACATGCTGGAGCACCGGCATGCGGAGCGGATCTGGATGAACAGCGCCTGCGACTGGGGCGTGAGCGACCCGCTGGCGGTGCCGAAGACAATGCTGGCGATGCGGCAGCGCGGCTGGAGTTCGGAGATGATCCAGAGGGTGGCCTGGGACAACCCGCGGCAGTTCATGAGCCAGACCGTGAAGTTCACGGCCTGAGGACCTGTCAAAAAAGAGACCGGAGCAGGGCTCCGGTCTCTGAAACGGTCGAGGACTGCCTGGCGGAGGTGGTCAGAAGTTGATCTGAGCCTGGATGCCGATGTAGCTGGCCTTCACGTCAGGATAGTGATCGGCTGCGCTGACCTTGTCGCTGCTGGAGGTGTTGATGCGGTTGCCGTGGGTGTACATCAGGGTGAGCTCAAGCTCGGGATACGGGATGTAACGCAGGCCGATGCCAAGTTCGTCCACCTCGTTCCTGGGGGCGTTGGTGGCAAACTTGCGGCCGCCATCGTAATGCTGCCAGCGGATGAAGGGGATGAGTTCCTGCTGGTCGGCAAAGATGTGACGGTAGCTGGCCTGGATGTAACCGCCCGAAAGGCTCTCCGAGGTGATGGTCTTCAGGTCGTCGCTGAGCGCCGGGCCACGCCCCCAGTTCCATTCAGCCTCGATGCCGAAGGGCTGCGGATAAAGGATGGCGCTGACGCCGACCCGCTGGTCGCGCACACCCTTGGGATCCACCGTGGGCGCCGCCGCGTCGCTGAACTTCTGGGTGCTGGGCAGGAAGTTGCCGGTGTAGCCCTGGACACCCAGCTCGAAGAACTGGCCGTTGGGAAATTCAAACGGATAGGCAAGGCGGGCGATGTAATGGGGCTGGCCGTTGTTGTCGCTCCTGTTCAGACCGTTGCCGGAGTAGGCGCCGAGGGCCACGACACCATAGTCGCCGGAGCCGCGCAGGCCCATTTTGACGAGGTCCTTGAAGCGGTTGCGGATTTCATAGGGGGCCCACATGAGGTAGGCGCCGATGTCACGCTCGCCCTCGACGGCGGAGTTGAGGGCGTCCGCACGCTCCAGGGCCAGGCGGTTCTGGGATGACTGCAGGTTAGACCAGCCATAAGGCACCTTGGACTGGCCGAGGCGGATGCGGAACTCGCGGGCGGAATCCAGCGAGACGTCGGCGTAATAATCGCGGGCCTGGAGGGCGTTGGTGCCGCTCAGGTTGCCGAAATAGTCCGCCTGGAGGTACATGTAGAGATGGTTGGTCACGTCACCGCTGAACACCATGCGCCCGCGACGCAGGCCAAAGGTCTGGAGGTCGTTCGCCAGGGCGTCGTTGGGCACGTTGAGAGAGCCGCCCTCCTCGTCCAGGACGCCATGATAGCGGAACTGGGCATAGCCGCGCAGCTTCATGCGTTCGTACCATTTGTCGGCCAGCAGGTCGTCCAGCTCCGCGTTATTGAGGGTGGAGGGTGAGGTGTTGTCGGTGATGCGGGAAAGCTCCTCCACCTGGCCCTTGGTGCCCATCAGGATGTCCTCCAGCTTCTCGACCTTGCCGGCGAGGCCCTTGGTTTCGGGTTCGGTGGTCTTGGCGGCGATCTGCTCGACCTTGGACTTGGTGCCGTTCAGGGCCGACTCGAGCTGTTTGATGCGGTTTTCCTGGGCAGCGAGCCTGGCCTCCAGGGCGGCGGTGCTGGGGGCGGCCGCAACGGCTGGCGTGCTGGAGCCGGGGGTGGGAGCGGATGCCAGGGGCGTGGCGGTCGGTGTGCTCGTGGAAGCCTTGGCTTCGTCGGCCTTCATGGCCGCCACCAGCAGGTCATACTCGGCCGGGGAAATGCTGCCTTTGGCTTTCAGGATGCCGAAGAGCTGCTCCATGGCCTGGCTGGCCAGGGCGGGGGAGGCTGGGGTGAGCGCCACCGTGGCGGCAGTGAAGAGGCTGCAGAGCCTCCAGCGGAGTCGTGTCGGGTTGATGCGGAGCATGTTGGAGTGTCGTCGAGGGTCCAGGCTTTCCTGAGAATCAGGCATTATCGTCACACAAACAGGGGTGCCTGTGTGACAACACCGTGATGTATCAATCTCGTCACAATCTCCGCCACCCTTCCAATGTTACATGTTCGTCACATTGAGGGGGTTGGGTCGGTTAATCGTTGTGATGCAAGGATTTGCGAAAGTTTCCACCCTGTCTTGAGGCAGGGCGGATGATGATTTGTGACGGTTTTACGTCACAAATCAGGCTTGTGTGACAAACTCGTCACACGAAGAGTTTTGCGAGCTTGTTTCTGCCGCCCATAGGACGCCGCGTCCATCCAACACACCTCAACAACACCCATGAAATCCGCTTTCTACACCCTGGTGCTTCTCGCTGCGGCGGCTGCTTCCGGCCTTCAGGCCCAGACCACGCTGCGCATCCGTGGTTCCGACACACTCGGGGCCAAGCTGGTGCCCCAGCTGGCCGAAGCCTTCAAGAAGAACGGTGGCAAGGTCAGCTTTGACATCGCGGCTGAAGGCTCCTCCACGGCGTTCACCAATCTTGCGGCCGGCACGGCGGAGATCGGCATGTCCTCCCGCAAGGTGAAGGCGGATGAGCGCGCCCTCTGCCGCTCCAAGGGCGTCAAGCTGACGGAGTTTGAGATCGCCTGGGACATGATCGCGATCCTTGTTAACAAGAACAACCCTGTTTCCGACCTGAGCAAGAAGCAGGTTCTGCAGATCTTCGCCGGTGACATCAAGGACTGGAGCGAAGTGGGCGGCACCCCGGGGCCGATCTCGCTTTACACTCGCAACACCTCCTCGGGCACCTACAAGGATTTCATCGACCGTGCGATGAAGGGCCGTGAGTATGGCAAAAACAGCCAGAAGATGGCGGGCAACGAGCAGATTGCCTCGGAAGTGGGCTCCAACGTCAATGGCGTCGGTTACGTCGGACTGGCTTACGTGGGTTCGAAGGGTACCAAGGTTGTCACCATTGAAGGCGTGATGCCCAGCGCCGCGACGGTCAAGGACTACCCTTATTCCCGTCCGACCTACCTTTACACCAATGGTGAACCTGCCGGAACGACCAAGGAGTTCATTGACTACTGCCTCAGCCCGGTTGGCGACGGCATCGTGGGCAAGGTCGGTTTCGTGCCCAAGTCGGTCGCCAAGTAAACAGGATCACGGTTCTGTGCAGGTCGTGGAACGGAGGTCTCGTCCCTTATTCCACGGCCTGACGTTTTTGCATTCTGCGTAAATCGTCCTTCAGAGACGTTTGACACACACGCCACACTCCGACACCAAACTCCGTGTCTCCTGACCGCCCACCGCTTCACAGCCTCATTCTGAAAAAGAAAAAGGGCACCCTTCCGGGCCTGGACCCACAGCGCGGCATCCGGGTGTTCTTTGCGACGAACGCCAGTGTCACCATCGTGGTGCTGGCCATGATCATGATCTTCCTGCTGAGGGAGGGGGCGGGCTTCCTCGGCACCTACAAGCATGAGCTTGAGATCTATCGTCGTGCCGGGCTGGAGTTCTGCGACATCGTGGACCGTCCGCTGGCGGAGCAGCAGGAGCTTTCCTCCAAGCTCCGCCGGGCTGTCACATCGAGCCTGGATCCTTTGATCCAGGCCGCCCGGACCAGGCGTGATGCCGCTTTCCTGCTGAAGCGCGAGGTCGAAGAGCAGGTCAAGATTCCCCGGGAGGCTCTGGAGGCGGCCCTGGAAAAGGAACCGGCGCCGTCCGCAGGTGAGCTTGAACCTTTGCGACAGCAGGTGGCCGCCGCCACACGCAAGGCGGCCGAGTCCATGCAGGTGACCGGGCTTTTCAGCATGGAGGAAGCCCGAAGGCTGCGGGCTGAATTCGCCGGGCTGAGCCCTGAGGTGAGCGAACTGCCGCCCATGCTCATGGAATTGAGCGCCGCCTTCACCGCCAAGGACAAGGAGGCCAAGGCCAGGTTTGGCCCCTTGGTGGAGGCTTCGGAGTCGCTGGAAGAGGCCCCCGAATCCCTCCGGGATGTCCTGGGCGAGCTCAAGGAGGAGGTGCTGGCAACCAAGGAGGAGGCGACGACGCATTTCACCCTGGAGGAGGGCCGTCAGAAGCTTCTCAAGGCTGCTGAAGCAGCCGCAGATCCGGAAGAAAAACAGGCCCTGCTGGAAGAGGCCAAGGCTTCGGAAACTCCTGAGCCCGATTATTCTGCAAGCATGGCGCCCGTGCTTGAGCGTCGCGATGAGCTGATTGATAAAGTGGTGTCCTATGCCGCCGCCGTTGACTCGGCCGCGCTGCATCTTCCGAAGGACGGCGGAACGCCCGAGGCCACGAAGCTGCTGGCGGAGGTGCGTGAAGCCCTTCCTGCTCATGCCAAAGCACTGCGCGACAGCGTGGACGCCCTGCGCCAGTGGCAGCAGGACAGTTCTGTTTCCATCTTCACCGTCGTCGGAGCCTTTTTCTTCGGCACCAACTGGCTGACGAACTCCTCCTGGCAGGATTTCTTCGGCTTCGTGCCCCTTCTGGCCGGTTCGCTGGTGATTGCGCTGATTGCCATCGTCATCGCCACTCCCCTGAGCGTGGCCGCCGCCATCTACACCAACCAGTTTGCCTCAGAGCGTGAAAAGGAGCTGATCAAGCCGGTGATCGAATTCATCCAGGCCATCCCGTCCGTGGTGCTGGGATTCATCGGCATCACGCTGGTGGGTGACCTGATCAAGGAGGTCAGCGGCTTCTCCTGGCTGAGCTGGCTGCCAGGTTTCCCGATCCAGGAGCGACTGAACATGTTCAACGCCGGCTGCCTGCTGGCCCTCATGGCCGTGCCGACCATGTTCAGCCTGGCGGAGGACGCCCTGAACAACGTGCCGCAGGCCTACATCGACGCCTCGGACGCCCTCGGTGCGACGAAGCTGCAGACCGTCTTTCGCGTGATTGTCCCGGCCGCCCTTTCCGGCATCGCGGCTGCGATTCTGCTGGGGCTCGGCCGTGTCATCGGTGAAACCATGGTGGTGCTGCTGGTCGCCGGCAACCGCATTGCGATTCCGGACTTCTCCACCGGCCCGGGCGTGATCTTCCAGCCCGCCCACACCCTGACGGGCATCATCGCCCAGGAGCTTGGCGAGGTGTCCCGCGGCAGCGCCCACTGGCAGGCGCTGTTTATGGTCGGCATCGTCCTGTTTGTGATCTCGCTCGGCGTGAACGCCTGCGCACGGGCCGTGGTGCGTCGATTTGAACTTCCGAAAGCATGAGCGACCTGACCGCCAATCCATTCGCCGGGGACCAGTCCTCCGTCCGTCGTCGTGAGACCTCGGTGCGCTGGCTGCTCAGAATCAGCACCCTGCTCATCGTGGCTGTGACGGTCAGCATCGTGGCGCACATCTTCATCAAGGGCGCGCCGATCACCTTTCGCAGCGAGTTTCCGTTCGTGAACGTGAAGTTCCTGACGGAGCTGCCGGGCACGCTGCATGTCATCGTCGACAAGCAGGGCAAGGCCCATGAGACGGACGTCAACGGCGCCGATGCCATCAAGAAGCAGCTTGGCGACAACTTCCGCGAGGAGAAGACCATCTCCTATTCCGGCGGCGGCATTCTGGGTCCGATCGTTGGCACGGCCCTCCTGGTGGTTGTCAGCGTGGCCGTGGCGCTTTTCCTGGGCGTGGCCAGCGCCATCTACCTCAGCGAATATGCCAGCAAAGGCAGGAGGGTGGAGATGATCCGCCTGGCCATCCTGAACCTTGCCGGTGTGCCTTCCGTGGTGTTCGGCCTGTTTGGCCTCGGGGCCTTCGTGCTGACGGCTCCCGTGCTGACCGACGCCCCGCATGAACGCACGCTGCTGGCCATCCCCCTGGGCTTCACCACGCTCAGCTTCCAGGGCTGGGACACCTGCGTGCTCAGCGGCGGCTTCACCCTCGCCTTCGTCATCCTGCCGGTGATCATCACCGCCAGCGAGCAGTGCCTGCAGGCGGTGCCGCAGGGCTTCCGGGAAACCTCGATGGCGCTCGGTGCCACGCGCTGGCAGACAATCTGGCGCGCCGTGCTGCCCTTCGCCACTCCTGGCATCCTCACCAGCAGCATTCTCGGCATCGCCCGCGCCGCCGGTGAAACCGCGCCGATCATGTTCACCGCCGCGCTGGCCTTCAAGGACAAGCTTCCCTGGCAGAAGGACGTGACGCCCCTGCCTGCCGATGCCGGCTGGTTCGCCCACTGGGAGCAGACGGTGGAGCGCTTCCTCGGCATCTTCACGGAATCCGTCCAGGCCCTGCCGTACCACATCTACACTCTCGCGGCCCGCATTCCGCATAACGATTATTCGGAACGTGCCCAGTACGGCTCCGTGTTCGTCTTTCTCCTCCTGGTCGCCGGCCTCGCCGCCTCCTCCATCTGGCTGCGCCGACGGCTGCGCGGCAAGTACAAGTGGTAGGATCCAGGAAGGAATGGGGTGGCATTCGACAGTCCTGTGGTGAATAGGGACTGAGCCGCCCCACGGGCCGACCCTTCCGCTGATCCTGTGCTGACTTCCGACTTCGACTACCATCTGCCGCCCGAACTGATTGCCAGCGAGCCTCTGCCCGAGCGCTCCGCCTCCAGGATGCTGGTGGTGCACCGCGACAGCGGGGATTTGGAGCATCGTTTGTTCAGCGATCTGCCCACGTTCCTGCGCCCCGATGACCTGCTCGTGCTCAACAACACGCGCGTCGTGCCCGCCCGCTTTTTCTCCGAGGACGGCAGCCGGGAGCTGCTGCGCGTGGACACGCTTCAGCCCTTGCTCTGGCGCTGCATGGTGCGCCCCGGGAAAAAGTTCCGAGTCGGCCACCAGGTCCGCGTCGGCGGCTCCACGGGCACGGTCCGCGAAATCCTGGACAACGGCGACCGCCTGATCGCCTGGGATCAGCCGGTGGATGAGGAAAAGCACGGCCGTCTGGCGCTGCCTCACTACATGGGGCGTGACGACCAGCCGTCGGATCGTGAACGCTATCAGACGGTCTTTGCCCAGGCCGCCGGTGCGATTGCCGCCCCCACGGCAGGGCTGCACTTCACCCCTGAACTGCTGGCCAGGCTGCCTCACGCCTTTCTCACCCTGCATGTCGGGGTGGGCACCTTTCAGCCGGTGAAGGTGGACAAGGTGGAGGAACATCAAATGCATTCGGAGAGATATGAGGTGTCCCCGGAAACCGCCTCCCGCATTGCCGCCGCCGGACGCGTGCTTGCCGTGGGCACGACTTCAATGCGCACCCTGGAGACGGTCGCTCGCGATCACGGGGAAGTCGTTGCCGCCTCCGGCAGCACGGACATTTTCATCTACCCGGGCTTCCAGTTCCGGGCCGTGGGCGCGCTGCTGACCAATTTTCACCTGCCTAAATCGACCCTCATGATGCTGGTGAGCGCTTTTGCCGGCAAGGAACTGATTTTCAAGGCCTACCAGGAAGCCATTCAGCAGAAATATCGATTCTACAGTTACGGCGATTGCATGCTGATCTTGTGAGAATGGAATAAATTAGTTGACTGTTCGTCTAGTAAACGCTTTAAGGCACGCATGGGACGAACCTCCGATGCCAAAGAGCGCCTGCTGGAAGCCATGATGGAACTCATCTGGACCGGCAGCTATGGCACAACCTCCGTGGATCATATCTGTGAGAAGGCCGGGGTGAAGAAGGGGAGCTTCTATCATTACTTCGAGTCGAAAACCGAGCTGGCAGTGGCCAGTGTGGAGCATGGCTGGGGCGAGCACCGCAAGCTGCTGGACCAGACCTTTTCGCCCGTGAACCCGCCCCTGGAGCGCATCTGGAAATGCTTTCAGGACTTCCGCCAGGAGCAGGAGGAGATGCAAAAAAAGCATGGCCGTGTCCTGGGTTGCCCGATTCACAGCCTTGGAGCGGAGGTCAGCACGACGGATGATCGTCTGCGTGACAAGCTCCAGGAGATCCTTTCCCAGTTCATCCGCTATTATGAGAGCGCCATTCGAGACGCCCACTACCAGGGCTTCATCGAAGCGCCCGACGCCCCGGCTCTGGCACGCATTTTGTTCGCCTATGGAGAGGGCCTGCTGCTGCACGCCCGAATCTGGAACGACCTTGGTCACCTGGACGAGATGGAGGCCGGCGCCCGTCGCATCCTGGGCGTCAAAGAGGCCGATGCTTGAGTCCGAAAACGTTTTTATTTCGATTTCAAATTAACCAACTGGTCAACTTAGGCCAGGCAACCCCTTCCACCATGCCCCCCCGCACCCTCCTCCCACTCACCCTGTTCCTCGTCGCATGCGGCCAGCACCCCGATGGTGCCGGTCACGGTGGCGGCCAGATGCCCCCGGCGCCGGTCACGGTCGCTCAGGTGGAGCAGAAGGAACTTGTCGAGTGGGAGGAGTTCACCGGACGAGTTGAGGCGGTGGAAACCGTTGAACTGCGGCCGCGGGTCGCCGGCTACATCACCGAGGTGCATTTTCAGGCAGGCGCTTTGGTGAAGAAGGGCGATGTGCTTTTCACCATCGACCAGCGTCCGTTTGAAACCCGGCTGCGTGCGGCCAGGGCGGAGGTGGCGCGAGCCGAGGCAGGGGCCGAGGCGGCCAAGCGCGAGTTTGACCGTGTTTCCGCGCTTTTGGCGGCCAAGGCCATCGCTCCGGAGCAGGCGGAGACGCGTGAATCCGTGTTCAAGCAGGGTGAGGCTGCTCTGGAAGCCGCCCGGGCGGCCGAGCACAGCGCCGAGATCGAGTTTGAGCACAGCACCGTCAAGGCGCCGATCTCCGGCCGCATCAGCCGGGCGATCACGACCACGGGCAACTACGTGACGGCGGGCACCACGCTGCTCACCACCATCGTCACGGTGGACCCGGTTTACGTGTATGCGGACATTGATGAAAACAGCCTGCTCAAGCTGCAGGGCCTGCTGCGCGACAAGAAGCTCTACACCAACGGTGACAATCGTGTGCCGGTGGAACTTCAGCTCTCCAACGAAAACGGCTTCCCTCACCAGGGGCATGTCGAGTCCTTCGACAACCGTCTTGATGCCGGCACGGGCAGCATGGTTCTGCGTGCGGAGTTTGCCAATCCGAAGGGCGAGCTCACCCCCGGGCTGTTCGCCCGCATCCGCCTGCCGATGACCGGCAAATACAAGGCCCTGCTGGTGGATGAAAAGAGCATCCTCACCGACCAGGCGAACAAATACGTGCTTGGCATCGATGAGTCGAAGCAGCCAGCCCTTTCAGTTTACAAGCCGGTCAGCATTGGCCCTGTAATCGATGGCCGGCGCATCATCCGCACCGGCCTGCAGCCCGGAGACAAGATCATCATCAACGGCCAGGCCCGCCTGCCGCAGCCTGGAATGCCGGTGGCGCCGGTGACAGGCGAGGGTGCGAAGCAAGCCGCCGCGAAATGACACAGGGTCGCCCCCTCGGCTCCGGGCGGAGCTGAAGCCGGGCATGGGCCTGCCTGATCCCGCCTGACGCATCCCCGGCTTCTGTCCCCAGGGCCTTGTTTTTTCCAAACGCCATTCTTTGTCCCGATGAACTTTTCCTCCTTCTTCATCACCCGCCCGATCTTCGCGGGCGTGCTTTCGCTGCTGACCTTCATCCTCGGGGTGATCGCGCTGTTTCAGCTTCCCATCTCCGAATATCCGGAGGTGGCCCCGCCGACCGTGATCGTCACCGCGACCTATCCGGGCGCCAACCCGAAGACCATCGCCGAAACCGTGGCCTCGCCGCTTGAGCAGACCATCAACGGCATTGAGAACATGCTCTACATGTCGTCGCAGAGCACCGCGAACGGCGTCATGACGCTGACGGTCACGTTCAAGATCGGCACGGATCTCGACCTGGCGCAGATGCAGGTGCAGAACCGCGTCTCCCAGGTGCTGCCAAAGCTGCCGGAGGAGGTGCGGCGCTTCGGGGTGACCACGGTGAAGTCATCCCCCGACATGACGCTCGTGGTGCACCTGCTTTCGCCAAACGACCGCTATGACGAGATCTACCTGCGCAACTACGCCACCCTGAACGTCAAGGATGAGCTGTCGCGCCTGCCGGGCGTCGGCCAGGTCAACATCTTCGGCGGCGGTGATTATGCGATGCGCATCTGGATTGATCCTGACAAGGCGGCGGCACGAGGCCTGACCTCCGGCGACATCGTCAACGCGATCCGTGAGCAGAACATCCAGGTGGCGGCGGGCACCATCGGCCAGCAGCCGGTGAAGGACTCCGCCTTTGAGCTCACCGTGAACGCCAAGGGGCGGCTTGTCTCCGAGGAGGAGTTTGAGCAGATCATCGTCAAGACGGGCCCGAATGGTGAAAAACTGCGCCTGCGGGATGTCGCCCGCGCCGAGATCGGCTCCGGCGACTACTCGCTGCGCAGCCTCATCAACAACAAGAAGGCCGTCGGCATGGGCGTGTTCCAGCTTCCCGGGGCCAATGCGCTGGCCGTCTCCGAGGCGGTGCGCACCCGCATGGCGGAGCTGAAGCTGAAGATGCCGGAGGGCGTTGACTTCGACATCGCCTACGACCCGACGGTCTTTGTCCGCAAGTCCATCGATGCCGTCATTCACACGCTCATCGAGGCGATCTTCCTCGTCGTCATCGTCGTGGTCATCTTCCTGCAGACCTGGCGCGCCTCGATCATTCCGCTGGCCGCGGTGCCCGTGTCGCTCGTCGGCACCTTCGCGGTGATGCACGCCCTCGGCTTCTCAATCAACAACCTCAGCCTCTTCGGCCTGGTGCTGGCAATTGGCATTGTCGTCGATGACGCCATCGTGGTGGTGGAGAACGTCGAGCGCAACATCCGCAACGGCCTGCGGCCTCTGGAGGCCACCAAGCAGGCGATGAAGGAGGTCACGGGGCCGATCATCGCCACGGCCCTGGTTCTCTGCGCCGTGTTCATCCCCACGGCCTTCATCAGCGGTCTCAGCGGCCAGTTTTACAAGCAGTTCGCCGTCACCATCGCCATCTCGACGGTCATCTCGGCGATCAATTCCCTGACACTTTCCCCGGCACTCTCCGCGCTGCTGCTCAAGGGGCATCATGACAAGAAGGACATCCTGACTCGGATCATCGACGCGCTGCTCGGCTGGTTCTTCCGCCCCTTCAACCGCTTCTTCGAATGGTCGTCGAATGTCTATGTGGGCATCGTCAAGCGTGCCATCCGGCTCAGCGTCATTGCGCTTGTTATTTACGGCGGCCTGGTGTGGGCCACCTGGAAGGGTTTCCAAATCGTGCCCGAGGGCTTTGTGCCTGGACAGGACAAGCAGTACCTCGTCGGTTTTGCGCAGCTTCCGGAAGGCTCCTCGCTGGACCGCACGGAGGATGTCATGCGCCGCATGTCGCAGATCGCCATGGATCATCCGGGGGTGAAGGACGCCATCGCCTTCCCGGGCCTGAGCATCCAGGGCTTCACCATCAGCCCGAACGCCGGCATCGTCTTTGTCGGCCTGGATGACTTTGAGGAGCGCCGGTCCCCCGAGCTCAGCGGCCAGGCCATCGCCAACGCGCTCAATGGCAAGTACATGGCGATCCAGGACGCCCTGGTGCTCATGCTCACGCCGCCGCCGGTGAACGGCATCGGCACCACGGGCGGCTTCAAGCTCATGGTCGAGGACCGCGCCAACCTGGGCTACGCCGCTCTTTATCAGGCGACGCAGAAGCTTGTCGGGGCGGCGTATGGCAGCCAGAAGCTGACGCAGGTGTTCTCGGGCTACACGGTGAACGTGCCGCAGCTGGAGGCCGATGTGGACCGCGAGAAGGCGAAGATCCAGGGCGTGCCGCTGGCCAACCTGTTTGAAACTCTTCAGATCAACCTGGGCAGCCTTTATGTGAACGATTTCAACCGCTTCGGCCGCACCTATCAGGTGGTGGCCCAGGCCGAGACGCAGTTCCGTGATGACGTGGGTGACATCACCCGTCTCAAGACTCGCAACACCGCCGGTGACATGGTGCCGGTCGGTTCTCTGGTGAAGGTGAAGGAGGGCTTTGGTCCGGATCGAGTCACGCATTACAACGGCTTCCTGGCCGCCGACCTGAACGGCGCGCCATTGCCGCCGCTCAGCTCCGGGCAGGCCGAGGAGTTGATCGCCGGGCTGGCGCGCGAGACGCTGCCCGCAGGCTTCGAGTTTGAATGGACCGATCTGACCTATCAGAAGATCATCGCGGGCAACACGGCGGTTTACATCTACCCGCTCTGCATCCTGCTCGTCTTCATGGTGCTGGCCGCCCAGTATGAAAGCCTGCGCCTGCCGCTGGCGATCATCCTCATCGTGCCGCTCTGCCTTCTGTTCGCCCTCGCCGGCGTACATCTCACGCATGGCGACAACAACATCTTCACCCAGATCGGTTTCATCGTGCTCATCGGCCTGGCCTGCAAGAACGCCATCCTCATCGTCGAGTTCGCCAAAGAGAAGAACGACCACGGGCTGACTCCCGTCCAGGCGGCGCTGGAGGCCTGCCGTCTGCGCCTGCGTCCGATCCTGATGACCTCCATCGCCTTCATCGCCGGGGTGTATCCGCTGGTGGTCAGCACCGGGGCAGGGGCCGAAATGCGCCGCGCCATGGGCACCGCCGTGTTCAGCGGCATGATCGGTGTCACCCTGCTCGGCCTGTTCCTGACCCCTGTGTTTTATGTGCTGGTGATGATCGGCAAGAAAAAGGCCGCCCACCACGCTCCTGTTCACGCCCACGACAAACCTCAATGATCTTCGCCATGCGCCCTCTTTTGCTTCTTGCCCTCACCGGTTCCGCCTTTGCGCAGGTCGGCCCCCATTATGAGCGTCCGGCCACGGTGGCTCCGCCCGCCTTCAAGGGCGTGACCTGGCGTGCCGCGACGCCCTCCGCGCACCTGCCGAAGGGTGCCTGGTGGACGGTGTTCCATGATTCCAGGCTCAACGCCCTCATGACCGCCGCCACGGCGAACAACCAGCAGCTCAAGGCCGCCATCGCCCGCTTTGACCAGGCTCGCGCCGCGGCCCGCATGGCCCGTGGCGATTTCTTCCCGACGGCCAGCCTGCCGCTTTCGGTGGAGAACCAGCGCACCTCCGAGCACATGCCCTCGCCGTTTCCGTTGAACGGCCTGCACTACGTCGGGCCGGCCTTGAACGCCCCGATCGAGTTCGGCTGGGAGCTCGACCTGTGGGGCAAGATCCGTCGTCAGAACGAAGGTGCGCGCGCCGATGCCGCCGCCGCCGGTGATGCGGTGCACAACATTCTCCTCGGCATCCAGGCCGAGGTGGCGGTGAACTACTTCAAGCTGCGCACGCTCGACAACGAGATGCGCATCGTCTCGGAGGCCGTCGGCTGGCGTCAGGAGGCGCGGAACATCGCCGAGGCACGGGTGAAGGCAGGGGCGGGAAGCGAGCTCGAGCTTGCCCAGGCCGAGACCGAGGTGGCCACCGCCGAGTCGGAGATCTCCGCGCTCCAGGCCCAGCGTGACCAGCTCGAAAACGTGCTGGCGATCCTGACCGGCTCCAACGCCGCCAGTTTCCGGGTTGGCAAGGCTTCGGGCGGCTTGCAGTCGCCGCCGCAGATTCCTTCCGGGATGCCCAGCGACCTTCTCGAGCGCCGCCCCGACATCTCGCAGGCCGAGCGTCAGCTTCATGCCGCGACCGCGCGGATCGGTGTCGCCAAGGCGCAGTTTTTCCCGAGCGTGAAGCTGCTGGGGCGTGGCGGATTTCAAAGCGGCGACATCGACCTGCTGTTTGAGCCGGGAGCGCTCATGTGGAGCATCGGGCCGAACATCAGCGTGCCGCTTTTTTCAGGAAACAAGAACCGCTGGAACCTGAGCAAGTCGAAGGCGGTGCATGACGAGGTTCTGGCGAACTACCGGCAGGCCTTTCTGGCGGCCATCGCGGATGTCGAGACCAGCCTGTCGGCGATTCACAACCTGGGCAGGCAGTCCGAGACCCAGGGGCGCGCCCGGACCAGCGCGGAAAGGGCGGCGCAGCTGGCCAAGACACGTTATGAAGCCGGCACCAGCCCGTATCTGGACGTGATTGAAGCCAACCGCACGACGCTGGCCACCCAGCGCGCGACGGCCCAGATTGCGGGGCAGCGTCTGATTGCGACGGTCGGTCTGGTGAAGGCCCTGGGCGGAGGCTGGCAGGCCTCGCAGCCTGCTGCGATGCCCGGGATGGTGGCGGATCCGGCGGCCCGGCTGAACGGCGACTTGGAGCGTCCAGGGTTCCTGGCCCGGTTCAAAGGGCTGTTTCAAAAGCGGAATTGATGGCCTTTCCCCTTGCGCTTCAGGCAATGTGCCCCACTATCCCTCCCGCTTCCGAACTGGAGGCCTGTTTCGGGACGTAGCTCAGCCTGGTAGAGCGCTTGCTTTGGGAGCAAGAAGTCGTGAGTTCGAATCTCGCCGTCCCGACCACGTTTCCCTCACGGAGCGTCCACTGCCTCCACCGATGGTCTCCGAACTTTTTTCCACCACGCTGTCCGCCTTCAAGGCCCAGGGCTGGGCCTTCCGGCAGGTGAGCGGCCTCGAGGTGATCGAGGCGGACTTTGAAGCCCACCACACCCGGGTGCCTCTGCATGTGCAGGTGCATGGCGGCCCCGGCGTCATCAGCGTCGTGTCCCGGCTTCCCTCCAAGGTGCCCTCGACGCATCGCCTGGCGGTTTGCGAACTGCTGATGCGCACCAACAAGGAGCTGAACGTCGGCAACTTCGAGTCCGACTGGGATGACGGCGTGGTCATGTTCCGCGTCACCAACATCTTCCCGGCCGGAAAGTCCGATCCGCGTGTCATCGCGGGGTTGGTGCATGCCGTGGTGGCGGAGACGGACCGCCTGACGCCCTTTCTGAGCGAGATCTGCCGCACACCCAAGGGGGAGCTGCTGCTGCTCGACATCCCGCGTCTCATGAAGCGCGAGGATCTGCTGCCGCCTCCGCCGGAAAGTTAACCGCCCGGCATTTTGAGGTTTTCAATTCGCCCCGAGGCGTGTGCAATCGGTCACCACAACCGTGTTGCAACTCCTCCAGGCGCCTTCTCCTGCATCATCCGGGTTTTCCCAGCCAGTTCTCCAAGGAGAGGCTGGCCGACATCTGGAGACGGCGATTCCTGGCAGTCCGTCGCTTAGCTGGCGGAGCCTGTGGACGTGGACAGGGGGAGGTGCCGTCATGCGCACGGCGGGGCTGGGGGTGGATGTGAAGGGGTTGGATGGTGCCTCGGATTGGCACAACCGGCCGAACGTGGAGACCGCTCCGGATGCTGTGGGGGAATGGCAGATCACGACGCTGGTGGTGTCAGGGACGGAGTGGCAGGGGGAGTGGGCGTTGCCGTTTCATGATGGGAGCAACTACCGGCGCAACATCCTGCTGCGCAGCCAGGGCGGGGGCCACCAGCAGGAGGTGAGGCAGCTGGAGGACTGGCAAACCTACGGGTGGTCCAACGGCGGTGTGGGGCTGGGGCTGCGCACGGTGGTGAACAACGTGCCGGAGGGCTGGTTTCAGGGGGAGATTGCGGAGGTGCTGATCTACAATCGCGCCCTGAGCCCCGAGGAACAAACCCAAGTGGAAGTGTACCTGACATCTCGCCATGCCCTGCCCAGCCAAACGGCGTCACTCGACCTGTCGAGCGACTTCCGCTACACCGGCCACTACTACCACCGGAAAAGCGGCCTGCACCTGGCCCCCTACCGGGCGTATGATGCGGAGATGGCGGTGTGGCTGAGCGAGGATCCCATCGAGGAAAGTGGTGGAATAAATCTTTATGCTTATGCAATTAACAGTCCTCTGATTTACGAAGACGCGCTAGGACTTGATATTCATTCTTTTATTAATAGCGTAAATCAGGGGACTTGGGGTATCGGTCAAAAAGCTTATCGTTCAATGTTTGGCAGATCACTGGATGAGGATATGGACGAGCTAAGTGATTATTTGCCGTATAACGAAAATGATTTAGAAGACATTAGAGCGGAATTCGCTTCGATAAGTGGAGTTACTGCTATTTGTGTTAAAAATGGTTTCCATGGCAATGACAAACGAAGCCAAAAGGAGCAGACTCTTTACAAACTGGTCGATAAAGCTGGGAAAATCCTAAAGTTCGGTATATCAAACAATCCTGCAGCTAGGTATGCAAAAAAGCTTTGAAAGCTATCGATGCTACCCTTTTGCCGGTTAAGAAGTTTTTATCCCGGGCTGAAGCACTTCAAGAAGAGAGAAAACTTGTTGAAAAAGCAAGTAAAGGTACTTTACCACTAAATAACGAACCATGGTCACCAAACAAACGTTGCCGTTAATCCGATTCTTCTCTTCTGTTGGTGAGCCAGATGATTATTTGTTGCATTCAATTTTGTATTCTGAAAAGAACTGCCTTGATGATTGCCTTATTAGATATTGTGACCATGAAAAGTATGGCGGCGATTTAAGTTTTATCTTAATTGAACTTTATGTTGAAGGTAAGCAGTGGGAGCCAATGGGAATCAGTACATTGAAAGGCTTGCCATTGAGGTATATTGGTTATAGTAAAAAGGAAAAAATAGCTACTGTGGCCGCCTTCCTGAAAAGAAAAGAATTTCATTTAAAAAAATCGACAGAAAGGAGGGATGTGATAGCTGAAAAAGTTTTGAATTGCGTAAACCTTGTTAAGGATAAATTAAAAGATAAGAATCTTAACTTTAAGTTCGAAGTATTGTCTCATGACTTGAATAATGCGATTTGCTTGTTTCTCGAAAAGAAACAATGAGGTGGGCCCCGTCGTTCGGCTAGCAGATCTGGGATTTAAGCTATGAAGTTCACGGCTTGGGATAATGTCTGGAAAGTTGCGCACATTTGATGGTAAGCGTCAAGCGCCTTATGCGGCTATTATCGTAATGACTACATATCGATTAGCCAGTGGGTAACGTCCGGAAAGTTGCGCACATTTGAAGGGCGTGATGCAAAGGGTGGGCACGATTCCAGCTCGTCGCAGATCAAAGTAAATCAACTTTGGCTTTCGCCCTGGAAGTTCGGAGATTGGTTGTTTGATGGGCCATCCATGCGGCACGGGAAAGAGGGCTGTCCGGCATTTTTCTGTTTCCATTTTCCTGTTCCCGGTTTGCAATCGGGCGCTGATCTGCGTCGAACGGCGAAAACTCCATGCGCTACCTCCTTCTTCATCATCCGGCCTTTCCCGGCCTGCTGTCCAAGGAGGACCTGTATGCCCTGGTCGACCGTGGGTCGCTGGCCAGGGGTGACCTGTGCAAGGATGTGCAGACGGGACGGGATCACACGGTGGGCGAGGTCATCAGCGGCATGAGGCCGCCCCGTGCCAGCACGCCGGTGCGGGTGGAAAGGCCAGCCTATCAGGAGTTCCGCGCCGATGATCCCTATGAGGAGGCGCTGGAGGCCAGCGATGAGGAGGAGCAGGAGGCCGATGAGGAAGGGCAGGAGGAAGAAAAGACTCCTGAATTCAGACTCAGCGAAAGCGGTGAACGCATTTTCTACTTCGCCCATCCATCCTGGCTCAGCTACTGGAAGGCGCTGTTCCTGATGCTGCTCTTTCTGGTGACCGCCGGGCTGCTGGTCAACATCGACGAAGGATATGCGCTGGTCGCGGTGCTGGCAGGGATCGCCACCTTCATCTGCATCGCCATCGCCAGGGGGTCGCAGGATTACATCGTCACCGATGAGCGCGTGGAGCATGTCTGGGGCATCCTGGGACGCAGTTCCAAGGAGGTGCG
Organism: Prosthecobacter sp.; assembly: GCA_044341745.1. Taxonomy (GTDB): domain Bacteria; phylum Verrucomicrobiota; class Verrucomicrobiia; order Verrucomicrobiales; family Verrucomicrobiaceae; genus Prosthecobacter. Next base: position 22,195 of record JBIIRD010000024.1, on the reverse strand, counting down.
AGTCTGCGACATCCGCAGCATCGACGTGCACGAAAGCGGCCTGAAGGGAGTGCTGGGCCTCGGCACGCTGGAGGTTTCCTCGGCCGGCACCGCCGGGGTGGAGGTGCGCTTCCGGGACATGCGGCGGGCGCATGACGTGAAGCAGCTCATCCGCCAGCTTCAGCGCGGTGATCTGGTCGCCGAGGGGTGATGGAAGCCGCCTTCCTTATTTGGCGGGCTTGGCCACGGGCGGAACCTGCTTCGGATGGCCCTCAAGCTGCACCGGTGAGGTTTTCTCAGCCGTCGGGAAATCCGCTGGAACCTCCGCCGTGAGGGTGACGGCACCTGTGGCGACCCATTCCGTGCCGCGCTCGAGAGTTTCATAGAAGCCACGGTCGAGCATGGAATAGTCGGCATGGCCCAGGGTGGTGTGGAAGACCCGACCCTTGCCATACTGAATCACCATCAGGTTGGGCTCGTTTTCAGCCGTCAGGTCCGACTTGGCCGTGGCCAGGATCTCGATGTTTTCCGCAGGTCCGCGCAGGCGGCTGTAGAGCTCATCCTTGCAATGCAGCCAGCGGGCCGGCAGGCCCCGGGTGATGGGATGCTCCGCGTTTTGGATCTCGACGACGAACTCATGCTGCGGGCCATGGGCGCCTCCGGAGCCCGCGCTGGTGTTGCGGAAGAGCTTGCCGTCCTTCACATACAGCCAGGGGCCGGAAGCTTCGTTGCGACCGCCCCAGCCTCCGACGCCGATCATCTGGTTGTATTCCTTCCATTCAGGAAAGGAGTTGTTGGCGGCGTGCACGGACACGAAGCCGCCGCCCGCATGCACGTAGGATTGGAAGTCGCTGCGGACCTGGGCGGGCCAGGGGTCGCCGTTGTAATTGCTGACCACCGCCGCGTAGCCGGCAAACTTCGGCTGCCAGGCATTCCAGGCGTCGGCGGGCGCACCCTTGGGCGGGGTCGTGGTCACGCTGACCTGGAAGGCACCGCTGCTTTCCAGCGCATGCTTCAGCACCGGCGTGGTGATTTCCCACTTGTGGTTGTTCTGACCGTCCACGATCAGGACCTTCAGTGGCTCGGCGGCCTGAAGGTGGGTGAGGCAAGCGAGCAGGGGAAGGGCGGCAAGAATCGGGCGAAGCATAGAGGTGGTTTTTTACCCATCGGCGCGAGCGAGCGCAATCCCGGTGATGAGTGAGCCTGGAGTTCGGTCTTGCCTGTTTTTATAATTATTATAAGTTTAGCTTTGTTAATGATTGCCTTCACCGACAGAGGCCCCGCCCGCTGCCGACACCTTGCCGCCAAGGTGGCTGCCTGTCTGTGGCTTGCCCTGGGAGCCGTGCAGGCAGCACCGACGGCGGAGCAGCAATACATGCTCGAGCTGGTGAACCGGCTGCGGATGAGCCCGGCGGATGAACTGGAGAAGCTGGTGAACCTGTCCGCTCCCGGCGTGTGGGGCAGCCCGATGTCGGATGACCCCCTGGTGGCTGCGGCCCTGTCTTTTTATCAGGTGAGCGCCAGCGCGCTGGCCTCGCAATGGGGAAGCCTCGTCGCCGCGCCGCCGGTGGCCTGGAACGATTCGCTGGCGGCAGCAGGCAGCCTTTATTCCGACCTGATGATCAGCCTGGACCAGCAGGCCCATGGGCTCGGAGGCGTGTCGCTTTCCCAGCGGTTGGTGAACGCGGGTTATTCGACGAACTGGGGGGATGTGGCCCAGCTGCTTTTCGCCACGGCAGGCAGTTTGAACCATGCCCATGCCGCGCTGGCAATCGACTGGGGCCCGGACGGCGGCAGCGGCACGGGCATCCAGGCCGGAGCCAGCCACCGTGCGGCGCTCATGGACCCGCTCTTCAAGGAGTTCGGCATCGGTTTTCAAACCGTGGCCATCCCGCTCGGCAACGTCAGCGTGACCGGCGACCTGGTCATCACCGAGCACATGGCCAACACGGTCCGTTCGAACGGCATCGGCCTGGTTTCGGACGCCATCCTGACGGGATCCGTGATCAACGACAGCGTGCTGGCCGATGCCTTTTACACGCCGGGAGAGGGGCTGGCCGACGTCCTCGTGTTTGTCTATGACAACAGCAACGGGTCGCTGGTGGCCTCCGGACTAACCAATAGTGCGGGCGGTTTTAACATCAGCCTGGCCGGGCTCTCCGAAGGCGTCACCTACCGGGTCGAAGCCCCGGAGACAGGGCAGGCCGCCCGGCTCTTCAGCCTCAGCAGCTGGCAGGAGAACTACGGCACGCCCACCAGCCCTGACTGGGTGACCTTTTACGACAACGTCTATGCCTCCTTCATCGCCGTGCCCGAGCCTGGCAGCCTGGGGCTGATGCTTGTCGCCCTGCTGTTCCTGCCGCGAAGCCGCTCCTGCTGACCTTCTTTTCCATCCCAAGACCATGAAGACCCTCCTGCCTCTGATCCTGATGATGCTGACCACCGCCTCCGCCCAGGAGGTGGATGCCACGGCCACGGCCATCCGTGCCGTGATCGAAGACTATGAAAACTCCGTGCGTGCCAACACGATGAAGATCATCGAGGCGAAGACGGAGGAGGAGAAGAACAAGCATCGCGCCACGGTGCCCAGCGCGGAGCCCTGTGCGAAGAAGGTGCTGAAGATTGTCCAGGAGCATCTCAACGAGCCCGGAACCGCACGTGGGGTCTCCTGGCTGGTGACGCAGGCGGCGGCTTTTCCTGAAGGACAGACGGCGCTGCAGATGCTCGGCACCTCGCATGCCGCCATGGACGGGGTCGCCGAGGCGGTGAAGTCGCTGGAATATTATCCCTTTGAAGTGGCGTCGCCGATCCTGAAGGCGGTGCGCGAAAAGAATCCCAACCCGGCGGAAAAGGCGGCGGCGACCTACGCGCTTGGCATGCAGCACCTGCGGCGTTTTGAGATGGCGTCGGACGAGAAGGCCGGGGCTGCGGACAAGGAGAAGGCGATGGAATATCTTCAGGAGATCAGCGCCCGCTACGCCACCACCACGATCAACGGCTTTCCCATCGCCGAGCAGGCCGGCCGGACCATGTTTGAACTGGCGAACCTTTCCGTGGGCAGCGAGTGCCCGGAGATTGAGGGCAAGGAGCTGAACGGCGCCGCCTTCAAGCTCAGCGAACATCGCGGCAGGCATGTGGTGCTGATGTTCTGGGGCGGCTGGTGCCATGCCTGTCATGATGCGATCCCGCTGGTGAACCAGTTTGCCACGGCCACGAAGGACAAGGGCGTGGTGGTTCTTGGCATCAACACGGATGTGCCGGAAGAGGCCCGGAAGGCCTTCGAAATCTTTCAGGTGAACTTCAGGAACTGGTCCGACGGCACCACCAGCGGTCCCATCACCAGCATGTTCAACCTGCGCAGCTTCCCGACCTTCTACCTGCTCGACCCCAAGGGCAGGATCGTCCTGAAGAACACCAGCCTGGACGCCATTCGCACCCGGCTCGCTCTCTGACCGGGCGGGCGGCTCAGAAGCCTCTGGGCATCATCGTGTAAAGGCCGAGCGTCACCTCGTAGGCGTCGAGGATGTTCATGTACTTCCTCTCGTGCCCGGCGCCCCAGGAATCGGTGAAGATGACCTGGTTCCTCGCGCTGTTGTAGCCGATGATCATGCGCATGTGGCCGCCGCTGACCTGGCCGCCCGCGGGCAGCGGCGGGATTTCATCCTTCAGGCCGAGCTCGAGCGCCCACAGCAGCGGCGTGCCCTTGCCGACCTGCTCGACCAGCTCGCTCTCAAAGCGCTTGAAGGAGACCCGGCGGCTTCTCCCTGAATAATAGTTGGTTGGGTCAACGATGGGCTTGAAGGTGGTGCCGAACCTGCCGTTGAGGCGGGTCAGGCTCTTCTGCATCACCAGCGCGTTGACACCCTTGTCGGCGTCGGCGCTGAGCAGCTGGGCCAGCTCATGCTGGTCGCAGGGGATGCGCATGTATTCAAACAGGCGCTGGCAGCTGGCGGCCACGCAGTAGCCCTTGGCCCCCTGGTCCACCATCGGCACGCCGGAGATGAAGACATCGCCCTGCGGCTCCTTCATCACGTTCTTCTGAATTGCCATTCGCTGCACGCCCATGCTGATCCTGCCCATGCTCCAGTCGGCCTGGTCCGGGGCCGCCAGCTTCAGCCGGAGGAACTCGGGTTTTCCCTGGACTCCGCCCGGGCCTGATTGAAAGTCATTGTGCTCAAGCAGGGCGATGCCGGCAGGGGTGGTCCAAGCCCAGGTCACGGTCTTCAGCGCGGAGGCGCCGGCGGTAAGCTGGCGTTTGGGGGCCACCTTCAGAATCCCGCTGAGCTCCTGTCCCGTCCTGCGGAAAAGACCGTCGAAATCCCTGATGCTGATCTGGCCTGAATCCCCCCGGTTGTAGATGGAGACCGTGGCGCGGGAGGCACGACCATTGTTGAACTCGACCACGACCTCCTCGGCCTTCACCGCACCGCCGAACAGGTTCAGCTCGGTTTTGACATCGACAAACATCTGCCGCGAAAAGCGAGCCCTGGTTTTGCTGGCGTCCAGCCATTCAAACTGCGGCGGCTTTTCCTGCCGCCCCTCGATCCGGGGCACATATATCTGCTCAAACTTCTCCGCCGGGGTGGCCCAGAATGCCTGAAAGTTCAGCAGGGGATCGAGGTCGGCCTTCAGTTCAATCTGCTGGGCCGACGTCCATGAGACAAGGACAGCCATGGCTGAAACCATGGCGGCAAGGCAGATTTTTTTCATGGCTCGCAGGATGCTAGCGGGACCCCCGCCCGGCCGTCAATGGTTTCTCCCAGCGCGAAAGGGGGCTGCGGGATACGCTGCAGGCGGGGCTAGGAACTCTGGTAGAGGAACGTGGTCAGAGGACTGGTGGCCGCAGCCTCCTCCTGGTGTTCCGCCAGGCCCATTTCATAAGCCGCACGTCCTGCCTCGACGGCCGCCTTGAAGGCCAGGCCCATGCGTGGCGGATCGCTGGCGATGGCGATGGCGGTGTTGACCAGCACCGCGTCGGCACCCATTTCCAGGGCCTCGGCGGCATGGCTTGGGGCGCCGATTCCGGCATCCACCACCACGGGCACGGTCGCCTGCGTGATGATGATCTCGATCTGCTTCCGGGTGGTGATTCCCTGATGCGAACCGATGGGGGATCCCAGGGGCATGACGGTGGCGGTGCCGGCATCCTGAAGCCGGCGTGCGAGCACGGGATCGGCGTTGATGTAGGGCAGGACGATGAAGCCTTCCTTGACCAGGATTTCGGCGGCCTTCAGGGTTTCAATCGGGTCCGGCAGCAGGTAGCGCGGATCCGGATGAATCTCCAGCTTCACCCAGTTGGGAAGTCCGGCGGCGACGGCGAGGCGGGCGAGACGCACGGCCTCCTCGGCATTCATCGCCCCGCTGGTGTTGGGCAGCAGCAGGACGTTCTTCGGGATGTAGTCGAGGATGTTGGCAAACGGATCGTTTTTGCCGCTGAGGTCGGCCCGGCGCAGCGCCACGGTGACAATCTCCGTCTCAGAGGCCTGAATGGCCTGCCGCATGAGGTCTCCCGAGGCAAACTTGCCCGTGCCCAGCATGAGGCGGGACTGGAAGCTGCGTCCGGCGATGGTGAGAGGCTGGTTGGGCATGGCCGGTCAGGTCAGCTGAACGCGCTGAAGCAGTTCATCGATCGTCAGTTGGATGCCGATGTAGAAGTCGCCGAACTCGCCGAACTGGGTCGTGACTTCATCCCAGCGCATTTCATAGACGATGCTTTTGATCTGGAAGATGTCGTGGGCGAAGAGGGTGACGCCCCATTCATGGCTGTCGAGGCCGGTGGAGCCGGTGACCAGCTGGCGGACCTTGCCGGAGTATTTGCGGCCGGTCTTGGCATGGCCGCCCATCAGCTCGCGACGCTTGGCGAAGTCCTGGGCGTACCAGTTGGCGCCGACGTTGCGGCGCTTGCTCATCGGGTAGAAGCACATGACCTGCCAGTCGGGCATGTTCGGGTAGAGGCGGTCGCTGTAATACTTGTCCATGTGGCCCTTCCATTCGGCCAGGCGTTTGGCATGCGCCTCGGACCCGGGCTCCAGCCCCTCGGTCCGGTGGATGCGTTCGGAGGCCTCCTCCTCCTTCTCGCTGTACTCGGTCCATTCGGTCATGGAGAGGTAGCTGTAGGTCGGGTTCAGCACGTCGGGGCCCAGGCCCAGGCTCAGCTCCTTTTCAAAGCGGTTGGCGTCCTGGAGGTCGGGGGTCAGCAGCATGAAACCCAATTCCGACTTGGGACTGACCATGCTGAAGCTCAGGAGCTGGGTTTTCGGATGGCTGCGGATGCGCTGCACGGTTTCGTTCAGGCGGGCGCTGCGCTCGGCCTTTTCCTCAGGCGTCAGAGCGGCCCAGAAGCCGTGGTCGATGTTGTAAAACAGGTGCTGTACAATCCAGCCTTCGTGAGGGATGATGGGGGACATGGCGGGGCGGGGGAGATGGTTGGGAAATCCAATCCGCAGGTGGCGGGGAACATCTATCAACCACGGCAAACGCCACCGAACAACCGCCAACTGCGGTAAAGTGACGTGGCGTCATTTGGCCGTGAAACCCGGGTTGACACCCCCTCCCTGGCGATTATGCAATGCGACCCGGCGCGGATCCTGCTCCGGGTTCTCTCAACTCCCACCCCCTCATATCAATGGTCAAAATCGGCATCAATGGTTTCGGGCGCATCGGCCGCCTCGTTTTTCGTGCAATCTGTGATCAGGGCCTCCTGGGCAAGGAAATCCAGGTCGTCGCCGTGAATGACCTCGTCCCTGCGGACAACCTCGCCTACCTCGTCAAATACGACTCCACCCAGGGCAAGGCCAAGGAGGAAGTGTATTCCAAGAAGAGCAGCCCTGACGTGGCTGAGGATGACATCCTGGTCGTCGACGGTCAGGAGATCAAGTGCCTCGCCGTCCGTGAAGGCCCCGCCGCCCTCCCCTGGAAGGAACTGGGCGTGGACATCGTGATCGAATCCACCGGCCTGTTCACCGAGGCCGAGAAGGCCAAGGGCCACCTTGCCGCCGGCGCCAAGAAGGTCATCATCTCGGCTCCCGCCAAGAACGAGGACATCACCGTCGTCATGGGCGTCAACCACGAGAAGTATGACGCCGCCGCGCACAACATCATCTCCAACGCCTCCTGCACCACGAACTGCCTTGCGCCGATCGTGCACGTGCTTCTGAAGGAAGGTTTTGGCGTCGAGGAAGGCCTCATGACCACCGTTCACTCCTACACCGCCACGCAGAAGACCGTGGACGGCCCGTCCAAGAAGGACTGGAAGGGTGGACGCAGCGCCGCCATCAACATCATCCCCTCCACCACCGGCGCCGCCAAGGCCGTCGGCCTCGCCATCCCGGAAGTGAAGGGCAAGCTCACCGGCATGTCCTTCCGCGTGCCGACCCCGACCGTCTCCGTGGTGGACCTCACCGTGAAGACCGTCAAGGAAACCAGCTACGCTGAAATCAGCGCCGCCATGAAGAAGGCCAGCGAAACCTACCTGAAGGGCATCCTGGGCTGGACCAACGATGAAGTGGTTTCCACCGACTTCATCCACGACCAGAGCAGTTCCATCTTCGACGCCGGCAGCGGCATTGAGCTGAACAGCCGCTTCTTCAAGCTGGTGAGCTGGTACGACAACGAGTGGGGCTACAGCAACCGCGTGGTTGACCTCGTGAAGTACATCGTTTCCAAGGGCCTGTAATCCTGGCCCCGGGTTTCCGAATCCTTCGAAGCCGGTTCCGAAAGGAGCCGGCTTCCTTTTTTGCTGGGCAGTGGTTCGCTACTGCGTTTCGAAACTCCCTGTGTGTTGCTTCAACACGATGAAGGAGCGTGCCAGGAGTTCGAAGAAGGCTAAAGACTGCCCCACACTTCCCCTGCGTTCGCGGTGCGGCGGAACCGGAGTTCCGCGCTCCACGGAACAGCTGCGGAACTGGGGTGGCGTTTCGATTCCCGCGCCAGCGCCGGAGCGCGGATTTCCAAATCCGCACCCCAGGTGTCCCGTCCTGGAATGGTTCCCAGGAGATCAGTCTGCGGGCTGCTCGATCGGTCCGGCAGCTTCCTTCTCCTCGGGCAGCAGCAGCGCGATGAGGGCCGCCGGGATGAACAGCATGCCTGCCAGGTAGAGGGCGCGGTGGTAGTCGCCGACAGGCGCATAGAGCTTGAAGACGACTGTTCCCGCAGCCGCCACAATGCGGCCGATGTTGTAGCAGAAACCCGCCCCGGTGGTCCGCAGCAGGGTGGGGAACAAGGGGGGCAGGCACATCGTGAACAGGCCGAACACCCCCTGGCAAAGGCCGATGACGGCATACCATCCGAGCATCTGTTCGTGGGTCCAGGCCGTGGAGCTGTGGAAGGCGGCGAGCATGGCGGCGGCATAACCCAGCAGCATGATGACGATCGAAGCGCGATAGCCCCAGAGCTTGGCGAAAAAGCCCGCCACATAGTTGCCCAGGATGGATCCGCCCATGATCCAGACCAGGGCCTCCACGACGGCATGCATCTGGTCCGGACCGGAAAGTGACTTCACCTCTGGGAGTGCGCGAATCAGGCTCTGCTGCCAGAACATGAAGGCCCAGTGGGCGGTGAGTGAAACGGCGCAGATGATCAGCACGCGCCAGGTGGTTCCGGCAACCTTCGGGCCGAACAGTTCCCGGATCCTGGGAGGCTTTCGGTCCTTTGCGGCATGCGCCCATTCCTCCGTTTCAGGAACTGCCTTGCGAATCCAAAGGGTGATCAGGGCGGGCAGGATGCCCACCAAGAAGACCACCCGGTGGCTCATCGCCTCGGTCATCCAGCCCTGGTTGACCACCCAGGCAAAGATGGCTCCTGCGGCACAGGCCAGCAGAACCCCCATGTTGACGGCGGTCTGAAGGGTGGCGGCGATCCAGGGGCGCCACTTTTTAGGCCAGGTTTCCGACAGCAAGGAAGCTCCGACCGCCCACTCCCCCCCAATCCCGAGCGCTGACAGGAAACGGCAGATCAACAGATGCCACCACTCCGTGCAAAAAGCGGACAACCCGGTGAACCCGGCATAAAAAAGAATCGTCAGCACCAGGGTCCGGCTGCGTCCTAAAATATCCCCCAGCCGTCCAAAAAACCCTCCTCCGAGGGCCCAGCCCACCAAAAAGGCCGCCTGGATAATCGAGGCCTTGGTGTCCACATCCTTCGGCTCCGCCGCCAGCCCATCCTGCATCAGAAGGGCGGCGACAAACGGCGTCGCCACCAAGGTGTAGATGTGCATGTCCAGGCCGTCGAACAGCCAGCCCAGCCAGGCGGCGATGCCCGAACGTTTCTGATGCGGTGTGAGATCTTTCAGGCTGCGGACTTCGGCTGTGACAGATGAGGAGGACATGAGCAGGACCGTAAAAGGGGCCGTGAGAGACCGGTTTGGCAAGCTCTCAAGCAAGAAGTCGGGTTTGCATTGCCAGGAGGAATGGTTAAATTAACCATATTTTACATCCAATAGATAAAATCCATATGATTGTATCGTTCTTAACTCCTTAAATACTGTAATTTCTGTGAAAACAGTTGCAAACCTGCGCCACAAGTTTTAGAATTTGCGAAAGATCGAGTTGCTGCCGTGCCAGCAACTTCACTGCTCCCGCTGTTTGGTCGGCACGATTTGCGCTCATTTCACCCTTCATGATCCATGGTCACTGAAAATGCCAACTTCGGCCACCTGACTCTCTCCCGCCGAGCCAACGGCGAGACGGTCAGGCTTGTTCGTTCTCCTGACGAACAGGTCCTGCTGGCCTTTGACACGCAGATCAAGCGGTTGGTGGAACTGCACCTGCTGAATTCCGGCCAGCCCATGGAGAGCCCCGCCAGGAAAACTGCGGCCGAGCGGGCGAGGGCGGCCGCTGACATCTGCGGCCCCAGCTTCATGCGCATCCTGGAAGTGGGTGAGGATGAGGATCTGGTCTATTACACGAGCAATCTCAACGAGGGCGAGTTTGCCCTGGATTATGTCACACGGCGTGGAGCCCTGCCTCCGGCCACGGCTTTTGCGATGCTGCTGCAGCTGCTGGATGATGTCCTGCTGCTGGGCGAGCGTCAGCGGCAGGTTCCGCACCTCATGCTGGACCGGGCGATGGTGGCGACAGTTGAGGACACCTTCCTTCAGCTGCGCCTCTTTGATTATGGTCTGGGCAGTCCTGAACTGCCGGGGACTGATGGCAGGCATGCCGGCCAGGTTTGCCAGCTGATCTTCCTGCTGCTGACCGGCCAGGCCTACAGCGGGGACAATCCGGACAGATATCCGGCGCTGACGGCCCTGCCCATGAGCCTGCGCACCAGCCTGCGCTCCGCCCTGGCGGATCCTCGCAATGCTCAGGTCTCGATCGAGAAGCTGCGTGACGACGTGCGTGAAGCCTACACTTCACTGGTCAGCAGCATTCATGCCCGCAATGCGCGCAAGCAGCTGGTGGTGACGGCGGCCCTTCAGCCACGTTCCCAGCTGCAGGACCTCCTGCTGGAAGGCGTGCCGGTCGAGCGTGTGCTTGGCAGCCGCTTTACCGTGGAGGACGAGGAAAGCGTCCGCCGCTATCCATTTTCGATTCCATGCCTGAATTCGAAAAACGACCAGCCGATCACGGTGCATCTCCTGCCTCCCTCCCGGGTCGTCGAGAAAACCCTGTATGACGCCGTGCCGCTGCAGAGCTGGCGCTTCAATCCGGACAAGCATCCGAACATCCTGCGCAGCCTCAGCCTCTGGGAGAGCCCCGATTGGAGCTTCCTCACCGAGGAGCGCGAGCCCGGATTCTCCCTGAGCCGGTTGCTGACCGAACGACTGGCCTTGAATCCTGCGGAGGTTCTGGTCGTGCTGCGCCAGGTGCAGGCGGGGATCGAGCAGGCGCTCGATTGTGGAGTGCAGCGTCTGGACCTGCATCCTTCCAACCTGTTTCTTCGTGTCGGCAAAAGCGGGCCGACTCTGGCGCGTGAACATGAGCGCCTCATGCAGAAGCGCCTCGATGCCTGGCCGCCCTTCCATGTGAAGCTGCGCGCTCATGTCACGATGCGTCATCTTTATGAGCCGCCCCTCGCCGAACCGCCTGAAGCCGGGCGCTTCGACAATGAGCATCTGGCTGACAAGGAGGACCGTGCACGGGGTTTTGTGGCCCTGGCGGCCTTCCTGCTGACGGGGCAGCGCCATGCCGGAGGGGCTCCCGTGTTTTCCGAGGCCGTGCCGGAAACCCTGGCCGCCTTCATGCGCGAGGTACTCGAGGCAACCCGTGCTGGCTGCCTGACGCCTGCTCCTGCGGACTTTGTGGCCAGGTTTGAAGCCGCCATGTCTGCGACTGCCGCGCCGGACCTTGCGACTCGTCTTCGGGGCTCGGTCGTGCCTGTGGAGGAGATGGAGAGTGCCGGCAGTGTGTCTGATTTTGATGATGATCAGCCCTTGGTCGTTGATGTCGAGGTGGAGTTGCCCGTCTCCCCGATCTCCCGCCGGCTGCATGCTCACGAATTTGAAAGTCTGCCGAGCCGGGGCATGCAAAAAGGTCCTGTCCTTGCCGCTGCCGCCGTGGTGCTTGGTGGCTTTCTCGGCTGGTTGCTGATGCCTGCGTCCTCCCTGAATTCAGGGGCTGCCGCGCAGGTCGCCCCAGCCCCGCCGAAACCCGTTGCCGAGTCGGTGAAAGAAGTGGCGTCTCCCAAGGCGGAAAAGACCCTTGCCGTTTTGAAACCTGCCATCCAGGAGGCTGCCAAAGTGGAGGCCAAGCCTGAGCCGTCCAAGCCTTCGACCCCAGCTGCGCCCGCAGTCGTGACATCCCTTCGTCCGTCTCCTGAAGCCATCTCGGCACCCGTCGTGGCATTGAAGCCTGAGAAGGCGGTTGAGCCCGCAAAGATGTCGGAACTGCCGCCTTCTCCCAAACCGGTGGCGGCGATGGATGTGCGCAAGGCCGAGCCTGAGGAGGTTGCTGTCAGTCCCGTCAAGGCCCCCGAGGTGTCGAAACCTGCCATCACGACTGCCAATGTGGCATCGAAGCCTGAGAAGGCGGTTGAGCCCGCGAAGATGTCGGAACTGCCGCCTTCTCCCGAACCGGTGGCGGCGATGGATGTGCGCAAGGCCGAGCCTGAGGAGGTTGCTGTCAGTCCCGTCAAGGCCCCCGAGGTGTCGAAACCTGCCATCACGAATGCCGTCGTGGCATCGAAGCCTGAGAAGGCGGTCGAGCCCGCGAAGATGTCGGAACTGCCGCCTGCTGCCGAACCCGTGGCGCCGATGACGGTGCGCAAGGCTGAGTCTGAGATGGCAGCTGTCCATCCAGTCAAAGCCCCCGAGGTGAAGGCACCTGTCGTCAAGGCTTCGGCGGCTCCGATGCCGCGCCTGAAAACCGAGGTTTCGCCGGCTCCAGTGCCTCCCTCCAATCCTGTCATCATCCGCAAGGCCATCATGCCGACAGAGGAGGAAATCAGCCGCTTCAAGCAGGGGTTGGTGGAGCCCAAGCCCCAGCTTCCCGCTCAGGTGATGCCGTCAGAAAACAGCCCGGCCGTGCCTCAGTCTCCCATGAACGCCCTGCCACAGCAGCTTGGCAGCGTGCCGGTCATGAAGATGGCTTCGCCGACGCCCAAGGCTCCTTGAGCTGGCTCAGGCTCAGGAACGGATGGCTGCCAGGGCTTCGCGCAGGTGATCCTCGCTGACGTCCTTGCTGACAAAGGCGTCGCCCAGCCCGCGCAGCAGCACGAAGCGGATGCGGCCTTGGTCAAATTTCTTGTCCATCCGGGCAATGCGCAGCAGTTCCTCGGTTTCAAACCCGGGCGCCAGCACGGTGGGCAGATCGAAGCGATTCAGCAGTGCGATGATGCGATCCACATCGCCCTGGCCCAGACCGGAGATCTTTGCGGAAAGGACCGCCGCTGTGCGCAGGCCCAGCGAGATGGCCTCGCCATGCAGCATCTGGCCGTAACCCGCCGCAGCCTCGATGGCATGACCGAGGGTGTGGCCGAAGTTCAGAAGCGCGCGGGTGCCGGTGGTTTCAAACTCGTCCTCCTCGACCACACGCGCCTTGATGGCGATGTTGCGCCGGATCAGTTCCGCCAGCTCGCCCGTGCCGGAGGCGACTTCCTCAATGAGCGGCAGCATCGCGGCATCGCGGATGCAGGCATGCTTGATGATCTCGGCAAAGCCTTCGTTGAACTCGCGCTTCGGCAGTGTTGAGAGCGTGTCGATGTCGGCGATGACATGGGCGGGCTGATGAAAGGCGCCCACCATGTTCTTGGCGTCGGGCAGGTTGACGCCGGTCTTGCCGCCCACGCTGCTGTCCACCTGGCTGAGCACGGTGGTCGGCACCTGGATGTAGGGGATGCCGCGCTGGTAGATGCTGGCGCAGAAGCCGCCGAGATCTCCGATCACGCCGCCGCCAAGGGCCACGACAAAGCTTTTCCGGTCCAGGCCGCCGCGCGCCATCTCGCCGCAGACCTGCTCCGCGACGATGAGGGACTTGCTGGCCTCGCCTGACGGCACCGTGACGAGCGTGACCTGCCTGCCGGCGGCCTTCAGGCTTTCCAGGGCGGTGGCGGCATAGAGCGGCCCGACCTTGGAGTCGGTGATCACCACGCAGGCCTTGCGCTCGCGAAAACGTTCCTCCGCCACGGCGCCGAGGTTTTTCAGCAGGCCGCGGCCGACATCGACACGGTAGCTGCGTGAACCTAGGTCAACGTGGACGGAGTGGGCGGGCTGGGCGTGGGTTTCAGGCATGGAAAAAGGCCGGTGAGATGTCGGGCCGCCGATTCTGGCGTGGCGAAGGCGTCGAGGCAAACCGTTTGCAGCCACGTTTCCCGGCGGAACCAGGTTCCCTGGCGCTTGGCATACCGCCGCGTGGCCTGCTGCATGGCGGCGACGGCTTCTTCAAGGCTGATTTCTCCAGCGAGATGGGCGCGCAGCTCCCGCACGCCGATGGCCCTGGCCACGCCGGTCTCCCCCTGCAGCGCGGCGACCTCCGCCAGGGCGCCTTCGCGGATCATGTCGAGGACTCGCTGGTTGATCCTCTGATGAAGGGCGTCACGATCCCGGGTCAGCACGACGCCGAAACCCTGCGGCCTGCTGTCTTCAAAGGTCCGCCGGAGCGCGGACTGCGGGCGCCCGGTCAGCAGGCAGACCTCGAGCGCTCGCTCGACATAACGAGGATTGCTCAAAGGCACGTTGCCCGGGGCCTCCGGATCCAGCTCAAGAAGCTGCCGGACCTTCTCCTCCAGGGACATGGTGCGAAGCCTTTCACGCAGGGCTTCGTCACCCGCCGGAAGGCTGGCCAGCCCGTGCGACAGCGCCTTGATGTAGAGTCCGGAGCCGCCGACGACGACCGGAAGACGTCCGCGCGCGAGGATGCCCGCGATCACCGGCGCCGCCAGCTCGCGATACTTCTGCGCGTCGCAGGCCTCCCCGGGCTCAAGCAGGTCGAACAAATGATGCGGTACACGGCTGCGCTCGCTGGCGGAGGGTTTGGCGGTGAGGATGTCCAGGCCCTGGTAAAGCTGGAAGGCGTCCGCGTTGACGATCTCGCCGCCCGTCAGCTCCGCCAGGGCGACGGCCACGCCCGACTTTCCCGACGCCGTGGGGCCGGTGATGAAGAAGGGAAGTCTGGGGACGTGGGCGGTCACTTTTCGCGCATACCGCAGGTTTGGGATTCAGGCAAACCCCGGCCCGGCTCGTGACGGCTCACTTCAGCTTCGCATCGAGCTCGTCGAGCCTGAAGCGCACGCTGACGACATAGGCGGGCTCGTTTTCTGTCCAGTGGCCGTAGGTGGTGGTGACGATGGTGTCGTCCGGCAGCACCTCGACGCCTGGATAAGTGCAGTCGGCGCCCTTGGTGTTGTCCATGATGCGGACCCGGTACTGGCCTTCGCCGCCCTTGACGATGTCCTCGTAGCGCCCCACCCAGCCCACCCAGTCGCCCTTGGTCGGACTGACGTGCGTGGTGTCGCGGAAGCTGATGAACAGGCGGCCGTCGCGGGTGTACTTCGCGACATGCCGGTCGCCGGTGAGCGCCGCGGGCAGCTCCTTCGGCTCGGTCCAGGTCAGGCCTTCATCGTTCGAGAAGATGACGAAGCTGTTGTACTTCCTTGAGTTCTCGCGCAGCAGGACGGCGATCTGGCCGCCGTCGGGCGACCTCAGCACACCGGGCTCGCAGAGGCTGGCGTCCGGCAGCATGGCGATGGGGGCGGGCATGCTCCAGGTCAGGCCGCCGTCCTTCGACAGGGTGGTGTAAACCCAGAAGCGCCAGGGCTTGGCCGCTGTGCAGACGTAGTCCTCGACATGCGGGCTTTTGATGAAGTATTTCTTCTCCTCGCCACCACGGATGAAGCGTCCGTCGTCATGAAAAAAGGCCAGGTAATGTCCGGGCGTCTTCAAGCCGATGACGGAGGCCATGGTGACCACGCCGCCGAAATCGCCGATGGCTTTCAGCCCGCTCCAGCTCGCGCCATCATCCTCAGACACGGCCATGCGCACGGGGTAAAGGCCGCTGAACATGATGAGACGTTTTTTGCCGGCGGCATCGACCACACGATGCAGGGTGGGCACCTCCAGGGAGGTTTCCCAGTTCTTCGGCGTCGGCAGGCGCTCGCTCCAGGTCAGCCCGGCGTCAGTGCTGCGCTTGTAGACGATGGCTCCACGGCCGTGGCCCTTGGGATAGACGGTGAGCATCGTCTTCTGATCCTCCAGCAGCACGGTGGTCGGGTGGCCGAGGTACTGGCCGGGCTCGCGATCCACGATGACCTGGCGCGACTTTTCACCGCTGATGTCGACGATGGGGATCGTGTAGCCCGGGGCGAGCCGTGTCCGGAGGTTTTTCGGCGGTGCCAGCACGACATCCTTTTTCTGTAGGGAGGTCTGCTGGGCTTGCGCAGGGCCGCCGAGGGCTGCGGCAACAAGAAGAATGATCGTGAGGGCCGGTGTTTTCATGGCGGTTGGGTGTTTGTCTGGCGATGCTTTCAGGCAAACGACAGGCGGGCACGCCTTCCTTGCTGGTCACTTTCCCCGTCCACGCCAACTTGCCGGGCTTACGCATCCAATTGGCCAATGATTCTATCTCAGCACCTTGGTGACAGGAATTGCATGATTCGCAGGATTAACAGGATTTTTCAGACCTGTTAATCCTGCCCATCTTGTTAATCCTGTCCCCAAAACCCCTTTCTCATCTTGATGCGTAAGCCCTGGTCAACTTGGCGGGCTCCAGGCTTTGACAAAGCGGTGGCGCCGGGGATGGGTCAAGACGCGCACTATGGCTGAAATTTCAATGTTCACGGGCGGCATCGCCCAGACGAATGGCTATCTTATCACTCTTCCCGGAGGCACCGTCCTGGTGGATGCGCCCGAGGGCGTGGCCCGCTGGATCCGCAGCCAGGGCCGGAAGGTGGACGCCGTGCTGCTGACCCACCAGCACTTTGACCATGTGCTGGATGCGGGCGCCGTGGCAGCGGAGCATGGCTGTCCCGTCCTGGCCTGGTCGGCCTATTCACCCGACCTGACGTTGGAACGTTTGTTCGGCGCAGCGACGGGGACTTCGTTCTCGGTGCCCGCGTTTGAGGTGACCGAAGTGCTGGAGGGCAGGGGGGATTTGGAGCTCTTGGGCGCGAGAATGAACCTGTTTCATGTGCCCGGCCATTCGCCGGACAGCGTCTGCTATCACCTGGCTGAATCCGGCATCTTGTTCGGCGGGGACGTGCTGTTTCTCGACGGTGTCGGGCGCACGGACTTTCCAGGAGGCTCCTTCACGCAGCTGGCCCAGGGCATCGAACGTCATCTCTGGCCGTTGCCGGATGGCACGGTGGTCTATCCGGGCCATGGCGATGACACGACCATCGGCCGCGAGCGTGAGGAAAATCCGTTTGTCGGAGCCTGCGCCTGAGCTTACGGCCTGCCCTTCATGAGCGACCTTTCCCCCATCGTTCCGCCGCCTGACATGCTCAACAATGACGAGCACTTCATGCGCGAGGCCCTGCGTCTGGCGCGCAAGGCGGCCCGGCTTGACGAGGTGCCCATCGGGGCCGTCATCGTGCACCAGGGGCGCATCATCGCGCGCTCCTGGAACCAGGTGGAGACGCTCAAGGACGCCACGGCCCATGCCGAGATGCTGGCCCTGACGCAGGCGGAAAGCGCCTTGGAGGACTGGCGGCTGGCGGACTGCGACCTCTATGTGACCAAGGAGCCCTGCCCGATGTGCGCCGGCGCCATCGTCCACTGCCGCATCCGGCGCGTGGTCTTCGGCTGTCCCGATGTCAAGGGCGGCGCCGCCGGCGGCTTCTGGAACCTCCTTCAGGCGCCCAACCTCAACCATCGCTGTGAAATCAGCCAGGGGGTCCTGGGGGAAGAATGCGTCGCCGTGCTCAAGGACTTCTTCGCCGAGGCCCGCCGCCGCAAGGCCGAGGGGGTGCCGCACAAGAAGGGCGCCGCCGCCTCGCTCGACGCCTCTTCGGAAACGCCCCGCTTTGACGGTCCCTGAGGCTGCCCTGAAGAGTTGAGGCGCTTCGGATGCTGGTGAAAAAACACCACGCCGAAGCGCCGCGTTCCGGCGTAACACTCTCGCAGACAACGACCATGGCAACCGAGCTTCCCGGCCTTCCCCAACATTTTAAACTCCCCGAGACGCTTGGGTTGATTGTGCTGGAGGACTGCTTTCACTTCCCGGGTTGCTTCCTTCCGCTCTACATCTTTGAACAGCGCTACCGTCAGATGCTCGAGGATGCCCTCGCCGGCTCGCGCATGATTGGTGTTGGAACGATGGTGGACGGTGAACTTCTGCCAGTCACCACCCTCGGCCTGATCCGGGCCAGCAAGAAGGGCCTGGACGGCACCTCGCATGTCATGCTCTACGGGGTCACCCGGGTGCGCTTCACCGGCTGGGTGCAGGAAAAGCCCTACCGCATCGCCACCATTGAGCCCTTCAGCACCCTGATGGACAGCTCTAAAGACTCCCTGGAAGCCCTGCGTGACCGTGCCCTGCAGCTTCTCCCCCCGGTCTCTCCGGAGTGCGGCGAGGCCATGCAGAAGCTGCGCACCATGCTCTCGGAGATGGAATGTCCGGACATGGTCTGCGACATCCTCAGTTATCATTTTGTCCGCGATCCCGCCGCCGCCGCCCGCCTGCTCACCGAGCCGAGTCTTGAACAGCGCTACAAGATCCTCTTCAAGCAGCTCGACCAACTGCGCGCGGATGTGGAGGGTTAGTCGGTGAAGATGGCCGGTTCGATGCGGCGGCGGCGATTCCCGGCAAGATTCGGGTTGCTGATGAGGGGGCTTTGAACGTATCGGCCTGTCCGCCCGCTTCCAGCCACGGCGGCCCCGGCCTCCCTCCCGCCCCCTTCTTGTGAAAACGGTCCTTCGTGTCTTCTCCTACCTGCGTCGTTATCCGCTCATGGCGTCGGCGCAGCTTTTCTGCGCCATCACCGGCACGCTGATGGTCGTGGTGTTTCCTGCGGTCACGCGCGAAGTGCTCGATGTGGTGGTGCCAAAGGCGCAGTGGGAAAGGCTGACGCCCCTGGCCCTGGCGGCCCTCGGCGCCTACTTCGCCCAGCACCTGTTCAACTCCCTGCGCATCCAGCTCAACAACACCTTCGAGCAGAAGGTCATCTACGACCTGCGCAGCGACATCTACCAGCGTCTGCAGACCCTGCCGCTGCGCTGGTTCGACAACCGCCCGACCGGCGACATCATGACCACGGTCAGCGAGGACATCCCCAGCGTCGAGCGCGTGCTCATCGATGGCATCGAGCAGGGCCTGGTGGCCGTGCTGCAGATCATCGTGGTGGGCGCCTTCATGTTTCAGGCGGACGTGCAGCTTGCGCTTTACGCCCTCATTCCCATTCCGTTCCTGGCCGTGGGCGCCCTGGGCTACACGATGACCTCGCGCGACCGGCATCGCGCCGTCCGCAAGGCCAGCAGCGCCATGAACAGCCTTCTGCACGACAACGTCGCGGGCATGCGCCAGATCAAGGCCTATGCCATGGAGCGCGAGGAGCATGACCGCTTCAACGCCGCCAGCGGCGCGTTGAAAAGGGCGACCCTGCATGTCATGCGCATCTGGGCCGTCTATCGCCCCGGCATGCACTTCCTGAGCAGTCTGGGCATGGTCATCGTGCTTTGGGTGGGCGCGCATGCTCTCAAGGACGGACGGATTGAGAAGGGTGACCTCGCCGCCTTTCTGCTGCTGCTGAAGTTCTTCTACGATCCCATCGAAAGCCTGCACCAGCTCAACCAGATCATCCAGGGCGGCCGGGCGGCCGGCGAGCGCGTCTTTGACATCCTCGACGCCGCGCCGGAGAACGACACCCAGGGCGGACGCGAGCTGCCTGCGGTGCTTGGCCATGTCCGCTTTGAAAACATCGGCTTCAGCTACACCGGCAAAATGCCGACCGTGCATGGCATCACCCTTGAGGCCAGGCCGGGCCAGACCATCGCCCTCGTCGGCCCCACCGGGGCGGGCAAGTCCACCCTGATCAACCTGCTGACCCGTTTTTATGAATATGACGAGGGCGTCATCACCATCGACGGCATCCCGGTCCATGAGCTGAACAAGGCCTCGCTGCGCCGTCAGATCGGCTACGTCACGCAGGAGAGCTTCATGTTCAACGGCACCGTCCGCGAGAACCTGCGCATCGGCCGTCGTGACGCCACCGACGAGCAGCTCTGGGAGGTGCTGCGCAGCGCCAACGCGGAGGAGTTTGTCAAGCGCCTGCCCGGCGGGCTCGACACCCATGTCGGCGAACGTGGCGTGAAGCTCAGCGTGGGGGAGAAGCAGCGTCTCAGCATCGCCCGCGCCCTGCTGCGCAATCCGCCGATCCTGCTGCTCGACGAGGCCACCGCGAGCGTGGACACCGAGACCGAGCGGCAGATCCAGGCCGCGCTCGACCGGCTCATGGAGGGCCGAACCAGCTTTGTGATCGCCCACCGCCTGAGCACCGTGCGTCACGCGCACCGGATCTACGTCCTGGAGCAGGGGCGGATCACCGAGCAGGGCAGCCATGACGAGCTGCTCGCCCACGGCGGCCTCTACGCGAACCTGTGCAAAACCTCCCTCATCGAAAAGTGACCCCGGGCCGGTGAAGTGCGGCAAGCCTTTGTTTGCATGGCCGCCGGTTCGCGTGCAAACCTTCCGGCCCCCATGTCCAACCGACCCCTCATCCTCGGCACTCGCGGAAGCGAGCTGGCCCTGAAGCAGACCGAAATGGTCACCGCCGTGCTGCAAGCCGCCCATCCCGGCCTGGCTGTCGAACGCCGCATCATCCAGACGAGCGGCGACAAGCGCCAGGACCTGCGCTTCTCCGAGTTCGCGGGCGTGGCCCAGGTGGACAAGGGCATCTTCATCAAGGAGCTCGAGATCGCCCTGGAGCGCGGTGAGATCGACGCCGCCGTGCACAGCCTCAAGGACGTGCCGAGCGACCTCGCCCCCGGTTTTGAAATCGCCGCCGTCATGCCGCGCGCGCCCATTGAGGACGTGCTGATCACCCGTGATTCCTGCACCTTGGAAACCCTGCCGAAAGGAGCCCGCGTGGGCACGAGCAGCGTCCGCCGCGCAGCCCAGCTCAAGTGGCTGCGGCCCGATGTCGAGATTGTCGAGATCCGCGGCAACGTGCCGACCCGCGTGAAAAAGGTGCTGGGTGACGCACCCCTGGACGGCGTGCTGCTGGCCGCCGCCGGCCTGATCCGGCTGGGCTTGCTCAATGACGGACGGATTGAGATCGAGGGGGCCGTCCTGCACGGCCTGACGCTTGATCCGCGTCAGTTCCTGCCGGCGGCCGGGCAGGGGGCCATCGCCATTGAATGCCGGGCCGGGGACGACTCCACCCGCAGCCTGCTTCGCGCCATCAATCATGCCGACACGGAGACGCGGGTCATCGCCGAGCGCGACTTCCTGCGCCTGCTCGGCGCCGGCTGCCAGACGCCGGTGGGCGCGCACACCTGGATCCAGGACGGCGAGCTGTTCATGTCTGTGCGCGTCTTCAACGAGGCCGACCTGGCCGAGAAGCCCGTGGAGCTGGAGATGCACGCTCCGGACTCCCTGCCGCGCCAGCTTTCCTCCAGCCTCGCGTCGGCCTACCAAAAAACGCTTCCATCCGCCTGACCTGACCCTTCTTCCTCACCGTCATGATCCCCGTCATACCCGTCGGCAACCACGTCTCCGTCTGGGGCGAAGGCCCCCTCTGGCATCAGAACCGTCTGCTTTACGTTGACATTGAGGCCTACAAGATCATCGCCTTCAACCCGGTCACCGGTGAGGAGAAGATCTGGAATGTCGGCGAGCGCGTCGGCACCGTCGTGCCACGCGCCAGGGGCGGTCTGGTCTGGGCGGGCGACACGGGATTTCATTTTCTCGACGAGTCCACGGGCGTCAGCACCGCGATCGGCGATCCCGAGACCGGCCTGCCGGACAATCGGTTCAACGATGGCAAGTGTGATCCGGCCGGGCGCTTCTGGGCGGGCAGCATCTGCCTGAAAAAACAGCCCGAAGGCTCGCTCTACTGCCTGCACGCCGACCTGCGCATTGAGAAGAAGTTCGGCCCGGTGACCAACTCCAACGGCATCGTCTGGACCCGCGACTCGTCGGTCATGTATTACATCGACACGCCGAGCAAAAAGATCCGCGCCTTCGATTTCGACAACTCGAGCAGCGCCATCTGCAACGAACGCGTGGTCTGGGACACCGGCGCTGATCCGAGCAGCCCGGATGGCATGACCATCGACAGCGAGGACCGTCTCTGGATCGCCTTCTGTCATGGGGCCAAGGTGGTCTGCTTTGATCCAGCCTCACGCAAGGTGCTGGAACAGGTGGACTTCCCCTGCGTGGAGACCACCGCCTGCGCCTTTGGCGGACCTGATCTGGCGGACCTGTACGTCACCACCGGGCTGAAGCCTGGGCTTCAGGAGGATCTCGCCGGGCGCGTGTTCGTCTGCCGCCCCGGAGCCAGGGGAGTGCCTGCGGATGCCTTCGCCGGCTGAGTCTGGAACTCTGATTCGGCAGCTGTTCTCAACGGAGCGCGGAACTCCGATTCCGCAGCACCGCGAACGCAGGAAGAGTGTGGAGCAGTCTACAGCTTTCTTCGAATCCCTGGCCCGCTCCTTCATCGCGTTGAAGCACCTAACAGGGAGTTTCGAAACACAGCAGCGAACCACCCTGCTGCGGATTTGGAAGAGCCTGTGTGAAAACCCTCCTGGCATGCACGGCCCAGGCCGGAGCTTGGTGAGCGGCCTTGATGCTGGGGATGCCCGCCATGATGTGCCTGGCCCAGGTGCTCCACGAGTGCTGCATCACGC
>JBIIRD010000162.1:0-2728 GCA_044341745.1 Prosthecobacter sp. | reverse complement strand
CTGAGGGCTGAGGGTGAAGCGCCCATGCTCCTTCCAGCCCTCGGCGCTGGCCTCGATCAGCACCACGGTCCCCGTCCGCTCCTCCAGCAGGTAAAGCATGCCGTCGGCACAATGGACAGCCCCCTTGCCGAGCCCCTTCTTGTCAGCCCACTTCACCGCCCCCGTCTTGAAGTCCATGCAGGTCCAGCCAGCCTTGTCATTGTAACCGTAGAGATGGTCTCCCACAAGAATGACGCCGCCATGGTGATTGACCATGTCCGTGGTTTCATAAAGGGTTTCCACGGCGTTGCCGGGCCCGACCTTCACGGACTTGCAGCCGACTCCATAACCCGCAGCGACAAAAACCTGCCCGTCCTTGAAGATGGGCGTTGGAATCACCGCCGTCTTGCCCGGAAACTCCGTCCTCCACAGCACCTTGCCATCCGCGGCGTTCACGCCTGCAATGCTTTGCATGGTGAGCTGAATGAGCTGGCGGGCGCCGTTGTGGCTCACCGCGATCGGGCTGGCATACTGGGCGGGATCCGTCCACTCGGCGGACTGCCAGGCCAGCTTGCCCGTGACCTTGTCAAAAGCCGCCAGGGTGCCCTGGGCGCCGCCCGGGGTGACAATCACCAGATTTCCTTCAATCAACGGGCTTTCACAGTAGCCCCAGCCCGGCACCTTGCCACCAAGCCCGACCATCTCGGCGCTCCACAGCTTCTTGCCATCGGCCGCATTCAGGCAAACCAGCGTTCCCTTGCCGCTCACGGCATAGACCCTGTCGCCGTCCACCGTCGGTGTCGCCCGAGGGCCATCGCCCCAGCCGTTCGTCAGCAGGGCGCCGGCTTCCGCCGACCACTTTTCCTTGCCGCTCGCCACGTCGATCGCAATCACATACTCCACAGCGTCGCGGGCCCCCATGGTGTAAAGCGTGCCGCCGACGATCGCGTATCCGGAATAACCCAGGCCCGCATCCTCGTTCATCCATACTTTTTTGGGGCCGGCCTCCGGCCACTGTTTCAAAAGACCGGTTTCAGGACTGATGTCGGTACGATCGGCACCGCGGAAGGTGGGCCAGTCAGCCGCCTGGGAAACAGCTGCCAGGAGGAAAAGCGAAGTGAAAGTGATTTTCATGGGGAATAACCAAAGAACGCACCATTCAGCCGCGCCTGACCAGGAAAAGCCAGAAAAAACGGCTCGCCAAGCCCACGCAGCCTGGCTTCATGCCTTGACCGCGCCCCAAAAAGCAAGCGGGGCCCGCGGCAGGAACCGCGGACCCCGAAGACGATGCAGAGGACTGACCGGCTTGAGCAAGGCCTTACGGCACCGGGAAACGCTCGTTCACCCGGGCGACCTCCGCCTTGATCTCGGCAAGCACGGCGGCGTTGTCCTTGTTCTTCAGGGCACGGTCAATCCAGTCGGCGACGAGAATCATCTCGGCCTCCTTCATGCCCCGTGTGGTGACGGCCGGGGTGCCGATGCGGATGCCGCCGCCCAGCGTGATCTTCTCGGTGTCGAACGGAATGCCGTTCTTGTTCACCGTGATGCCGGCATGATCGAGCGTTTCGCTGGCGACCTTGCCGTTCAGCCCGTTCGGACGCAGATCCACCAGCATGAGGTGGTTGTCCGTGCCGCCGCTGACAATGCGGTAGCCGAGTTCGGCAAGACGCGCCGCCAGGGCCTGGGCGTTCCTGACGATCTGAGCGGTGTAATCCTTGAAGTCCGGCTTCAGGCATTCGCCAAAGCAAACTGCCTTGGCCGCGATGACATGCATGAGCGGGCCGCCCTGAACGCCTGGGAACACCTGGCTGTTGATCTTCTTGATCAGCTCCTCGCTGTTGGTGAGGATCATGCCGCCACGGGGACCGCGCAGGCTCTTGTGCGTGGTGGTCGTGACAAAATCAGCATGCTCCATCGGGCTGGGATGAGCGCCCCCAGCCACCAGGCCGGCAATGTGCGCCATGTCGACGAACAGGTAGGCGCCGACGCTTTTGGCAATCTCGCTCATTTTCTTGAAGTCGATGATGCGCGGATAGGCGCTGGCCCCGGCGGTGATCATTTTCGGCTTCTCACGCTGGGCGACCTCGGCAAGCTCGTCATAGTCGATGCGCTCATCCTTCGGGCTCACGCCATACTGGCAGAAGTTGTAAAAACGTCCGGAAAAGTTCGCCGGATTGCCATGGGTCAGGTGGCCGCCGTGGGCCAGGTTCATGCCAAGCACCTTGTCGCCAGGCTGCAGCACGCTGAAATAGACGGCGGCGTTCGCCTGGGAGCCGGAGTGGGGCTGCACGTTGGCAAACCTCGCCCCAAAGAGCTCGCAGGCACGGTCGATGGCAAGCTGCTCGACCTTGTCAACCTCCTCACATCCGCCATACCAGCGCTTCGCCGGATAACCTTCGGCATACTTGTTCGTCAGGCAGCTTCCCTGCGCCGCCATGACGGCACGCGAGGTGAAGTTCTCGCTGGCAATGAGCTCGATGTTGTTCTGCTGGCGATGCTGCTCGGCGTCGACGATGGCGGCGACGGCGGGATCGGAGGCGGCGAGGATGCTGAGGGGGTGGGCTTGCTTGTTCATTTTGGAGACTCGGCGGGCGTGACGGCCGCCCGCAAAAGGTGTTTTCAGCCAGGCGTCCACAATCTGCCTGGCGATTTCGACCGAAGTCGTCTTGCCGGCGAGACAAAGCACGTTGGAGGCATTGTGCTCGCGGGTGATGGCGGCGGTTTCAGGGTCATGCACCAGGCTGGCCTG
>JBIIRD010000023.1:0-69812 GCA_044341745.1 Prosthecobacter sp. | reverse complement strand
CGCTGGCTTCATAAGCCTTGCCCTGGGGCACCAGGAAATTGCGAGCGAAGCCGCGCTTCACTTTCACGACATCGGCCTCGGCTCCGAGACCTTTGATTTTTTCTTTGAGGATGACTTCGACGTTTGCCATAGCGGTGACGCCCTTCCTGGGGGCGAGGGGGCGCGATGCTACACGCAGTCCCCTCGCTGTCAAAGGCGGATTGTGGGTTTTAGATCAGCCTTTTTTCTGCTTCAGGAAGGCAAGGCCCAGGCCGACGATGACCAGGCCCATGCCGATGATGATGTAGAGCTGGAGATTGGACTCCTCTTCCTGAGGCGGCATGACGGCGGGCATGGGCATCGGCGGGACGGGCTGCTGATACGCCGCCTGCTGGGCGACCTGTGGCTGCTGGGCGGCCATGGGCCGGGCTGCAGGGGCCGTTGCCGCAGCCTGAGGGGTCGCAGTCGCCTGGGCGGCAACCTGTTGAGGAGCTGCGGCTGGTTGGGCGGCAGCCGTCATGGCACCGGCGGCCGCAGTCTGGCCGCCTGCGGCAGGGGTGGCTGCTGCCGCCGGAGCGGTGGCACCGGCTTCCGCAAGGATCTGCGCCACACGGCTGTCCACTCCGGACCCACTGGTGCCGCCAATGGCGGATGACCCGGCCGTGGCCGTAGCGCCGCTGGCGATGGCCCGGCTGAGCTCCTGGTGCAGCTTCAGCAGACGGGTCCTGACATCCAGCACGATGTCACGGTATTCCATGTTGTTTGACAGGCTCTGGATTCGTTCAAAGGCAGATGCTCCGGCCATGTAGTCTCCTTCACCAATTTTTCGGTAGCAGTTGGTGAACTGTTCGGCCACCTGCTTCGCCGCCTCGAGGTCCATGTTTTGAAGCCTGGTCCTCTCCTGGACGGCCTCCTTCTGGGCGTTTTGAATCGATGGGAGGTCGTATTTGTAAGGCTCCGTCCAGCGCAGTTTCTGGCGTCGCTCGGCTTCATAGGCGGCACGCCACTTGTTCAGCTCGTCGTTGATGGCGTTCTTGGTCTTGGAGAGCTCCGGCTCCTGCAGCTTTATCAGGCCTTCCTTGCGTGCCTGGTCCAGCTGCGGCTGCTCAGACGACATTTTGTCGAGCGCGCTGGTCCATTTGTCGAGGATGGTCATGACCTCGGGGATGGCCTGCACATAGTAGGTGCTGCCACGGTAGGCCGGCGGCGGCGAAATGAGGCGGTCAAAATCGCGCAAGGCAGCGGCATAATCCTGCTTGGCAGCCTTCGAACGCATGGACTGGATGATCCGGTAGGCTTCGATGTTGAATGACTCGGCCTTGGACTCCTTCACGCTCAGCCACTTGCCTTCAAGCTTGATCTGGCCGTTCGAGACCATCGTTTTCTCCTCCTGGAGCTTGGCGATGATGTCCTCCACCTCCTTGGCCTCCGGGGTGCCGGGGTACTTGTTCACGAAGGGGCGGAGACGGTCCTGGATGAGCTGTTCGTATTCATCCGCCTTCATCAGGTCTGCCGTCGGCAGGACTTTGCGGAGATCAACCACCTCCACCTCCTGAGGGGTCTGCCTGATGACCTTGTCAATTTCGGCCATGGGGAAGACCTTTTCATCCATGATCTTCGGCGTGAGACGGTACTTCATCTTCACGCCCTGGTCGTTCTGTTCCAGGATGGTTCCCTCCACCTTGTTGCCGTTTTTCAGCATCAAAATGTCGGCGTTGAGGAGATTGGTGCCGCAAAAAAACGCCAGGAGGGCGATACGGGATCGGCTGATTTTCATAACTCGGAATAATGGAATGGGATGAGGATTGCGGGCGGCAAATTACCGCTGAATTGGAGGATTTAACCGGGATTCGCCGAGTGAGTAAAGAGAGAATCCTGGGCCTTGGTCCATCCTCAAGGCTTCCTGAAATGCCAGGGAATTTGCGGGACGGACTCAAAGGTCAAGATTCCCTGATTGCCAGGTGTTCGTTATGGATATTATAATATGGGGCTCTGCCCGTGAATCATCGCCATCGCCTTACCTTCCTCATCCGTGACCTGGGACACGGCGGGGCTCAGCGTCAGATGGTCACGTTGGCGAAGGCTTTGGCCGCCGATGGCAGGTTTGATGTCAGTGTCGTCCATTTTTATCCAGGGGAGTTCGAGTCTGAACTTCGGGCTGCGGCCGTGCCGACCCATTGTGTTGGAAAACGCCACCGCTGGGATCTGGCTGGTTTTTTCTGGAGGCTGGTCAGGACGGTGGGTCGGCTGCGGCCGGACATCCTCCATGGCTATCTGCATGAATCGAACCTGATGGCGCTTTTTCTGAAGCCCTGGTGTGGGAGGCCGAGGGTGGTCTGGGGAATCCGGGACTCGCGCACGGATGCTGAAAGCTGGGGCATCCTTGGGCGCCTGAGCTTCCGTTTGAACTGCCTGTTTTCCGGAAGTGCAGATCTGATCATCGCCAACTCGCGGGCAGGACGTGAGTATTATGTCGGCCAGGGCTATCCTGAGGATGGATTTGAGGTTGTGCCGAACGGCATCGACGCGGAGAGGTTTCAGCCGAGGCCGGGAGTGCGCGCCGCCATGCCAGGATCGCTGTGTTTCGCCATGGTCGGGCGTCTGCACCCCATGAAGGATCACGCAACCTTCCTGCGTGCCCTGGCCGAGGTGCCGGAGGCAAGGGGGGTGATCCTGGGGAATGGCGATGCGGACTATGCGCGGGAGCTGCATCTGCTTGCCAGATCTCTGGGGGTGGCTTCGCGCATCGAATGGCGGGCTGCCGAAGATGACCTGGGTGCGGTTTATCCGAGCTTTGACTGTCTGGTCTCCGCCTCGGCCTATGGCGAGGGGTTTTCCAACGTGGTCGGTGAGGCCATGGCCAGCGGCCTGCCGGTCATTGCCAGTCATGTAGGCGATTCAGCCTGGTTGCTGGGGCGTCCGTCGTGGCTCTTTCCAGCCGGAGATCATGTGCGCCTGGCGCTCCGGATGCGGTGTCTCGCGGCGATGTCTGCCGAGGAGCGTGCCGCGCTCGGGCGGGACAACCGCCGTCGGATCCAGGAGAACTTCACCGTGGTCAGGATGGTCGAGCGCACCGCCGCCTTGCTGGAGCAGGAACGGGGTGAAGCACGGGCTGCCCGGAAGGTTTTATGGATCACGACGGGGCTTGGCACCGGCGGGGCCGAGATGATGCTGACTCAGATCATTGCCGGCCTGCCGCACCTCTCCCATCAGGTCATTTCGCTAACTGCCGGAGGCAAGCATGTCGAGCCGCTGAAAGCGGCGGGTGCCGGAGTGCACAGTCTCGACATGCCAGCCGGCAGGCCAGCTGTTTCGGCCCTTTTCCGTCTGCTCTGTCTGGCCTGGGAGCTCAGGCCGGATGTCGTGATGGGCTGGATGTATCACGGCTGCCTGGCTGCAGTGCTTGTGAAGCTGTTCCGTCTGGGCCGGGGGCGGGTTGTCTGGAACATCCGTCAGTCGCTTTATGATCTGGCCCTGGAAAAGCCAGGCTCGGCCAGGGTCATACGGCTGCTCGCCAGGCTGGCGTCCCTGGCGGAGGTCATCACCTACAATTCGCAAGTCAGCGCCCGGCAGCATGAGGCCGCAGGTTATCCGGCCGTGAAGACAGTGCTGATTCCGAATGGCTTTGACCGGTCCCGGTGGAGGCCTCTGGCAGATGAGGCGAAGGCTGTTCTGCCCGGGGGGCGTGGCCATGGCGGGCGGTTGCTTGTCGGGCGTTTTGGGCGTTACAGCGCCATGAAGGACTATCCAACGTTTCTGGAGGCGGCGGCGCTGATCGTGAAGGAATTTCCCCAAGTCGACTTCGTGCTTGTGGGAACTGGGGTGGATGCCTGCAACCCCGAGCTCACCCGGAAGGTGGAAGACCTTGGCCTGCAAAATCATGTTCAACTGCTTGGAGAGAGGTCGGACCTGCCGCTGCTGACGGCCTCCCTGGACCTCGCCGTTTCATCTTCGGCGTTCGGCGAGGGCTTTCCCAACGTGGTCGGGGAGGCGATGGCCTGCGGTGTTCCCGTGGTGGCCACCGACATTGGCGACACCGCATGGGTCATGGGAGACAGCGGGACCCGGGTTCCCGCCCGGGATGCCGAAAGCCTGGCCGAAGCCTGCCTGGCCGTGCTTAAGCTGTCGCAGGAAGAACGGCTTCGAAGGGGCGCTGCAGGCCGTCGGCGGATCGAGGAGTGCTTTTCCATGGCCGGGGTGCTCGGCCGCTTTGACGAGCTGCTTCAAGCGCCCAACTCACTTTACCAAAACACCCCACCATGTGCGGAATAGCAGGCTTTTTCACTCTTCCAGGATCCAGGACCTCCGAGTCCATGACCGGGGATGTGCGGCGCATGACCGATGCCATCATCCTGCGCGGGCCGGATGACGCCGGCGCCTGGACGGACGCGGAATGCGGCATTGCGCTCGGGCATCGCAGGCTGTCGATCCTTGACCTGTCGCCGCTGGGTCATCAGCCGATGTCGAGTGCGGATGGCAGGTTCGTCATCGTCTTCAACGGCGAGATCTACAACTTCCAGCAGCTGCGTTCCGAACTTGAGGCCCATGGCCATGCCTGGCGTGGTCATTCAGACACTGAAGTGATGCTGGCCGCCTTCCGCCAGTGGGGTGTCGGGGAGGCCGCAAAGCGCTTCAACGGCATGTTTGCCTTTGCCGTCTGGGATCGTGAGTTGCGCACGCTCACCCTGGGCCGCGACCGTCTTGGGGAGAAGCCGTTGTATTACGGCTGGGTCGGTGAGACGCTCGTGTTTGCCTCCGAACTCAAGGCGGTGCGCGCCCTGCCCGGCTTTTCAGCCTCGATCAACCGTGATGCGATCTGCGCCCTGCTGCGCTTCAACTACATTCCCGATCCCTGGTGCATCTACGAGGGCTTCCACAAGCTGCCTCCGGGGACCCTGCTGACCCTGGGATCGCCCGGGGATCGTCCTGCGCCCCGGGCTTACTGGAGCCTGCGCAAGGTGGTCGAGCATGGTCTGGAAAATCCCTTTACGGGCTGCGATGCGGAGGCTGTTGAAGTGTTTGAGTCAATGCTCCGCGAGGCGGTCGGGCTGCGCATGGTGGCCGACGTTCCGCTTGGCGCCTTCCTGTCCGGCGGCGTCGATTCATCGCTCATCGTGGCGATGATGCAGGCGCAGAGCTCCAGGCCGGTGCGCACCTTCACCATCGGCTTTGACGTGCCCGAGTACAACGAGGCGCAGTTTGCCGCCGAGGTCGCCCGGCATCTGAAGACCGATCACACGGAGATGTATGTCAGCGGCCGCGATGCGCTGGACACGATTCCGCTGCTGCCGCAGCTCTATGACGAGCCCTTCAGCGACTACTCGCAGATCCCGACCTACCTGGTCTGCAAGATGGCCCGCCAGCATGTC
Organism: Prosthecobacter sp.; assembly: GCA_044341745.1. Taxonomy (GTDB): domain Bacteria; phylum Verrucomicrobiota; class Verrucomicrobiia; order Verrucomicrobiales; family Verrucomicrobiaceae; genus Prosthecobacter. The sequence goes on along the minus strand of JBIIRD010000023.1, from coordinate 64,464 downwards.
ACCGTGGCCTTGAGCGGTGATGCGGGAGACGAGCTTTTTGGCGGCTATGAGCGCTACTTCGTCGGACGCAACCTCTGGGACAAGTTTGCCTGGATGCCTCCGGCGATGAAAAAGCTGGTTGCGGGGGCGATGACCGTCCTGCCGCCCTCGGCCTTGAACGCGGCCGGCGCGCTGGCGCGTCCGGCCCTGCCCAGACGTCTGCGGCATGTGCCTTTTGGCGACAAGTTGCACAAGCTGGCGGAGGTGGTCGCAGCGCCGGGCATGGAGACGCTGTACCTGACGCTCATGTCGCACTGGAAACGGCCGGAGGAGGTTGTCATGGGCGGCCGGGACCGGGACACCAGCATCACCGACACTTCCGGATGGCCGAAGGTCGGCGACTTCACGCATCGCATGATGCATCTGGACATGGAGACCTACCTGCCCGGTGACATCCTGGTGAAGGTGGATCGTGCGGCCATGGGGGTGAGCCTGGAGGGGCGCATCCCGCTGCTCGACACCCGCTTGATCGAGTTCGCCTGGCGCATACCCTTTTCGATGAAGGTGCGCGGGGGCAGGGGCAAGTGGCTGATGCGTGAAGTGCTGCACCGGCACGTGCCGAGGGAGCTGATTGACAGGCCCAAGCGCGGTTTTGGCGTGCCGTTGGAGCACTGGCTGCGCAACGAACTTCGTGACTGGGCCGAGGACCTGCTGAGCGAAACGCGCCTGCGCCGGGAGGGGTATTTTAACCCGGAGCCGATCCGCCAGAAGTGGCAAGAGCATCTTTCAGGAACCCGGAACTGGCACTTTTACCTCTGGGATGTGCTCATGTTCCAGGCTTGGCTTGCGGGGCAGGGCAGGTGAGCGGGCGTCAAAGCTGCGCCAGCACCAGGTCGAGGTGTTCCTCGGGTTTCACCCTGGGCAGCACGGCCTTGACCCTGCCGTCCGGGGCGATGATCACGGTGCTGCGTTCGGTGCCCATGTATTTCCGGCCATACAGGCTTTTCTCCACCCACACGCCGTAGGCGTTGACGATGGCGTGGTCTTCATCGCTGATGAGGGGAAAGGGCAGGGAGTGCTTTTTGATGAACTTTTCATGGCTGCGAACGGGGTCGGTGCTGATGCCGAAGACCCTGGCCCTGCCGGTAATCCTGTCCCATCCGTCCCGAATGGCACAGGCCTGTTTGGTGCAGCCGGGGGTGTCATCCTTCGGATAGAAGTAAAGCACCACGGTTTCTCCCTTCAGCTTTGAGAGGGTGATCATGGAACCTGGCGGGTGTTCGCCGCCGACGACGGGTGCCGTGAAATCGGGGGCGTTTTGATGGATTTCGGGATGGGAGCTCATGGCCGGGAAACTTTTACGGCTGCCACGACGGGCCTGCCTCAGGAATCGCGATGACTGTGCATGCATGGTGAACGGCTTGCCAGACACACCCTCGTTTGAACGTAATGTTGGTTGCCGCCATCCCATGCTGTCGATGCCCCGTGTCGTGATCCAGAGCCTGCTCGCCACCCTCATGGTGGTGCCGCTGCATTTCTGCTGCTGGCTGGGGCTGATGGACCGGCAGGAGGAAGGCGGCTGCATGGCCTGTCATCAGTTTCTTGAGCCGGAGGAGAAGCCCCTGCAGCCGGCTCCTTCGGACCGTCACTGCGAATGTTGCGACGGCACCCTTCAGCGCGACACCTCGCCGCTGGTGCTGACGGCCCCGCGTCCCTTGCTTGTCGAAAAGCTTTCCATGGCCTGGGAGCTGGGTGCTGAGGCGCTTCCCTTGGCCCGCCCAGCCGTCAGCATTGCCAGCCTCCGGGTGTGCGAGCACCCACCGCCAAGGAACAAGGCGCCGCTTTATCAGAGGCATTGCCGCCTGCTCATCTGAAGCCATCGGGCCCGGAACCTGTTCAGGTTCCACTCGCCGCCTGATCCGGCGTTCGGCCCCGGCGTTGAACGACGCACCGAACTCATGGGCTGATCATGCCTGTGAACCGTCCAGGAAATTTCAGATGCCAAAAAATCAAAAACAAATCACGAACATGAAAACGATCCTCTCCATCCTCACCCTCGCCGCCCTCAGCACCGGAGCCTTTGCCGGTGAAGCCTGCAAGAAATGCTGCGCTGACAAGGGCAAGTCTTGCGCCACCTGTTGCAAGGATGCCGGCAAGAAATGTGGCAAGGACTGCTGCAAGGGCGACTGACCACGAACTGGATTCGTGAGCCCACCCCACGCCGCCGTCATCCTTGACCGGGTGACGGCGGTTTTTTGTGGTGGGAAGGGAGGCCTGGTTACTTGCTCAGCTCCAGCATGCGCAGGAGCGGTTTCTCAGCCCGGGCGCGGATGTCCTCGGGCATTTCAACACGGGGTGACAGGTCGCGCAGGGAGTCGTGAAGCTTCTGCAGGGTGTTCAGCTTCATGTAGCGGCAGTCGGCGCAGGCGCAGTGGCCGGTCGGGCCGGGAATGAACTTCTTGCCGGGCACCTCGCGTTCCAGTCGGTGCAGCATGCCACTTTCCGTGACGATGATGAAGGTGCTGGAAGGGCTGCTGCGACAGTAGCCGACCATCTTCTCCGTGCTGCAGACCTCATCGGCCAGCATTCGCACAGCGTAGGTGCATTCGGGGTGGGCCACGACCTTGGCGTCAGGGTGCTCGTCCTTGATGGCCTGGATGCTGTCGCGGGTGAACTCGACATGCACGTAGCAGGCGCCCTTCCAGAGGTCCATTTTACGGCCGGTCTGCTCCATGACCCAGGAACCCAGGTTCTGGTCGGGCACAAAGAGAATCGGGCGGTCCTTGGGGGCGGCCTCGACAATCTTCACGGCGTTGCCGCTGGTGCAGATGCAGTCGCAAAGGGCTTTCACTTGGGCGCTGCAGTTGATGTAGGCGATGACGTAATAGTTCTTCTCGGCGTTGGCTTTGAGAAAGGCTTCGAGCTGGGGGCCTGGGCAGCTTTGCTCGAGCGAGCAGCCGGCGTTGGCGTCAGGCAGGATGACGGTCTTGCCCGGGTTCACAATCTTGGCGGTTTCCGCCATGAAATGCACGCCGCAGAAGGCGATGACATCCGCCTGGGTCTCCCTGGCCTTGTAGGCAAGCCCCAGGGAGTCACCGACAAAATCAGCGATTTCCTGGATGTCTCTTGTCTGGTAGTTGTGGGCGAGGATGACGGCGTTCCGCTCCTTTTTGAGGCGGAGGATTTCAGTGACGAGGGCAGGCGTGGCTACAGCGACCATGATGCTCATTAGCGTGGATGTCCGGCACGCACAAGCTGAAGGGCCTGATGTCGAGCGACATCGCAGGCATGAAAAGGCGTCAGTGTTTCAAATCACTGATAAGGAACGCGGAAGATTTCACCGGTGTCGGGATCCTTGGCCTTGGAACCAGGGCGGAGGCCTTCAACACTGATGATTTTTTTCGGATCCTTCGGGCTGTAAACATAGCCAGGCTTGCCAGGAACGGCGCGTGCGACAGGCACGTCCCCGGGCGCGGGCGGCGGTGTGGCAGCTGGAGGTGTCGCCGCTGGAGTGGTGGGAGTGACGGGGGCGGGAGCTGCCGGAGGGGTGGCGCCCGGAGGAACAATGGGGACCACGGTGGGCGGGGTGACTGTCAGACCCTGGTCCAGGCCGGGGGTGGTCGGCGGGAGGTTGGATGGAGGGGTGGTGTTGGCTCCAGGGGGGATCGTACGTGGGTCAATGCCTGCGGCAGCGGCTGCATTGGGATCAATTGCCTGGCCTGCCTGGGGAGCGATGGGGTCCACATAGCGGCTGGTTTCGCCGTAGCGGGGTGGTTGATCCAGGTTTCTTCCCCCGCGTCCGGCGAACGGGCGTGACTGTGTGGTCGGCTGGCAGGCGGTGATTGCAAGGCTTGCTGCCAGAAGAAGAATCGATGAACGCGGGATCATTGCTCGTCTCGGGGGTGAAGATTTCGGAGGTCGGGGCTTCAGCTGTTCACACGCATGGGCATCAGGACATAGAGGAAGCTGTTGCCTGAACGGATGACACCAGGGCTGATGTCATCAATGAGGTGCAGGGTGATCTCGTCGGCGCTGAGATTCCGCAGCGGGGCCATGGTGAACTCGGGATTGAAGGCGATGGTGATGTCCTTGCCCTTGTAGTTGATGGCGATGGTCTCACGGGCCTCGCCGATGTCCGGGCTGGAGGCGATGATCTCAACCTGGCCTTCGGTGAACTGGAATTTCACGGAGTTCGACTTGTCGCTGGCAAGAAGGGAGACGCGTCCAATGGCCCGCTGGAAGGTTTCGCGCTCAAGTACGATGCGCTCCTTGGCCTCGCCTGGAATGACCTGGCGGTAGTTGGGATAGTTGCCGTCGATGAGCTTGCTGATCAGCAGGCTTTCGCCGAGGTCGAACCCGACCTGGCTGCCGGTGACCCGGATGACGACGTCACCATTGTCGCCGCAAAGGCGGGCGAGTTCGTTGACGGCCTTGGTGGGGACGATGATGTCCACCTCCTGGCTTTGGGGAAACTCGACTTCCTGCTCGACCATGGCCAGGCGGCGTCCATCGGTGGCCACCATGGTAAGGGCGTTGTTCTTGAAGGAGAACAGGATGCCGTTGAGGACATAGCGAGTTTCGTCCGTGGAGATGGCGTAGGAGGTCTTGCGCAGGCAGTCGCGCATGACGGCCTGGGGAAGGGTGAACTCACGGGCGTCATCGAAACGCGGCAGGGCGGGAAACTCCTCGCTGGTCAGGCCGACAACCTTGAAAAAGGAGGGGCCGCTGCGGATGGAGGCGTAGTTTTTTTCATCGACGCTGATGGAGATCTCCTCGGCAGGAAGTTCACGGACGATGGTGGCAAGACGGCGGGCGGGCAGGGTGGTGGCGCCTTCCTCCTCGACTTCAGCCGGGACCGAGCAGGTGACTCCCACATCGAGATCAGTGGTGGTGAGTTCCAGGACGCCGTCCTTGGCACGGAGGAGAACGTTGGAGAGAATGGCCAGGGTTGTGCGCGTGCTAACCACATGCTGCACCTGGTTGATGGCCTGCTGGAGGGTGTCCTTGCTGATCGTGAACTTCATAAGTCGTGCCGACGCCAGTTGGCGTTGAGTATGCCTTTTTAGCCAGCCCGCATGAACGTGGCAAGGAGTTTGGGTGGGAAATCTGCCTTCGAAAAAACCCGGGCGGGAACACGCAGGCAGTCCTGAACTTTTAAAAAAAGCTGTGGAAGGGGGCTTAATCTTTTTCGAAACGCTTCCGTAACTCGGTGAAATAACGGCGGACCTGTTCTCTTCTGGTCGGGGGCAGTGGCATTTCGTCGAGGGCTTCTTCCTGGGCGGAAAGGGCTTCAATCGCGATTTGGCTGGCACTTCTGGAAGTGTTTTCCTGCCTTGCCCCACCTTCCACAGCCCGGACGCTGGAGCTGCCCTCGTTGTTTTGTTGTGTGGCGACGACGGCCTGATTCCCGGTGTTCTGAGGGGAGGTGGGGTCGGCATTGAGTTCTGCCTTGCCCAGTCCGGCCTCCTTGCCACCCGGGGTCGTGAATCCGATCCTGGGTCCGTCCTGGGGATTGGGGCCCTGTGGGCCGAGCAGGAGGGCGTCCGGTGGCTTATCCCCCGGCTGCTGGCCGGGGATGGGCGCCAGAAGCATGGGCTGGCCGTCCTTGGGGGGCTGGTTTTTGGAGCCTGGCTGGGCCATCATCATGCGTTGCTGCTGGCCGGTTCCGGGGACGGGGTTTTGTTGGAGGAGCTGTTGCTGACCCATGCCGGGAGGCTGAAGCTGAGGCTGTCCGGACATCTGCGGGGTTTGAGGGGATGAGCCTGGCTGCTGCGCCTGGCCTGCCTGTGGCGACGGTGACGGCGCCTGAGTCGGGCTTGGCTGACCTGCCTGCGGGCTGCCCGCCATCTGCTGCATGGAACCTGCCTGGTTCTGGCCGTTGATGCTGCTGCTGGCGTCGCGCAACTGCTGGGCAAGCTTTTCCAGTTCCTTCTGGGCTTTCTCTCGGCGTGCCTGGTCCCGCATTTTTTCGGCGAGCTTTTGAAACTCGTCACCTGCTTCGGCAGGCTTCGCCGCCTGCATCTGTCCGGAGGCGTTGAGAACATGCTGGCCAACGGGCCGGCTGCGGTCTGCCTTTTCGGCACTGCGCTCGTTGTCCTTCAGAGTTTCGTTGAGGCGTTCACGCGTGTCATTGGAAAGCTGTGGCGACTTGAGCTTTTCCGCGAGTGCATCCGCGGCGGCGGCCGTCTGGCCGGAGCTTTTGGCGGCGACAGCGTCACCCAGATCGGCGGTGTCGGCATGCTGGCGCAGGGATTGAATGAGCTTTTCCGAGGCCCAGGTGTCCTTGTCGGCTGAGAGCCTTTCAGCGAGCTTTTCGGCCTCGCGGGCCCGGCGTTCCAGGCTGGACATGACCTCGCGTGTGTCCTTGCCCCCTGCCTTTTCCAGGTCTTCGGCCGTCTGCCTGAGGTTCTGCCGGAGCTTTTCAAGTTCGCTCTGTTCATCGGCGGTCAGGCCCTCGAGGTTGCTTTTTTGCAAGTCGGCGCGTGCCAGCCGCGCGGCTTCATCCCTGGCCACCTGCTGCATGGCTTCATCGAGAAGGGTCGCCGTTCCTGCCGGATCCAGCGTGCGTCCGATCAGCAGGCCTGAAAGGGCCAGGACGGGTGGCAGCCAGAGATGACGGTGAATGTGAAGGGGAAGGTCCGAGCACAGGTTTTTCAAGGCCCCGGGCAGGCGTTCCTGCTGGATGCTGATGTGCGTACGCTGTGCCTCGCTGAGATGCGTCTGGTGTTCAAACCACCAGGCGCTGGCGAAGGCTTCACGTCTTCCTGCCGCCCTGTCCCAGAGGGCAAGGATGCTGTAGAGGCCCGGTCGTTGCCACAAGGTCCATCCCAGGGTCAGCAGGCCCCAGAGGGCGAGGACCATCCAGGCCAGGGAGGCCAGGATGGCGAGCCCCAGTGCCAGGGCGGACAGGACCATCATCAGAATGAGGCCGGCCACGAGCCAGAGCGTTCGTGCCAGGGCCGCCAGCCAGCGCCGGAGCATGACGCGTCGGGCAACCTGCCGCGCGGCGTGCGCAAAAGCGGCGGATGCTGGCGCTTGGTTCATGGGCGAAACATGAGGGGCTGGAGACCGTGCGCGAGGGAAATCTGGTACAGGCTGCAAGGTCATTCAAAGACGGCCTCGATGACTTCACCGCCGGTGGGGTCAACGAGCTGGCTTTTGATCAGATCAAAGGCCGAGCCGTGCTGATATGGCTGGATGTAGAGCTTTTGTTTTCGTCGCAGCAGGTTTTCCCGGACGATGTCAAGCTGCTGGAAATCGACATGATCCTGGAAGTCTGAAAACCAGTAGAGGGCGTCCGCCTGGCGGACATGATCGCTCAGCAGCGCCAGCCAGGTGTAGCCGATTCCGACATAATGAATGAAGTGGGTCTGCGGACGTTTGGACAGGACGGCATAGACGCTTTCACTGGGGATGGGGTCGCTGCGGGAGAACTTGAACTTGCGCGCCTCCTCCAGGCTGGCCATGCCCCCCATGCGCCAGAAGCGCTCAAACTCGGGCCCGTTGGTCCGGTAGATCTCCTTGCCCGTCAGCCCCTTGTTGGGCGGCGAGTCCAGGCCGCATCCGGGGTAAAGAACGATCACGCTGCCCTTGGCGACCTTGTCCACTTCTTCGATCACCCTGGGAAGGAAGGGGGCCATGGAGCTGGAAACGTCCAGGATGAGGGCGAGCCGCTTCGCCCTGATCTCGCGGCCGAACATGGAAAGCGGCTGGAACACCATGCCATCCTTCGCGCCGAGACCCATGCCTTTGCCGAAACCGCCGCCGCCGAGTCCGGCGCCACCAAGCTTGCTGCTGGAAAGCAGGTCGTTGGAGCTGGGCAGATCGAGGAGGTCGGGAACTTCATCCGGAAGGACGATGTCTGAAATGGAGCCGATGGCGGCGATTTTGCGCATGGGCATCGCCTTCTTCAGCCAGGGGTTCTTTTTCTGCTGGATCTTGTGTTCCAGCGCCTGGGAGGCCTGTTGACCCTGCTGGCTGCCACCGGGGAGGAAATCCACCTGCCTGTCGAGCATGACCTGGCTGACGACCATGAATCCACCGATGCCGAGGATGAGTGCATGAATGCCCAGGCTCAGGGACAGCGAGGCCCCGCCCCATTGCACCCATTTCTGCCTCAGCAGGGCGACCAGGAAATGGACCTCCTGGGGGGTGTCGTCTGGTTTTTCGGAGGCTGCCGCCGATTTTGCCTGGGAAGATTTTTCGGGCTCCGAGGCTGTTTCTTGAGACACAGCTTCCGGCGGAGCTGTGGGTGTTTCGGGGAAGTCCTTGGGGGTGGGTGACTGTTCCCGGGCTTCTGTGTTCCTGAGGGGGGCCGGGCCGGCTTGGTCATCATCGCCTGCTGCTGACTGCTTGAAATCATGCGCTGCATCGGTGCAGTCTGCGGGCGGGCGGGGGCTGTGGTCCAGGTTGTCAGACGGGTGGGGGGCAGCCTCTGGGAGGAGAGGCGTGCTGCGACGAATGACACTGCGCTTGCGGGGAGCTTGAACGGGTGGGGGGGCTGCTGCCGGGACCGGGGCGGCTTCAAGCTCCTCGGCGCTGGTGGTGAAGAGTTCGTTCCATTCGTCCCTGGAGCTGCGTTCGGGGGCGGCCTGCGGAGGTTCCTCCACGAGGTCATGCAGAGGCTGGGCGGCAGCCTGCTCCTCCCGCTCCTGCCGGCGCTGTTCCGAGATTCTTTTCCAGAGGGCCGCCTTGGCAGCGCGTGAATTTTCCGCGCCTTCGGCATCGGCCGTTGGCAGATGCTGGAGGTCGTCGGAATGTTGCGGGTCGCTCATGGGGGGCACGGGAGCACGGGTCACGGGGCAGAACGTACCCGGGGAAAAAGGCTTGGGCCGGAAAAGCTCTGATTTTGCAAGCCGCACTGCAAGACATTTTCGGGGGCTGCATTCAAGCCGGCGGCACAATCCTGCGCCGGGTTCAAGGAAGCTGACAGGAATCCTTGACCCGCCGTGTTCTTGTCCCTTGTTTCCTGCGGTTCATTTTTCTTCATGAAGCCTACATTCCAGCGTCTCGTCACCCTCATCGGCTGCGCCTTCGTCCTTGCCTCCTGCACCACGACAAGCCAGATCAGCCTCGACTACGCCTCCACTCCCGGGCACATCAAGCCGGGGGCTCCCGAGTTCGCCACGCAGTCATTCATCGACCGCCGTGACGTCGGCACGCATGACCTTGGCACCGTTCGCACCCAGGTGGGTACTCCGGTGGAGTTCATCCAGACGAGGGTTCCGGTGGCGGACGTGGTCACGAACGCCTTTGGCCATGCCCTCCAGGCCAGGGGCATGCTGACTCCGAGGTCCGGCGCACGGTTCATCATCACGGGCGAGGTGCTGGACCTGCACTGCAAGCTCCTTGTCCATCCTTATGGTTATGCTCGCATCCGCCTGAGCGTGCTTGAGGCGGCCACGGGTCGTGTCCTTCACACGGCGGTTTATGAAGGCGAGCGCCAGAGCCGGGCCTATGTGCCTGGCACCGGCACCCCGGTGCCCCTGCTGGGCGACCTCGCCTCCGGCGCGCTTCAGGACGCCGTCGACCGCGCCCTCGATGATCCGGCGATGAGAAGCCGCATCGGGGCGCGCTATGGCGACGGCGGCTGGCAGCCCGGCATGATCTGAACCGTCTTCCCTCCTCCAACTCCCGGCTTTTTTCTCATGTCATCATCATCCCCCCTTCAAAATCGTGTGGGCATCGTCACCGGCGGAGCCCGTGGAATCGGCCGTGCCATTGCCGCCAGGCTGCTTCGAGACGGGGCCTCGGTCTGTCTCTGGGACCTTGATGAAGCGGCGCTGGCCGAGGCCTGTGCCGTGCTCGACGCCCCGGGGCGGGTTGCCACATCGAAGGTGGACGTCACCCGTGCTGACTCCGTGGAAGCGGGGGTGCAGGCCGCCCTTGAGGCCTTTGGGAAGATCGACCTGCTGGTCAACAATGCGGGCATCGCCGGCGCCAATGCGAGGCTTTGGGAGACCACGCCTGAAGAATGGCGGCGCGTGGTGGAGATCAACCTGAACGGTCCCTTTCTCTGCTGCCGGGCCGTGGTGCCGCAGATGCTGAAGAACGGCTACGGGCGGATTGTGAACATTGCCTCCATCGCGGGCAAGGAGGGCAATCCCAACGCAGCCCATTACAGCGCCTCGAAGGCGGGGGTGATCGGCCTCACCAAGTCCCTGGGCAAGGAGCTGGCGACTTCCAACATCGTGGTCAACTGCATCACGCCGGCGGTGATTGAGACGGACATCCTCAGGCAGCTGACGCAGCAGCATGTGGACTACATGCTTTCCAAGATTCCCATGGGGCGATTTGGTCAGAAGGAGGAGGCGGCGGCCCTGGTCGCCTGGCTTTGTTCCGAGGACTGCTCCTTCACGACCGGCGCCGTCTTTGACCTGTCCGGCGGGCGTGCCACGTACTGAAGCCCGGCCGTCAGAGCAGCTCGTCCACAAAGCGCCTGGGATCGAAGGGCTGGAAATCCTCCACTCGTTCGCCAAGTCCGATGAAGCGAGTGGGGACACCGAGCTCCTGCTGGATGGGCACCAGCACGCCGCCCTTGCCGCTGCCGTCGAGCTTGGTGACGATGAGTCCGGTGAGTGGAATCGCCTTGTGGAACTCGCGCGCCTGCTGAAGGGCGTTCGAGCCTGTGGTGGCATCGACCACGAGAATGACCTCATGCGGAGAGGAAGGGTCCTTGCGCCCGAGCACCCGGTGGACCTTTTTCATCTCCTCCATCAGGTTGTGTTTCGTGTGCAGCCTGCCGGCGGTGTCGCACAGAAGGAAGGCGGCGCCGGTCTTGAGGGCCTTTTCATAACCCTCAAAACAGACGGCGGCGGGGTCACTGTTCGGTGGTCCCTTGACGAGCGGGATGTCCAGGCGTTGCGACCAGACCTCCAGCTGCTCCACGGCTGCGGCACGGAAGGTGTCGGCGGCGGCCAGTACGACGCCATGTCCTGACGTTCTCAGAAGGTGTGCCAGCTTGGCCGTGGAGGTCGTCTTGCCGACACCGTTGACGCCAACGATCAGCAGAACCTTGGGCCTGCCATCGGCAAAGGGGGTGAGAGGCTGCACGGTTTCCGGCAGGATCCTGCGCACATGATCCCGGGCCACCTGGATGATGTCAGCACCATGGAGCTTGCGCTGCTGTCCCTGGAGGTCGCTGACGATCTGCATGGCCAGCCTGGGGCCGAGGTCTCCTGAGATCAGGGATGCCTCAAGTTCATCCCAGTCGATGTCGGGTTTGGTGAAGCGCTGGAGGAGGGATTTGAAAAAACCGGCCATTGGAGGGGCCTTCATGCCGCCGACTTGGTGTCTGGTCAACCTGACGCCATGGGAGGTGCCGGTTTCTCGGGCGGCCGGTCAGGGTTTCCTGATCTCGACTCCGGCTTCCTTGGCCACCTCCTCCTTCTTTTTCTCGACGGCCGAGGACGCCACTTCGAGAAGCTTCGGCGCCTTGCCTCCCTTGGGAATGAACTGCAGGGCGACACCGTTGATGCAGAAGCGGCGTTTCGTCGGCGTGGCGGCGGAGACGCTTTCCCGCTCAAAAACATGTCCCAGGTGGGCGCCGCAGCGCTTGCACAAGGTCTCCACACGGATCATGCCATGGGAGTTGTCGGGTCGTTCCAGCACGTTTTTGGCCGTTGAGGCGTCGTAGAAGGAAGGCCAGCCGCAGCCGGAGTGAAATTTTTCCTTGGAGGTGAACAGTTCGGCTCCACAGCAGATGCAGAAGTAGGTGCCTTCCCCCTGTTTTTCGAACTCCTCGTAAACCTGGCCGAAGGGGCGTTCGGTCCCGGCCGTGCGGGTGACGCGGTATTGTTCGTCGGTGAGGCGTTTCTTCCAATCTTCTTCCGTGAGCTTGATCTCGGGCTGGGGCATGGTTTTTTCCTTGGCGGCTGCGGGTTTGTCCTCGGCGCAGGCGCTGACGGAAAAAAGGGCAAGGGCGCAGAGCGTGGCGAAGGTGAATTTCATGAAGTTGGCTTTCCGCATGTACGACTGATGAGCGGCCTTGTTATTCCCAATCTTTGAGAAAGTTGAAATACTGCCTGCCGAAGGTCGGATGGGCGTGGGGGATGAGGGAAGAAAAAAGCGCCCGGTGTTCAGGCCGGGCGCTTGGCATGATCAAAGCCGGTATTGGATCATTTTTCCACCCAGCGGACGGCTTCCATCAGCAATTCGCGTGCGGAGTCAAGTCCCAGCTTCTGACGGATGTTGGCCTTGTGGGCATCCACCGTTTTGGAGCTGAGGTTGAGCTTGGCTGCAATGGAATGGGAATCCATGCCGCGGCCGACCATTTCGAAAATCTCGAGCTGGCGGTCACTGAGCAGCCTTCCGGGTTCGCCGCGGGCTCCAGCCGCTCCACGCAGACCGTTGCCGGTGACGATGCTGCTGAGCAGGTTGGCGCTGAAAACGAAGCCTCCTGCGGAGACCTGCCGGATGGCCATGAGCACGCGGGTGACGGGCTCCGTTTTCATCAAGTATCCCATGGCGCCGGCGCGGAGACATCTCTCTGCGTAGACGTTTTCGTCATGAACGGAGAAGACGAGGATGGCGACGGAAGGCACCTCCTGCTTGATCTTCTTGATCAGGTCGACAACGCCCCGGTCATCTTGGGCAAGATCCATCAGGAGAACATTCGGTGGATCCTGCTTCATCTGCTCGGCGGCCTTGTCCACGTCACCGGTGATCCCGGTGACCTGGATATCCTCCTGGCCTTCAAGCATTTTATTGAGTCCTTCGACAACGATCGGATGCGCGTCGAGGATGAAGAGTTTCTGTTTCACGGTGTTAGTTTCTTTATCAGGGTTGGTTTGGGACACCACCAAAGGTGTCAAAGGGATTGAGTGGGAAGAGGGTTAAGAAAATGAGGAAGATCGGCGCTCTAATTAACTAGCAGCTACGAATGCCCATCAGGTGGGGTATTCAATTATTTTTGCGATATATTTCGCATGGTTTTCTGTGAAATCCCAGCTTCGGTATCGACATTAGTCGGTATTGCCCCAAATGAATGGCTCACATGTATAGGAGGTGGCTCTGGCGGCTTCTGCGGAAAGATTGGGTGTAGCCCTGCCAGGACTGGATGATGCTGGAAGGGGGCTCACCCCGGCGCAGGCCATGAAGGAGGCGTTCGCTGCCAAACACCTTGTTGAAGAGGCTGGTCTTGTCTGCGGACATGCGACTGAGGGCACGTCCTCTCGTCAGACGGTTCAGGGTGCCGAGCATCATGACATCCAGGGCGGTCAGATCGGCCTGGGTCTGGGGGCTGATGCTCAATCTGACACCACCGAATCCGTTTCGGGAGTATGGGGAAAAGCTGAGGCCCTGGGCTCCGAAGCTGCGGCAGGCTTCAAGCATTGCCTGAGCAGGCACGCCGCTTCCGCCTGCGTAACCGAAGGGATTTTCCGTGCCAATGCCGACGTCCACGGCGGATGCTCCACCCAGAATGCCCGTCGCCACATAGTAAAAGGGTGAGGTGGCGTGCGGTATGTTTGGAGAGGTGGCGTGCCAGCGCAGGCCTGTCTCACGCCAGGTCATGCTCCGGTTCCATCCCTGCATCTTGACCACGGTGAGCCTGGGAGAGCGGGCAATCCAGCCGTGGGCGGTGGTCATCATGGCCAGCTCGCCAACTGTCATGCCATGAACATAGGGAACGGGGATCTGGCTGACGAAGGATTTCCAGCGTTTTTCCACGGGAGGACCTTCAACCCGCCAGCCGCCCATGGGATTCGGGCGGTCGAGGACGACGAAGGACTTGCCCAGCTCCGCTGCCGCCTCCATGGCGACGACCATGGTGCTGATGTAGGTGTAGCTGCGACAGCCGATGTCCTGTACATCAAAGACGAGGGTGTCGATTCCAGCCAGCTGCTGGGGCGTGGGCTTGCGGGTCGGGCCGTAAAGGGAGTGAACCGTGAGACCTGTCACCGGGTCGCGGCGGGTGGCGATATGCTTGCCGGCTCCGACGGTTCCGTCGATGCCATGCTCAGGTCCGTACAAGGCAACGAGGCTGCCGCCCAGGGCACGCTGCATGGCCACCCGTGACATCACACCCTGGCTGGTGTAGGCTGTGTGATTGGTGATGAGACCGACGCGGCGTCCCCGCAGCAGGTCAAAGCCCCTCGATGCCAGCATGTCGATGCCCAGCATGAAAGGACCGTTTGGAGCGGTCTGGACAGTCTGCGGGGCGGCGTTAAAGTGGCAGCCTGTCAGGGCGGCCAGGCTGGAGGTGGTCAGGAAGGAGCGACGACTGGGCATGAGCGCGCGCATTTGAAGCGGATGTCATGTCCACCGCCAGCACATTCTCTCGTCACTTTGGCCCGGGGGGCGGACTTCAGGCCTTCTGCTTTTTCTCATTTCCGGCCTCCTGAGGCTTCTTTGGCTCAGGCAGCAGGAACTTGGTCACACCGGGCTGGGGCATCGGGGTGGGGGTGAAGCTGTCCGTCCATTTCAGGCTGTCTGGAGCGAGGTCCTGGGTGCAGGCGAGCATCTGATCCCAGGTGATGAGCTGGCCGGTGTAGGCGGCCTCACGTCCCATGATGGCCACCAGCGTGGAGAGCATCATGCGGTCACCGTCATTGATGACGGCACCCTTGCGGATGGAGTTGAAGAGGGCCTCGTGCTCGAGGTCATACATGTTTTTCTCATCGCCACGGAAGCGCCAGCGTTTGGGGCCGTCGATGAACGGGGAGCCGCCCTTGCCGATGATGAGCGCGCCCTTCTCACCGCGAATGATATCCTGATTATGCCCCTGGCAGCCCTTGATCTGGCGGCTGGCCATGTTGCAAATGATGCCGTTCTCCCATTCGTAGGCGGCGTGGAAGTGGTCGAAGATGTTGCCGTCCTCGGCCTTGATCTGGCGGCCGCCGGTGCCGATGCAGCTCATGGGCGGCTTGTCACCCATGATCCAGCAGATCTTGTCAACACTGTGCACGGCTTGTTCGACAAGGCTGTCGCCGCTGAGCCAGGAGAAGTTGTACCAGTTGCGGACCTGCCACTCGACATCGCTCATGCCGGCGGGCCGGCCGCTGGCCGGGGGCATGGGCTTGACGGGGCCGGTGTGGTAGGTGGCGAAGACGCTGGTGATTTTCCCGATGTCGCCGCCGAGAGCGCGCTTGAAGGCCTCGATGCGCGAGGTGCTGTAACGCCAGCAGAAGCCGGCGACGAGGTTGAGCTTTTTCTCACGTGCCTTGTTCACGGCCGCCATGGCCATGTGATAGCCGATGCTGTCCACGGCCATCGGCTTTTCGCAGAAGATGTGTTTGCCGGCGTCAACGGCGGCCTGGAGGTGGACGGGGCGGAATCCGGGAGGGCTGGCGAGCAGGACGACGTCCACGCCGCTGTCGATGAGCTTCTGATAGGCGTCGATTCCGACAAACTTTTTGTCAGGCTTGACGTCCACCCGGTCCGGAAACTTCTGGGAGAGCGAGGCGATGCTGCCATCGATCTGCTTCATGTCCACATCGGCCATGGCGACCAGCCTGCCATTGTACTCCGCACCGAGGGCCTGGGAGGCCGCGCCGGTGCCACGGCCGCCGCAGCCGACGAGCCCGATGCGCAGTGTTTCCTGGGAGTCCGCCTTCTGCTGGGCTCTCAGGCTGGTGGCTGCGGTGATGACGGCGGTGGTCTGGACGAAGTTTCGGCGGGTCAGGGCGGAGGACATAGGAACCGAGTAATCGCGGGGGTTGAAGGGGACCTTTCAGCATCCTTGGCACATCAGCTCAACGGGAAAGAAACAGCCTCCCGTCCGGGCGGGGCGGGAGGCTGCGGGAGTTGATGAGGGAAGGGGGCTTATTTGCTGTTCTCGGCGAACTGGGCGTCAAACACGATCTTGCTGGGCGGGAAGTCCAGCTTCTTGACGTAGGCGCAGGACTCGGTGGCGCCAAACTCGCGGTCCATGGCCCCGTCCTCCCACTCGACGCTGAGCGGGCCGCTGTAGCCGATGTCGTTCAAGGCACGGATGATGCGCTCGAACTTGATGTCGCCACGGCCGACGGACTTGAAGTCCCAGTAGCGGGCGGGCTTGTGGAAGTCCACATGCCCCCCGAACACACCGGCTTCATCGCCGAGGTTCCAGGCGACGTCCTTCATGTGCACATGGAAGATGCGGTCGGGGAACTTGCGGATGAACTTCTCGTAGTTCACGCCCTGGTAGCCGAAATGGCTCGGGTCGTAGTTGAAGCCGAAGGCGGGATGGTAATCAACGGCCTGGAGGGCGCGTTCGGCGCTGGCGATGTCGAAGGCGATCTCCGTGGGATGCACTTCAAGGGCGAACTTCACGCCCTGGTTCTTGAACTCGTCAAAGATGGGGCCCCAGCGGTTGGCGAAGTCCTTGTAGCCGGCCTCGATCTGGCCGGGCAGGTTTGGCGGGAAGGAATAGCAGAGGTGCCAGATGCTGCTTCCGGTGAAGCCATTGACGACGTTGATGCCGAAACGCTTGGCGGCCTGAGCGGTCTTTTTCACCTCGGCGGCGGCACGCTGGCGGACGCCTTCGGGGTCGCCGTCACCATAAATGTAGGAAGGAAGGATCTGGGCGTGGCGGGGGTCGATGTTGTCACAGACGGCCTGGCCGACGAGGTGGGTGGAGATGGCGAAGCACTTCATGCCGAGGGCGTCCAGCTTGGCGCGCTTGGCATCGCAGTAGGCCTGGTCGGCCTTGTCGACCTCAAAGTGGTCGCCCCAGCAGCCGAGTTCGACGCCGTCATAGCCAAAGGATTTGGCCTTTTCGACGACGGTTTCGAAGGAAAGGTCGGCCCACTGGCCGGTGAAGAGGGTGACAGGTCTGCCCATGAGAGGTGATTGGGTTAGGGATTGGGGTTCGATGAGGGGTCGTTGATGACAGGCCTTTGATTCTCGAAAGGCGGCCTTGGATTGGCAATAGAAATATCAATCCAAGGAATGCCGTGTTGCAATATCGTGGCAATTTGGTTCTTATCACAGGTTACCATGCGACATTTTGCCCCCCTCGTCGCCGTCCTGTTTCTGCTTCAGGCCGGCTGCTCCACATTTAAAAAAGACGACAAGGTCCTGATTACGGTGTTTTCCCAGGGGAGTGACATGGATTCGCCGAAGAGTATTTTCCGGCGCAATGTCGAGGGCAGGGAGATGATCCTGAAGGTCATTCCAGAATTCACCCATAAAAGCATCATCGCCTTTCATCCCTTTCCTGCGGAAGATGGCACCTATGGCGTGGCGCTTAAGCTGGATTTCAAAGGGGCGAACGCCCTTGAAATCGTGACCCGGACCCGGCAGGGCGAGATGCTTGTGAGCATGGTGAACGGGGCGGTTGTGGACTATGTGACCATCGATGGAATTGTGAACAACGGCATCTTTACCATCTGGCGCGGGCTGCCTGAGGCGCTGATCACCGTCATGGATGAGGAGTATCCGCGCATCAGCGCCCTGAAGAAGTCCACCAAGGGCACGCCTTACGAGCAGCTGGACATGCTGCCCAGCACCAGCAAGGAGAAGAAGGAGGTGCATGACCGGGTCAAGGACGACGTCAAAAAGGAGGAGAAGGATGCGAAGCGTCGTGCCCGCGGTGAATTTGATCCCGAACCTCCCGCTCCGGGCGGAGTTGTTCCCTTGAGCGAGGCGCTCAATGAGGTGCAATGACGCCGGCAAGCTCCCCTGCCTCCTGTTCCCCCCGACAAGAGCATGCTCAATAAAATCATCCACCTGACCCAGGAGCTGCTAACAGCCTACTGGCACTTCATCTTTGCAGCATGCCTGCTGGCTCTTGTTGTGACTTCCCTGATTGCGGCTGGCATCCTCCGCAGGAGCCGGAGAAACGAACGTACGGATTCGCGCAGAGGCTCGGGATCATCCTCGGCCACAGCGCAGCAAAAAACAGTGTCCTCGTCGATGAATCGCCTGCCTTCGGAGGAATACCAGGTGCTGAGGGATGTTTTCCTGCCCAGGCTGGACGGCAAGGGGCTGACCCGCCTGCCGTTTGTCGTGGTGGCCCGGTCAGGTGTCTTTGTCATCCAGCCTCAGCGTGAAAGCGGCCTGATCTCCGGCGGGCCCAAGGATGACCGCTGGACGGTCATGCATGGCGGCAGGGAGCATACGTTCACCAATCCGGTATTGCGCAGCGCGTATCATGCCCGTGCCCTGGCCCGTTATCTTGAGCTTCCCGAGGCGTTGATCTGCAGCATCATCTACTTTGACCAGGAGGTCCGCTTTGCCACCCCGCAGGGCCCGAACGTTCTGACTTCAGGGCTGACCCGCTTCATCATGAGCCACAAGGCCGAGCTGCTGACCGGCGGCATGCTGCAGAATGTCTGTGAACGGATTGATCAAGTGGCTGGTTCCGAGGAGCTGCGTCAGAAGTATGAGGAGAGAAACTCCAGCCGCCGACGCCGCGCCAGGCGTGAGGCCTCGCATGCAGACTGACTGGCGATTAAATCGGAGGCCCGTCTGACTTTGGCATCCTGGGCACGGGCATCGCGGCCTCAATCCTGCGGCCAGGCAGCCTGACCTCCCGCTGCTTTCACATGAGTCCGACCGAAGGCAGTTGGGCCTGGGGAAAAACCCTGGCCATGGATACAGCGGGACCGAAGCAGGCGCGCAGCACCTCCGCGAAGACGGCACGGTAGTCCGTTTCTGCATGAAGACCTCCGGGACCGGGCGTGTTCAAATTGAGATCCTCCTCCGCCTGGATGGGCCAGGAGCCCAGCACCTGGCCTCCTTTCACCCGGTCGCCCAGGGCCATCATGGCGAAGCCTCGCCCGTGATCCGTGCCAAGGCTGGCATTTTCATAGATGCGCCTGCCAAACTCGGTGGTCACCATGATCGTGTAGCGGCTGCGATGATCTTTGAGGTCGGTGTCCAGGGCGGCAAGGCCTTCGGCCAGAGTCTGGATTCGTTCAGCCTGGGGGCCGGTGGTGCTGCCCTGGAAAAAGTGCGTGTCCCATCCTCCCAGGTCGATGCAGGCCACCTGCAGTCCGAGCCCTGCCTTGATCAGCCTGGCGATTTCACGCAGGCCGGAACCAAAGGAGTCCTTGGGATATTCCGCGCCGTGTCCGGGCGTCCCGCCATCGCCCTGCAGCGTCGAGACCCGCCGGAACAGATCCAGCGTCTCCCGGCCGCGCTGGCCGAGCAGGCTGGCATCTCCGCCGTACATGGCTTCCAGCACATGAACGATGTCGTCGGCATTCCGGGCGTTTTTGAAGCCGATGTCCTCAAGCCGCTCGAAGACGCTGACGGCCGGCGCTCCACGCAGGGACTCGGGCAGGGCTGTTCCGACGGCGATGGCGGAAAGGGCTGAAGTGGAGCCCTGCTGGCGCAGGAATCTTCCCAGCCAACCTCCACCGGCGGGTGTCCCGTGCATGGAGTCACCGTGCTCCATCTGATCCTGGCAGTCGAAATGCGAACCGCTGGTGTTGTCCACGCCGACCGACTGCACCACGCCTAGCCGGCCCGACTTAAACAGGGCTTCGAGCGGCCTCATTGCAGGATGCAGGGCGTAACGATCATTGAGCCGGATGCTCTCCCTGGCCGGGATGGCCAGGCCTGGCCGCAGCCGGTGGTAGCGGTCGTCGGCGTAGGGCACGAACATGTTGAGCGTGTCCGCGCCGCCGCGCAGGAACACATGAACTAGAGTGTGGGTTTCCTCCCGTGGCACGGCGGCGAGCGCCGGTGCGGCGGCCAGGCTGAGCCTGGAGATGAAGGAGCGTCGGTTCATGGCTGGGGAGTTGGGTTGTTCATGGCAGGCTGACGTGGGTCAACACCTCTGGAAGGCGGGGCTTGCCAGGATGAGGCCGACGATCCCGGCCTCATCCTGGGACTTCAGTGATTTTTGCTCAGCCTCCGTCGGTGCGCGGCCGACCAGGTGTGGAAACCAGCCGGAAGGTTTGAAATGCAGCTGCCTGCGAAGGTCATGAAGGTTGACGCGCACTCCGTTCTGTTTTCCGGCCGCCAGGGCGATGGCGAAGTTCCAGCGCCACATCAGCGTGCCCATCCAGGGCAGCTCCTCATCCGGATAGCCATCAGGCGTCGGGTGTTGAAAAAGGCCGTGCCCCATGCGCTGCAGCGGCTCCAGCAGGTTTTTGTCGGCATGGGCGTCGGCGGCCAGGGCGCGCAGGGCGCCCACCATGAATTTGAAGGGTCTTTTGAGGAGGCGTCCGCGGCTTTCCGCAAACTCCTGCGTGCCGAACAGGACGCGCAGCATGCAGCGGATGTCGCCATGCGTGCGTGTGAACTCCGCCGCCACCCTGTCCACGGCGCCCGCCGGCGGCTCCATGCTGATGAAGCGTTTGCAGAGCTTTGTGGCGATGTGTTTCGCCGTGCTGGGATGGGCGCAGACGATGTCCACGAGCCGGTCCAGGTCCTTCGGGCCGCCGCCTGCGGGGATCACCTGTCCCAGCACGTGCTTTTCACCGTTGTCGTGCCAGTCCGGCCGGAAGAATGACTCGCCCTGGTTCAGCGCCCAGAAACGGTCGCGGTCAAAGGTCCAGCCGCTCAGGCAGCGGGCGGCCTCCAGCACGTCCTGCTGGGTGTAGCCGCCGCGGACGCCGAGGGTGTGCAGCTCCATCAACTCCCGTGCGTAATTTTCGTTAGGCTTGTCGTCGCTGTTCCTGCGCACCTTGTTCGACCTGCCGTCGAGGTACACCAGCATGGCGGGCGACAGGGCCGAGGCGCGGATGAGGTCGTGAAAGTTTCCGAGCGCATGACGGCGGATGACATCGCGGTCATCACTGGGCTTCAGGTGGATGCAGTCGCCCTTTTCGAGGTCGATGTTCAGGTGGTCGGTCCAGAACTCGACCATCACCTCAAAGAGCTGCCGCCTGCTGTAGACGGCGCGCAGCAGGGTGTGGCGGGTGATTTCGTCGCGCAGCACCGGCCTGCGCCATTCATAGGCGTCACCTGCCGAGAAGCAGAGGCTTTCAAAGCGTTCCGCCCTCAGGTCGCAGGCGGTGTCACGGATGCGTTCCGGATGAAGCTGCTCCTCCAGCCAGGCTTCGCGGCCCATCTGTTTGACACGCCAGACGTCGCCAGGCCAGGGACCGAAGGCAGCGCGGGAGAGGAGATGAAAGTCCGGGTCCACCTCCGTGCCTGCGGGCGGCGGCGGAAGCTTGGCGGGGATGCCTTCGTCAAAAAGCTCCCGGTTCACCAGGGGCACCAGACGGTCGCAGGAACTCAGGCCAAGGGCTGAGGCGGCGAGGAAATGCCGGCGTGAAGTTTTCATGAACATTCAGGCGGAGGGCGGAAGGGGCGGCGGTGACGAACCTGCGTCCGCCGACTCCTTCACAAACCAGGAGCGCACCTGGATGCCCCAGCCGATGATGGCGATGAGGGGAAGGAGCACCGCCCAGCCAACAATGGGAAGAAGCGCGCAGCAGACGAGGGTCAGTCCGCCCAGCCGCATCTGCCGGCAGGGGGTGGCTTCGGGCCAGAGCCGCGAGCCCATGACGGCGGCGATGCCGGCGGCGCCGAGGAAGCCCCAGGTGATGAGGGTGCCGCCGACGAGCACGGAGAGGGCGCCCATCTTGGGAAGCTTCGACAGGATGGCGATCAGGATTGTGCCTGCGACCAGCGGGGCAAGGCCGATGAAGAAGCTTTTCAGCAGGCCGGCGGCGGCGGCACTGCGGAGGCGGGCGGTTTTTTCCGGCCAGAATCCCTGGGCGAAGAGCCAGAGCGCGGGAAGAGAGATGACGAAGGCGGCGGCGATGAGCAGCCAGGTGAGGACGGTGGAGAAGAGCATGGGTGGAATGAGTTGCGAAGGGACGGACAGCACGGGCTTAACGGGGCATCTGCGGGCTGGTAACAAAGAATTGTTCAGAACAGTGTGTGGCCGGATGATGCACGGTGAATTCCGTCGGTGACATGCGGCCCTCTCCTGCGCATGCTCAGTCCGTGTCCGTTCATCCGCCCTACTTTCCCCAGATCATCCTTCACCTCGACTCCACGCACGACGGGGCGGTGAACATGGCGGTTGACCAGGCCTGGCTGGAGCAGGCGCCAATGCCGGTGCTGCGTGTTTATGCCTGGGACCAGGCGACCGTGACCATTGGATATGCCCAGAACCTGGCGAGGATCCGGGAGGCGCTGCCGTCCTGGCCCGTGGTGAGGCGCTGGACCGGTGGCGGGGTGGTGATGCATGAGGCCGACCACACCTATTCGATCATCGTTCCAGCGTGCCATCCCTGGTCGCAGGTCTCGGCCGTGGAAAGCTACCGGCTGATTCACGGCTCGCTTGCACAGGCCCTGGACGCCGGGGGGAGCCCAGGGTGCAGGCTCACGCTTCCGGAGGATGTCGTCGAGGGGCCGCTGTGCTTCTCCGCGCCGGCCCTGCATGACGTCCTCCGCGACGGTGTGAAGGTGGCTGGAGCGGGGCAGAGGCGTGGCAGGCTCGGCCTGCTGCACCAGGGCAGCGTCCAGCATGTGACGATTCAGCCTGACTTTTGGTTAGCTTGGGCGGCACGGCTGGCCTCCGAGGTGAGCGTCGTGCGTGAAGCCCCGCCCGAAGTGCTTGTGCGCGCCGCGGAGCTGGCGGAAAAACGCTTTTCCCTGCCTCAGTGGCTGTCCGACCGCGACGACCTGCTCGGCTGATCAGGCGGCGGGCTTCTCCCCGGCATCGGCCGCAGCGGGGCGGTCCCCCGCCATCACGCCGATGAGCATGGCGAAGCCGGAGGCCAGGATGCCGGAGAAGGGTTCAAACAGCACCCCGTTGAGCGCAAGCACAGGCGTCAGCAGCAGCACCAGAAAGATCAGGCCCAGGAGAAAAAGGTACTTCTTCCAGGCCGCCTCCAGCTCCATGCCGAGCCAGGCGCTGACAAAGGCGAGCAGGGTGTAGAAGCCGTACTGGAGTGGCAGGGAGGCCTTCAGCGCGGGTTCAGGCAGCACCAGCAGGCGGGGCAGGCGCACGCCAAGCCAGCGGGCCGCCTCGGGAAAGACTCCGAAATGATACAGGGCGAGCAAAGGGGCGCTGACGAGGACGCCGATGAAGAGGATGACGGCACGGTTACGGTTCATTCGAGACGGCGGGGGGAGTTGGGGCGTCGGGCTGGCGGTGGGATCGGACGATGAGGTCGCTCAGGTACCTGTCTGGCGCATCCACGGCTCCTCGATCAAGCATAAACTTGATCTGTCCGGTGCTGCGGGAGACAAGCTGGAGGCCGAAGGCGAAGTCCTTGAAGAGGCGGGCGCACATCGGCTCGACGGCGCTGCCTTCGCGCCTCGCACGCTGCACGAGGGCGGTCACGGCGGAGGGCTCGAACTCCAGTTGATAGCCTGTTTGTTCGGCAAATCGGACGGCGAAGGCGCGCACTTCGTCGGCCCGGACGTCGATCTGCAGCTTCTCGGCCTCGCTCCGGCAGTGCTCCAGCGCGGCCTTCGGGCGCTTGATCAGCTCCGAATCGATGCGCAGCCCGGGCAGGCCGAGGCTGGGAAGCTCGAACTTGAAGTCCCGCAGCACCTTCTCCCAGGTGGTGACGAGGCCGCGGGCGCCGGTCTTCTCCTCCACGGCTCTTTCCGCCACCAGGCGCAGGGCCTCGTCCTCAAAGACGGCCTGCACGCCATAGGCATGAAACTCGCGTTCATACTGCCGGATCAGGCTGCCCTCGCTGTTCTTCATGATCTGGAAGAGGTCGTCGGCGTCCAGTGGGGCGCAGCACACCCTCACGGGCAGGCGTCCGATGAACTCGGCCTCAAAACCATAGTCGATGAAGTCGCGGGTGCTGGCCTGGCTCAGCAGGTCCTCCGTGCTCGGCTTTTCCGCCAGGGCCGCGCCGAAGCCGATGGTGGCCTTGGCCTGGCGCTTCTCGACGATCTTCTCGATGCCGGAGAAGGCACCGCTGACAATGAACAGGATGTTGCGAGTGTTGATGGTCTCACGGCCGGCGTTTTTGCCCTGGCGCATGTCGAACATCATCTTCATCTGGCTGCGGAAATCGTTCTGCGCATAAAGCGGCACCTCGGTCTCCTCCATCAGCTTCAGCAGGGCCGTCTGAACGCCGCGTCCGCTGACGTCACGGCCGATGCGGCCTTCGCCACCGGTGGCGAGCTTGTCGATCTCGTCCAGGTAGATGATGCCGTGCTCGGCGAGCTCGATGTTGCCGCCGGCCTTGGCGACAAGGTCGCGGACGAGGTCGTCCACATCAGCGCCGACATAACCGGTCTCGCTGAACTTGGTGGCGTCGGCCTTCACAAAGGGGACGCCGATCAGGTCGGCGATGTGCTTGACGAGGTAGGTCTTGCCGACGCCGGTGGGGCCGCTGATGAGCACGTTTTGCTTGGTGAACTCCAGCGCTGGGGATGCCTTGTCGGTGGCGTTTTCACGAAGCATCCGGGCATGGTTGTAATGATCGCACACGGCGGTGGCGAGCACCTTCTTGGCCTCGTCCTGGCGGATCACATAGCGGTCCAGGTGCGCCTTGATGTCGGCCGGCCTGTGACGGAAATCGAAGGCGGCTCCGATTTTTTCAGGCTCGGGGGCGCTGTCGTCGGATTCGGGTTCGGGCGGCTGGGAGGCGAGGTTGTGGGGCTCGAACCGTGAAAAGACGACCTGGCCGCCGAGGCTGTTCTTGATGAAGTCCTCCAGCTTGCGGGAGATTTCATCCGGCGACGGAGGCTGCTTGGGGGGCGTCGGGGGAATGTCAGAAGGAGAGTCGCTCATGATGCTCCGACTTTCCGCGATCCACCGTCAAGGGCAAGGGCGGAGCGGGGCGGGCAGGGGTCAGGCGAGACGGGCGCGCACATGCTTCAGCAGCCCGGTGCAGGCATCCTCCAGGAGGTCAAGCACCTGCTCAAAGCCTTCCTCCCCGCCGTAGTAGGGATCGGGCACCTCACGTTCTTCATGCCGGGTGCAGAACTCGCAGAGAAGACGGATCTTCGCCCGATGCAGCGCGGCCGTGTCGAGTTCAACCAGGTCGGTCTGGTTCTGCCTGTCCATGGCAAGCACGAGATCAAATTCAGCCAGGTCAGAAGGCATGGCCTGACGGGCCAGATGGGTGAGGTCGAGGCCTCGCCTTTCGGCAGCCTTTCTCATGCGAGGGTCGGCGCGCTTGCCCTCATGCCATCCCGCGGTGCCCGCCGAGTCGATTTCGATGCGATCCGCCAGCCCGGCATCCGCCACGAGTCTGCGCATGACGCCTTCAGCGGCGGGAGAGCGGCAGATGTTGCCGAGACAGACAAAGAGCAGTCGAAATTTCGGGTCCATCAGGAGAAGGGTGGCTGGGCTTGGCTGATGCGTTCTTAGTCCTGAAATGAAGCGGTGCAAACCTGGCTCCGTTTCTCAGCCGTTCCACGGACGGGCGGGCACGCCGATGACGGTCTGCCTGTTGTCCACATCCTTCACCACCACGGCTCCTGCGGCGACCAGGCAGCCGCTGCCAATCCGGATTCCCTGACGGATGACGGCTCCTGCTCCAATGTGGCAGGACTCCCCGATCCTGACATTGCCGCAGACGAGGGCGCCCGTGGCGATGTGCGAATGGGCGCCGATGTGGCAGTCGTGCTCGACCACCGCGGCGGTGTTGATGAGGGCGTTGGCCTCCAGCCTTGCCTGGGTGTGAACCACGGCCCTGGAAAGGATCTGGCATCCTTCTGCAATTCTGGCACTGGGCGACAGCAAGGCCGCCGGATGACTCACGGTGAGAGGCTGCAGGCCGGCCGCAATCGCCTCATGAAACAGCCGTGCCCGGAGTTCGCAGCTTCTGGCCGAGCCCACGCCGATGACGAAATGGCTGAAGCCCAGCCGGGTAAGATCGGCCAGCTTGTCATCACCGCCGATGACAGGCACGCCGAAAACCTCCCCCAGTCCGGGCTGTGAATCGAGAATGGCGTCGAAGCGGGCCGGAAGCAGGGCTTCCATGAGCACGCGGCCGTGGCCGCCAGCGCCGATGAGAACGGTTTTCATGGCTGTGGTAGGTCGTGGAAGGTCTTGTCGAGAAGCCGATGGTCGAGCGGAGTCCGGACGATCAGGTCCAGCAGCCTTTCCGAGGCGTGGCCGTCGCCGAAGAAGGTCTCATGACCTGCGGCGATGGCGCGGAACTCCGGTGTCAGCGCCTTTTGAATGGCGGCGAGGATGACGTCGGCGGCGAACTCCGGAACGTCGATGACGTTGTCCGCCCGCAGCCTGCCTTTCTGCCGGCTGCCGATGTTCACGACAGGCAGGGCGAATGACGGCGCCTCAAGCAGGCCGCTGGAGGAATTGCCGACCATGGCGCCGACCTCCCCCAGGATGGAGAAGTAGCCCTCGGGGCCGAAGTTTTCGACCCAGCGCGCGGACGGGTTCATGTCGCAGTAACGCAAAATTCGTTCGCGGATCACGCTGCCGGCCATGTCGGCGTTGGGCATGGTGAAGATGACGGGCCTGCCAGACTGGCTGAGGGCGTCCATCATGGCGTCCGCCTGGGGGCCGGCGGCTTCAAATTCGCTTGTCGTCGGATGCAGCGTCACGAGCAGGGGCGGTGTGGAAAGGTCGAGCTGGAATCTGCGCTCCAACTCGCCGCGCGGCAGGCGCTGAAGGGACAGGAGGTTGTCCAGGGAAAGCGCGCCGCAGCAGGTCACACGCCAGGGTTCCTCGCCGAGCTGGATGACGCGACGGCGGTAGGCCTCCGTCGCGACGCCATGCAGATGGCTCATCTTGGTGAGGCCGTGGCGGAAACGGTCGTCCATGGCGCCCTCGCTCAGCTCGCCTCCATGCAGGTGCAGGATGGGGATGTTGAAGGGGACGGCGGCGAGCGCTGCGGCAAACATTTCAAAGCGGTCGCCGAGCACCACGAGCAGGTCGGGGCGGCTGCTGGCGAAGACGCCGGCAAAGCCTGCAACGCCTGCTCCCATGGCCCTGGCGACGGCCTCGGGCGAGTCTTCGGCCTGGAGCATGGGAATGCGGGCGCTGACGTGGAAGCCGTCTTTTTCGACCTGGTGCACCGTCATTCCGAAGCGTTCCTCCAGGTGCATGCCGGAGGCGAGTACACGCAGTTCGACTTCCTGATGGCCGGCGAGGCTTCGCAGCAGCGGACGGTAGATGCTGTAGTCGGAGCGTCCGACGCTGACCACGGCGACCGACCTCATGCCAGGTCCTCCCACTGGATGAGGCGCCCTTCGGCGATGTCCAAGCGTGCGGTCCTGCCGGGCACCTCGGGCAGGCGCGCCGGGGGGATGCCGGTGCCTGGCCGTCTCAGGACCAGCATTTCCGCCGTGATGAGGGTGCCCGCAGGGATGCTGCGGCCCGCGACCACGCTGCGCCGAACAATCTTTGCCACCGCGAGTTCGGCCTCGCTCGGCTGCTTGAGGCCGGTGCCGAGCAGGACCTCCACACGGCGGATGGCGCGGACCATCTCCGCCAGGTCGTCCGGCTCCAGGGAGGCCTTGTGGTCCGGGCCGGGCATGCCGCAGTCGAGCGTGAAATGTTTTTCGATCACCCTGGCGCCGGCGGCCACTGCGGTCACGGAGGCCTCGATGCCCATGGTGTGGTCGGAATAACCGATGGGAACACCGAGAGCGGCCTGGATGGCGGCCATGGCGCGCAGGTTCACCGACTCCGGCGGGGCGGGGTAGTTGGAGACGCAGTGGAGGACGGTGATGTCGTCATTGCCGCAGGCGCGGATGGTTTCCACGGCCTCGGCGACTTCATCCAGGGTGCCCATGCCGGTGGAGACGATCAGGGGTTTGCCGAAACGGGCGATGTGCTGGAGCAGGGGCAGGTTGGTCAGTTCCCCCGACGGGATCTTGAAGACCGGCATGCCCAGTTGGTGAAGGAAATCGGCGCTCTCCTCATCAAAGGCCGTGGACATGAAGAGGATGCCTGTTTCCTGGCAGAAGCGGCTCAGTTCGGCGAAGGCTTCCAGCGGCAGTTCAAGCCGCTTGAGCATGTCATACTGGCTCTCGGTCTTGCCGGTGTTCGCGGCCTGATATTCCGCCTGGGGGGCGTCGGCGGTCACCAGGTGACTGGCCTGGAAGGTCTGAAATTTCACCGCGTCGGCGCCGGCCTGCTTTGCCTTGAGCACGAGCTCCTTGGCCAGGTCGAGGCTGCCATTGTGATTCACACCTGCCTCGGCAATGATGAAGCAGGGACGATCAGGAGTGATGAGAGGGTGGGTGACGGCCATTGATCGGCAAGGCTAGGGCAGGGAGGCGGAGGTGACAAGCCGCCAGCGCATGGCCCCGGCGGGTCACCAGGCCGTCCAGCCGCCGTCCACCACGAGGTTGTGGCCGGTGACGTAGGCGGAAAGGTCGCTGGCCAGGAAGGCGGCCGCCCCTTTGAAGTCCTCCTCGCGTCCCATGCGCCGCATCGGCGTCCGGCGCTCGTAGCGCTCAACGAACGATTCGCTCTGACCGCGCCAGATGCCGCCCGGGGTGAGGGCGTTGACGCGCACCTTGGGGGCGAGGAGGGCGGCGAAGTGACGGGTCAGCTGATTCAGGGCTCCCTTGACCGCGCTGTAGGCGGAGGGTGTCTGCATCTGGGTGCCTTCATAAAGGGAGTTGTCCGGGGCCACGAGGCCGTAGATGGAGGAGACGAAGATGACCGAGCCATGACCGGAGGCTTCGAGAAACGGACGGGCCTCCTGGAGGAGGGTGAAGGCCGGGTCCAGGCCGACCCTCATGGCCATCTGCCATGCTTCCAGGCTCTGGGATTCAAAAGGCACGGCCCAGCCGGTGACTTTGTCCGTGCCGACAAGCGATGCGGCGTGAATGACGATGTCGAGACGTCCATGCCGGGCGGCGGCTTCACGGACCGCAGCTCGCGTGCCTTCGGCGTCAGTCAGGTCGGCGACGGCGTAAAAAGCACGGGCTCCCCTGGCTTCGAGCTCGGACACGCGGGTGCGGCAGCGTTCTTCATTCAGGTCGAGCAGGCAGACCGTGGCGCCATTTTCGGCGAGGGCCTCGGCCATGGCCGCGCCCAGGTGTCCGGCACCGCCGGTGATGAGGGCGACACGGCCCTTGAGGCTGGCTAGTTCGGCGAGAGTCTTCATGCGCTGGCCTTTTCCTGTTGGCGTTTCATGAGCAGTTCCACGACGGCCCAGTCCATCTCGCTGTCGATGTCCCAGGAGCGTTCCTCAGGCATGATGTAGAGGGCCGTGCCCGGATGGTAGAGAGTGGTGTCCGCCATCAGCACCTCCCGGCGCCAGACATAGATGGAGGCGTTCATGTCGAAGCATTGCGGTGCGTCCTGACGGCGAAACACGCCGCCGGGCAGCCTTTTGGCCGTGCGAAACTCACCCTCTGAATCCTTCTCGAGCAGGTTGAAGTAGGGGGAGCGGCGTGAATGCATGGCGGTGAGAAGGTTCGGCGCGTTCTGTTCCTCCAGCATGGCCACGGCGTTGCGAATGTCTTCGGGAGCACGCAGCGGCGAGGTCACATCAAGGTCCACCTCGATGTCGCAGGTGAATCCGGCGGCCTTTTCAGCCTCTAGCATGGCGTGACGGATGGCAGGCACCTTGCCTGCGGTGTCAGTGGCGAGTTCATCGGGACGCCGGAGTGGGATCACACCTGGAATTTGGGCGGCGCATTCCAGGATTTCCGGGGAGTCGCTGCTGACGGCGATGGCGTTGAAGATGCCGCTCGCCACCGCCTGGCGCAGCGTGTGGTGAAGCAAGGGCACGCCGAGCATGGGCCGGATGTTCTTGCCGGGCACTCCTTTGGAACCGCCGCGGACGCAGACGGTGCAGATGATCTTCTTCATGTGAGAGGTTGAGGTCGGACCCAGGCCTGGCTGGAAATGGAGTTTTCAGAGGCCTGGATCATGCGCAGGACGTCCAGTCCTTCCGTGAAGCTGCAGAGGATGTCGTGTTCGCCTCGCAGCCAGGCGCGGTCCTGGGCGAGGTAGGTGGTGTTGCGTTCGAGGGTCCAGGACTGGTTCACCTGACCGTCACAAAGCAGCCGGCAGCCAAGCATGTCCACCTCCCAGGTGTGACTGCGTGTGTGGACCAGGATGGAGCGGCGCGGGGCGCGGTCGAGGTAGTTGATCTCCACGCCGACCTTGGGGCAGCGTTCGGATTCCCAGAGCAGGCTGACGGTGTCTTCGGTCTCGATCTCCAGTTCGCTGAAATGGCCGCCATGGGCGACGAGACGTTTCCAGGGGCCGAAGAGCCAGAGGCCGAGGTCCAGTTCGTGGCTGAGATCGCGCAGCACCCCGCCGCCCTGGGATCGGGAGGCCGAATAGGTGGTCCGGTAATCGCGGTCAGGCCGCCAGGTGGACAGGTGCATGCCGACGTAAAGGTGGGCGGACACCGGTTGCTCCCCCTGGAGCGCCTGGCGCAGGGCAAGCACCGCCGGGTGGAAACGCAGGTTGTAGGCCACATGGATGCGCTGCCTCACGTCCTGGGGCTGGCTTTCATCCGGGCGGCTGAACAAGGGTTTCTCAATGAGCAGGTCGGCGGTGACACCCAGGTTTTTCAACCGACGCAGAGTCGAATAATGGTCGGCAGTGGCATTGGCGATGAGCACCTTGTCGGGCTGATGAACCTGCAGGGCGTCCTCCAGGCTGGTGAAGCAGCGTGCCTCAGGGACCGCATGATGCGTGCAGGCGGCGGTGTCGCACCCCAGTTCATTCAACAGCGCGAGGTGTCGCCGGCCGATCGAGCCGAGGCCGATGATCAGCACCCTGGGCTGGCGGGCTGAAGGCGTGGCTGCTGGGTTCATGCGGGGGAAAGGTCGAAGAGTTCGGCCGTCAGGCCCCCGGGGTTATCCTTGATCACCAGGCTGCGGTCCTGGCCGAAGACGATGGAGTTGGGCGGGATGACCCTGTCCTTGACGTAGCTGTTGGCGGCCAGGATCACGTTGTCACCGATCACCGAACGGCCGACGACCTTGGAGTTGGAGAGCAGGGTCACCCGGTTGCCGATGACCGGATAGACACCCTTGTTGCCGCCGACGGTGACTCCCTGGGCGAAGAAGAAATAATTGCCGATCTGCGCCCGGCCGATGACCGCGCCGAGCGGATGCTCGACACAGAAGACCTCCGGCAGATGCACCTGATGAAAAAGGTCCACGCCGTTGAGGGCGCGGTTGAGGTAATAAACCCGGTCCGCCAGGCAGAGCGCGCCCGCTCGGGCGAGCGAATGGCCCAGGTAATACAGATAGATGCAGTGCTGGCCGGAGTGAAACGGGTTGAAGCGGCACTGACCGTCCTTGTGGAAGTACTTGTTGAGGTTCCTGGCAAAGCAGACACGGCAGCGTTCCAGGGCCTCCGAGATGCCAAGCTCCAGGGCGTCCCGATCCGTCGCAGGGTCAAATTCAAACAGGCCGCCCAGCTGGCGTGCGGTCAGGGCGGACAGACGCTCCCTGCCGATCTCGATGATCAGGGGAGGGCTGGCGTCCGGGGCGGGGAAGGGCATGGGATGAAAGCGCCATGGCTACGAAGCAGGAGCGCCGCGTCAAATCCTCATGGCCTGGAGCGCTGCGGGCACCAGCAGGGATTTCCGACTTGCCAGCTTTTCTTTCGCGGACAAGTGTCCCTGCTCATGCCCGGACATCCTGTGCCGGAGCATTCATCCTCATCTGCTCCCGACCCGCTCGTGTTAAACGCCCAAAGCATCCTCGTCACCGGTGGCACCGGCTCCTTCGGCCACAAGTGCATCACCCGCCTGCTCACCCATCCTGAGGTCAAGCGCGTGGTCGTCTATTCCAGGGATGAGCTGAAGCAGTTTGAAATGGCCCAGCGCTTCACCGACCGCCGGGTGCGCTTCTTCATCGGCGACGTCCGGGACCGCGAGCGCCTGACCCATGCGATGGAGGGCATCGACACCGTCATCCATGCCGCCGCCCTGAAGCAGGTGCCGACCGCCGAGTACAACCCCTTCGAGTGCATCAAGACCAACGTTCTCGGCGCCGAGAACGTCATCCAGGCCTGCCTGGACGCGAAGGTGAAAAACGTCGTGGCACTCTCCACCGACAAGGCCGCCGCCCCCATCAACCTCTATGGCGCCACCAAGCTCTGCTCCGACAAGCTCTTCATCGCCGCCAACAACGTCCGCGGCTTCCACGACATCCGTTTCAGCGTTGTTCGTTATGGCAATGTCATGGGCTCGCGCGGCTCGGTCATCCCCTTCTTCCTGGAGAGGCGCAAGACCGGCGTGCTGCCCATCACGGACATGCAGATGACCCGGTTCAACATCACTCTCGAGGAGGGGGTGGATCTTGTCTTCCACGCCCTCAACCATGCCCTCGGCGGCGAGATCTTCGTGCCTCGCATCCCGTCCTACCGCATCGGCGATGTGGCGGCCGCCATCGGCCCGGAGTGCGAGCATCCCATCGTCGGCATCCGCCCCGGTGAAAAGATCCACGAGGAGATGATCACCGAGACGGACGCCCTGCAGACCATCGAGACCGACCGCCACTACATCATCGTGCCGATGCTCTACGGCCATGTGGCGGCGGACCTGATGAAGCGCTACTGCGAGGCCCACAAGGGCGCGCCTGTCCCCGCCGGCTTCTCCTACAACTCGGGCAAAAACAGCGATTGGCTGAATGTGGAGCAGATCCGCGACCTCATCCGCAAACACTGCGATCCGACCTTCACCGTGGCTGCATGAGCGCCCCCTTCCTCCCCTACGGCCGCCAGAGCATCGACGAAGCCGACATCGCCGCCGTCGTCGAGGTGCTGAAGTCGGACTTCCTCACCCAGGGGCCCGCGATTGAAAGGTTTGAAAAGGCGGTGGCATCCTTCTGCGGCGCCCGGCACGGCGTCGCCATGGCCAACGGCACCGCCACGCTGCACTGCGCCGCCAAGGCCCTCGGCCTGGGACATGGCGACCGTCTGTGGACCTCGCCCATCACCTTCGTGGCATCGGCAAACGCCGGGCGCTACTGCGGCGCGAAGGTGGATTTCGTCGATGTCGACCCCGGCACCGTCCTGATGTGCCCCGAACGCCTGGAAGCAAAGTTGGTTCAGGCAGAGAAGGAGGGCGCGCTGCCCAAGGTCGTCGTGCCCGTGCATTTTGCCGGACAGTCCTGCGACATGCCGCGCATCCATGCGCTGGGGCGGAAGTACGGCTTCAAAATCCTCGAGGACGCCGCCCATGCCCTCGGAGGTGAGTTTGATGGCCGCAGGATCGGCGGTTGCGACTGGTCCGACGCGGCCTCGCACAGCTTTCACCCGGTGAAGATAGTCACCAGCGGCGAGGGCGGCATGATCACCGCCAACGACCCCGAGCTGGCCTGGCGCATCGGCCTGTTGCGCACCCACGGAATCACCCGGGAGGCGGACCGCATGGTCGGTGAATCCCACGGTGGCTGGTATTACGAGCAGCTTGAGCTCGGTTTCAACTACCGCATGACCGACATGCAGGCGGCGCTCGGGGCCAGCCAGATGACCCGCCTGGAGGCCTTCGCCCGCCGCCGTCGAGAGATCGCCGACCTTTATGATCGTGAACTCGCCGGCCTGCCCCTGCGGCCCCTGGCCCGCGATCCGCGTGGCATCAGCGGCTGGCATCTTTACATGATCCGCCTGAACCTGGGCGAGATCCGTCGCAGCCGCCGTGAAGTCTTCGACAGCCTGCGTGCCCAGGGCATCGGCGTGAACGTCCATTACATCCCGGTGCACCTTCAGCCGGATTATCAGAAGCTCGGCTTTGCCAGGGGCATGTTCCCGGAGTCGGAGCGCTACTATGAGGAGGCGATCACCCTGCCGATGTTCCCCGCGATGACGGACGAGGATGTCGCCCGGGTGAAAAACGCCCTGATCACCGCCACCGGAGCCTGAAGCCCCATGAGCCATGCCTTTCCAGCTCTCGGCATCCGGGCGGACGCGGGAGCCCGCATGGGCATCGGCCATGTGATGCGCTGCCTGGCGCTTGCCCAGGCCTGGAAAAAACGCGGTGGCGACGTGGTGCTCTACACGCATGCCGAGGCCCCGGAACTGCTCCGGCGACTGACGCAGGAGGGGTTGCTGATCGTCAGGCCTGCCCATGAGGCAGGCAGCCTGGAGGAGGCCCGGGAGGTGGCTTCCCTGGCTGATGAGGCGGGCTTGCTATGGCTGGTGGCGGACGGCTATCATTTTTCTCCGGACTACCTGGCGGTGCTCAAGGACGGCGGCATCCGGCTGCTGGTGCTGGATGATCTGGCGACACAGGACCTTGATGCTGCGGACCTCGTCCTGAACCAGAACGCCTACGCCTCCGAAACGATGTATCCGAAGGTGAAAAGGCTGCTGGCCGGCTCCCGTCATGCCCTGCTGAGGCGTGAGTTCCTGGAGTGGCATGGACGGCGCGGCCCCGAACCGGAGGAGGCGGTGGAGATCCTGGTCACGCTTGGCGGTGGCGATCCCGACAACGTGACGCGCAAGGTCATCGAGCTGCTGGCTGGTTTTGCGGGCCGCAGGCTCAGGCTGAAAATCATCGTCGGTTCGGCCAACCCTCATCAGGAAAGCCTCCGGCAGGCTTCCGCAGGGCCGCATGAGGTCGAGCTGCTGGTCAATCCGCCGAACCTTCCGGAGTTGATGAGCCGGGCCGATGTCGCGATTTCGGCCTCAGGGAGCAGCTGCTGGGAGCTCGCCTGCCTCGGCCTGCCCATGCTGCTGATCATCACCGCCGACAACCAGCGCGGTGTCGCAGCCAGGCTGCAGGAGCTTGGCATCGCCGAGGTGCTTGGCTGGCATGAGGACTTTCCCGCCGCAGATTCGCTGCCACGCATCACCGGCCTTCTGGATGACCAGGCCCGCCGGTCCCGGATGTCGACTCTGGGCAGGAGCCTGGTGGACGGCCAGGGCGCGGCCCGGGTGATCGAGGCCATGCTGCATCATCCCCTGAAGGCAAGACGAGCCACCCAGGCCGATTCCAGCCTGCTCTGGGAATGGGTGAATGATCCGGAGGTGCGTGCCTCCGCCTTCAACACGGAACCCATCCCCTGGGAGGGGCATCAGGCCTGGTTCGCCCGCCGTCTGGCCGATCCCGGCTGCCTGATCGCCGTCATCATGAACGGGGAGGGCCAGCCCGTCGGTCAGGTGCGCTTTGAGGGCGAAGGCGAAGAGGCCGTTGTGGACATCAGCGTGGCTCCGGCCATGCGCGGGCGTGGTTATGCCACCGCCGTGCTCCGGCTCGGTCTCGGCCTGCTCTTTGAGGATCCGCGCTGGATGCATGTGCAGGCCTGGATCAAGGCGGCCAACACGGCCTCTCAACGGACCT
Organism: Prosthecobacter sp.; assembly: GCA_044341745.1. Classification (GTDB taxonomy): domain Bacteria; phylum Verrucomicrobiota; class Verrucomicrobiia; order Verrucomicrobiales; family Verrucomicrobiaceae; genus Prosthecobacter. Next base: position 29,443 of record JBIIRD010000023.1, on the reverse strand, counting down.
TTGCCCGCGCCGGGTTCCGCTGCGTCGGAGAAAAGGAGATGCACGGCGGGAAGGTCGTCGGCTACCATCTGTCACGCCATGAGTTCTTCTGACATCCCTCGTTACATCGTCGCCGGCAGCCGTCCGTGGAACCGCGTGCTGTTTGACGAACGGCTCCAGTCCCTTCCTGGAAGGTGGAGCTTTGCCGGATCGGTGGAGGAGCTGGCCTCACTGCTCCAGGAGTCGCCGAAGCCGCGCTACATCTTCTTCCTGCACTGGTCGATGCGCGTGCCCGACGAGTGGCTGGACGGTCATGAATGCGTCTGCTTCCACATGACCGACGTGCCCTACGGCCGGGGTGGCTCGCCCCTGCAGAACCTCATTCAGAGGGGGCATCGCGAGACGAGGCTGACGGCGCTGCGCATGGTGCATGAGATGGACGCCGGCCCTGTCTATGCCAAAAAAGCGTTGAGCCTGGAGGGCAATGCCGAGGAGATCTTTCTGCGCGCCGGACGGCTTTCGGCGGACATCATCGAGGAGATGATCCGCACCGTGCCGGAGCCGGTGCCGCAGAGCGGCGAGGCCGTCATCTTCAAGCGCCGCCGTCCGGAGCAGAGCGTCATCCCGGCGGACCTGCCTGACCTAACCGCCCTGCATGACTTCATCCGCATGCTGGATGCCGAGGGGTATCCCCATGCCTTCATCGAGCACGGCGGCTTCCGCCTTGAGTTCACCCGTGCCGCTCTCTATGATGGAAAGCTCGTGGCCGACGTGAAGGTCACCCGCACCGCTCTCAACGCCTCCACTCCAGCCCCATGAAGAACGTCCTCGTGATCGCCGCCCATCCGGATGATGAGGTGCTGGGCTGTGGCGGAACGATGGCCCGGCTGTCGGCGGAAGGCGCCGAGGTGCACATCATCATCCTGGCCAACGGACTGACCTCGCGGCCGGACTTTGACAGCAGCCAGGCCGCCGCCGCCCTGGGCGTTCATCACGAACGTGCCGAACGCGCCGGGAAGCTCGTCGGCGCTGCATCCGTGAAGGTGCTGGGTTTTCCTGATCAGAAGATGGACACGGTGCCGCTGCTGGACATCACCCAGGCCATTGAGCGTGAAATCGAGCGCCTGCGCCCGGACACGGTCTTCACCCAGCACGGCGGTGACCTGAACATGGATCATGTCATCACCTACCGCGCCACATTGACCGCCACCCGGCCGATGGCGGGCCGCTGTGTCCGCCGCCTGTATGCCTACGAGGTGGCCTCCTCGACGGAATGGTCGTTTCAGCGCTTTGAGCCGCGTTTTCATCCCAGCGTGTTTTTTGACATCAGCGAGACCCTGGAGGCCAAGGTCGCCGCCATGCAGGTCTATGAGAGCGAGACGCGCGCCTTTCCGCACCCGCGCTCACCGGAGGCGCTGCGGGCCATCGCGCACCGCTGGGGCAGCGTCGTCGGAGTCGGAGCGGCGGAGGCGTTTGAACTTGTGCGAGAAATTCAATGATGGACTTCAAGATCGGCAATCGTCCGGTGGGACCCGGACATCCCACCTACATCATCGCCGAGCTTTCGGCGAACCACGGCCAGGACTTTGACCTCACCGTGCGCATCATCGAGGCGATGAAGGAGTCCGGCGCGGACGCGGTGAAGGTGCAGACCTACACGGCGGACACCATGACCATCGCCAGCGACAAGCCGCCCTTCCTCATCGGCGGCGGCACGCTCTGGGACGGCCGCACGCTGCATGACCTCTATCAGGAGGCCTACATGCCCTGGGACTGGCAGCCCAGGCTGAAGAAGATCGCCAATGATCTTGGCATGGACTTCTTCTCCACGCCTTTTGACGCCAGTGCGGTGGACTTCCTCGAAGCCATGGACGTGCCGGTTCACAAGGTCGCCTCCTTCGAGCTCGTCGACCTGCCCCTGCTGCGCAAGATCGCGGCCACGAAAAAGCCTGTCATCATGTCCACCGGCATGTCCACGCTGGAGGAGATCAGCGAGGCCGTCGAAACTCTTCGTTCGGCCGGGAGCGGCCCCCTGGTGCTGCTGAAATGCACCAGCGCCTACCCGGCTTCGCCGGATGAAATGGATCTGCGCACGATCCAGGACATGGCGGTGCGGTTTCAAACGCCTGTGGGCATCAGCGACCACACGCTGGGCAGCACGGTGGCGGTGGCGGCGGTGGCCCTGGGCGCCTGCGTGGTTGAGAAGCATTTCACGCTTTCCCGCGCCACGCCCGGACCGGACTCCGCCTTCAGCATGGAGCCGAAGGAGTTTCGTGAAATGGTGGACGCCATCCGCGTCACTGAGCAGGCCCTCGGTCGTGTGAACTACGAAGTGTCGCCGAAGGAGATGAAAAGCCGCGTCTTCCGCCGCTCCCTCTTCGCCGTGGCCGACATCGCCGCCGGGGAGGCCTTCACCCCCGAAAACGTCCGTGTGATCCGTCCCGCCCACGGCCTGCATCCGAAGCATCTGGAGCAGGTGCTGGGAGCCCGGGCGCGGGTGGCGGTGGAGCGTGGCACCCCCCTTTCCTGGGACCTGGTCGAAGGCGCCCAACCAACTGCTTGAATGAAGACCATCGCCATCATCCAGGCCCGCATGGGCTCGCAACGTCTCACCGGCAAGGTGCTTCGTCCCCTCTGCGGGCTCAGCATGATCGGCCACGTGCTGCAGCGCGCGGCCTCCGTGAAGAGGATCGATGAGGTCTGGCTGGCCACCTCGACCAATCCGGAAAACGACGCCCTGGCCGCCGAGGTGGAGCGCCTTGGCTACCGCTGCTTCCGCGGCAGCGAGGAGGATGTGCTGGCCCGATACCATGGCACGGTCCAGGCCGCCGGGGCCGATGTCATCGTGCGCATCACCGGCGACTGTCCTCTCTATGACCCGGTGGTCTGTGACGCGATGCTGGAGCGCTTCCACGCAGCGCTTCAGGAGGACCCTCCCGCCGACTTCATGAGCAGCGTCTTCGAGCGCCGTTTTCCCCGGGGGCTGGACACCGAGATCTTCACGGCCAGGGCCCTGGCGAGGAATTTCAACGAGGCGCTTCTGCCGAACGAGCGTGAGCATGTCACGCCGCATTTCTACCATCATCCGGAGAAGTTTCGCGCCCTGTCCTGGGTCAACGACGCCGACCTGTCGCGCTTCCGCTGGACCGTTGACACGCCGGAGGACTGGGAGTTTGTGGAGACGGTTTACAACAGTCTCTGGAGGCCGGATCATCTGATCACCACGGCGGAGGTGCTGGCCCTGCTGGAGCAGCGGCCCGAGCTCGCCGCGCTGAACGCCAACGTGGAGCAGAAATACAGCGCCGAACAAAAGATGAAGTGAGGAGGAAAAGCCCGAGACTGTCAGCCATGCCCGAAACGATCGATCCTGTTTTTCAAAAGCTCGGCGGCACCCGGTTTGCCTCCGCCCTGGCCATGTCCGGCCTGCCTGAGGACGTGAAGCTGCGCCTGACGCTGCCCAAGGCCGTGCGCCGCTTCACGCTGCCCGTTCGCATGGACGACGGCGGCCTGCGCCTGTTCACCGGCTGGCGGCTGCGTTATTCCGACTGCTTCGGCCCGACCAAGGGCGGGGTGCGCTTTCATCCGGCGACCGGCGAGGAGGACCTCACCGGCCTGGCCTTCCGCCTGCTGCTGAAGTGCGCCGTCAACGGCCTGCCCCACGGCGGGGCCGCAGGAGGTGTCTGCGTGGACCCGAAGAAGCTTTCCACACGGGAGCTCGAGCAGCTCGCCCGCGGTTATCTGAACGCCCTGGGCGAGGACGTCGGACCGGATGTGGACATCCTCTCACCCGACCTCGGCACGGATGCAAAGACGATGGGCTGGATGGCGGATCAGTTCAATCTCACGCGTCGCGCCTGCATCCCCGGAGCCATCAACGGCAAACCGCCGGCTCTCGGGGGCATTCCCGGCCGGCCCGGCGCCACGGCACGCGGAGCCTGGAACGTATTGCGCGAAATTCTCAGTCAGCGCGGACAGAAGCATGAGAGCATGACCTTTGCCGTCCAGGGTTATGGCAGCGCGGGCGGGCACCTGGCCCGGGTTTTGCAGAAGAACGGCCTGCGCCTGGTCGGCGCGGCGGATTCCTCCGGTGGCTGGCAGCGAGCCGAAGGTCTGGATGCTGAGATGCTCTGGGACGCCAAAACGGCGGGCAAGGATTTTGCCGGGCTGCAGCTCCCGGGCGCCGAACCGGTCTCCGCCCAGGAAGTGCTCGCCGTCAAAGCTGACATCATCATTCCCGCGGCCACCGCCGGCCAGGTCACCGCCGACCTTGCCGCCAGGCTCCAGTGCCGGATGATCATGGAGATTGCCAACGGCCCCATCTGTCCGGACGCCGAAGGCACGGTCACCGGCCGTGGCATTGAAATCATCCCCGATGTGGTCGTCAACGCCGGCGGCATCACCATGAGCCACTTTGAATGGGCTCAGAACCGTGGCGGCGCCCTGTGGACGGCCGAGGAGGCACATGCCCGTCTGGACACGCGAATGATTGCCACGGCCCAATCCATGCTCCAATGTGCGGCTTCCCGAAACGTGTCCCTGGCCGTGGCCGCCCAGCTGCTGGCCCTGGAACGCCTCGGCGCCGCTCTGTCCCGCTAGTTTCCGCTCCCGATGTCGAAATCCTACTACCTCCACACCTCCATTCCCGGTCTTGATGAAACCACCCAGGCCGACCAGGGTCTCGTGATCATTGGCAAGGAGCGCGATGCGGAGAGCCTGGAGCCCATGGATCTGGCCGTGTTCACGGCGCGTCTGGCCCGCAAGCTGGGCGTCAAACCCCGGGTCGATCACAACGCCAGCCTGCTGCCCTACGACAAGACGCACGACAACCTCATCTTTGACGCGCCCGTGGCCGGTCTGGTCACCGGTCGTCGCATCCGTTTTCTGCGTGGCTGGAAAGATTACGGCAGCTGCGTGAAATGCTTCAACGGCCTCGGCCTGCTGGGCGAGCACATCCTGAAGGAGCTGCGCCGCCTGCAGAAGGCCACCCCTGATTCACGCCGGGCCGACACCCTGGCCTTCCTGCGCTCACGCAAGGTGCGCGGAGCCGACGGACAGGCCGCCCTGGTTTTCACCGATGCCGAACTGGCCGCGCTCACGCCGGCGCAGCTGGATGGCATCGACCTCGAATCCCTGGCCATCTGGAAAGTCTATGCCGCTCGGCCGGTGGTCTGCTCCACGTCCTCCAACATGGGCATCTCGCTCCATGAAGCGCTGCGCTTCATGCAGAAAAAGCCGGTCACGCTCGCCGGTCGCGACTTCACCATACTTAACGACGATGAAGGCTGGCTGATCATCTGGTGTCCGGATGAGCAGGCTGACTTCATGAACGCGGAGAAGACCGAGCACCTGCGCTCGCTCGAGCAGGAGCAGCCGCCGCTGACCGTCCTGCACACCTACATCAACCGCAAGCAGCGTGACCCCGGCGCCCTCAAGGACGCGTTGGATGCCGGCGGGTATTTCTTTCCCACCAACCCGCAGAGCGCGGACGAAATGCAGAACCTGCTGGCCAACTCGCTGGCCGATGTGGCCCGTGAACGCCGCTGCACCACCGACCAGCTGCTGGCCGATGAAAAGGTGCGCTACACGCTGCGCTCCCTCGGCTGCTCCGTCGAAAACGGCCGGGTGGTCGTCGGCAGTGGCGTCGAAGGCGGCCTGTTCGGCCTGATGACCGGCTACCTGGTCATGCTCGACGAGACGCTGCCGCGCAACAACACCGCTGCGATTTCCACCTGGAATCAGGCCTCCATTGGTGCCGCGCTGGCCGCCGCCGTGCTCGCCGATCTGCAGCTGCGCAACCCCTCCTGTCTGAGCGCCTCCATCCGTGCCGACCTCAAGGCCACCTTCCCGGCCATCGACTCTTTCCTGAGCCGTCAGCAGTTTGGCAAGGACATCCCCACCCGCATTCACGGCGTCTTTGACCTCGCCAACCTCCAGTCCCTGGCCCAGCTCCTCGGTGTGGTGGTCGAGCGGCACCTCTCCGGCCGCGGCACCGCCTACGTCGGCCTGGGTTCAAGCTCCTATGCCAACGGCAACCGTTGCTATGAGATTCTCAAGGCCAGCATGACGAGCAACGGCCCCTTCATGGGCAAGGAGACCTTTCATCCGGCCACCCACACGCTCAACCCCCTGGCCCAGGCGCTGATTTATGCGGACGACATGCACCGTGCCGCCAGCGTGCCGCAGTTTGCCGGCATGACGATGGAGCAGAAGGTGGCGCATCTCTGCAGTCATGTGCGCAAGCCGGAGCCTGCGGGCGCCGCCGCCATGGCCGGCTATCTGCTGGCCCGCCTGGATGACCGCACGCTGTCCATCGTGGAGATCGCCGCGGGCCTGCGCCTCTCAGGCTTCGATTCCACGACCTTCCTCGAGTTTGCCGGCTTCAACAAGGATCAGCAGGGCACCAACTGGTTCCTCCAGGAGGCGACCGAGGAAGGCCCCTTCATGGAGGTGCTCGCACGCCAGTTCCTGCAGCTTCTCGACCGTGACCTGAAGGATCTTCTCGCCCTCGCCGCGCAGGAGCGCCGTCACAGCCGCCTGAACTACCGTCTGCGTCCGCTCGATCCCGACGAGTTTGAGCAGCTCAACCCGGCGGTGAACATCTACCTCACCGGTGACAACACCCGCCAGCCCCGTCAGCGCCTGGTGCAGTCCATCGCTGAACGTTACCTCTCCACCCGCGACCAGCTGGTGAAGCTGCTCGCTGAAGATCTGGCCGTGCAGAACCAGGCGCGGACCCTCGACACCATCGGGGTCGTCAGCTCCATCTTCAACCGACTTGGAGGCGCCCTGGGATGGCTCCAGAAACGCGTGGACGATGTCGGTCAGAAATTTCTCGCCTCGCACATCCGGAACGAGGCCGGTCGCTGATTCCGCCTGGAGCCCAACCCACTCGACTTCATGCCTGACTCCGACGCCATCGTCCGCCAGATCGAAGCCGTGTTCCGGAGGGACCCGGAACGCGTCTTCCTCATCGAGTCCATGACCCAGCGGACCTGGACCTTCGCCCAGATGCACGACTGGGGCCTGCGCGCCGCGTCGCTGCTGAAGGCCGAGGGCGTGGGCAAGGGCGACCGTGTCGGCCTGCTGCTGGCGAACTCGGCGGAGTTTGTCGCCTTCTACTTCGGCTGCCTGTTCCTCGGCGCCGTGGCCGTGCCGGTGAACCAGGCGCTTCACACCAGCGAGATCACCTACATCCTGGAGCACAGCGGCGTGCGCCTGGTGCTCTTCTCCCGCTGCACGCGATCCATCGTTCTTCAGGCCACGCAGAAAATGCCGTCGCTGCGCCAGGTGCGTGTGTCGCTCGGCCAGGAGCAGAGCTTCCATCCCGAGGACGCCGAGGAGACCTGGAACCTGGATTCGGTGAAGCCGGACGCCGGCATCACGCCGCTGGCCGGTGTGTCGGATGATGACCTGCTGCTGATCCTGTTCACCTCCGGCACCACCGGCATGCCCAAGGGGGTCGTGCACTGCGTCCGCTCGGAGTTTGGCAACGCCCTCGCCTTCAACAAGGCCATGGGTTTCGGCCCGGACCACCGCTTCCTGCATCTCTGGCCGATGGCCTACAGCAGCGGTTATCTGAACACGCTCATGTCGCCCTTCATGGCCGGCTCCAGCGTCGTGCTCACCTGCGCCTTCACCGCGCAGACGATCCTGAACTTCTGGAAGCCCGTGAAGGACCACCGGGCGAACACGCTCTGGCTGTCCCCCACCATGATGGCCTCGCTGCTGCGCATGGACCGTGACCAGGACGGCCATCGTTACTGCCGTGAAAACGTGCGCACGGTCTGCGTCGGCACCGCGCCGCTGGCCCTGAAGCTGAAGAAGGACTTTGAGGCGCGTTACGGCGTCGAATGCATGGAGAGCTACGGCCTTTCCGAACTGCTCATCCTCTGCGCCAACACGCCGTCCCATCCCAGGAAGGAAAACGCCGTCGGCCGGCTGCTTGAGGGCGTTGAGCTGGCGGTGGCGGACGAACAAGGAGTGTTTCAATCCGGCGCAGGTTCCGAGGGCGAGCTCATGGCCCGCACCCGCTGCCGGATGCTCGGCTACCTGGATGCGGAAAGCCTGCAGGTTCAGGCGCTGGATGAAGCCGCCTGGTTCCCGACCGGCGACATCGGGCTCACGGATGCCGACGGTGATGTGTTCATCACCGGCCGCAAGAAGGACCTCATCATCCGCGGCGGCCAGAACCTCAGTCCACGTGGCATCCGCGAGGTGCTGCTGAATCATCCGTCCGTCGAGGATGCTGTGGTGGTGGGCATTCCGCATGACTTTTACGGCGAGGAGGTGGCGGCGGCGCTGCGTCTGAAACCCGGCCTGCAGCTTGCCGACGAGCAGTCGGACATCCTCACCCACTGCCGCAGGCTCCTGGCTCAGGCCGCCGTGCCGACCCGGCTGAGGCAGGTCGAGGAATTCCCGCTCGGCAGCACCGGCAAGATCCTCAACCGCGAGGTCAGGGCGCTGCTGATGACCCCGGCATGATTCTGGGCGTCAGTCACATTGTCCTCGGCAGCTCGGATGCGGCCCGAGACCGGGCGTTGTTCGAGTCGATGGGCTGGCAGCTCCGCTTTGAGCAGCATCACCTGCCGGTCTTTGCCGGCAAGAAGCCCTACCTTTGCACGGCCTCGCAGGACCTTTCCCTGGTCTTTCTCAACGCCGCCTCGGGCACGCCGCTGGAACTGATCCACTATGCCGAGCCCGCTCCCGCAGGCCTGCCCGCGCCGCTGCAGGTCATCCTGCCCAAGGGTGAATGGTCGGACAGGGCTGTCGATTTGCGTCCCTCGCCACTGCCTGGGGTGAGTGAACTTTGGATCGAAGGACTGACCAGTCCTCTGTGGGTTTCGGAGGAGGCGCCCCGGCCCAGCCTGATCGTGCATCGTGTCACGGACCTGGCTGCCGCCCGCCGTTTCTGGGAGGCGGGCTTCGGCTTTCGCCGGTCCAGCCTGCCGCCGCCCGTGCCTGATGCCGTGCTGCTGGAGTTCCCCAGCCTGATGCCTCAATGGCGCGCAGGTCTACTGCTGCTGCCCGTGCCGGAAACTTCGCCCGCCTTGCTGGACGGGCCCGGCTTTCGGGTGCTGTCCATGGTCAGCACGCAGTTTGAAAAAGACCGGGAGCGGATCTTTGAAAAAGGAGCCGCCATGGGCTCTACCGGAACCATGGAGGAGGAGATCGGTGGCAAGCCGATGCTGCTGGACCTGATCGAGGGGCCGGATGGCGTCATGGTTGAAATCTTCCAGACACTCAGATAAACCCTGTTCATGTCCCAGCCCGGCCACCCTTATGATGACAAGAGCCTCATGGCCCTTGCCGGGCGATTCCCGCAGCTTCAAGCCTGCCGCATGGCCTGGTTCATGGAACCGGCCGCCGAGGCCACTGCCGCGCCTGAACCAGTGCTCCTGGCCGAGTTTTTGGGCGACAAGGCAGACGATGTCCGCCTGCTCCGCACGGAGGTTTCCAAGGCTCTGGTGGAAACGGGCGCGCCTGCCGCGGTCGAGATCGTTCGTTCGGGCTGGCTGCCCGTGAGCGGCGGCGGCCAGGTGGTCAAGGAGGAGGTCGCCGCCCGTCATGCCGCCGCCGTGGCCGCGAAAAAGCGCACGATGATCGAGGATGGCTCCTTTGCGGTGCTGCCTGAGGAGGCCAAGGACTGCTTCCGCCTCTTCGGCACGATGTCGAAGATCCGTACGCCCTGCGAGATCTCTTTCCCGGAGTGCATTAGCATCGGCAACTGGGTCAGCTTCGGCCGTTATGGCAAGATCGTCATGCTGCCCAAGAAGGCCTTCGGCGGGGCCTGTGGAAAGCTCGCCCGTCAGCATTACCCGGAGCTGGCGCACACCTTTGACTTCACCGGCTGGGATGAAGACCGCCCGGCGGACCTTTATCTCGGTGATGGCACCACGATCGGCGATCGCTATTTCATCATCTGCACGCAGTCGGTCGAGTTTGGCCGGCATGTGATGACCGCCTCCGACCTGTTTGTCTCCGACTGCCATCATCTCTTTGAAGAGGTGGAGCTCCCGCCCGTGCTGCTGCCGCCCTCCAAGGGCAGGCCGGTGAAGATTGGCGACCATGTCTGGATCGGCATCCGCTGCTCGATCCTGGAAGGCGTGACCATCGGCAGGCATGCCGTGGTGGCCGCTCATTCCGTGGTGAAGGAGGACGTTCCGCCCTATTCGCTCGCCGCAGGCACCCCGGCCAAGATCCGCCGCCATTTCGCCCCCAAGCCATCCGAATCCTGATCCCATGCGCATCATCGACCTCAGCTACCCCATCCACGAAGGCATGACGACCTTCCCCGTCCACTGGCATCCCGTCGTGGAGATCACCCAGCTCGGACGTTTCGGCATTGAAAACCGTGAGACGCGCAAGATCACCATGGGCACGCACTGCGGCACCCACATCGACGCACCGCGCCATTTCATTCCCAACGGCCCGACCATTGATCAGATCAAGCTGGAGTGGCTGGTGGGTCCGGCACGCGTGCTGAACTTCACGCCCGTGACCCTGCCCAAGCAGGAGTTCGGCGTCGAGGACTTCAAGCAGCGGCTCGGGGATGAGCGGCCCGAGCGCCTCATCCTGCGCTTTGACTGGTCCGACCACTGGGGCACCATGAAGTACTACACCGAGCAGCCCTACATCACCGAGGAGGCCGGGCACTGGCTGGTGGAGCGCGGTGTCCGCGTGCTCGCCATGGACACGCCCCAGGTGGACAGCCCCGACAACGGCCGCACCGGCCCCAAGGACTCGCCCCTCCATAAAATCATGCTCAGCGCCGGTGTCGTCTTTGTTGAATACTGCACGAACCTCCGCCAGTTGTCCCGCCCCGAGGTCGAGCTTGTCGTGCTGCCGCTGAACATTCTCGGCTCCGACGGCGCCCCGGCCCGTGTCATTGCCATCGAACGCTGATCCAACACTCATGAACGTCACTCAAACCGTCCTCGAATTCTTCGACTCCCGCGGCGGCCTTCCCGGCTCCACGGAGCAGGAAAAGCTCGCCTGCGCCTACCTCGACGCCAAGGTCATCGACAGCATGGGCATCATCGACATGATCTCCCACTTCGAGGACAGCTTCGGCATCCGCTTTGAAGCCGATGACATGCAGTCGGAGCAGTTTCAGACCGTCGGCGGCCTGGTTCAGGTGATTGAAAAACTTCGCGCCACCGCATGAGCCAGCCCTGCCCGGACCTCATCTCCTTCCTGGAAAGCCCGGCGACGCATCCGGACCGCTGGGTGCTCATGAACGTCCACACCCGCCAGTGCATGGGCGTGGGGCCCGAGGTGATGTCGGTCCTGGCCGATCCCGACAAGGCAACGACGCAGAGCTACCGCGTCTGGAAGATCTGGAGGTTCTCGCATATCGACGGCCTGCTCGCCGATCCGTCGCGTTACAAGCGTGACGCCGCCACCTGGGGTGACCCGGAGCACGTGGATCATCCGGCGCTGCTGAAGCTGCTCAAGGATCATTGCCTGGTCATCGACGACCTGGACGCCTATCGTGCGCGTTTTGACTTCAAGAAGTCGCTGCTCGACCGTCAGCGCTTCGGCACCTATCACCAGCAGCTCGGCCAGCAGCTCATCGCCTTTGAGCGGCGTGACCCGGCGGCCTGGTGGCTGCAGCAGAAGTTCACGCCTGACCTGGCCGCCATCCGCAAGGACAACCTCTACGGGGCCGTGCAGGACCGCTTCCTGGACGAATGGCTGCCCCGCCGCATGAAGCCGGGGATGCGCGTGCTGGACCTCGGCTGCGGCGCCGGCACCATCGCCCAGAAAATGGCGCGCCTCGGAGCCAGCGTGCTCGGGGTCGATCCTAACGAAGAATACATCCGGCTCGCCACGGAGCGTGCGGAGGGTGACGCCAGCTTCCAGGTGCTCGACCTGAACACGCCGGGAGCCCTCGACGCCCTGCCTGCCGCATCCTTCGACTGCATCTACATGAGCGATGCGCTGCTGTTTTATTTCGTGCCTTATGAGCCCGGCAAGCCGCTCGATCTCGCCCGTTTCATCGCCGATGTGAAGCGGCTGCTGAAGCCCGGCGGCACCTTCCTGTCCCTGGAGCCGCACCCGGTCTTCTATGTGCAGCCCTGGCTGGGCGACCCGGCCCGGCCCTTCACGGTGATGACCGAATATCTTCACACCCACTGGCGCATCAACCCGCCGCTCAGCGTTCTGGCGCGGCCCTTTCTCGAGTCCGGCTTTGTCATCACAGGCGTCGAGGAGCCCGCCTCCAGCCGCGAGGATCCGCATGTTCCGCAGCGTGACGCCGTCTTTGCCAGCGAGTTTCCAGTCTGGCTGCTGCTCGAACTGAAGCTCGCCGAGACCGCCGCATGACTCCTTCCGTGAAGCATCATTACACGCAGGGAGAGCTCGTCCAGGCCCTGCGCGCCGCCGGTGTCGTCGAGGGCGATGTGGTCTTCGTGCATGCCAGCCTCGGCAGGCTGGGTTATCCGGAACGCGGCAGATCCATGATCGACGCCTGCTCGACGGCGCTGGACGCTTTGATCGAGGCCGTGGGGTCGGCGGGCACCGTGCTGGTTCCCACCTACAGCTACTCCATCGGCAAGGGCGAGACCTTTGACCCGGAGCTGACACCTTCAACGTTAGGCGATTTCACCGAGCATGCGCGGCTGCAGCCCGGGGCGCTGCGTTCCGCCGACCCGATGCTCGCGGTCAGCGGCATCGGCCCGAAGGCGCAGGCCCTGCTGTCCGATCTGCCGCGCACCTGCTACGGTTCTGGAAGCATTTATGACCGGCTCGCGGAAGGCGGGGGCAAGATCGTCATGATCGGCCTCGGGCTGTTCTGGGCCACCTTTCGTCATTACATCGAGGAGAAGGCGGGCGTGCCCTTCCGCTTCCGCAAGCTCTTCACCGGCAGCGTCCGGATCAACGGTGAGGAGACGCGCCAGACCTGGACCTACTCCTGCGCCCCCCGCCAGGACAACTGCGCGCCCAACGGCGTGCCGCTGGAAAAGCTGGCACGCGACCGCGGCCTCTGCCTGTCGGCGAAGGTCGGGCGTGGTGAGGTCTGTGTCATCGGCTGCTCCGAATACACGCAGCTTGGCCTGGAGGCTTTCCAGGAGGATCCATGGCTTTCCGCGAAGGGCCCGCCGCTGACCGAGACGGAGCTCGTGGCGCTTGAGGACGCACGCACCAACCTGTCAGCGACGCAGGTGTCGCTGCCTTCCGGAGCGACGCCGCTGCAGATGATCGAGGCTCTGGCGCCGCTGCGCCGCGAGATCGTCTCGCAGGACTATGACATCGCTCTCGACGCCCTCGCCGGGCAGGTGCCGATGACCGTCCACAAGTTTGCCAGCGGCACGGAGTGCTCGACCTGGCTGACGCCGGAACGCTGGACCTGCCGTGAGGCCTCGCTTCAAACGCTGGATGGTCGTGTGCTGTTCTCTGACAAGGATCATCCCCTGCATGTCATGTCCTACTCCATGCCGTTCGACGGAGTGGTCGGCCGTGATGAGCTGATGAGGCACCTGCATGTGCATCCCCGGCTTGAGGAGGCCGTGCCCTTTGCCTTCAAATACTACCAGCGTGACTGGGGGCTCTGCTGCACGCAGCGTCAGCGCGATGCGCTCACTGATGCCGAGTATCGTGTGGTGATTCGCACGGACACCAGCTACGGACATCTCAAGGTGGGTGAAGTCGTCGCCAAGGGTCGTTCGGACGCCTCGTTTGTCCTGTGCGCTCACCTCTGTCATCCGGCCCAGGCCGCGGATGATCTGAGCGGAGTCGTCACGGGCATCGAGGTGATGCGCCGTCTGCTCGCCCGCGGCAACCTGCGCTACACCTACCGGCTGCTCATCCTTCCCGAAACCGTGGGGTCGGCCGCCTGGCTTTCCCGGCACCCGCATCTGGTGCCAGACCTGCACGGAGGTCTGTTCCTGGAGATGCTGAGCCTGCCGAACGCGCCGGCTCTGCAGATGCCGTTTGATGAATCCGCCCCGGCCGCCCGCTGCCTGAAGGCGGCCTTTGAAAAACACGCGCCGGACGGCTGGTCCGCCCCCTTCCGGCGGGTGATCGGCAATGATGAACGACAGTTCAACGGCCCCGGCCTGCGCGTGCCGATGCTGTCACTCTCACGCGTGCTGCCGCGCAATCATCCGGACTGGCCCTACCGCGAGTACCATTCCAGCCTGGATGATGTCGCGCATGTCTCCCCGCAGCACCTGGACGCCAGCGTGGATCTGGTCATGAACATGGTCGACGCCTGGGAGTCGAACGGGATTCCGCTGCCGAAGTTCAGGGGCGAGGTCTTCTGCTCCCGTTATGGCATCCACATCGATCCCACGGCCCAGCCGGATCTGCATCGTCACTTTTTCAGCATCATGGACCAGGTTGACGGCCGCCAGGACGTGGCCGCCATCGCCGCCCGCTGCAACGCCTCCGCAGAGTCCGTGGAGGAAAGCCTGGCGCTGCTGCGCCGTCATGACCTTGTCTGCTGAAGATTATGCTGACCTCGCTTCCCATCCCCCGGCTCGGGGCCTACATCGCCCGTCAGATCAACCAGTTCTTCCCCGATGGTGCTGACGTGGACGCGGATGCCATTGCCACGCTTTTGGATGGGTTGCTCCCGGCGTTTGAGGACGGTCTGTCCCATTACCACAACCCGGGCTTCTGGAGGGACGGGCAGGTGAGGCTGAATCATCTTCACGGCGACCAGTACGCCCTGCTTCTTTACAGGCTGGGGCATGAGGCGGGCAGGGCTGGCCTTCGCGACCTGGCCGACAAGTCCTACCTGCTGAACAAGGCCCTGCACGGGCTTGATCTGTATCATCAGGTGCAGCTTCCCGGCGCCTGCTGGCTGGCGCATCCGGTGGGGAGCGTGATCGGCCGGGCGACCTATCGAGGTCCCCTCGTGGTCATGCAGGGCTGCACCATCGGCAACCGTGGGGGCGAGTATCCGTTGATCGGCTCCCATGTGATCTTGTGCGCGCAGTCGGCCGTCATCGGCGCCTGCGAGATTGGTGACAATGTCTGCATCGGTGCCGGCAGCCTGCTGGTGAATGAAAAGGTGCCCGCCGGCTGCACGGTCGTGGGACGCACGCCCAACCTTCGGATCATCGACAAGCGCCCGGTGATCCATGACACGGTCTTCCGCAGCGTTTGAAGCCATGTCCCTGACCCTTTTCATCACGGGCGCCCTGGCTCCGAAGGCCATGAGACGTCAGCTCGCCGGCGAGAAGGGCGGGCTGGTGATGCTGGAGTATGACACGCTGCTGGACCGCTCCAGCGTTCCGAACGCGACCGCCTGGCTGAAGCCGGCGGACTTCATCAGCTACGAGGAGATCGAGGAGGTGCGTGGCGACGTCGCGCGCCTGATGTCCCACTTCCTGAAACATCGTCCCGAGCTTGGTGACAGGCCGGGGGACAGCGTGATGCGCAAGGCGTCGCTGGTCGGCGGGTTTCAGGATTTCTGCTTCACCCGGATCATCAATTCCAGGGTGCGCGACAGCCTTTGGCGGCGCTTCAAGTTTGACCGCATCGTGATCACAGCGGGCAGCGGTGTGAACTTCGGCTTCTGGAAGGAGGTGGCACGGGAGAACCACCTTGAAACGGTGGTGCTTGAGCCGGAATGGCGCGGCAGGACGCTTGCACGAAGGATCGAGCGGTGGCGCTGCAAGAGGATCAGCAAGAACAAGGCGAAGTCCGTCAGTGTGGCGGCAAGGGCCGCCAGGCCTGCCCGTGACGAGGAAGGCCTGCCCCTCGCCGTGTGTGTGACTCGGAGGATGCGGCACCTGCTGATGCTAGAGGAGCAGCTGCCGGATTTTCGCATCATCAACGCCTCACTGGAGGAGCTCGGAGAGCCGGATTCGGCCGTCCTGGCGTCGGAGACGGCGAGGTTTGCGGATTGGTGGCAGTCCTGGGAGCGCGAGGTTTTGCAGCCTGGATGCAAACCCGGGGCCGAGCCGTTTCTGGGGACGTTCAGGCAGGTGTTTGAGGAGATGGGCGCCCATTACACCACCCAGGTCTACCCGCGCTGGATGGCCTTGAAGGCCAGGGCCAGGGCCTGGCTTCAGGAGAGGCGTCCGTCGCTGATCATCGCCGACACGCAGATCAATGAGGAGGAGGTCATCTGGTGCCTGGCCGCCGCCGACCTTGGCATTCCGGTGGCGGGCTACACCTATGACTGCCTGGCAGACCCCATGATCACCTACTGCCCGGACTTCCTGCTGCTCGACGGCGCACGCGGCCTTTCCCGCGTGCTCAAGGCCGGTTATCCGCAGGAGCGCATCATCGATGTCCGCTGCCACCGTGTTCCAGCGGAGCCGCGGCGCACGGAGGCGGAGACGGAGGCCTCCTTCAAGTCGCGCCGGCCGATGGCCCTGCTGGCGGACTCCATGAGCCTGATGAACGACCCTCAGGAGGGGCTGAGGCTTTACCGGCTTTTGATCGAGGCTGCACGACGCCTGCCTGACTACGACTTCAAGGTGAAGTTCCATCCGCTGCGAGTTCCCAAGTCCGAGCAGCGCAGCTTTCTGGGCATGGATGAGATGGAGGTGCGCATCAAGACGGACTTCATCCGTTCGCTGCGGCCTCCGCGCAATTTCTCGCTGATCCCTCCCGAGGCGGACATGCAGGACTGCCTGAGGCAGGCGGCGGTGCTGCTCAACACCATCTCCCTCACCGGCCAGGAGGCTTTCCACTTCGGCATTCCCGTGGTGTTTCTCAGCCACCATGCGCCGGAATCCATCACTTTCCCGAACATGCAGGACTGGATGCAGACCCTGCAGGCCGACACGGTGGAGGAACTGGTCGGCGCGCTTCGCCGCCTCGCCGGCTCCAGGGAGTTCCGGCAGGAGCACATCCGTCAGCAGCACCGCTACCAGGACGATTATTTCTGGGCTTCCCAGGTGAGCCTCTCCAAGGGCATCAACGAGGCCGCCAGAAGGGCGGCAACCCTGTCCTGCCTTGAACAGTGACTCATGAGTAGATCCTGGCGATGAGCTCCATCGTGGCCACGGCGTCCTCCAGCGTCACGGCCTTGTTAGGCAGGCCGGAGACGGCTCGTGCGACCTGCTCGGCCTGCCAGCGGAAGCCCGGCTTGTAGAGCCTGTCCCATTCGTGCGGTTCGTGGGGCGTCAGCGTGAACTGGCCGCGAAGCTGCACTGCCGCCTTCTCCAAGGGGCGCATCTCCCAGCGGCGTGAGGCCGTGGTCACGGACACCGACCACGGTGACGGGGCGTCCCATACGCCGATGTAGGAGCCGATGTCGCCGCTGCTGAAGGTGATCCAGGCGGAGACGGGTGTCTTTGCCACGGGATCCCAGCGGCCTGCCACCTGGATGTCCGTGATCTCGCCGCGCCCAAAGATGCGCAGATAGTCGATGCAGTGGATGGAGTTGGCGTACATGGCCCGGGAAACGACCTCGGGCGGATGCACGGTGGCAAGCCGTTCACTGTCCTCCTGGCCGCAGACCTGGATGAAGCGGCGCTCGGCATGGTTCGTCAGGTCATCGATCACCTGGCGTGTTGATGACATCGCTCGGCGGTTCATGGCGACGTAGATGCGCGCTCCACGGCGCCTGGCCTCCGACAGCAGGTCCCCGGCCTCGGTCATGTCAATGCCCGGCGGTTTTTCCACCAGGATGGCCCAGGGATGCGCGAGGCATTCCTGAAGCACGGCGCGCGCGGAGAGGATGGAGACGGTCACCACGACCAGGTTGGCGCGGGTCTTCTCATAAAGCTCGGCGATGCTGTCGTGAACGGATTCGATCCCCAGCTCGGCGGCTGCGGCCTCGGCCTTGGCGCGGGAGCGGTTCATGATGCCTGCGAGGCGGACGCCCGGCACATCCCGGAAGGCCTGGACATGGGCCCTGCCGGTGGGCCCGGCCCCCACGAAGGCCACGTTCAGGGGGTGTGGGAGGTCAGGGGATGAATGGGAGGAGTCTGCGCTCATGCATCAAAGAATGGGTGCTGTTTCATGCCCAGGGGAAGCGGTGGCCATGCCAGGCGGGCTGGTCCAGGGGCACGGGCACGCCGCCGAGTGCTGCGGAGGCATGGGCGGCCACGAGCGTCTTGACGGAATGCATGGCGTCCTGGCCGTTGGGATGGCCTGAGCCGGCCAGCATGTGCTCGATCACTTTTTGGGTGGCCGTCTCGACATCAGTCATGACCAGCTTCTCCTCCCAGGAGTCCCAGGGCAGCCCGTACAACGTTGTTGGTTTGGCACGGTGCTCCTCCTTGCGGCAGTTCACGCGCATCCAGCCCGTCAGCATGTCCACGACGACCTGGCCGTTGCGTCCGGAGTAGCAGAGCAGAAGGCCGTGGCCCTGGTCGGAGGTGGCCTCGACGTGCAGACGTTTTCCCGTCGCGGTGCGCACCCGGATGAAGCCGGCGCGGTCTTCAAATTCCGGCCCGCGCGGATTCGGGGTGATGTCCGGTGAAAACCAGGCCGTGACCTCCTCGGCGGGGCCGGCCATGAGGCGCATGAGCTCGACAAAATGCGTGCCGTTCATCGCCAGGCCGCAGTTGCCGGCGATCACATGCAGGCCGCAGAAGCCGCCCAGCGCCTCGGATTCGACGACCTCCCTCGGGCGCATGTACTGGGAGATGAAGCGCATCTGATGATTCACTCCAAGCGTGACGCCGTGTTTTTCACAGGTGGCGATCATGCGCTCGCAGTCGGCCACGGAGGTGGCCATCGGCTTTTCACAAAGGATGTGGCGGACGCCCATTTCCGCCGCCTGGCAGGTCAGCTCGGCATGGCTGGTCGCCGTGGTGGCGATGCAGAGGAAATCAGGTTTCACGGCGCGGATCATCTCGACGGGATCCTGGAAGCACTGGCCGGGGTTGAGGGACAGCTCGTCGCGGGCGGCCTGCAGCGAGGCTTCGAGCCCGTCGGCGACGCCGCATAGGTCGAGGCCCGCGGCCTTGATTGCCTTTCCATGCTTGCGGCCCATGCGGCCGACTCCAATGACTGCTGCTTTGATCATGCTCGGGAGGGATGAGTGGATGGCAGGGCGTCCGTGCCAAGCTGCGTGAGGATGTTGTCCGCGATCCATTCGTGGGTGCGCGGCGTGATGTGATGGTCGTCCTCGCGCAGGATGAAGTCATAGATGTCGCCTCCGTCCTGGATCATGGCGTGTACGTCCACCAGCCGGGCTCCGGCCAATGAGGCGGTTTCACGGACCAGCTCATTGTAGGCCGCGACCTGACGGGTCACGCCTGGCGACACTTTTTCATAGGATTCCGGCGCCGGACAGATGTTGATGCAGAAGAGGTGCTCGTAATGGAGCTTCAGCCACTTCAGGGCCTCCTGGTACTCGCTTAGGAAGAGCGAAGGGCTGGTGCGGACATAGAAGCGGCGCAGCAGCAGGCGCGTGCGGTTGTTGTGCAGATACTTGATCACCCGCTTGCGGATGAAGGATGGCAGGCGGCTGATCTTGATGCGCGTGGATTCGTCAACCGGGCGCGGCGCGCAGTCCACGATGCCCGACTGCATGACGGCCAGGAAGCCGGGCTCCTTGTAGTAGCCCTTGTCATGAACGACACGGGCCTTGAGCATGGAGATGGAGCCGCCGCCTTCACCTCGGTCCAGGACATCGACCGTCATGCCAAGTCGTTGCTCGAGCCGGTCATGAATCCGCATGATGTAGCGCTGGCCGTTTGCCACCACTCCCGGGCGGGGCAGGGAGAGCGAGTCACCATAGAGGGCGATGCGGGTGCGTGGACGGTCCGGCATGAGGCTGGCCTGTGTGCTTAGACGGCCCGTGCTCCTTTGTCCAGATGGAAGGAGCGGCGGCGGAGACGGGGACATTCCGCTTGCCGTGCCAAGGGGGCCATTTATCGGAGCGTTGCATGAGTCTCTCCCCAAACGCGGCCACGCGCCAGACAGCCATCCTCAGCGACAAGCAGCTCGGGGATGTGACGCTGCTGGAGCCGCTGACAAGGCTTCTGGCGGCGCGTGACGGCAGGCCCTGCGCGCTCTTTGTCAGGGAGGCCTTCCGTCCTCTGGTGGAGCTGATGCCTTGCGCAGCCTGGGGACCGGACCTGAAGCAGCGGCCGGACGAGCTTTGGACCACAAGCTGGAGTTCCAAGGCCGTGCTGGCCGCGCTGAAGACCCGGGCGGGCCGGAAGAACCTGCTGGTGATTCATGCGAACCGCATTCGCTGGTGGTACCGACTCATCTTCCATGAGGTGAAGGTGGAGCCGATCATCCTGTTTGAGCACTGGGCGCATTATTTCTGGCGGGTGTTTGGCGGGGCTGACGCCGGTTTTGCCCCCTCACGGCTGAACGCGCCGCCGGAGGAATGGCGGCATCCGGAACTGCCTGAGGGGCCCTTCTGCCTCATCAATCCCACGGCCGCCTGGCCGACGAAGTTCTGGACAGCGGAGGCCTGGAGTGGGTTTCTGGAGGCAGGAGAAGCCCAGGGCATCACCTGGGTGATGACCGGCGGTGCTTCGGAGGCGGAGCGCGAACACTGTGCGGCCATCGCCGCCGCCGCCCCGCCCGGCCTGGTGAACCTCGCCGGCAGGACCTCGATGAAGCAATACCTTCATGCGCTGGGCAGGGCGCAGGCCGTGGTGTGCGTCGATGGTTCGGCGGCCCATCTTGCCCAGGCCATGGGCGTGGCGACTCTGGTGATCTTCGGGCCGGTGGCCCCGGGCAAGTGGCACTGGCCGACCCCGCGCAACCGCTCTGTCAGCGCTTTTGATTATTCCAAGGAGCGTCTGCCGCCCACCTCCGCCGTGCCGCTTTCCGCCGTGCTGGACGAGTGGCGTCAGATCCGGCCCTGAGAATCCATGGAAGGCCAGCGGGTCGCCGTCGCTTCCGCCAGTGTGGTGCCTTCAGCGCGGTGGAAGATCTTCAGAAAGCGCTTCTGGGCCTGAATGACCTGCTTCAGGTGCCTGTGATCCTCGTGCAAGGTTCTGAGGGTTTGCACCAGTTCGGCGGCATCGGTCGCCACGGGCAGCACATCGGCGTCCCTCATGCAGCGCCACGCCACGTTGGGGTCGTCGTTGCGCGTGGCCAGCAGGACGGCCGGGATGGAGGCGGCCATGGCCTCGATGGCAGCATACGAGTAGATGTGCAGAACGGCATCCGCCGTACCCATGAAGTCGGAGAACCTCTCCTCCGGCGCGGTGACACGGACATTGGCCGGCGGGTGCAGGGAGCGGAAGTGCCTTTCGCGTTCGTAGATGTGCGGGTGATGGCAGCCGTCGTAGTTGAACAGAGGCTTCGGGCGTTCCTTGATGGGATGGAACTTGAAGGCGAAGTCCCAGCCTGGCAGCAGCCTTGCGGCCTCGACGACAACCTCAAGGGCCCAGAAGCTGATCATCGGGGACGGGGAGGCGTTGACGCCATGATAGGAGGTGTCCGCAATGACCACGAGCGGACGTTTGCAGACACTCTCTGAGCGTGGAGCCGCTGCGGGAAGCCGGTGGGTGCGCACCGGCACCATCCTGCTTTCAGGAATGCCGCGTTCCGTGGCGAAGACCTGCTGCCGCTGGTCGTCGAAAAACAGGAAGTCGGGCTGGAAGCAGAGCCTGGGATGAATGGCGTCGTCGAGCGTGTAGGCGCCGACCTCGATGCCGAGCTCCCTGGCGGCCACAACCCACATCAGCTCGACCTTGCCGTACATGGTGCCGACCAGGATGCGCCTCGGCTTCAGCCGCTTCAGATGTTCGCGGGCCTGCTGAAGAGCCAGGAGGCTGCGTGGATAGACCTCCTGAGCCGACCACTCGCCCAGGCGTTTCAGGGCGTGATGGGCGGACAGCGGGCCTTCGGCGGCATGTGCCTGATCCCAGCGTAACCACCATTGCTTCCACCAGTCCAGATAGGACGCACGAAGCGTGTCCAGGGCCTTTTCGTCGCCTGCCGTGAACGCCGGCGCGCGTCTCCAGCCGGCGGCGGCCCCGGCTTCGCCAAGGATGACCTCCACCCGGCCGTCCACGCACAGCAGTTCGTCGCCGGGCTGGAACTCCGGCAGCTTGAACACCCGGCTCTTCGGCGGCTTCCTGCCGCGCATGTGATACCATCGCTGGATGCGCCGGCGCAGCATCCAGGGCAGGGGAGGCTCCGGGCCGTCGAGATCCAGCACGCGCACGGGGACGCCGAGGCTGAGCGCGACCTGCTCCCATGCGGCGATGCAGAGCCCGCAGCCGGGGCTGATGATCAGCTCGCTGAAGGGGCCGGAGGCGATGACGCGGCGCGCCTCCTCCAGCGCCCTCAGCCAGGGCATGACGATGCGCATGCCCTCCATGCTCATGCAGGCGCTGCGGAAGACACGCCCGGTCTCCAGGCCCGGCGTCGGCGCAAGGTCGTCCAGGAAGGCGTCCAACAGGTCTTCCAATTGTTGGTTAAGCCGGGCGACCGTCTCTCCCGGATAGGTGGGTTCGGGTGAGATCACGGCCGCCGCCTGCCTGCGGATGGAGTCCGGAACGCGGGCGTCGTTTTCATAGACGACGGTCCTGCTCCAGTCCTTGATGGAACGCTCCAGTCTGCGCCTGCCGAAGGCGCCGTAGATCACCAGGGGTCTGCTCATGGCGTCTTGGTCGAGGTCGGGGTTTTTAATCCGACGCCCAGAAGATCGGACAGGCTTTGCAGATGGGCCTCGATGGAGAACAGCGATTGCGCGCGAGCTTGCAGCGCGCGGGTTTCGGCGGCCAGGACCTCGGGCTTTTTGAGCAGCCGGTCCATCTTCTCCGCCAGCCTGCGGGGATCGAACGCGTTGCTGACAAACTGCTCCTGGTGAGGCCCGAAGATGTCCTCGGCGCCTTCGCAGGGATACATGAAGCAGGGTTTCCCAGAGAGGAAGGATTCGATGACCGAGCCGGGCAGGGCCTCGCGCAGGCTGGTGAGAAGGCAGGCGTCGGCTCGGGCGAAGAGCGAGCGGATGTCGCTGAAGTTGCCGAGCATGACCACCCGGTCCGCGACGCCGCATTCCTGCATGGCCGAGCGCATGACCGGCTCGTAGTCCGCATCGCAGTCACCGGCGACGAGCAGTCCAAGGTCCGAGTGTCCGAGATCCATCAGCGCCTTCAGGGTGCGCACGGCGTCCTCCTGGCGTTTGCGCGGCTGCACGCGACCGATGACCAGCAGCCAGCGCCTCACCTGCGGGTTCACCGGGCGCATGGCGGCGTCCAGAAGCGCGTCGGATTCCGGCCTTGGCGGCGGCAGGATGAGTCCGTCATGAAAGAGATGGGCGCGGCTTTTCAACCCGGGATCCTTGTCCAGCCCGCGCTCGATCTGGCGGGAGAGCGGCAGGATGAGGTCGCAGCGGTGCAGCCGGTACTTTCTCCCTTTCACGGCATCGGCGATGCCGTCGCGAAGGATGGCGGCTGACCTGGCGCCGATCCTTGACGCCACGGCGGCGGCATGCGGCGCCCACCACATTTCATTGCTCACCACCCAGCGGACGTCCTCCGCGGCCAGGCGGGCCGCGAGTGAACGCATGGCCGAACCAAAAGTCAGGCGGCCCTTCAGCTTCCGCCATTCGGGAAGCCGGTGAAAAAGCACCGGCACGCCGATGTCGGAACAATGGCGGGTGAACTCGCCCTCCTCGGAGCAGACGACGAGCAGACGGCAGGCTGCGCACCGAGACAGTGCGCCCAGCGTGTCCAGCAGGCGGCTCTTGGCACCGCCGCGGCCTGCGGATTTCTGGATGAAGACGATGGTGGGGGTGTCGGTCACTGGGGCTGTCTCGAGATCGCTGGCGTCCTTTTCCCGAAAAAGCGTTCCGCCTGCAACCGCTGATTCCGGCACAGGATCAGAATGATCGTTGCCAGAAAACTCAGGACTGGCAGACTGTGGGTGCAGACGGACCGCCCCTCCTGAAAAGAATGACGGCCGAGAGCGACCCCTGAACACCGCATGAGAAAAAAAGCAACCCGCAACGGCCACTGCCGCATTGTCCTCACCGGCGGTCCGGGTGGTGGCAAAACCACCGCCGCCGACCTGTTCCGGCGCGAGATGGGAGACCGCGTGGTCATGGTGCCCGAGGCTGCGACCATGGTCTTCACGGGGGGCTTTCCTCGCGTCCATGAGCCCCTGGCCGTTCATGCCGCGCAGCGCGCCATCTACCACGTCCAGCGCAACCTGGAGGACGTCCAGGCGGCCTTGTTTCCTGAGCGCGTGCTTCTCTGCGACCGAGGCACCGTCGATGGCGCCGCCTACTGGCCGGGGGATTCCGACGGCTTCTTCGAGGAGCTCGAGACCAGCCTTGATGACGAGCTTCAGCGTTACGACGCGGTCATCTTTTTTGAAAGCGCGGCGGTCGGCGGCATGGACATCGAGGGGGGCAACCCGATCCGTAACGAAACCCAGGAGCAGGCGGTGCAGCTGGACCGCAGGCTGTATGCGCTCTGGAGCAGGCATCCCCGGTTCATCCTGGTTCCCCACAACCCGTCCTTCTTCAAAAAGATCAGCTTCGCCCTGGCCGTCCTGGAGGGCATCGTCACCGAGCTTCAGTGCGCGCATGAAGCCGCCCCGCTGCGGCAGGGCAGAAGCAGGCAGAAGCCCCGGCGCTGACGCAAGACCATGGTCCCCATCTCCATCCAAGGCCTTTGCAAAAGTTTTGGTTCGCTGCCGGTGCTCCGGAACGTGAGCCTCGACATCGCCAGGGGCGAGCTGTTTTTCCTGCTCGGGCCGAGCGGCTGCGGCAAGACCACGCTGCTGCGTCACCTGGCTGGCTTTCACCAGCCGGACGCCGGAACCATCCGCTTTGGTGACGAGGACGTCACGCGCCTGCCCGCCCACAGGCGCGGCACCGGCATGATGTTTCAAAGCTACGCCCTCTGGCCCCACCTGAGCGTGACCCAGAACATCGCCTTCGGCCTTGAGGAGCAGGGCAGGCCCAGGGCGGAGATTGAACGCCGAGCCGCCGAGGTCCTGGAGCTCGTGCATCTGGACGGGCTGGGCGGGCGTCGCATCTCGCAGCTTTCCGGCGGCCAGCAGCAGCGCGTCGCCCTGGCCCGGGCGCTGGTCGTCAGGCCGCGCTGCCTCCTGCTCGATGAACCGCTTTCCAACCTGGACGCCAAGCTGCGCCAGGAGATGCGCTCCGAGATCCGGCGCATCTGCAAGGAGTTCGGCCTCACGGCGGTCTATGTCACCCATGACCGCGACGAGGCCCTGAGCATGGCCGACCGGCTGGCGGTCATGGATTCGGGCAGGCTGGTGCAGACGGGCACGCCCGAGCAGGTTTACAGGAATCCGGCGGACAAGATGGTTGCCGGGTTCCTCGGCGAGACCAACCTGATTCCAGGAACCGTGGACGGGCCTGCCGACGGCAGCGGGTTCTTCGTCGTCAAGACGGCCGTCGGCAGGCTTCATGCCAGGCTGTCCGCGCAGGACTGGGCTCCCGGGCCGGGCACCAGGGTCATGCTTTCGGTCAGGCCTGAAGCCTGCGGCCTGGACGCAGCGCCAGGCCCTTTGAACCTCTTCCCCGGTCATGTCGTGGACATGACCTACCTGGGCGCGACGGTCCAGTATGAGCTGGAGATGGAGGGCGGCCAGCGGCTGAAAATCTGCGAGACGAATCCACGCCGCCTCCGCCAGCCCTCCTCCGAGCAGGCCTGCGTTTCGGCCGCCCCTTCCGACGTGGTGATCCTGCCTGATTGAATGATTCCGGCGGCGTGCTCATGAAGCATCCCACCGTGCGGCATGGCTTGTGCGTTCGGGCGGAAAGACGGCGCTGGAGTCGAGCGAATGCCTCTGCGACACTTCCTGAGAGCCATGAACCTTTCCTCCGAAATCCGGTCCGAGCACGCCCGCCTCCTCACCCGTCGCTGGTTCTTTCAGGAATGCGGTGTCGGCATGGCCTCGCTGGCCGCGATGGACCTCCTGCGCTCCCAGGGGCACGCCGCTCCGGCCCCGGCCGGTCCGCTTGCGGACAAGCGGCCGCACTACCCGGCCAGGGCCAAGAGGGTGATCTACCTTTTCATGGGCGGTGCCCCCAGCCATCTGGAGCTGTTCGACAACAAGCCTGAGCTGGCCAGGTGGGATGGCAAGCTGCCTCCGGCGGACCTGCTGAAGGGCTACCGCGCCGCCTTCATCAATCCGAACAGCCGCCTGCTGGGCCCCAAGTTCAAGTTCGCCCGCCATGGCCGCAGCGGTGCGGAGATCAGCGAGCTGCTGCCGCACCTTTCGAGGATCGCGGACGACCTCACCCTCGTGCGCTCGATGAAGACGGACGCCTTCAACCATGCGCCGGCGCAGATCCTGATGAGCACGGGTTCTCAGATCTTCGGCAGGCCGAGCTTTGGCGCCTGGACGTTGTACGGACTGGGCACGGAGAACCAGGATCTTCCCGGCTATGTCGTGATGCAGAGCGGCCAGAAGGGGCCGAGCGGCGGCCTGTCAAACTTTGGCTGCGGCTTTCTGCCGACGGTCTACCAGGGCGTGCCCTTCCGCAGCAGCGGCGAGCCGGTGCTCTACCTGAGCAACCCCCAGGGCGTCACCGACAGGACGCAGCGGCAGACCCTGGATGCGCTCAAGCAGCTGAATGAGGAGCGCCTGGCAGAGGTCGGCGATCCGGAGATTGCGGCGCGGATCAACAGCTTCGAGCTTGCCTACCGGATGCAGCAGACGGCGCCGGAGGTCATGGACCTCTCCCAGGAGCCGAAGCACATCCTGGACATGTATGGCGCCAAGCCTGGCGAGGCCTCGTTTGCCAACAACTGCCTGCTCGCCCGCCGCCTGGTGGAGCGTGGCGTGCGATTTGTGCAGCTCTTTCACGAAGCCTGGGATCATCATGGCGGCCTCGTCAACGGTTTGAAGCAGCAGTGCGGCCTGACCGACCAGCCCTGCGCCGCCCTGGTGCGTGACCTCAAGCAACGCGGCCTTCTTGAGGACACGCTGGTCATCTGGGGCGGTGAGTTCGGCCGCACTCCCATGGTTCAGGGGGGCAGCGACGGCCGCGATCATCACCCCAACGCCTTCACCATGTGGTTTGCCGGCGGCGGCATGAAACCCGGCATCACGCTCGGTCAAAGCGACGAGTTCGGCTTCAATGTCACCCAGGACGCGGTGCATGTGCATGACCTGCACGCCACCCTGCTCCACCTGCTCGGCTTTGAACACACAAGGCTGGCGGTGCGCTTCCAGGGCCTCGACATGCGCCTAACCAATGTTCATGGCGAACTGGTTCCCAAGATGCTGGCCTGAGCGGGCCCAGCCCTGATTACTTCATCGCCGCATAGACGCGGTGCACGTCGGCATGCCCGTCAAGGCTCTGCAAAAAGGCGGTCACCTCCTCGCGCTGGGCCTCGCTCAGCTCCGGGCAGTCCTTCGGGTGATGGTGCAGCTCGGAGGTCGTGACGTTCCATCCTGCCGCCTTCAGCGCCTTGGTCACGGCGTCCAGGCTGGTGGTGGCGCAGAAGAAGCGGGCGCCGATGTGCCCGGCGGCCTCCTCTTCATCCAGCTCCAGGGGTTCCACATTGTCCGCCTCCGCCTCCAGCGCGGCGACTTCGATGTCGAGAGACTTGTCGCTGTGCTGGGCCTCGATCAGCCCGCAGTGTTCGAACATCCAGGCCACGGAGCCCGGTGTTCCCATGCTGCCGGCCTTGAACAGCACCTTGATCTCCGAGGAGGTGCGGTTGTTGTTGTCCGTCAGGCACTCCACCATCACCGGCACACGGTGCGGTGCAAAACCTTCAAACATGACCGTCTGGTAGTTCACGGGCTCGCCGCCGACACCGCTGCCCTTGGCGATGGCTCGCTCGATGGCGTCGCGGGTGACGCTCTGCTTTCTGGCGGCGGTGATGGCGGCGTAAAGCCGGGCGTTCAGGTCGGGGTCAGCCCCTCCCAGCCGGGCGGCCACCTGAATTTCCCGCGTCAGCTTGCCGACGATCTTGCCTTTCTGATCAGCGGCCAGTTCCCGCCATTTTTGTTTCCATTGAGCGCCCATGAGTGTTGTGAAATTTGAAACGCCATGAGAGGGCAATGATCCTGTTTTGGCAAGATGGGAGACGGTCTTTCGCCAGTCTCTTTCACAATGATGATGAAACAGGTGTTCAAAAAATCAGTGGTTGATGATCTTCTCCTTGCGGCATTATCAAAAATCCATGGGTCACTGAAATCTATGATTGATGCAATGGCGCTGGTTATGTAATTAAGCTCTCCAAAATGTTTAGGTTTTGGAAAAATAAATGCTGTAAAATCAATAATTGCATCAACCTCCCAAACTCAAGCCATGTCTCCCGCCTGCGCTCCGTTCGCCACGCCTCTCGCGTTGCCGCCCGGGATGTCCATGGGCATGCGCCAGGCCTGGACGCGGTTGTGCGGGTTTTTCCAGGTAGGCACCTGGCCCTGGTTTGATGCGACCGATGCCATGGATGACCTCATGCCCTGGGGGCGGGGGTCCCTGGCGCAGAGACAGCAGCCGCTGGGAGGCGGAAAGAAGCCCGACATGCCAGAAGACCCTTCATCCCATTCCCGAGACCTGCCGTTTTATCACCTGCCCGTGTTGCTGCAGGAGGTGCTTGACGCCCTGCGGCCCGCACCCGGCAAGCTTATCTTTGACGGCACCCTGGGAGGTGGCGGCCATACCGAAGCGCTGCTCCAGCACGGGGCGGACATCGTGGCCATGGACCAGGATGATGAAGCTCTCGCCTACGCACGCACCCGCCTGGCCTCCTATGGAAGCAGGTTTTGTGCGCTGAAGGGCAACTTCCGCAACTTTGCCTCCGTGCTTTCCGAGGCAGGTGTGGGAGGACTCGACGGCATGCTCATCGACATCGGGGTCAGCAGCCGCCACCTTGACGCCGCCGAGCGTGGCTTTTCCTTTGCCAAGGACGGCCCCCTGGACATGCGCATGGACACGGGGTCGCCGCTGACCGCCGCGGACATCGTGAACACCTGGCCGCAGGAGGACATTGAGCGCATCCTGCGTGAAAACGCCGAGGAGCAGAATGCGCGGCGGATCGCCCGGGCGATCTGCCAGGACCGTCTCAGGAAGCCGTTCACGAACACCCTTCAGCTCGCGGAAATGATCGCCCGCGTCTGCCCGAAGCACGGAAAGAAGCATCCTGCCACGCTGACCTTCCAGGCGCTGCGCTGCGAGGTGAACGCCGAGCTGCCCGCCCTGCGCGAATTCCTGGCCCAGGCCCCCAGGTGGCTGAAGCCGGGGGCACGCCTTGTGGTCATCACCTTTCACAGCATCGAGGACCGCATCGTCAAGCATGCCTTCCAGAACTTCGCAGCCCCCTTCATCGACCGCCCCGAATGGCCCGCTCCAAAATCGAACCCGAACCACTGCCTGAAGCTGATCACGAAGAAGCCGCTGGAGGCTTCGGAGGCGGAGCTTCAGCTCAACCCCCGCGCCCGAAGCGCGCGCCTGCGCGCCGCCGAGCGCCTGCCGGCATGAAGCGTAACCAATATCGCAACAAGATCGGGCTGCCGGTTGTCACCGCGGTCCTGGTCATCTGCGCCGCCGTGCTGCTGGCGGCCCTGAGCGTGGTGGTGAACAAGAACCGCATCGCCGCCCTCGCCGAGCAGCAGCGCCTGGTGGAGCAGGAGACGA
>JBIIRD010000070.1:0-26816 GCA_044341745.1 Prosthecobacter sp. | reverse complement strand
GCTGGCCGGAACACCGAAGGTGGTCTGGACGCTGCCGGTGGGAGGAGAGGTGCGACGGCTGCTTGCCGCCGACGGCAGGCTGATCGCTGTGACGCTGGACGGAAGGATCCAGGTTTATGGTGCGGGCGCCGCCCAGGGACGCATCACCACACGGGCCCTGGAACCCGTCGCGGCTCCTGAGGAGGCCGTGAAGCTTGCCCGGTCGCTGCTGGCAAAGATCGACGATCCAGGCGGGCATGCGCTGGTCTTCGAGGAAGGCGCGCCGGGTTTGATCGACGCGCTTCTTCGGGAGTCGAGGATGCGGGTCACGGTGATCGACCGGGATGCGGCCAGGGTTGAGGTGGCGCGACGCGACTACGATGCACGCGGGCTCTACGGTTCGCGCATCACCTTTCATCAGGGTGATGTGAAGTCCTTTCAGGCACCCCCGCATTTCGCGCATCTGGTCATCTCGCCGGCGGCTCAGGCGGCGGCGGCCTTTGCCTCCGTGCGGCCCTACGGCGGCGTGCTGATGTGCCCGGCCGAAGGTGCGCCGGAGGCGGCCTCCCTTGAGCGGGCAAAGGCCGGGGAGATGGGCGGTCTGCGGCTGTTCATCCGCGAGGGAGCCCTGCCCGGCGCGGCGGACTGGACGCATCAGTATGGAGACATCGCCAACACGGTGAAGTCGGATGACCGGCGTGTGCGTGCCCCCCTGGGCGTGCTGTGGTTCGGCGGCAGCTCGAATCTCGACGTGCTGCCCCGGCATGGTCACGGGCCTCCGGAGCAGGTGGTGGGCGGCCGGCTGTTCATCGAGGGCATGAACAGCCTCAGCGCCAGGGATGTTTACACCGGCCGGGTGATCTGGAAGCACGATTTCAAGGACCTGGGCACCTTTGGCGTCTATTACAACGAGACCTATGCCGACACGCCCCTGAGCACGGCGTATAACCAAAAGCACATTCCCGGGGCCAACGGCAGGGGAACCAACTATGCCGCAACGGCGGACGCGGTTTACATGGCCGTGAAGGGGGAATGCCAGGTGCTCGACTCACGCAGCGGGAGGCTGGTGCGCAGCATCCGCCTGCGTGAGGATGTCGCTGATCCGGCACAGTGGGCTTTCATCGGCGTGACAGGCGGCCTGCTGGTCGGCGGCGATGACTTTGCCCATTTCAGCCTGCGGACAGGCGCCTCCGCCAGCCGTGTCTCGGCGCCGATCGAGGACTGTTCCGCCAGCGCCGGGCTCGCGGTCTTTGACAGGCACAGCGGCCGGTTGCTCTGGCGGGTGAAGGCGCGGCACAGCTTTCTGCACAACGCCATCGTCGCGGGCGGCGGGCGCATCTACTGCATCGACAAGCTTACGCGTCATGCCGAGGGGCTGCTGACCAGGCGCGGCCTGGAGCTGCCGAAGGATTACCGGGTGGTGGCCTTGGACGCCGCCACGGGCAGGCTGCTGTGGGAGCACGGGCAGGATGTCTTCGGCACCTGGCTGGGCTATTCCACGGAGCATGACCTCCTTCTGCAGGCCGGGTCCAAGGCCAGCGACCGTCTTTCCACGGAGGTGGGGGAGGGCATGATGGCCCTGGAGGGCAGGACCGGCCGCGTGCGCTGGCAGGATCTCAGGCGCAGCTACACCGGTCCCTGCATCCTGCATCACGAGCTGATCTTCACGGGTGCCAACTCCTACAGCACCTCCGGCGGCGCCTTCAGCCTCCTGACCGGCGAGCCGCACCTGGTGATGAATCCGCTGACGGGCAGAAAGGAGCCCTGGCGGCTCAACCGCACCTATGGCTGCAACACGGTCATCGCCAGCGAGCATCTGCTGACCTTCCGCAGCGGCGCGGCCGGCTTTTATGATCTGGAAAGCATGAGCGGCACCTCCAACCTGGGCGGCTTCAAGTCAGGCTGCACTTCCAACCTCGTCGTCGCCAACGGCGTTCTCAATGCGCCCGACTACACACGCACCTGCTCCTGCGCCTACCAGAACCAGACTTCGCTGGCGCTCATCCACATGCCGGAGATGGAGATGTGGAGCTACAGCCAGTTCGGCCTGGACGCGAAGGAGGGCGAGCGTGTGCTGCGTGCCGGGCTGAATTTCGGAGCCCCCGGCAACCGGCGCGCCGCCGATGGCACGCTGTGGCTTGAGCATCCCCATGTGGGAACCGGCAACGCCCCGAGGATCGGCGTCGAGGGCATCGGCAAGGCTGCGCGCTGGTTCCGGCGTCACAGCTCCCAGGCGACCTCGAATCCTGGCAGTCAGGACTGGATCCTTGCCTCGGGCCTGATCGGCGAGGTGGAGATGGTCATCACACCCGCCCTGCGCAGACCGGTGCTTGGCAAGCCGCCGGGCAAGTCTGACGATGATGAAGGCAAGGCCCCGGGTGCTGGCAAGAAAGTGGCAGCCAAGGTCGAAGCTCCGTCCCCGGCTCCCAGCAAGCCCACCGACGCAGACCGCACGCTTCGTCCTCACACCGTGAAGCTGCATTTCAGCGAACCTGAGCAGCTGTCAGCAGGTCAGCGTGTGTTCAGCGTCGCGCTGCAGGGGAAGACGGTGATTGAAGGCCTGGACCTGGCCCGCGAGGGCGGCAGCGCGGTGCGTGAATTCAAGGAGGTCCTCATCGGGCCGGAGCTGAAGATCGGCCTGAAGGCTTCACCGGGCTCCAAGGCGCCGCCCGTGATCAGCGGGGTGGAGTTTGTCGCGGATTGATGTCACTCCTCCAGCAGCGGCACGTTGTGATATTCCAGGGCCCATTCGCGCATGTAGCGCACGAGACTTGGGCTGAAGCGATAGATGATCAGCTCAGGGTTTTCCGGAGTGCGCAGGTAGGCGCGCAGCAGCGGGTTGGCGTCCCAGATCTCCTTCAGCAGGACGGGATCGGTGACAATCTCGGCGGTGGCGGTGATGCGCACCTGATGATGATCGTCATCGGTGTAGCACAGCTCGGCCTTTGGATTGGCGGCGAGCTGTGCAGTCTTGCCGTAGCGGCGCAGGTTGGCGACGTAGATGGTGAAGCCGTCGGTGCGCACAGGTGAGACCGGGCGCAGCCGGGGCTGGTCGCCCTCGACGGTGGCGAGCATGGGGAACTTGGCGCGCTTCAGGGTGGCGAGCGCTAGTTCACGGAGCTGGGAAGGATCGACGGGCTGGGGCTGCGGCTGGGACATGGAGGATCAGAACCGATACGTCACGCGGAGGCGGAACATACGCGGTTCGATCGGATGCACATGCCTGGCGTCGATGGGGCCCGTGCCGGGATCGCTCTGATAGAAGTAGCTGATGTCGTAATCGCTGCGGTTGAGCAGGTTCAGGCAGTCCACGGCGGCCTCCCAGCTGTTGTGGCGGTAGCCGACGGTGGCGTTGACCAGGATGCTGTCGCGACCTTTGACGGTGTTGGTCTCCTCCAGCGGGCTGTTGGCGAAGCAGCGAACGCGCGCCCCGGCGAAGAAGCCGTTGTCATTGCCCTGGGCGCCCAGGTTGATGCCGCCGCTGAACATGATGGGGATGCTGTTGGGGATGTGGTTGGCTCCGCCGGGTGCGTCGAGCAGACGGGCGTTGGTGAGGGCCAGCTCAGCATCGGCGCTGAACCAACGATAGGGGCGCCAGTAGCTGGCCAGCTCGATGCCGTAGCGTTCGCTGCCCGGGCCGGGCTCGTTGGTGCCGGCGTCACCGACGTAGATCAGCTCGCTGTCGCTGCGCAGCCAGAAGAAGGCGAGGGTGGTGGTGAGGTCGGGCACGGCCTGGGTGCGCAGGCCGATCTCCGCGCCCATGGTGCGGACGAGGGGGTCGGCGGCGTTGCTGCCGGCGGACACGCCGCGGGCGTCGTTGCTGTGGAAGCCGGTGCCGAAGTTGAGGTAGAGCTCGGTCTCTTTCCAGGGGCCGAAGATGGCGCTGAACTTCGGGCTGATGATGCCGGCGGTTTCAGCGTCCTGGCCGTTCACGCTGCTCTTCATGGGCTCGAAGTAAAAGAGGTCGCCGCGCACGCCAAGGACGGTGCGGAACCAGGGGGTCCAGCGGGTGACGGCCTCGCCGTAAAGACCGACGCTGCTCTCCAGCAGGTCGTCCTGGCGGATCTGGGCGGTGCGATGACGCTGGCGGGTGTTCCAGAGGCCGATGCCGTCGATGATGTCGGTGCGGGTCTGCAGGCCGAGGGTGAGGTCGGACTCGATGCCAAGGAACTCGCGCTTCTCCCAGGTGCGGGAAACCTGGCCGCCGAGGACCCAGCGCTGCTCAGCCTGCTGGAACTGGTCGCCGTTGACCGGGTCGTTGAGGAAGTAGGTGAAGTTGGAGTAGAGGTCGAGCATGTAGTGGATCGCATAGACGTTGGCGCGGGTGACCACGTCGTCGTCGCGATGCTCGAAGGCGATGTTGAGGCTGTAGCGGTCGCTCTCGCCGCCGGCAGTCCGGTCGAGCGTGTCATAGCGGCCGAGCAGGCCTCCGTTGATGAGCGGCTCGGGGACCTGGTCGGTGCTGGTCCAGCTGCCGCGGTAGCCCATGAAGGTGATGCTGAGGCGGGTGTCGTCATCCTCCTTGAACCAGCGCAGCAGGCCGTTCCAGCGGCTGAACTCCTCAGGCTGCTCCCACGGGCCGTCGTAATAGTTGTATTCGAGGCCGTAGGTCAGGCCCTGCCTGACACCATCCTTTGAGCCGGCCTCGAAGGGCAGGGTGCCTGCCACAAGGGCGCGGTAGTAGTTGTACTCGCCGAACTCCAGCCGGATCATGTTTTGCGGCATCAGGTCCCAGAGCAGGAAGTTGGCGCTGCCGGCACTGCTGAGGTCGCCGTCAGCGGCGGTGTAGGTGCCCTTGGCATAATCGATGGACTGGATGAGTTCAGGAATGAGCGGGTTGAGGTCGGTGTAGCCCTGGCCATGGGCGTGGGTGCGCATGTTCAGCGGCATGCCCTCAAGGCTGATGCTGAAGTCGGTGCCGTGGTCGAGGTTGAAGCCGCGCAGAAAGTACTGGTTCGCCTTTCCACCACCGGCGTGCTGGGTGATGATCATGCCGGGAACAGTCTCCAGGATTTCGCCTCGGCGCATGGCTGGCCGGGACATGAAGTCACGCTGGGTGGCCCGGCCCTTGGTGGCGCTGTCGGTCTGGCCGAGCAGGTCGTCCGCCTTGCCCTCGACGACGATTTCGGGCAGCTGGTCCACCTTTTCCTGGGCGGAGGTGGGCTGGCAGAAGGCCGCCGCAAGAAGGGCGGCAGGCAGGAAGGTTCGGGAGGAGAGGTGCATCGGGAGAGTGCTAGGCGTTCCCTGTGACGACCAGCCCTGGCGGACCCCACGAAAAAAATCAGGCCCAGCTTTTCCTGACCGCACAGGCCGAAACCTGCATCAGCTGAGCTTGGCCTTCCTCGCCGATTTACCCGGATCTCTCCCGCATCATTGTCACCAAGGAAGCGGGAACTGCGGTGCGTCGGTGTTTGCGGTTCTCAGTCGGAGGGAAGGCTGACCACAACAAAGTTCGGCAGAACATCATTCGGTGGTCAAGAAACGTCACGCACCTTGCGTGGATGGCAATGATCCAGTCCTAGACATCTCATCCACGATTCGTATTCTTCCCTCATGACCATGGTCCTTCCTCCCGCCCTCAGGAACTTGGTTGAACGGCTGCTCAGCACTGGACGCTGCTCGGACGAGGCTGAAGTTGTCCGGGAGGCTCTGCGCGTTCTGGAACATCAGGAGTTTGATGAGTCACCTGCCCTGGAGGCCGCTTTGCTGGAGGGCGTGCGTTCACCTCATGCTGCCTATGACGCCTCCGTTCTTGACCGCATCCGCCAGAATGCGGGAGCACAGGCATGAGCCTGGGAATCTCTCATCTCCATCTCCTCCCGGGCCGAGCAGGACATGACCCTGCTATACCGCTGGTACCTCGAGAATGCAGATGAGCAGACCGCAGAGCATTACCTGCTGGCCGTGCATGAAGCGATTCAATGGATGGCAGGAAAGCCCGACCTGGGCAGGCCGCGCAACTTCATGGCACCCGAACTTGCCCATATCCGCCGCATTCAGGTCCGGAAATCTTCTGGCCGCCATCTCCTGTTCTGCCGGGACGGCGTCACGCTTCGGATTGAGCGAGTCATTCACGGGGCCAGAGGCTTGCCCGGCCGTTTGTTGGAACAACCGGGTCAGTCATGAGCGAATGCCGCTTCAGCGGAAGAACTTCTTCGCCTTTTCGAAGAAGCTTTCCTCCATGGTGCTGGTGGGGTTTTCGCCCACGGACTTGGCGAAGGCCTCCAGATGCGCTTTTTGTTCGGCAGTCAGCCTGGTCGGCACGGCGATCTGAACATGGACGTAGAGGTCTCCGTGGCGGTCCTCGCCGAGCGCCTTGACGCCCTTGCCGCGCAGGCGGAAGGTGGTGTCGTTCTGGGTGCCGGCGGGCACCTTGAGCATGGCCTTGCCCTCCAGGGTGGGCACGGTGGTCTCACCGCCCAGGGCGGCGGTGGTCAAGCTCAGCGGCATGCGGCAGTGCAGGTCGTCGCCTTCACGCTCAAAGATGTCGTGCGCCTTGACGTTCACGACGATGTAGAGGTCGCCCGCCGGGCCGCCCTGGGTGCCGTAGTCGCCGTTGCCACCGGAACGGAGGCGGGAGCCGTCCTCGATGCCGGCGGGGATCTTCACGCGCAGCTTGGTGTGCTCGCGGCTTCTGCCAGTGCCGGAACAGGCCTTGCAGGGGTCGCTGATGACCTCGCCGCTGCCCTGGCAGTCGGGGCAGGTCTGCTGGATCTGGAAAAAGCCGCGTGAGGAGATGACCTGGCCGACGCCGTTGCAGGTGCGGCAGGTCTTTTTGCCGGAACCGCTGGCGGAGCCGCTGCCGGAGCAGGTCTTGCACTGGTTGAGGCGGTCGTATTCGATCTCTTTTTCGATGCCGCGCGCGGCGTCTTCGAGGCTGATTTCGATGCCATATCGAAGGTCGTTGCCACGCTGCGGGCCGTCGCGACGACGTCCGCCGCGGCCGCCACCACCTCCGCCACCGAAGAAGGACTCGAAGATGCCGCCACCACCTCCGCCGCCGAAGACTTCGCGGAAGATGTCGAAGGGATCGTGGAAGCCGCCGGCGCCTCCTGCGTTGGGGCCGCCCATGCCGCCTGCGAAGGCGGAGTGGCCGTAGCGGTCGTAGGCCGCGCGTTTCTGATCGTCGTTCAGGACGTCGTAGGCTTCGCTGACCTCCTTGAACTTGTCCTCGGCGGCCTTGTCACCGGGGTTCTTGTCCGGGTGATATTTGACCGCGAGCTTGCGGTAGGCTTTTTTGAGGTCGTCGGCGCTGGCATCACGGGACACGCCCAGAACCTCATAGTAGTCGCGTTTTTCAGCCATCGTGGGAGATCGGTGAAGGGAAGTGGGGAAGGTTGGAAGGCAGTTCAGGCCTGGGGGGCTTCGGCTCCTGGCGCAGGTGCGGGAACCGTGGAAACAACGACGCTGGCGGCACGCAGCAGGCGGTCCTTCAGACGGTAGCCGCGGCGGGTGACACGCAGGATGGTGCCTTCCGCGACCTTGTCGCTGGCCTCCTGGGCGACGGCGTCATGCAGGTTGGGATCGAAGGGTTTGTCCTGGGCCTCCACCTCGGTCACACCGCTGTCGCGAAGGAAATCGGTGATCTGGCGATGGACCATGCTCATGCCCATGAAGATCATGGATTTCTCGGATTCGGCGCGGGCGGCGTCCAGGCCCATCTCGAAGTTGTCGAGGATGGGGAAGAGGGCGCGCAGCAGGTCGGCGTTGGCATAGGCCCGGGCTTCCTGGGCCTCGCGCGCCGCGCGTTTGCGGAAGTTGTCGAGCTCGGCGGCGTTGCGGTAGGCAAGGTCCTTCCAGTGGGTGATTTCGGCCTGGGCGGCCTCCAGGGGATCGAGCTGGGGGGCTGGGGCGGAGGTTTCGGCGGCGGCATCACCGGCCTGGACGACCTCGGGCTGGGTCTCGGGGGAGGGACTCGGCTCACTCATGGTTTGGGATTTGGTTTTTTTGAAAAACAAAGGGGGAAAGGGGGCGGGATTATGGGACGATTTGACGCGCAATCAAGCAGGGAGGGCAAATCGTTCCCTGTGCTGGGTGCGCCAGGTTTTCCCAGGTGAAACGCCTGGGAGAAAAGATCGGACACCTCAGACGACCCGGGTCCAGAGCACCTTGAGATAGCGGCTTTCGGGACAGTTGGACATGACCGGGTGATCCAGGCCTGGACCGGTGCGGTCCAGGATCTGCAGCTTGCGCCCATGGCGGTGGGCGGTGCCGATGACGAGCTCCTCGAAGTCATCGGTGCTGATGAGGCCGGAGCAGGAGCAGGTGACGAAGATGCCGCCGCGTTTCACGAGCTGGAGGGCCAGGGCGTTGAGGTCGCGGTATTTGAAAATGCCCTCCTCCTGCTTGTCGCGGTGGTGGATGAGCTTGGGCGGGTCGAGGACAAGGGTGTCCCACTGCTCGCCGTTGCGCTGCATCTGGCGTCCCCAGGTGAAGGCGTCGCCGTGGATCCAGTCGATGCGGGTCTGGTTGAGATTGGCGTTCTGGCGGGCCTGGGCGATGGCCTTTTCATCCAGGTCAACACCGGTGACGTCCTCGCATCCGGCCAGGACCTTGGCGGCGAGGGCGAAGCCGCCGGTGTAGGTGCAGAGGTCGAGCATGCGGCCCTGGGCGAGGCGGCCGAGCTTGAGGCGGTTGTCGCG
Organism: Prosthecobacter sp.; assembly: GCA_044341745.1. Taxonomy (GTDB): domain Bacteria; phylum Verrucomicrobiota; class Verrucomicrobiia; order Verrucomicrobiales; family Verrucomicrobiaceae; genus Prosthecobacter. The sequence goes on along the minus strand of JBIIRD010000070.1, from coordinate 18,195 downwards.
CTGATCGCAGAAAAAGCCGGTCTTGTGGCCTGCCTCGAAGTTCACGAGGTAGCGGACGCCATGCTCGCGGATCTTGGCGCTGCGCGGGCCGGGCTGGGTGGCTTCGGGCACGTCGGCGATGCGGATCTGCTCGATGAGGGCGATGTCGGGATCGACGCGGATGACCTGCTGGCTGGTGCCGAGGATCTCATGCATGAGGGGCAGCCAGCGCCGCAGCCGCCTCCAGGCGCCGAGGGTGGTGACGTCGATGGAAAGCGTGTCGTCATAACGATCCACCACGAGGCCGCTGAGGCCGTCACCATCGGAGTGGACCACCCGGTAGGCGTCGGTGTCCTTGTCGAGCTTGACCAGGTCCCTGCGGAGAAGCAAGGCGCGGCGCAGCAGCTCGTCGAGGTCCGCCTCAGCAAAATCGGCATCGCCATGATGGAGGACACGGAGCGGCACCCGGGCGCGCGGATTGTAGAAGCCGGAGCCGAAGCGGCGGCCCTCCTTGTCAAAGACGGCCACGAGGTCGCCGGCGCCTGCGTCGTTGGAAACCGCACCGACCATGTTTGGGAAGATGGCCGGGTGGTAGGAGTAATATTTCAACTGAGCCCAGGGGCGCGGCCAGTCTTCGCTTCCCGGAGGTGCAGATCTGGGGGCGGGGGCGGCGGGACGACGGAAGGGAGGGCGAGACATCTGAAGGCGTGAAATGGACGAACAAAAAGCTGAGATCAAGGGGCTTCGCCGGTGGCGGCGCCTTCGATGTCGAGGACGAAGACGGCCGGGGTGCCATCCTCGAGCCTGCGGTGATGAAGCAGCAGGCGGCAGACATAAACCTCGTTCCATTCGGTTTCGCGGGCGAGGTAACGGCCTGCGGGAGTGTTCTTGGGGGCGACGGCGAGGCAGGCCAGGGAGCCATCGGCGGAGCCCTGCAGGGTCAGGGCCACGAGGGAACCGCGCTGGGATTCAGGCAGTTCCAGACCATGACTGCGGCGGATGCCCAGGTGCAGCCAGGTTGGGTCTGTGGGTGGTTTTGCCAGAAAGGCGGCCAGCTTGCGGAGATGGGTCTCGGCAAACAGCGGCCAGTCGAGCAGAAACTCTCCGTCTTTCTCCTGGGGCACCAGACGCAGCAGGGCGCCGTGCAGGTTGGCGGTGGTGCCGACCTGGAAGAGCGGAACGGCTTCATGGCCGGGCAGGGTTTTCGGCGTCACGCTGGAGAGCTTGAAGCTGTTCAGCTCAATCTTGTGCGTCGCGAAGAACTCCTCCGCATCCGCACCGTGCTCCTCCGGGGCTGCGATGAGCTTTGCCCTCTGTGCCGGGCTGGTGGCGGAGATGAGGTCGAGAAACATCTTCCGGGCCACTTCGGTGGCGGCGACAAGGTCCACCGGGCGTGGTGGAGGTCTATCGGCTTTGCTGCCTTCATCGGCGGAGGCAGCGGCAGCGGCAGCGGCAGCGGCAGCGGCTTGAGGTGCAGCCGGTGGCGAAACTTCATCGGCCGTTGGGCGGGCGGGCGCCGGGATTTCGACCACGATCGGCGGCAAAAGTTCCTCCTGAAGCAGCCAGAGTCCGGCTCCTGTCACGAGCAGGATGAAAGCGACGGCGGGGGCGATGGAGGTGCGATTCTTGGGAGGTGTCTGCCAGGACTCGATGTCCGCAGGGGGCGGGGCGGTTTCGGTGGATTGGAAGTCCTGCGGGCTGAGCGGCCTTTGAGCGGGGGGAGCGTAGGCAGGATAGTCAAAGGCCTGGGGCTGGGAAGGCGGTGACGGCGGGCTGGGCTGGAAGAATGGCGAAGCCGTGCCTGGCCCTTGGTAGGCTGGCGGCGAGGTGTAGGCCGGTGGCTGTGGTGCAACCTCAAAGGGGTTGACCAGAGGGCTTTGTCCCCAGCCTGCGGTCGGCGGCGACTGCATGGGGGAGGGCGGCAGCGTGTTCGAAATGAATGCAGGAGGTTTTTCTGGAGCCGGCGGCCAGCTCGATGGAAAGCCGGTCATGAGAGGGGCAGGTGCTGGAGCCGGCGGCGGGCTCATGGGAGCGGTGATGGGGGCGGGAGGTCGGGGCGCCCGACGTTTCACCGTCATCGAAACCAGCCCCGGTGAAGAGGAAACACCGTCCTGGAAGGCTTCAATGACCGCGCTGTGCGCACAGTGCGGGCACGTCATCAGGGCTCCCGGCTGCTGGGGCAGCGACAGGAAGAGACGTCCGCAGGCGGGACAGCGCAGACTGAGAACACCGGTATGGGTCATCGCAGCCATCCATGCCATCAAACCCTCCCGAGTGCGAGTGGATTGAAGGGTGAACCGCAGGTTGCGCCTCAGTCGAAGACCACGGTCTTGTTCCGGTAAACCAGCACCTGGTCCCGGACATGCCACCAGAGTGCCTTGGCCAGCACCGTCTTTTCCAGGTCACGCCCGAGACGGACAAGGTCCTGAACGCTGTCTTCGTGGCTCACTCGCATGACGTCCTGATGGATGATGGGGCCCTCATCCAGGTCGGCGGTGACATAATGGCTGGTGGCGCCGATGATCTTCACTCCCCGGGCATGGGCCTGATGATAGGGCTTGGCCCCGACAAAGGCGGGCAGGAAGCTGTGATGAATGTTGAGGATCTGGTTCGGAAAGGCCGCGATCATCGCCGGGCTGATGATCTGCATGTAGCGGGCCAGCACGACGGTGTCGATGCGCTCCTTCCGGAGCAGTTCAATCTGGGCGGCCTCCTGCTCCAGCTTGTTGTCCTTCGTGATCGGGAAGTGGTGAAAGGGAATGCCGAAGCGTTCCGCCGCCGGGCGCAGGGTCTCGTGGTTGGCCACGATCAGCGGGATGTCCACCGGCAGGTCACCCGCTTCATGACGGGCGAGCAGGTCGTAGAGGCAGTGGTTTTCCTTGGTGACGAAGAGTGCGATGCGCTTGCGCTGACTGGCAAAGTGCAGGCGCATCTGCATCTCATGCCGGCGGGCCATGGGCTGCAGGCGGTCGAAGATCTCGGATTTCTCCAGCTTGAAGTTTTCCAGGCTCCATTCCAGGCGCATGAAAAAGGCGTCCGCGTCCGGGTCAATGTGCTGCTGCAGGTCGATGATGTTGCCCTGGTGCGAGAAGATGAACCCGGTCACGTCGTGGACGAGCCCCGGGCGGTCCGGGCAGTGGATGAGAAGCGTGGCGGTGTCGGGCATGGGGCGCGGAATGGAACGCCGACTATGCGGCGGGACGGCGCGCAGGCAAGGGAAGCGAGGATGTCCGGCAGGATTTCCGATTTCCCAGGTCAGGCCACGAGTTCCTTCACCACGCCGCATTCGTTGACGCCGGTCAGGCGGAAGTCGAGCCCGGCATAGCGGTAGGTGAAGCGTTCGTGATCGAAGCCCAGCAGGTGCAGCAGGGTGGCGTGCAGGTCATGCACATGGACCTTGTCCTCAATCGCGGCGAAGCCAAACTCATCGGTGGCGCCGTGCGTGTGGCCGCCCTTCGCTCCACCGCCCGCAAGCCAGTAGGTGAAGCCGTAATGGTTGTGGTCACGTCCGCGCTGCTTGCCGGCGTTGGCGCCCGGGGTCGGCAGCTCAACCGCCGGTGTGCGGCCGAACTCACCGCCCCAGATCATGAGGGTGTCGTCAAACAGGCCGCGCTGCTTCATGTCGCCCATGAAGGCGGCGATGGCCTGGTCCACATCCTTGGCCAGACGCGCATGATCGAGGATTTCATCGTGGCTGTCCCAGGGCTGGCCGGCGCCGGTCCAAAGCTGGATGAAGCGCACCCCACGCTCCAGGAGGCGGCGGGCGATGAGCGTCTGGCGGCCGAAGTCGTTTTCTCCGTAGGCCTTGCGCACCATCTCCGGCTCCCGGCTGATGTCGAAGGCGTCGGTGGCCTCCATCTGCATGCGGTAAGCCAGCTCGAAGCTCTGGATGCGGGCGTCGAGCTGCTGGTCGTTCTGCCGCTGCTTGAGATGGTTTTCGTTCAGCGCGTAAAGCAGGTCGAGCTGGCGGCGCTGCTGCTTGAGGTCGAGCGAGCCGTTCTTGATGAACTCGACCAGCTTGTCCACCTCGGTGTCCTCGGTGTTGATGTAGGTGCCCTGGTAGATGCTGGGCAGGAAGGCGGACTGCCAGTTCTTCGTGCGCCGTGTCGGCATGCCCTTGGGGCACATGGAGATGTAGCCGGGCAGGTTCTCGTTTTCCGAACCCAGGCCGTAGGTCACCCAGGAGCCCATGCTCGGACGATGCAGGCGGCCGTCGCCGCAGTTCATGAGGCCGAGCGAGGGCTCGTGGTTGGGCACGTCGGCGTACATCGAACGGATGACGCACAGGTCGTCGGCAAAGGCGGCGGTCTTGGCAAAGAGGTCGCTCACCTCCAGGCCGCACTGGCCGTACTTCTTGAATGCGAAGGGGGACTTCAGCCCCGCGCCTGTCGGCCGCTCGGTCTTCAGCAGGCTGGGCAGCGGTTTGCCATCATACTTGGTCAGCTCCGGCTTGGGATCAAAGGTGTCCACCTGAGAGGGGCCGCCGTTCATGAAGAAGTGGATCACCCGCTTCGCCTTCGGCTCATGGTGCGGCCTGCGCACGCCGAAGGGGTTGGTCCCGTCCACTCCCGCCGCCCGGGCGGTGCCGCCCGGGCTCATCAGGTCGCCCAGGGCCATGGCGCCCATGCCCATGCCGAGACGGCTGAGCATCTGGCGACGTGTCAGGAAGTGATGTTCGAGATTGAGGGGATGATGGGACATGGGGGGTGAGAAAAGTACGTCCAGATGCGACAGAAGATTGCAGTCTGCCAGCGCTTCTTTGCAGGTGAACTGCCGGTCAGCCAAGCCGGGCCTCCGCCGCAGGGGGCGTGGAAATTTGTGGCATCCGGAAGTGATCTCGAGCGTATAATTGGGCCAATGCCTGCCACCGCAGACTCCCGCCCAGAGCCTACGAGACCTATTTCTGAACCCTCCGCCCATGATGCGGAGACCCTTTGCTTTCTGGCGCAGGTTTTGAACCTGCAGTCGGATCCAGGCAGGGTGCAGCACGCTGTTGAGCTTGCCCGTAAAGCGGGACTGGAGCCCCTGGAGGTGCTCATCCGGGCCTCGGAAGTCATCGGCATGCGCATCCAGCCCCTGCGCATGCCGCTGGCCGACGCGGTCTGGCGGGTTCCGGAGGACCAGCCCATGGTGGTCTGGCAGCCGGATCCCGGCCGCTGGATCGTTCTCCGCAGGCACAGCTTCTTCCGCGCGCGCATTTCGTGTCCGGAAACGCCGCTTGAATCGGAGACGATCTCCAGACGGGAGCTGATGCAACGCCTCGGGCTGAAGCATCTCTCCGAGGTGGTTGACCTGGGGGTGGTGACGCCGGAACGCCCCGCCGAGGGGCTTCGGGGCGGTGAGCAGGCCGAGGATGCGGAACTCCTGCCCGCCTTTCATGTGAAGGCTGAGGCCCATGAGCACGGGCATCAGGATCACATGCCGCCCCTGCGCCGCCTCATCGGGCTGATGCGGCCTGAGATGAAGGACATTGGCACGATCGTCATCTTTAGCATCATCACCGGCTTGCTTTACCTGGCGCTGCCTCTGGCGGTGAACTCCCTGGTCTCCAACCTGGCCTTCGGAAGCCAGAGCGGGCCCTTCCAGCAGGCGCTGATTGTCATCGCCGTGGCGCTTTTCGCCTTTCTCCTGCTTTCCTCGGTGATGCGCGGGCTGCAATACTACATCGCCGAGGTCATCCAGCGCCGCATCTTTGTCAGGGTGGCCGCTGACATGGCCTACCGGCTGCCGCGCGTGAAGGCGGAGTCGCTCGACGGCGTTCACGCCCCGGAGATGGTCAACCGCTTCCTGGACGTGGTGACGGTGCAGAAAAGCACGGCGCTCCTCCTGCTCGACGGCATCAATCTCATCCTTGGCGGCTTCATCGGCCTGGTGGTGCTTGGCTTCTATCATCCCTCCCTGCTTGCCTTCTCGCTGCTGCTGCTGCTGCTGATCGCCTTCATCGTGTTCGGACTGGGACGTGGCGCGGTGCGCACGAGCATTCAGGAGAGCATCTGCAAATACGACGTGGTGAACTGGCTGGAGGAGCTGGCCCGTTATCCGCGGCTCTTCAAGGGGCCGGGAGGCTACGCCCTGGCGATGCAGCGCGCGGACCAGCTGACCCGCGGTTTTCTCACCGCCCGCGGAGCCCACTTCCGCGTGCTGCTGCGCCAGATCTGCGGCCTGCTGTTTCTTGAGGTGCTCGCAAGTTCAGCCCTTCTGGTGGTCGGCGGCTGGCTGGTGCTGAACATGCAGCTCACGCTGGGCCAGCTTGTCGCCGCCGAACTCATCGTCAGCGCCATCGTCGCCTCGCTGTCCAAGCTCGCCAAGAAGTTTGAAGCCTGGTATGACGCCCTCGCCGCCGTGGACAAGCTCGGGCACCTGATCGACCTCGAGATTGAAAACGAGGACGGTGACATCCCCCGGCTTGAGGGGGGCGGCGCTGCTCTCAGCGTCAGTGACCTGGCCTACGCCTATCCAGATGGCCGCGAGGTCTTCAGCCATGTGGGCTTTGACATTCCTGCCGGCGGGCGCGCCGCCCTGACAGGTTCACAGGGCAGTGGCTGCTCGACCCTGCTCGACCTCCTGCTCGGCCTGCGCTATCCAAGCCGCGGCCACATCAGCATCGCCGGCTTCGACCTGCGGTCCTGGTACCTTGAGGAACTGCGAGGCAGCGTGATGCTCGTCCGCAGCCAGGACATCGTGAACGGCACGATCGCTGAAAACATCCGGCTCGGGCGTCCTGGCATCGGCCTGGACGACGTCCAGCGCGCGCTTCAGGCCGTCGGGCTTCTGGAGGATGTGATGGCCCTGCCGATGGGCATGCACACACAGCTGGTGACGGGAGGCCTGCCCCTCTCGTCCCGCCAGCGCACCCGGCTCCTTCTTGCCAGGGCGCTGGTGCTCAAGCCCCGCCTGCTTCTGCTCGACGATGTCTTCGACGGCATGGACCGCGACAGCATGAACGAGCTCACGGCCGTGATCCTGGACCCGGCGCTGCCCTGGACGGTGATCATCGCCACCCGCGATCCCCTGGTCGCCGCCAGATGCGGCCAGCGCATCGACCTTGACAACCCCGCCTTCCATTGAGCCATGAGCCAGTCCCGCTCCTCAACCTTCGAACTCATCGGCCATCTCCCGGCCATCACCCGGGCGGGCTCCTCACGGCTGCCGAGGCTGATGGCGCGGGTTCTTGCCATGCTTTTTGTTGGCTTCCTGCTCGCCGTCTGGTTCCTGCCCTGGCAGCAGTTCGTCAGCGGCAGCGGCAAGGTCATCGCCTTCGACCCCCTCGAACGCCGGATCAACGTCGAGGCGCCGGTCTCCGGCAATGTCCGCAAGCTCCATGTCGTCGAGGGCCAGCGTGTGAAGAAGGGGGCGGTCATTGTCGAGATCCAGGACAACGACCCCAACCTGCTCGCCAACCTGCGCAGCCAGCATGATTCGCTCATTGTGCGCCGCGCCGCCGCCGCCCAGCGCGTGGACGACCTCGAACTGCAGATCCGTCAGCAGGAGCAGGCCAAGGGGCAGGCGCTGGACGCCGCGCAGCAGCGTGTCGCCGCCGAAAAGATCACGGCGGAGACGGCGCAGCTGAACTTCAACCGTGTCAGCGAACTGAGGAAGTCAGGCCTGGTCTCGGAGCGTGACTTTGAGGTGGCGCGGCAGCTCCAGGAAAGCTCCGACGCCAACCTGAAGGCCGCTGACGCCAACCTGAGGCGCACGGAAAACGATTTTGGCGCCACCATCGCCGGCATCCGCGCCCAGAAAGGCACCGCCCAGGCCGAGGTCGCCACGGCGGATCGTGACATCAAGACTCTGGAGATTCAGATCAGCCAGAACCAGCGCCAGGTCGTGGAGTCGCCGCGCGACGGCATCGTGCTCAGCGTGCAGGCCACGGATGGAACCTTTCTCAGGCCAGGTTCGCCCATCTGTGTGATCATTCCGGAAACCGAAAGCCGCTTCGTGGAGATGTGGCTCGACGGCAACGACATGCCGCTGATCACGCCCCGCCAGACCAGTCCGGACGGTGGCGTGGTGCCCGGCTCCGAGGTCAGGCTTCAGTTTGAAGGCTGGCCTGCCATCCAGTTTGTGGGGTGGCCCAGCGTCGCCGTCGGCACCTTTGGAGGGGAGGTGGTGTTCATCGACCCTGCGGATGACGGCAAGGGCCGCTTCCGTGTCGTGGTGGCGCCCAAGCCCGACGTGATCACGCGTGACGGTGAGGAGCGCCGGGAGGACTGGCCGAGCAACCGCTACCTCCGCCAGGGCGTGAGGGCCAACGGCTGGATCCTGCTCGGCGTGGTGCCGCTCTGGAAGGAGATCTGGCGCCAGATCAACGGCTTCCCGCCCGTGGTGTCGGACAAGGAACCGGAGGCTAAAAAGTGAGCATGAAAAGGCCTCTTCTTCATCTTCTTCTCTGTCTCTGCCTCGGCGGCTTCACCGGCCTCGCCGCGGCCCGGGCCGAGCCGCTCACCCTCGACAAGGTGCTCGAATCCGTCACCTCGAAGTATCCGCCCTACCTCATCGCCCTCATCGAGCGCGACATCGCCGCCGGCCGGCTGCGCCAGGCGCAGGGCGCCTTTGACCTCGGCTTCCGCGCGTCGGGCAGCTTCCAGCCTAACGGCTATTACGACAACAGTGTCGGCGACTTCACGTTCGACCAGCCGCTGCCGTTCTGGGGTGGCAACGTTTTTGCGGGCTACCGCATCAGCTCGGGAAGCCTGGCGGATTATGACAAGAACCGCACGCAGCTCGACGGCGAGATGCGCGCCGGCATCCGGCTGAACCTGCTGCGCGACAGCGTCATTGACTCGCGCCGGGCGGCCCTGTGGAAGGCGCGGCTCGACCAGGAGGCGGCCGATCCCTTCATCCAGCGCCAGCACCTCGACATCGTTCGCGCAGCCTCGCGCTCCTACTTCAACTGGGTGGCCATGGGCCTGCGCCTGGGTGTCACCGAGCAGCTGGAAAGGCTTGCCGAGGACCGTGACGACGCGATTGCCGAGCTGGTTAAAAAGGGCCAGCTGGCTCCGATCGTCGAGGTGGACAACGAGCGCCTGGTGGTCAGCCGCCGCCTGGCCGTGGTGCAGGCCCGCAGGCGCTTCGAGGCGGCTGGCATCGAGCTTTCGCTTTTTTACCGGGACCAAAAGGACGAGCCGGTGGTGATCGCCCGGCATCACCTGCCGCAGGCCTTTCCCCTTCCGGTGCAGCCGGACGAAAAGAAGGTTGGGCCGGACATCCAGGACGCCTTCGTGCTGCGGCCGGAGCTGCGCCGCATCCGCCTGGTCGCCGCAAAGTTCGACATCGATCAGCGCCTGGCGAAAAACAACCTGCTGCCCAACCTGGACCTGACCGCGACCGTGACCGAAAACCTGGGCGAGGGGCCCTACAAGGATCGTGAACGCACGGAAAGCGCCGTCGGCATCGAGCTGCGGGTGCCGCTTCAGCGGAACGAGGCGAAGGGGCGCCTGGAGGTGATCCAGGCAGAGCTGCAGCGCCTGGATGCCGACGCCCGCTTCGCGCGTGAACGCATCGTGGCCGAGGTGCGCGACGCCTGGAGCGCCATCCGCGCGGCCCATGAGCAGATCGGCATGACCAGCCTGAACGTCGGGCTGGCGGTTCAGCTGGAGGAGGCTGAACGCAAACGCATAGACCAGGGCGCCACCGACCTGCTGGCCCTGCAGATCCGTGAGCAGGCCACCTTTGAAGCGAGACTTCTGGAGGTGGACGCCAGGGCGGAGTTCTTCAGGGCGCAGGCGGACTATGAGGCAGCCTCGGCGTCGAAGCTTCGGGCCTGGGTCAGCCGCGCCGGCGCTCCAGCAGGTTCATCATCAGGTAGGAAAGAATGACCGCCAGCTCCTCGCCCTCGCTGACCTCGCCAATCTTGTCGAGCTGGAACCGCCCCTCGAAAAAGGCGGGTTTCTTGGTCAGGCGCATCACGGGCGTGCCGTCGGTGCGAACGGTGACATACCTGGGGTGAAAAAGGAAGGACGTCAGCAGGCCGACGATGGGCAGTTCGCCCAGAAAGCCGTCCAGCAGCTTGGCCAGCGGGTTCTCCTCACGGATGGAGAAAAGCGGTTCACGCGAGCCGGGGGCGAACACGTCATAATGGGCGCTCCAGAGCGACCTCATGCCGCGGCGGCCGACGGCGCCAAGTTCGCGACCTGAGGGATCGCGGAAGGTGTAGCGGGCGCTCCAGTCGATGATGCGGTCGGCCTCGATGGTGCAGAGAAGCTGCCGGCGTGAGCTGTCCGTATGGACCTCGACCTTCTCCCTCAGCCGGAAGAGCTTCTGCTTCACGTAAAGCACCTCATGACCTTCGGCGTCGGTGACGTAGATCTGGGGCGAGAAGGCGAGCAGCTTGAAGCGGAAGGAGAGGGGATGGTTCATGGCAGAGGAAGAGACCTGCCAATCAAGCAGAGAATTCCCAGCCCGGGCACACAAAACTTTCGCCGCCTGCCGTTATGCAGGTGTCTGCTCATTTCTCCACCCGTCATGGCCGCCGCTGAATTCGACTGGAAGCAATGCTTCGACCAGGTTGCCCCCAACCTGGTCCTGTATGCACGCCAGCTCACCCCCAGCCCGGCGGACGCGGAGGACGTGGTGCAGATGGCCTTCGTGCGCTGGTGGCGGCGTTTCCCTGATGGAGACAAGGACAACATCCCCCTCCTCTATGCCGCCGTCCGCACCATCGCCCTGGACCTGCGCCGCAGCGACACCCGTCGTGCCCGGCGCGAGGCCGCCAGCGAAATCGCCCTGCCCGGCGAGGACGCCCCGGTTTTCGACGTGCCTCCGGAAAAGAAAGAGACCGCCGCCATCGTCACGGAGGCGCTTGCCAGGCTGCCTGAGGACCAGCGTGAAGTGGTGACCCTCAGGCTCTGGGGCGGCCTGACCTTTCAGGAGATTGCCACCGCCCTCGGCATTTCCATCAACACCATCGCCGGACGCTACCGCTACGCCTTGAACAACCTTCAGAAACATCTGGCCCCTCTCAAGGACGATCTCCTGGGCGACTCCGCCCCGCCCGCCAATCTGCTGAACTTCGAACCCGCCCCCCAGGCCCTGCCATGAACGACCACGACCTTGAAAACCTGCTTTCCTCCCTGGCTCCCGCACGCCCCAGCACCGCCTTGGAGCAGCGCGTGAACCGCGAGCTCGAACAGGATCTGCGCTGGGCGCTGCGCCCAGGCCGCCGACCGGCTCGCTGGCTGCCGCCCATGCTGTGGACATCCCTCGGCGCCGCCGCCGCCGTGGTCGTCATGAGCCTGATGCAGGCCGCTCCTGAACCTGCCGGACTGGCCTCGGCACCCACGGCCCATTCCGTGCTGCCGGTCAGCACGATCCGCGAGGTGGTGGACACTCAGGACCAGGGCATCCGCTACAATGAAACCTCACGCCTGCCGGAACAGCACATGAAGATTGTGTCGCTGGAACGCCGGGCCTGGATCGACCCCCGGGACGGCGCCCACATCACCGTCGAGGTGCCGCGCGAGGACAGCGTGGTGCTGCCTGTGTCCTTCCAGTGAGCCTGCGGCTCGTTTCGATTCTCCATCCTCTGTTCTCTGCTTTTCCCAGCCCCACCCACTAACCAACCATGAAACCACATCTCTCCGTCCTGTTACTGATGGCCGGTCTGCTGGCCCTCTTGAATCTGCCTGCCAGGGCACAGGAAAAAGGCGATGCTCCGCCACCCGCGCCGCCTTCCAGGCAGCCTGACAAACCCGGAGCCCCGCCTCCGCCAGCGGATCGTCCGCGTGGCGACCGGGACCGGGATCGCGAGCCTGAGCGCCCCGTTGAAAGGCCCGTGGCCTACCTGGGCGTTCTCACAAGCCCGGTCAGCCGTGAAATGCGCGCCCAGTTCGGGCTCGCCGAGGGTTTCGGCCTCCAGGTTGTCGAGGTGATGCCGGATTCGCCTGCCCAGGCAGCCGGGCTCAAGGAGCACGATGTGCTGGTCTTGTTTGAGGATCAAAAGCTGGTGAACATGGAGCAGCTCCAGACCCTGGTGCGCAGCCGCAAGAAGGAGGACATCGTCAACCTGACGGTCATCACCGGCGGCCAGCAGAAGCAGGTGAGCGTGAAGATTGGCGAACGCATGGCGCGTGTCGAGGAGGCGCGGTCGCGCGGCGGATTCATGCCCATGATGCCGCCCTGGTCCGGTGGCCCCTTCGGTCAGGGCGGTGGCGGTGATGAATGGCGTGAACGCATTGAAAACTTCCAGCATCAGATGCGGGAATACCAGGAGCAGGTGCAGAAGTGGGCCCGCGAGGGCAGGGAAGGCCCGATGCCGATGCCGCCCAACTTTGACCTGCCTCGGGAGGGGCGCGACGGCTGGAGGGGGCGCGATGACCGCCGCCCGGACATGCATCAGCGCGAGCGCGGCCCCGGCGGTCCGCCTGACGGTGAAGTCCGTCGCCGCATGGAGGGTCCCCGGGACATGCCTCCGCCCTCGCGTGGCGGCCAGGGCGAGGTGCATCGCTCGGAACGTCGTGAAATGCATGAAAGCGCCAGCATCACCCGCAGCGATGACAGCGGCATCTACCGCCTCAGCAAGGACGGCGACCGGGCTGTGTTCAGCGTGAAACCCAGGGACGGTGAGCCGAAGGAATGGCCGGTGAACTCCGAGGAGGAGCGTGCCGCCGTGCCTGAGCCCTTCCGCGCCAAGCTGCGTGAGATGGAGGAGATCCGCAGCTCCGTCCGCGAGGACGGCGACCGGGCTCCCCAGCCGCCGCCAGCACGCAGGGGAGACTGAGCCACCACCCTCCGAACTTCCCAGCGGCACCTCCATGCCATTGCGTGGAGGCGCTTTGGGTTAGGTGTGAACCCGGTGCGCGCCGCCTGCGTGCAGGATGTCCGGCCGGTTCGTCAGGCCAGGATGTCCTTGATGATCCGCGCGCCCTCGACGCCGCTGAGCCGGGCGTCCAGGCCCTGGAACTTGAAGCTGAAGGCGTTGTGGTCGATGCCGAGCTGATGCAGCATGGTGGCGTGCAGGTCATGCACCGTGGTGACCTTCTCAATGGCAGCATAGCCCAGGTCGTCGGTGGCGCCATGCACGATGCCGCCCTGGATGCCGGCCCCGGCAAGCCAGACGGACATGGCCTTGTTGTGGTGATCCCGCCCGCTGCCGCCCTGGGACATCGGCGTGCGGCCAAACTCACCCGCCCAGACGATGAGCGTGTCCTCCAGCATGCCGCGCTGCTTCAGGTCGGTGATCAGCGCCATGCAGGCCCGGTCGATCTCCTCCGCCTTCAGCCTCACGCCTTCCTTGACGCCGCCGTGATGGTCCCAGTCCTTGTGATAAAGCTGGATGAAACGCACGCCGCGTTCGGCCAGTCGACGGGCAAGCAGGCAGTTGGAGGCAAAGGAGCCGTCGCCGGGCTGGCAGCCGTAAAGTTCCAGGGTTTTCCGGCCCTCGCCGCTGACATCCATCAGGTCGGGCACGCTGGCCTGCATCTGGAAGGCCATTTCATACTGCGCGATGCGGGTGGCGATCTCCGGATCCTCCACACGCGCGGCATGCTGCTGGTTGAGCGCATTGATGGCCGCCACATCAGCGCCCTGTCGCTCGCGGGTGACGCCGCCTGGATTGCCAAGATAAAGCACCGGGTCGCCCTGGGCGCGGAGCTGCACGCCCTGGTGTTTGGAGGGCAGGAAGCCGCTGCTCCACTGGCGCGCGGCGATGGGCTGGTTCTGTCCGCCTCGGCCAAGGGAGGTCAGCACGACGAAGCCGGGCAGGTCGCTGGCTTCATTGCCCAGGCCGTAGGTCACCCAGGCACCCATGCTTGGCCGGCCGGCGATCTGCGAGCCGGTGTTCATGAACATGTGCGCCGGGTCATGGTTGATGGCGTCCGTGGTCATGCTGCGGATCAGGCAGATGTCATCAATCACGCGCCCGATGTTCGGGAACAGCTCGCAGATCTCGATCTGGCTGCGGCCGAACCTGGCGAACTTGTGCTGCGGGCCGAAGCACATCAGCGGCTTGCCTTGGAGCTGGGCGAGCTGCTGGCCCTTGGTGAAGGATTCCGGCATCGGCTTGCCATCCATCTCGGCAAGCCTCGGCTTGGGGTCGAAGGTTTCCAGATGTGAGGGGCCGCCGGCCATGGTCAGCCAGATGACGCGCTTTGCCTTCTGGGGCAGGTGCGGCGCTGCGAGGATGCCGGTCATGGGAGCCCCCGCCACATCGGCAGGCCTTAGCAGCGAGGCCAGCGCCACGGTCCCAAGACCCTGCGAAGCTCTGCCCAGGAACGCGCGGCGGGTCCGGTTCTGGAGCTGGATGGAGGAAGAATTCATGCCGCCAGAATAACGCCCGAAGGAGTCGTCTTCTTCATGGGATCCGCTCTGTCAGAGTCAGCCTGAATCAACAGCATCCGCAGATGTCACAGATGGCTCAGATCCATCCGATGCTTCAACGGGGCCGCTCACCGTAACCCGCCGCCGTGTCTTTGGTGAAATCCCTGCAGGGCTTCCTTCGGATTGGATCAGGCATCTGCGGATGGAGGTTCTGGAGACACGGTTCAGAAGTCATCCTCGCCGTAATCATACTGCACGGGCGGAGTGCCGGTGGTGGAGATCACCTTCTTGAACTTCCGCTTCGCCGTGGATTCCTTCACCGCCGTGCAGGTGACGGGAAACATCCAGTCGTCGCCATAATCGAAATGAAACAGCATTTTCCTCCTGGGGCGGAACACGGCGGACACCAGCGTCTTCTGCACCCCAGGTTCATCGGGGTCATCGGCTTCGCCCAGGTCCGCAAAGAGCGTGTAGCGCTCCTTGCTGCGGTACGGGTTCTTGAGATTGTCGCAGAACTCGAAGCAGTGATCGAGCTCAAAGCCCAGCGTCTCGATGAGAAACTCCGCCAGGTCATAGAGCGAATGCTCGCCGCCGAGCACCAGCTTGGCTTTGAAGTCCTGGAATTGAAGGGTGAGGTGATGTTCGGTCATGGTAGATCCAGCAAGCCAACACAGGCAAAAGTTTGGCCAGGGTTGAAGAGATTGGCGTGAAAGGACGATTCAGCCATGGGATGGCGCGCTTGTCGCCAACATTTGCTGTTTCAATCCGCGCCCTCCCCGTGAAGGGAGGGCGATTCTGCCAGCTCGACAAAACGCCGCCCTGTGTCGGTGTTTCAATCCGCGCCGCTCGGGTGAGCGGCGATGCTCAAGGCCCCAGACAATCTGCCCGAAGGCGTAGTTTCAATCCGCGCCGCTCGGGTGAGCGGCGATGGCATTAAATCCACCCAAGGAGCAACCCGAACCTGTTTCAATCCGCGCCGCTCGGGTGAGCGGCGATTCCTTCCAGTTCCCGGCATAGGTTCCGTGAACGTGTTTCAATCCGCGCCGCTCGGGTGAGCGGCGATCAGGGGTTCAATCCTGGCACTCGGTCAAGGCAAGGTTTCAATCCGCGCCGCTCGGGTGAGCGGCGATGCGCTCTCCCTCATCCTCGTCCATGATGCCGCTGTTTCAATCCGCGCCGCTCGGGTGAGCGGCGATAACGATCACTTGCCACCCCCTTTCACGATGGCAAGTTTCAATCCGCGCCGCTCGGGTGAGCGGCGATCTTCCAGCGCCGTCTTTTCCGGCACCTCGGCGGCGTTTCAATCCGCGCCGCTCGGGTGAGCGGCGATGTGGAGACGATCACGCAGCGCGCGGCATGGATGATGTTTCAATCCGCGCCGCTCGGGTGAGCGGCGATCTTTCGGCGCTAAAACGAGCCTTTTTCTTCTCAGGTTTCAATCCGCGCCGCTCGGGTGAGCGGCGATCATTTACGCCCGTCTTGTGGAAGCGGCATACAGGGTTTCAATCCGCGCCGCTCGAGTGAGCGGCGATTCGACTGAAAATCATGTGCCGCAGCCCAACAGCTGTTTCAATCCGCGCCGCTCGGGTGAGCGGCGATCGCAGAGATTGGGCGCATGAAGACGGTCGATGGTGTTTCAATCCGCGCCGCTCGGGTGAGCGGCGACTCTCCGATTGCGTGTTTTTTAGTTGGTTCCGCAGGTGGTGTTTCAATCCGCGCCGCTCGGGTGAGCGGCGATGCCACAGGTGGCACGGCATGGGGCTTCCCGAGTTGTTTCAATCCGCGCCGCTCGGGTGAGCGGCGATCGGCGTTGTTGGTAGTCGGGGTCAATGTGATGGAGTTTCAATCCGCGCCGCTCGGGTGAGCGGCGATCGCCAGTCAACTCTTCCCAAACCCCTTGGCTATTGTTTCAATCCGCGCCGCTCGGGTGAGCGGCGATCGCCGACTCCCTCGCCGAGGATGCCGCCGAAGATGTTTCAATCCGCGCCGCTCGGGTGAGCGGCGATCTCCCACCGGAAGGAAAAGAACGGATTCCACAAGGTTTCAATCCGCGCCGCTCGGGTGAGCGGCGATACGCGGCAGGCAGGCAAACGCTGTTTTGGCCGAGGTTTCAATCCGCGCCGCTCGGGTGAGCGGCGATTGTCAGCCCTTCAGTGTTGCCGGGAAAGGCCGAGGTTTCAATCCGCGCCGCTCGGGTGAGCGGCGATGTCCGCTTCTGATTTGGTTAACTAGGTCTGCACTGTTTCAATCCGCGCCGCTCGGGTGAGCGGCGATTGGATGCCATCCAACATGCCATCGAGGACCTTGAGGTTTCAATCCGCGCCGCTCGGGTGAGCGGCGATGTTCTCCATGTGGCCGCTCTATCCGACACGCGGAGTTTCAATCCGCGCCGCTCGGGTGAGCGGCGATCAGCCGCTCAACACGCGCATTGAGACGTTTTCTTGTTTCAATCCGCGCCGCTCGGGTGAGCGGCGATCCTGGATCAGGGGCAGCGGCGCGGCCATGCAATGGTTTCAATCCGCGCCGCTCGGGTGAGCGGCGATCACGCACGCAAAGATCAAAGAAACTGTTCAAGGGTTTCAATCCGCGCCGCTCGGGTGAGCGGCGATCAACCAGCACAGCCCAGCGTTTGCCGGACTCGATGTTTCAATCCGCGCCGCTCGGGTGAGCGGCGATGGGGTATTCCGCCGAGCAAAGAGGCACAGCGGATGTTTCAATCCGCGCCGCTCGGGTGAGCGGCGATCATTTACGCCCGTCTTGTGGAAGCGGCATACAGGGTTTCAATCCGCGCCGCTCGGGTGAGCGGCGATAATCAGCTTAATATCCATTAACCTGATATGAATTGTTTCAATCCGCGCCGCTCGGGTGAGCGGCGATCCGATGATGATTCGACTGTTCGGCCTTTGGGCTGTTTCAATCCGCGCCGCTCGGGTGAGCGGCGATGACGTTGCACGGGGGACAATTCAACCGGAGGAAGTTTCAATCCGCGCCGCTCGGGTGAGCGGCGATGTCTTTCAAGGCTTCTTGAATCGCAAACGTCATAGTTTCAATCCGCGCCGCTCGGGTGAGCGGCGATTCCACCACACACAAAGCACAGCACCCATGAAAACGTTTCAATCCGCGCCGCTCGGGTGAGCGGCGATAGGGACAATTCGGACCCGTCGGTATGATGACACGGTTTCAATCCGCGCCGCTCGGGTGAGCGGCGATCGCGAAAGAATGATGAGTTGCACAAGGTCAGGCAGTTTCAATCCGCGCCGCTCGGGTGAGCGGCGATTTGCTGCCCACGGGATTGCCGCCAAAACGCTGGCGTTTCAATCCGCGCCGCTCGGGTGAGCGGCGATTGCATCGCCAGGAGCTCGGTGTAAACCGTCCGGTGTTTCAATCCGCGCCGCTCGGGTGAGCGGCGATTTTGTTCGGTCTTATTCATCGCGTGGTTCCTCCTTGTTTCAATCCGCGCCGCTCGGGTGAGCGGCGATCAGGGACGCCAATAAGGGCCGCGCTGCCCTTCAGGTTTCAATCCGCGCCGCTCGGGTGAGCGGCGATGGGCTGCGACCCGAAACTGCTCCGCTCTCCCGAGGTTTCAATCCGCGCCGCTCGGGTGAGCGGCGATATGACCACTTTGCCGTCCAAGGAGTGCATGACGTGTTTCAATCCGCGCCGCTCGGGTGAGCGGCGATCGCAACCCCGATGACCTATTTTCCTGGGAGCAGGTTTCAATCCGCGCCGCTCGGGTGAGCGGCGATCGCTACTATGTTTCGCAACGCCTAAACACACCATGTTTCAATCCGCGCCGCTCGGGTGAGCGGCGATCCGCAGACAAGTATTGTCGAATGATCAATGGGAGGTTTCAATCCGCGCCGCTCGGGTGAGCGGCGATCGGTTTAACCTTACTGCTAACAGAGTGCTAACAGGTTTCAATCCGCGCCGCTCGGGTGAGCGGCGATCAGCGAGGGCGTT
>JBIIRD010000022.1:0-70697 GCA_044341745.1 Prosthecobacter sp. | reverse complement strand
CGCTCGATGCGCAGCGCACGCTGCTCACGCTGGAGCAGCAGGAAGTCACCACCACCGCGCAGAGCGCCAATGCCTGCGTGCAACTCTACCAAGCCCTCGGCGGAGGTTGGTCGCCCTTTTGACATGAAAACCACCACCCAATTGGCTCCTGCCGATCTCGCCAAAACCATCCAGGCCAGCGGATCCAAGGGGCACTTCAAACGCAACGCCATCCTCGGCCTCATCGTCATCGCGCTCGGTCTGGGCGGATGGTATTGGCGCAGCCGCATCGAAAAGGCCAAACAACAAGTGCCGCTCTATGTGACCGAGCCGCTCACGCGTGGCGATGTCTTCCTCAGCATCACCGCCACGGGCAATCTGGAGCCGACAAACGAAGTCACCGTCGGCAGCGAGCTTTCCGGCATCACGCTCGAAGTGAATGCCGACATCAATGACCGCGTCACCAGAGGCCAGCAGCTCGCCAAGCTCGATACCAGCAAGCTTTTGCAGCAAACCGAGAGCAACCGCGCCGCGGTGCGAGCCGCGCAGGCCCGTGTCGCGCTCGCCGAGGCCACGGTGAAGGAAAGCGCCGCGCTGCTCGCACGCCAGCAGGAGCTGCAGCGCATTAGCGGCGGCAAAGTGCCCTCCAAAGCCATCATCGACACCGCCATCGCCATCGCCGAGCGTGCGAAGGCCGATCTGCTCAACACGCAGGCCGGAGTCGGCACCGCCGAGTCCCAGGTGCGCATCAACGAGAATGATCTCGGCCGGGCCATCATCAAATCGCCCATCGATGGCATCGTGCTCACGCGCAGCATCGAGCCCGGCCAGACCGTCGCCGCCAGCTTCACCGCGCCGCAATTGTTCGTCATCGCCGAGAAGCTGGAGCGCATGATTTTGAAAGTCACCATCGCCGAGGCCGACATCGGTCGGGTCGAGAAAGGTCAGAAAGCCACCTTCACCGTCGATGCCTGGCCGGATCGCACTTACAGCGCTATCGTTTCCGTCGTGTCCTACGGTTCCGCCGTCACGCAAAACGTGGTGACCTACGAAGCCGATCTCGATGTCAGCAACGACGACCTCAGCCTCCGCCCCGGCATGACCGCCACCGCCGACATCGACGTCTCCGCGAGCCAGAACGTCTTCCGCGTGCCCACCGCCGCGTTGCGCTTCAATCCCGCCACTGCAGCCAAAACCGGCCCCGCGAAGAAATCCTTCGTCCAAAGCCTCATCCCCATGCCCACCCGCAACCGCAGCCGCCCCGAAGCCAGCGACAAAGACGACAAAACCAACCCCGCCGCCCACCTCTACATCCTCCGCGACGGCAAAGCCGAGCCGCTCCCCATCAAAACCGGCCTCACCGATGGACGCTACACGGAGGTTTCTGGGGAAGGTTTGGTTGAGGGGATGTTGGTGATTTTGCGGAACAATGTGCCGACGACGTGAGCGAGGCATTCTGCGACGTAGCTCGGCTTTCCAAAGCCGAGTCGGCCCGGGCGGTGCGCCTGAATCCTCCCTTGGCATTTTGGATCGTTTGAATGCTCTCAGGTCATGGACCTTCTCAATTACCAGCGCACCGTCTTCGCCTTCCACGGCTGTGATCGCCGTGTGCGGGATGCTGTACTGCTGGGAAAACAGAAGCTCCTCGCCAGGCTCAACACCTATGACTTGCTGGGCACCTGCATCTAGGCTGCTGCAATCCACAAACTGACTCACCCATTCTAGCTGCGTCATGAAGACCAAACCAGCCCCAAGCCCCCTTCCTGAGTTTCGTCACCCCATTTTTGGCACGAACGCCGAGTTCCAAGCCCTGCTGCTCAGCATGGAACAGGACGGCATCAAGCTCCGCAAGCAGCCCAAGGCCAAGCAACGCGCCGAACTCATCCGCCAAGGCATCCTCACCCCCGAGGGCAAACTCCCCGTCTATCCCATGGACCATGTGCCTCTGGGGCCGAGGGAGTAGTTGGTTCATCGGTCTGCGGAAACAGCTCAACGCCCGCAAGGTGCAGCGTTGTCGTCAGCACGCCGCGCCGCAGGTTGGGGAGCTTCGTATGCTGCCAGATATGGTCTCTGCTGCGAAAAGTTTACCAGCTTTCTCCGTTCATGGTCCATCGGCTCAAAAGCAGGTGTTCACCCCATTCAGCGTGGAGCAGCCGTTGCTTAGACTGGGACTGAACCCCTCACGAAGCCTGCTGCCATTCAAACTGAACTCACATCTGAGAAGCTCGCTGGAGGCAAACGTGATTCTCCGCTGATCGAACTGAGAGGGCTGACAAAGACCTATGGGCTCGGAGATGCGGCGTTTCAGGCGTTGAAGGGGATCGATCTGACGATTCGGAAGGGGGAGTTTGTGGTGATCATGGGGCCGAGTGGCTCGGGGAAATCGACGTTGATGAATGTGCTGGGCTGTCTGGATACGCCGACGAGTGGGCATTACCTCTATGAAGGCATCGCGGTGGAGACGCTGGATGCGGACCAGCGGTCGCTGCTGCGGCGGTATGCGCTGGGGTTTATTTTTCAGGGATTCAACCTGCTGGCACGGACGAGTGCGCTGGAGAATGTGGAGCTGCCGTTGCTGTATCGCGGCATGTCGCGGAAGGGCCGGCATGAGAAGGCCACGGCGGCGCTGACGGCGGTGGGACTGCCGACGAAGCTAGATAGCACGCCGGGTGAGCTTTCGGGCGGTCAGCAGCAGCGGGTGGCGATCGCGCGGGCCATCGTCACGGAGCCGAGCACGCTCTTTGCCGATGAACCGACGGGTAATCTCGACTCGGTGACGACGCGGGACATCATCGAGATCCTCACGCGGCTGAATGTGGATCGCGGCATCACGGTGCTGATGGTCACGCATGATGAAAACGTGGCAGCGTGTGCAAAACGACGCGTGGTGATCAAAGACGGCCTCGTCGAATCCGACTCCACCTCGCCATGATCTGGAACGCCTTCGCCATCGCCGTTCGGGAGATCGGCCGCAACCTCACACGGGCCTTTTTGACCGTGCTGGGCATCTTCATCGGTGTGGCGTCGATCATCACGATGGTCACGCTGGGCGAAGGAGCCACGCTGGCGGTGAAAGCTCAAATTTCCAGCCTGGGGAGTAATCTGCTCACGCTGCGGCCTGGAGCGGGTTTTGGACAACGCGGCTCATCGGCGGGTGTGCCGATTTTCACGGAGAGAGATGCGGAAACGCTCGGTGAGCAGATCGCGAGCATCGCCGCCATCGCGCCCGTGCGCACGGCGTCGCTGAGCACGATTTACCTGAGCAATGCACGAGCGAGCTCCATCACCGGCACCACGCCGATCTATTTCCAAATCAACAAGTGGAGCCTCGCGGAAGGACGACTCTTCACCGAGGCGGATGTGCGCTCCGGCAGCGCGGTGTGCGTGATCGGCAACACGGTGCGGGTGGAGCTGTTTGGCACCGAAAATCCCATCGGAGCGAGCATTCGCATCGGTCGTGCCTCTTGCGAGGTCATCGGGCTGCTGGCGACGAAAGGCCAGGCGGGCATGGGCGACCAAGATGACACCATCATCATGCCGCTTTCCTCACTGCAACGTCGGCTGATCGGCAAAACGTCGTCGCATGACATCAATCAAATCTCCATCTCCGCCGTGGAAGGCACGGACAGCCTCGCGCTGATCGCCGAGATTACGCAGATCATGCGCCAGCGGCGGAACTTGCAAAGCAACCAGGACAACGACTTCAACATCTTCGACACGCGCCAGATCGCCGAGACACTGGGCTCCACGACGCAGCTCATGACCATGCTGCTCGCGGCGGTGGCAGGTGTGTCGCTGCTCGTCGGCGGCATTGGCATCATGAACATCATGCTCGTCTCCGTGACCGAGCGCACGCACGAGATCGGCATCCGCCTCGCCATCGGTGCCACGGCGAGCGAGGTGCTGATGCAATTCCTCATCGAAGCCGTCACGCTCTCCTGCATCGGCGGCATTTTGGGCATACTCATCGCCTTGGGTCTTTGTTATGGCCTCGTGCAAGTCATCAAAGTGCCGTTCAACTTCAACACGCAGATCAATGTGATCGCCTTCGCCTTCTCCGCCGTGGTCGGCGTGCTGTTTGGCTACACGCCTGCGCGAAGAGCGGCCAAGTTGAATCCAATTGATGCGCTGCGGCATGAATAAGTAGCACTTCACCCCATGGTGAATGCGACGGCATCTCTGGAGCATGATTTTGCCATGATCTCCACCCTTGCTCTCGCTTTTCCTGTCGTCTCCAGTCTCGAAGCCGGTCTGCGTGCGGATTGCGTGCGCTTGATTGAGTTTGAGGCCGAACTGACCCGCGTGCTGGAGGAGTCCCATGAGCTGGCCAATGTGCGCGGCTCGCCTGCGGACTGGGACACGGGTTGCCAACACCATTGGGATCATGTGACGGCCGTGCTGCGGCGCATCCACCGCATTCTCGCTGAGATGCAAGATGCGGTGGGCAACAGCCATCCGCAAACCGCCTGGAAGTTGTGGGAGGAGCTTCAGCATCAGGAGGCGCGGCTCGCCATCGCGCTCAGCGGTCTGCGAGATCAGGCGGCACATCTCAATGAGGCCGCAGCGGGCGATTGGAAGAAGCTTGTGCTCACCATCGAATCCCATCGCAAGGCGGTGAAGGCCGGCATTCAGGGGCTACGCATCCGTTTGCAGTCTTGGGCCTCGCACAGTCCGCAGCATATGGACACAGATCCCATGGCGATCGCCGCTTTGGATGCGGCCGCCGCACCACCAATCGTGGACGACATCGACGAGGTGCAACACCTGCGTGAACTCGACCTAGCCGCCATCGAGATCGAGGAGGCGCAGCATCTGGAGATGGGCCTGCTCGATGGCCTGAAAGCCCTCTTCATGTGGGTGGAGGCTCCGGGAGAGCGTGTGCGAAAAAAGCACGCCACTGCCGCCTGATCCTCTCACGACTTCACCACATCCATCCCTATCTCATGAAAACACGCCACATCCTGCTCACCACCCTTCTCATTCTCACTGGCTGCTCGTCTCAGAGCGTGCCGGGCAACGCGACGAACTTCCGCGCTGAGGAGACCTTCACTGAATACAACGGTCTGGAGATCCGCAACCTCCAGAACGAAAAACTTGGCAACATCCGCTTTGTCACGGTCGATCTGGAGGACGCCCGCATCGTCGAGGTCATCGTCGATGCGGCCCGTCCCGGAAGCGGCATCACCTCGGTGGCACCACGGGCATTGAGACTGGATTCCAAAGCGAAGGTGATGTGGCTGGACATGAGCCGCGAACGCTTTGCCGCCGCGCCGCGAATCAATCCGGCGGAGATCACCGGTTCTTGTCAACGTGAGCGGTTGGCAGCGGTGAACCGCTATTACGGTCTGAAGCCGTGGTTCTACGAGCAGGGGCAGACTTCGCACAGCAACTCGCAAACACTGCGCCTCGGGGAGGTGCGGCGTTCTTCGCAGGTGCTGAATCTGCCCGTCATCAGCTCCCAGGGCGGGCGCATCGGCAGCGTGACCGCATTGCGCATGGACATTGCCAAAGGGCAGATCGTTCATGTGGTGGTGAAGCGTGATGGCTTCGGCGGCGGACTCAACGTGGTGCAGGCCAGGGCGCTGCGCTACACCGCCAACAAGGACGCGCTCATTCTCGATGCCACGCAGGTGCAACTGGGCGGCGAGCCTCGCTTTCAGTGGACTGACAGCAGTCATACCTCCTATCGCGAGGAACAATATGTGAACCGTGCCGGTTCAGCCGATGGTAAAACAATGCGGGCATCCGGCATGGAGCAGGGCGATGACTTTCGAGATCGTCAAAAGACCGCGCTCATCAGTGAGCGTATCCAATCTGCTTCAGGCCTTTCCAGCAGCGGTCGTGCGGTGCAGGTGGCCACGTTGAATGCGCAGACCACGTTGCGAGGTCAGGTGAGCTCGGAGGCGGAGAAGACGCAGATCGGCCAGATCGCCATGCAGGCGGGCCGTCTTGAGAATGTGAGCAACCTCATCGAGGTGAGGTCTTCGAGGCGCTGAGTAGATTCTGGAATCATTTACCAGCGTAGTTGGCCGGGGGCAGATGCCTCCGGCCTTTTTGCGCACTCATGCAGATGCCGCACATCCATATCCTGTGGATTGCAGGTCAATGCCTGGGCGGCGTGATAGATGGCGGTGCTTTCGGCATCGTGCAGGTCCGATGCCTCCACCCGGCACGCCAGCAGGAACTCACCGGTGGTGAGATCGTGGATGCGCGCGTGATAGCTCATGGGAGTGGATGGAGGATCGGATGTGGAGACTTGGCTTAGCGACGACGGCGGTTGTTATTATAGTAGCGGTCGTCGTAGCGGTTTTGGTCCTGCGAACCGCCAATGAGGTTTCCGCCAAGGGCACCGAGACCGGCACCGATCGCAGCACCTTCGAGGCCGCGGCCGCTTTGACTGCCGATGATGCCGCCGACGCCTGCGCCGCCGAGCGCACCGATGACGGTGCCCGTGCGTGCGCGAGGGCTGTTGGAGCAGGACATAAGCGAGGCTGATACGAGGAGAATGCTCAGGATGTGTGTTTTCATGGTTCGCAGCCTACTCCCGGGCAGGTGGGCATCGCGATGGGGTATGTGCCCCAGTCCATGTGCGCAAAAAACCCGCTCCCTGGAGCGGGAGCGGGTGGGAGCAGACACGGAGTTCAAATCAACTTCGATGCTCATTTCGTGCGCACCACGAGCACGCGGCGATCCTGCTGCATCTCGGCTTCGGTGCCTTGGGGATACATGGGGAAGCCTTTGCCGAAGCCGTGGGCGCTCAGCACGCTAGCGGGGACACCGTAGGTTTTGGTGAGTTCGTCAAACACACGCTGAACGCGTGATGGCGATAGGCTGGCGTTGTATTCGCTGGTGCCGTCGGTGCTGGTGTGGCCTTCGATGTCAAACACGGTGCCAGCTTCGGTCTTGCTGATCGCGAGGATGACGCCCGCCACCTGCTGGAGGGCGTTGCGTGACTCGTCATCGAGGAGTTCGGCGGTTTCCATCACGAAGAGCACGGGAAGCGTCACATATGGCAGCTCGCGGCTTTGGCCCTGGTCTTCGACCACGACCACGCTGCGCTCTGAGATGTACACGCGGCGTGGCTGGCCCGGGGTATCCACCACGGTGGTGGTTTTCGTTGTCTTCACCTCCGTCTGCGGCGCGGGTGACAGGGTCACCACTTTCGGAGCCTGGGATAGCTGGCGCTGCACGACCACGGGATTCAAGGTGCAGACGACGATGACGGGTGAGACACCGGGAGCAGGCGTGACGACGGTGACTTGCGCAAGAAGCGGAGGCGTGGCGGCGCAGAGAATGGGGAGGAGGAAGATGAGTTTTTTCATGGGATGTGCTGGATTGGTATTTGAACTGAACCGCCTCCCTCGTCTGTGCGTGCGTCGTGGGGCCATGGGGTGTAACCCGACTCGACTGACTCGATGTTCGCCATGCTTTAAGCTTAGAGTGAGGCGCTGAGCAGTCGGGTTTCACCCCATGGTGACAGGGGGGTGAGGGTCCCACGGTGAGTGCGATGACAAACTAAACGACGTCATCATTCAACGAACCAAACCCACTCATGAAAAAAACATCCATCACCCTCCTCACCACCTCGGCTTTCGCGTTCTGCGCCGCTTTGCTTCTCGCCTCCAACGGCATCGCTGCTGAAAAAGACACGCTCAACGCCGCTGATGTGAAATTCATCAAGCAGGAAACCGCCGCTGGCATGGCTGTCGTGAAGACCGCCGGCCTCGGTGCTCGAAAAACCAGCCGTGAAGACATCAAGGCTTTTGCCCAGATGCTCGTCACAGATCACACCGCGGCCAATGACCAGCTATCCAAGCTGGCAACGACCAAAGGCGTGGAAACCTCCACTGTCATCGACCCGAAGGACGCCGAGATCTATCAAACACTCGAAAAGTACAGCGGCACGGAGTTCGACAAGGCATTCCTCGCTCAAGTCATTCGCGGTCACGAGAAATGCGTTAGCCAATTCGAAGAAGCCTCAAACGATGCCAAAGACAGTGACTTGAAGACCTGGGTCACCGAAATGTTGCCTGCACTGAAGAATCATCTCGGCAAAGCCCGTGAGTTGAGCGCCAGGTAAGCGGTGAAGAATTTGCGAAAGCGTGGCCTGATGCTCGGGAGGCAATGGCGGCGTGATCGCACAGGACGGTGACGAAGATGCTGTTTTCAGCCCTTCGTCACCGTTTTGCTTTTTTGCCGGTGGGGCAGGGGAGTCGGGTTTCACCCCATGGTCGCAGGCTTGGATACTCATTAGGCTGCCTCATGATCCCTGATGAAACACCCGCTCCGCCTTCCACGCCGCCCGCTCCTGCTCGTGACCTTCCTGGCCTCATGAGGAGCAAGCTCCACGACATCAAAGCCTTCGCTCAGCGCGAGCCCGCTCAGGCGGTGGCCGTGGCCTTCGGCGTAGGATTGCTCGTCAATATGCTGCCCACACGCGTGGTGGCAGGAACGGTCTCCACCGTCGGCGCGGCGCTGCTGCGTCCGATGCTCATCTCCCTCGGCATCACCAAGGCCATCGAGCTCACCTGCAATGTTTCTCCCCTCACCCCAAAACCATGAACACACCCTCCAGCCCTCCATCCATCTCTTCTGCTCTTCCTGACATCGCCGCTGATACTTCCAATGCCTGCAACGTCTGCAAAAGCACCGCCGCCCGCATGGAACGATGCGTGCAGCAGCATCCCGGTGCCACCTTGCTCGCCGCCGCAGGCCTCGGCATCATCGCCGTGCTTACTGTGCGTGCTTTGAAGCCACCACCTCCGCGTCATCGTGCCGCGCAATTGCTGGAGGACATCCAGCAGCGCCTCTCCGAGATCGCCGATAGCGGAACGCAGTCTATGGGGCTTGGCGTCGATCAGCTCGGTGATCTTCATCTCGATCGAAAAATCGGACGCCTCAGCCACGGCATCAAAAACCTGTTTCATTGATCACCGCATCACCCGCAGTGCGGTTACACCCCATGGCGGCATGATGCGATGGCCGACGAAGATCAAACCCATGAAAAACACCTTACACTCCTCCATCTGCACCTTGGTGCTCGCTGGTTCGTTCATCCTCTCCAGTGCCGCCATCGCCCAGCGTGTGGAGGCCACCAGCAGCATCACCACCTTCGAAGGCACCATCAGCGAATTCGGCCCACAGGCCATCGTCATCAAAACGTCCTCCGGCACTGTGCCGGTTCGCTATCTGTCCAATCAGACCACCAACAATGTCGATGAAAACGGAAATCCCTTCTCACTGGCCACCGTCACCTCCGGCCTGCCCGTCACCGTGTATTACACCAAGGTGGGAGACACACTCGTGGCTTCCAAGATCATGGTGCGCCGGATTGGATCGGTTGCACCCGTGACGGTGATCAGCACGCCCGCCATCACGCTCGAAACCACCACGACCACCGCTGGCACCATCACCGATTTCACCCCTGGAAAGCTGCTGATCAATACCGAAACCTCCGCCAGCTCACTCACCTACGTTTACAGCAAAACGACCACCTATGTCGATGAGAACGGCGTTCCCATCTCCATCAAGACGGTCAAGTCCGACCTGCCAGTGACCGTGTATTACACCCAGGTGGGTGACAGCCTCACCGCCACGAAGGTCATCGTGCGCAAAGCACCTCTCATCGAGGAAACCAAGACCACGACGACCACCACCGAAATCAAACGCTAAGCCAAAACCTACCCACCATGAAATCACTCATCCACCTCAGCCTCGCGATCGCGGGCCTCGCTCTCCTCTCCAGTTGTGAAACCACCTACAATGAGGATGATGGCAGCCTTCACAATCACGGCAGCACCACCACGACTACCACTGAGGAAACCACGCGTCGCGGGCCTGTGGTAAACGCTCCCATCTCCACCACCGTGGAGACGCAGACCACGAGAGCTTACTAAAGCGCTTCGAATTCCAATCCAAGGCGGCCCGGCGAAAGCTCGGCCGCCTTTTTCGTCATCGGCGATGGGCGAAGCAGTAGCAGTACACCCCATGGTGAGAGCCGATGCCACGCCACATGGTAAGATCCTATGACAACACTACAAATCAAAGGCGACTGGAACATCCTCAAGGGCAACCTCAAACAAAAATGGGCGACGCTGACCGACGACGACCTCCAGTTTCAGGAAGGCAAGGCGGACGAACTCCTCGGACGCATTCAAAAACGCACCGGAGCCACGCAGGAGGCCATTGAGGCCGCCATCCAAGCCAGCCTCACCGCCCAAGGTTTTTAATCCACTCTCTTCAAACATCATGAAAGCATCCACGAAACGACCCGCCCTTCTCCTGCTCGCCTCCGCCCTCCTCGGGATGGCTGGCGCGAGCTGCCGGACATTCAGAGGCTTTGGCAGTGATGTCTCGCACGTCGGCAGTCACATCGAGCGAGCCGCCCGCTGATGGCCGGTCTAGTGAAACACAGGGCGCTGCCGCTCGATCCGCAAGGGTCGGCGGCAGCGTCTCTTTTTGTACGTTGATCATGCTTCAGCGTGACGGGCAAAGACACGCTAAAGCGTGAACAACATGCCTTGCTAGGCCGTGTTTGAAAACCTTCTGATAGGCAAAATTGAAGTGATGGGGTAGAGGGTGGAGTTGACCTGCCTCCCTGAAACTGGAACGGCTTGAATGAGAGAAAAGGGATGGGGTAGAACACCCTAGACCCATGAAACGCAGTCGATTCAAAGAAGAACAGATCATCTCAATCCTGAAGGAAGCGGAGGCCGGCGTGAAGCTGCCCGAGATCGTGCGAAAGCACGGCATCTGCGAGCAGACCTTCTACCGATGGCGCTCGAAGTATGGAGGCATGGAAGTCTCAGAGGCGGCGCGCCTGCGCGAGCTGGAAGAGGAAAACCGCAAGCTCAAGCGTCTGGTCGCCGACCAGGCGTTGGACATCCTCATGCTCAAGGAGGTCAGCGCAAAAAAGTGGTGAGCCTGGCAGCCAAGAGAGAAGCAGTCAGCCACCTGAGGCGGGAGCACGCGGTGGGGATCCGCCGCGCCTGCGGGCTGATAGGGCTGTCGGCAAGCAGCTACTGTTACCGACCTGCGCCAGGCCGGGAGGACGCCCCATTGCGTGAAGCACTGAGGCAGGCGGCCGCACGGAGACGGCGTTGGGGCTATCGGATGCTGACCATGGCGCTGCGCCGGGAAGGCTTCCTGCACAACACCAAGCGCATTTACCGCATCTACCGGGAGGAGAAGCTGCAAGTGCAGGTGCGCAGGAAGCGCAAGAGAAGCCTTTGGCGAGGTGATAAGCCTGTGGCGCCGGAGGCGGCCAATGAGCGCTGGTCGATGGACTTCATGAGCGATCAGCTGGCCGACGGGCGCAAGATCCGGACGCTCAATGTGGTGGATGACCACACAAGGGAGTGTCTTGCCATCGAAGTGGACAGCTCGATAAGCGGCCAGCGAGTCGCCCGGGTTCTGGACCGGCTGGTGGCCCAGCGCGGCCACCCCAAGCGGCTGCTGACCGACAACGGACCTGAGTTCGCGGGCAAGGCGCTGGCGCGCTGGTCCTACGAGCATTGTGTGGAGCACCTGTTCATCGAGCCGGGCAAGCCGGTGCAGAATGCCTTCATCGAGAGCTTCAACGGCACGATGCGCAACGAATGCCTCAACGAGCATTGGTTCACGCGGATGGCCGAAGCGAGGCAGATCATTGAGGTCTGGCGCGTTGACTACAACGAATGCCGGCCGCCCAGTTCGCTCGGAGGGAGGAGTCCCGCCGAGTTCGCCGCTCAAGCAGCGACTACGCTGCGGGCTACGCCCTGCGCTGCGTCGCAGCTTGAGCAACTCGACCCAAAAACAACACACCCCCAAACCAACACCTCAGTCCCGGTTCTCTCACAATAACCGTTCCAATCTCGGGGGGCAGGTCAGAGTCGATGAAAACACAATGCTTTGCATGGTGGGGGCCGCTCAAAGAGCGGCTCAAAAACTGGTGCACTGAAGCTGGGCGGCAGACCTCCAGCAGGATTGGACATGGTGCTTGATGCTCTGTTCAACCGGCTGAGAAATGCAGGACCTTGGCGTGACCTTCCTGATGGCTTCGGGCTCTGGCGCACGATCTATGGCTGGTATCAGCGACTGGCTCGGCAAGGCATCTGGGAGCGGCTGCTGCGCCGTTTGGCGGTCCGCTTCAAAAGCAGGATCCGACTGGTCGATGGCACCCATGTTGTGGTGCATCAATGTGCCGCCAATCCCGCTGGAGGAGCACAGAAGCAGGCGATGGGTCGCACGCGTGGCGGACGCAACACCAAGATCATGGCGCTGACCGACGGTCGCGGTCTGCCAGTGAAGCTGTTGCTCATCGAAGGCCAGGCATACGAGGGCAAATACGTCATCCCGTTGCTCGAAGCCCCAGAGGGACTGCTGGTGGTGGGAGACAAGGGCTTCGATAGCAATCCTCTCCGTCAGCAACTTGAGCAGCTTGGGGCCTCTCATTGCATTCCCAGCAAGTCGAACCGGCGCAAGAAGCGCAGGCTCAACAAGAAGCTCTATCGTCAGCGCTACAAAGTAGAGAACTACTTCTGCCGCCTGAAGCGCTGGGCCTCAGCAAGCACACGCCGCGACAAACTTGCCTCCCACTTCCTTGCTCTCATTCAGTTTGCTTCCGTCATCGACTGGCTTCGCCATGGCTGTTGAGGGTTTTCAAACACGACCTAGGTTCACCGAGCAGTAGGGTTAGACCCCATGGAGTGCTTGGCGGATGGCGATGAGACTGGAATCCATGAAAACACCCCACACGTCAGTCCTGCTCGCTTCGATGCTTGTGCTCACCGCCACCACGCTTCCCGCGTCAGAAACGGATGATCGCATCAAGGCCGCCGCAATGTCCTCTTATGTCTTCAAGAGCTTTCTCAAGGAAGATGCGATCACCACCTTGTCCAAAGACGGTGCGGTTACGCTCACCGGCACGGTGAAGGACGCGGATCACAAACAACTCGCTCAAGACACCGTGGCTGAACTGCCCGGCGTGAAGAGTGTGGAAAACAACATCAAGATCAAGCACAGCCCGCCCGAGCATTCGGACACATGGCTATTTCTGAAGGTGAAAAACACACTGGCCTTCCATCGCAGCGTCAGCGCCATTCACACGACGGTCGTAGTGAACAAAGGCGTGGCCACGCTCACCGGCGAGGCCAGCAGTGAAGCGCAGAAGGAACTCACCACGGCCTACACCGCGGATGTCGAAGGCATTACGTCCGTGAAAAACGAGATGACCGTGGCTGCTGCCACTCCAGCTCCAGTGCTCAGCCTGGCGGTGATGATCGACGATGCCTCCATCTCTGCGCAGGTGCGTGGTGCTTTGTTCATGCACCGCTCCACCAGTGCCTTCAAGACCACCGTCTCCACCTGCGATGGTGTCGTCAGCGTAGGTGGCATGGCCAAAAACACGGCTGAAAAGGACCTCGTCACGAAGATCGCCACGGACATCCACGGCGTGAAGAGCGTGGTAAACAACATGGCCGTCGAGATCGCCAGCGTTTCGAACTGAACCAACCTCCAAGAAGGCCGTTTGGGTGCGGAAACGCCTCTGAACGGTCTTTTTTGTGGGCAGCGTTCACGCGGGCCTCACCGTCACCTGCATGCTTTGCATGGTGAAGTTTCCAAACGTCAGGGCAAGTGCCACATCGGCGGCATCGCGGCCATGGGCCACGACGAAGCGGTTGCCGCTGGGCTGCCGCAGGTGGCGCCAAAAGTAAACCAGCGGCCGCCGATGAAGGCCTTGAACCGGGCGTGGAGGTCCATCGGATTCAATTCATGCAGAAAGCCCACCACCATGCGTGCGGGCACGTTGATGGCGCGACACAGCGCGATGCCGAGATGCGCAAAATCACGACAAACACCCCGCCGGGTGTTCAGTGTCTCCAAGGCGGTGGTGAAGCTGTTGCTGGTGCCTTGCTCGTTGCGCACCTGTTGATGCACCCAGTCGCGGATGAGCGCGACCTGCTGGTAGGTGTGAGGCGCAAAGCCCAAGATGGAGGCGGCGGGGGCGATCAGTTCTTCAGACTGGCAGTAGCGGCTGGGCAGCAGGAACTGCAGCACCTCGGTGGGCAGGTGTTGCACCGGCGTGAGCGGGGCCAGGAATTCCTCATCCACCCTGTCTGCGATCTCCGCGCGGCAATGCACGGTGAGCTGAAAGTTTCCCGCTGGCATCACGATCCGCTGGCATAAGTTTCCATAACCATCGGTGAACTCGATCACGGGCACGCGAGGGTTTAAAAGAAACTCCTCGCGCATGATCCACTGCGCCCAGCCGCTGCGTGGGCGCAGCATGAAGATGGCGGGCGCCTCTTCCGTGGTGTGGCAAGCGAGCTGGCAGGTGGTATCGAGGATCATGGCGTGTATGAGTGGACGCCACTCCATGCGAGGCCCGCCGCTCCCTTCGTCCCTGCGCGGTCATGAGCAAATGGAATCCCCGCAATGAGTAGGGTTACACCCCATCGCGGAAAATTAGCCGCCGCTTCATGATGAGGCCCATGAAAATACAAACCACAAAACCAAGCAAAGGAAACCGCTCCATGAACACAGCCACCTTCGGTTCAGCATTCCTGACCCTCGCCCTCTCCTGCATGGTCAGCCATGCATCAGCCCAGCAAAGCCCAGAAACTGACGATCGTATCGAGGCTGCCGCCAAGTCTTCGTATGTCTTCCGCACCTACCTCGCAGATGACTCAGTGCAGGCAGATGCCAAAGAAGGCGTGGTGACCCTGACGGGCAGTGTGGAAGAGATCTCCCACAAACAACTCGCTGAAGACACTGTCGCGGCCCTTCCTGGCGTGAAGAGTGTGGATAACAAGATCGAGACAAAGGACACTCCGCC
This sequence comes from Prosthecobacter sp., assembly GCA_044341745.1. Taxonomy (GTDB): domain Bacteria; phylum Verrucomicrobiota; class Verrucomicrobiia; order Verrucomicrobiales; family Verrucomicrobiaceae; genus Prosthecobacter. The sequence continues at coordinate 55,903 of JBIIRD010000022.1, read as the reverse complement.
AGAATATTCCGACACCTGGCTTTACCTGAAAGTGAAAAGCACTCTCGCCTACCACCGCAGCGTGAGCGCCTTTAACACCCAGGTCGAAATGAAGGAAGGCACCGCCATCCTGAAGGGGGAAGCCTCCAGCCAGGCGCAGAAGGATCTGATCACCGAATACACGAAGGACGTCATCGGCATCAAAGGAGTGATTAATCAAATGACGATCACCAATCCTGGTAAAGAAGTAGAGCCAACTCTGGCGATGATGATCGATGATGCCTCCATCACCGCTCAGGTGCGCATGGTGCTGCTTTCGCATCGTTCCACCAGTAATCTGCGCACCATGGTTGCCACCCAGGAAGGTGTCGTCACGCTGGCGGGAAGCGCCAACAATGCTGCCGAAGTGGATCTCGTGACCAAGCTCGTCAGCGACATCCATGGTGTGAAGAGCGTGGTCAATAACATGTCCGTCGCTGTCAGTGCCCCAGGCAACTAAGCCGCCTCTACAGATCCCGGCCATGGTGGGAACACCATGGCTGTTGTCATTAACAACTCACGAAAGGCTCTTCTTATGCTCATGACCATCGCCATCGTTCTTATCGTGCTCTGGCTTCTCGGACTAGTTACCAGTTCCGCCCTGGGTGGATTCATCCACGTGCTCCTCGTGATCGCCGTCATCATCCTCCTCGTCCGTTTCATTCAAGGCCGCCGCATTATCTAAAGTTCGTTTGTCATCATCGGCCGATCTACCTCCCCCCTTTAATCTTTATGAAAACACTCATCATGTTGGTGGTCGCCGCACTTTGGTTCGGCTTTTTAACCCCAGTCACGCAAGCCCGCGAGACCGTCTCGATGAACTTCTTTTATGACAATCTCGACTCCTACGGCACCTGGCGCGAGGTGGGGGACTATGGCTACTGCTGGCAGCCGCGGAATGTCGCGGATGATTGGCGCCCCTACAGCGAAGGCCGCTGGGTTTACACTGATGCCGGATGGACCTGGGACTCTGAAGAGCCCTTTGGCTGGGCTGTCTATCATTACGGCCGCTGGGCGAATGTGGACCGCTACGGCTGGATTTGGGTGCCTGGCACCGAATGGGGCCCAGGTTGGGTTTCCTGGCGTCACAGCCCGCGCTACGTCGGCTGGGCGCCGCTGCCTCCCGAGGCTTTTTTTCTTCACAGCATCGGCTTCAGCATCTGGGTGGATCACTACTTCAACATCGGCCCTGGAAACTACCGCTTCATCGAGAACCGCGATTTCGGCGCACGCCGCCTGAACACCGTCTTCATTGATCAGAGTCAGAATTACCAGATCATTCAGCAGACGACGAACATCACCCACATCACTTACGTCAACAACGTGATCCACAACGGCGGTCCGGGCTTTGATCAGCTCTCGCAGCAGAGCCGGATACCCATCCAGCGCTACAGACTCGAACGCCGTCACGACTTCGACGGCGATCCGCGGCGTCAATCGGCTGAAAACATGCGTTCGCGAGTGCAGGGCGGCTCGCTCAGCATGCTCGCTCCGGCCATCAGCGATCATTCCGATGCGCCTCCACCTCGTCTGGCCGAAAAAGCGCCAAGCACCGAGGTCAATCACGGCTGGAAAAACGCCGGCAGCGCCGCCGAGGTGAAGGCGCTGCGTGAACGCATGAAAGGCGATGCTCGTGTGCCTGAGTCTTTGCCCGCGCAGCCACGCTTTCAGCGTCTCTCGGAACCTCCGGCGCCTCGTGCGGAGACCACCGACCTCAAGCCTTCCATCATTCAACCCGCCCCCGGCGTGACTATGCGAGATGACCATCCCCGCAATCCGAACACGCCGCCCAGTTCTCCCAGGCCACCGGAGCGCAAGCCGCAAGCCGCTGATCGTCCACCGATGCCCGCACCGGCCATTCAGCCACCGCAGCCCGTGCCGAACGTTCCTCGCAGCGATCCACGGCCCGAAAAACACACTCCGCCCAAGGTCGAGCGTCCCGCCACACCTCCTGCCAGGCCGAATGTCGATGGAAAACCCGGCGTGCGCATGCCTTATCCCCCACCGCAGCATCCACAGCCTCGCGCTCCGGTTGAAGTCCCGCGTATTCCTGAAACCCGCCGCCCCGGCGAGCGTCCCGCGCCCAGCACCCCACCGCAACCGAGGCCACAGGCTCCACAAGAGCGAATGAAACCACCCGCCCAACCTGCTCCGCCAGCGGTGGTGCCTCAGCCCGCTGTTCCTCAGCAGCAGCATGGCAAACGTCCCGAAGGCCGCGATCCGAGGAAGCCCGGCAAACCTTAGCTCTCATCCCATGAATCTCCCGAAATCCTCCCGCACTCTCGCGAATCTTTCCCTCCTCGCTATCGCCTCATCCGCGATTGCAGCCGACCCCAATGCCTCCGGCGGGACGCTCGGCGTCTATTATGAAAATGACATGTTCGCTGGCACGGATCGCTACTACACCAGCGGCGCCAAGGTGAGCTGGAGCTCGCCGGATCTCGCTCAATACAGCGATTCGCCCTACGCCAGCCCGTTTCTGCCGCTCTTCAATCTGCTGCCATACATCAACGAGACCTCTTACCAGAAGAACCTCGTCTTTGCCATCGGCCAGAACATCTACACGCCTGACAACACCGAGACTTATGCGCTCAGCGGCGGAGATCGTCCGTATGCCGGATGGCTCTATGTGGGACTCGGCGTCGTGTGGAAAAACGAACGCGTGAGGAATTCGCTGCTGCTTGATATTGGCGTCGTGGGCTCCTACAGCTATGCGCAGGAATCTCAGCGCTATGTGCATGATGCGCGAGATTTTGATCATCCAAATGGATGGGACAACCAGCTTCACAACGAAGTCGGCTTCATCCTCGCCTACGAGCGCACCTGGCGCTTTCCGCACATCGTGAAGCGCAGCGGCTTCGATTGGGAGTTTCTGCCGCATACCGGGGCCGCCGTCGGCAATGTCCGCATGCATGCGAATCTTGGAGGCGAGCTGCGCTTTGGCCTGAATTTGCCGGATGACTTTGGCACGGGCGTCATCGGCCCCGCCAGCAGCACCTCCACGCCCGTTGATGGCTCCATGGTGGCCTCGCACTCGTGGTTCCCACTCGGCATGTATGTCTTTGCCCGCATGGATGGCCGCGCCGTGGGCCGGAATATCTTCCTCGATGGCAATACCTTTGGCGACAGTCATTCCGTGGGTCACCGGCTCTTCGTCGCGGACATCAGCGCCGGGATCGCCTTCAACTACAAGAACACCAAGCTGGCCTACGCCTTCGTCTATCGCACGAAGGAGTTCGACAACCAGATCGAGCCACAGGTCTTTGGCACCGTATCCCTGAACTGGACCTTTTAATCCCCACCCACCATGCCCACCTCCCGCATCATCGGCATCATCCTCATCGTTCTCGGCATCGCCGCGTTTGCCTACCAAGGCATCCGCTACACCACGACCGAGAAGGCCGTCGACCTCGGCCCCATCCACGTCACCGCCGAAAAGGAACACACCTTTCCGATCCCACCGCTCGTCGGCATCGCGGCCGTCACGGGTGGTATCCTCCTTCTCATTGGCACCCGCCGCTAACCCCATCCTCCCATGAATATACCCGAAAACTCCGGTCGGATCGTCCTCGCCATTTACCTCATGCTCGTCGGCATCACCGGAGTTTTTGGCATTCAGCTCGGAATGGCCGGCGTCCTTTTGCCTATTCTAGCTTTCGTCGCAGGTATCTTGATTCTGCTAGGGCGCTGAATGACCGCCAAACGACAATATGAGGTGTGTCCTCAGATGTTGGCATCAATGCCAAAACCATGAAAAAGTGACACAGGCATCCCAGAGAGATTTGAGATGAAGGGTGCTGACTGAGGGCGGGAAGCGGCTTGATTAGGATTATGATGCCAAAAATCAACACACGCTCACGCCACCCAGCCAGCACGACACCACATCCATGTTCCTGGGCAGATGCTCAAGTTCATTCCGCGTGACATCATTCACAGGACCGCCAGGGAGACCGGCGTCGATCTCAAAGCCCGGACCTACAGCGTGCTCAGCCATCTCGGCACGATGGTCTTTGCGCAGCTTGCCCGCGGCCTGAGCCTTAATGACGTGTGTGACTGGCTGCGGCTCAAGGCTCGGACCATCGCCGCATCCGGACTCACGTCGCCCTCGCGCATCAACCTTTGCAACTCCAACAAGGTCCGCGACGCCAGGTTCGCCGAGCTGGTTTTCTGGCGTCGCTCGCCCACCTCCAGCACCGTGATCGCAGCTTTGGACGGCAGCGCCCCGGCGGCGGTGCCGGACGCTCGCTGCTGCACCGGTTCAAAGTGAGCATCCATGCCGTTGACTCCACCGTGATGGAGCTTGTGGCCAGCTGTCTGGACTGGGCCAGGCATCGCCGACGCAAGCCCGCGGCGAAGATGCACCTGCGGCTCGGCCTCAATGCCTTCCTGCCCACCTTTGCCATCGTCGATACCGCTGGCGAGCATGACAACAAGCGTGCCCGCGAGGTCTGCGACGGGCTGGAGGAAAGCGAGGTCGTCGTCTTCGACAAGGCCTATGTGGACTACGAGCACCTGCATGACCTCGACCTGAGCGGCGTGCGGTGGGTCACGCGTGCGAGGGACATCTTCCGCTGCCGCGCCGTGCGCAGCCTGACTGTCAGGAAGGGTGGCAGGGGCGTCAAGGATCAGGTCGTGAAGCTGGCCGGCGGCAAATGGCAAAAGCTCGCAGGCTGGACTCTGCGCCGCGTGGAGCCCTGGGTGGAGGTCGATGGCGCAGAGCGCCTGATGGTCTTCATCACCAACAACATCGACTGGAACGCGGGCAGCGTGTGCGACCTCTACCGCGCCCGCTGGGGCATCGAGGTGTTCTTCAAACAGATGAAGCAGACGCTCAAGCTCGGCGACTTCCTCGGCCACAGCGCCAACGCCATCCGCTGGCAGGTGTGGACGGCGCTGCTGGTGTATGTGCTGCTGCGCTTTGCCGCGCACATCGGCCAGAGGGGCCAAAGCTTCACGTGGCTCTTCGCCGTGGTGCGTGCCGCGATGTGGGAGCGGCTCGATCTCGTGGGACTGCTGCGAAGTTACGGGACAGCAGGAGGCAGTTTCACGATGCTTGGCAGCCCGCAAACCGCGTGGTTGCCGGGGCTCGAGCCGGCGGGGGCGCGGTCTCATGGGACAGCACCCGCGTGATTTTGCCAGGGAAGCTCAAAGCAAACAGCGCAAACATCAACTCGACCTCCAGCACTTTCCAGCCACGGTCCCTGTGCGAACCAACCACTTGCCCCTCATTTTTGGCGGGCTATGGGTTGGCTGTGAACTCTGTTGACTAAAATATATTGGTCCGGCAACAAGGCAGCACGTCTATCGGCGTAGCGGGTGGAGTCGGAATTGAAGAAGGCGAGAACCTTGATCTGCCCCCGGAGATTGAGCCAGTTTCTATGAGAGTCTGGCGGTGGCTTGCGGCTTGGTTTGGGTGCTGGGTTTGGGTGCTGGGTTTGGGTGCTGGGTTTGATTGGGGATATTGTGTTACCTTTCGGCCGCCGGAGCGGAGGCTGCCGAATGGCAACACCGCGCGAACTCCGCAAGGGTTTGATAGTCGAGCGACGAGTGAAGCCGCTGCTGATTGTAGGCGCGGCGATAATCGCTGCCCAGCACTTTTGCTTCGGCCAGTGTGGCGGACGAAGACCCCTGGGCGGCCGTTGTCTGCTGGTACACGGAGAGGGATTCGAACCCCCGACCAACTCGGTGTAAACGAGCCGCTCTACCTCTGAGCTATCCGTGCCTGGCTGCGAGCAGCCGAAATGAAGGGAAATCGACGGCAAGGCAACCGGTTTCCTGCGTGTGGCGGCATTTTTGCATCCTGCCAGGCGGTGGATTATTCACAGAGAAACTGAGTTGCTCGCATTGTATCCACAATCATTCGCGGCACTACTCCCGGGCCCATGGCAGAGTCCGCTTCCAACCTTGTTCAAGCCGCCGCCGCACCGGGCGAACTGCCCGCGCGCGATGCGGCCAAGCCAGCCCAGGCCAACCCCTTTGGCCGCAAGAAGGGCGAGCCGACGGCGGAGGAGCTGCTGGCGAACATCAACCGGGCGCTGCCGTTTTCCGACGATGCTGAAAAGGGCGTGCTGTCGAGCCTGCTGCAGGACCCGAACGAGCGGCTGAGCGAAAGCCGCGTGAACCTGCCGGCGGCAGCCTTTTATCATGAGGCCAACCGCACCATCTACGAGAAGCTGCTGGAGTTCTACGACAAGAACCTGCCGATCGACCCGGTGATGGTGACGAATGTGCTGCGCGACCAGAACCTGCTCGACAAGGTCGGAGGCCCGGCGGCGATCACCGAGCTGTTCACCTTCGTGCCCAGCCCGGCGCACTACCAGCATTACAAGAAGATCGTCCTCGACAAATACCTGCTGCGCCAGCTCATCCACGCCTGCTCGATCAACATCCACGACGCCTACGAGTTCGGGAAGGAGGAGGTGGACGGCGATGTGAACACGGTCGTGGACCACGCCGAACAAAGGATGCTGGCGGTGCGGGAGTCCACCGGCAAGGAGGACAACATGAAGAGCCTGTCGTCGCATGTCGCGGAGGCCATCGACTCCATCCAGTACATGCTGGAGCATCCCGGCCAGCTGCGCGGCCTGTCCACAGGCTACAGCGTCCTGGACAAGCTCAGCTCCGGCCTGCAGGGGGCGGAAATGTTCGTCATCGCGGCCCGTCCCTCGATGGGCAAGACCTCCCTCGCCATGAACCTGGTCGAGCATGTGTCCGTGGACTGCGGCCATGCGTCGGCGGTGTTCAGCCTGGAAATGAGCGCGACGATGCTGGTGCGACGCCTGCTTGTCTCCCGCGCGCAGCTTTCCATGCAGGACCTTTCCCGCGGCCTGCTTTCCCGCGCCCAGCAGGAGGCGCTGGCCAAGGCGACGCGCGAGCTGCAGAAGGCGCAGATCTTCATCGATGACACGCCGGGCCTGGACATCATGGAGATGCGCGCCAAGGCGCGGCGGCTGAAGAAGCAGCACAACATCCAGATGATCATGATCGACTACCTGCAGCTCGTCACGAGCGGCAGCCGCCGGGCCAAGGACAACCGCCAGATTGAGATCGCGGAAATCTCGGCCGGCATCAAGGGCATCGCCAAGGAGCTGAACATCCCGATCATCGTGCTGGCCCAGCTCAACCGTGCGGTGGAAAGCCGCAAGGGCCAGCGCCCGGTGCTATCCGACCTGCGTGAGTCGGGCTCCATCGAGCAGGACGCCGACATGGTGGGACTGCTGACGCGTGAAGATTACGCCGGTGCAAAGATGGAGGTTGGCGACGAGGAGACGGAGGCGAGGAAGAAGGGGCAGGCGGTGCTGATCCTGGCGAAAAACCGCAACGGTCCGACAGATGATGTGCCGCTGCGTTTCATTGACTACGCCATGCGGTTCGTCGAGCGCAGCCCGGACGAGGAGGCGGAGTCGCCCTAGTGATCCGCTGAAAAAAGCAGCTGTCGCTTTTCTGGCCGGGTCACGGCGGCCGCTCCCGCCGTTCAGTCGCCTGACCTCGGATCCAGGGCGTCACGCAGGCCGTCGCCAATGAGGTTGAGGGCGAGCAGGGTCAGCATGAAGAAGACGCCTGGGCCGATGAGCATCCAGGGATGCACCGCCATGCTTGACGCCCCTTCGCTGATGAGCACGCCCCAGCTGGCGTCCGGAGGCTGGATGCCGAGGCCGAGGAAGCTGAGCGTTGCCTCCAGCAGCATGACGCCGGGAACCGTGAGGCTGGCGTAGATGATGACGGGCCCCATGACGTTGGGCAGCATGTGACGGAACAGGATGCGGCTGAAGCCGGCGCCCGCAGCCCGTGCCGCCTGAACGTATTCCAGCTTCTTCAGGGAGAGCACCTGGCCGCGCACCACACGCGCCATGGTCAGCCATTCCACCGCGCCGATGGCGATGAAAATGAGCACGAACTGACGGCCGAAGATGACGACGAGCAGGATGACAAACGTGATGAAGGGAAAGGCGTAGAGGACGTCGACGATGCGCATCATCAGGGCGTCCGTCCGGCGTCCGGCCAGGCCCGCCACGAGACCGTAGCCGACGCCGATGACGGCGGCGACGGCGGTGGCGAGCACGCCGACCAGCAGGGAGATGCGCCCGCCGTGCAGGATTCGTGTGGCGAGGTCACGGCCCAGGGGGTCGGTGCCGAGCCAGTGGGAGGCGCCGGGCGCGGTGGCGCGCAGGTCGAGATTCTGGTCGTTCGGGCCGTAGGGGGAGAACCAGGGGCCGGCCACGCAGGCCAGCACCATCAGGGCCAGGAGAAGCATCGCCGCCACGGTGACGCGGGAGCGCACGAGCCTTCGCCACGCGAGACGCCAGGGGGATGGATGGCCGCCGCTCATGAGTCCTCCTTGAAGCCGATGCGCGGGTTGAGCAGAGCCTGGACGATGTCCACCAGCAGGTTGAAGCCGACGATGAGCAGCGCGTAGAAGGCGGCGGTGGCCATGGCCAGCTCATAGTTCCTGTTCACCGCCGCCCCAACAAAATGTTGTCCAAGGCCGGGCAGCTGGAAGACGCTTTCGGTGACGATGGAGCCGGTCATGAGGCCTGCGGCTGTCGGGCCGAGGAAGTTCAACACCGGCAGGCAGGCGAGCTTGAAGGCGTGGCGGAAGACGACGGCGCTCTCCGGGGCGCCCTTGGCGCGTGCCGTGCGGATGAAATCCTGGGCCAGCGTCTCGCGAAGTCCGCCGCGGGTGAGCCGGGCGATGTAGGCGCTGTAGATGATGCCCAGGGTGACGGCGGGCAGCACCCAGTCGTCGGCGTCATACCAGCCCGAGGCGTTGAACCAGCGCAGCTTCAGCCCGAAGACCAGGGCGATGACCGGGCCGAGCACCAGGCTGGGCGTGCAGATGCCCAGGGTGGCCGCCAGCGTGCTGGCGCGATCCTCCAGGCTGTTGGGCCGCAGGGCTGCCAGGGCGCCCGTCGGAATGCCGATGGCCAGGGCGATGCAAAGGGCGGCGAGCCCAACCTGGGCCGAGACCGGGAAACCCTGGCTGATGATCTCCTCCACGCCACGCCCCGGTGTCTTGGGCGACGGCGGGAAGCGGAAGGTGGCGAAATTGACGATGTGGTTCCAGAGCTGGACAGGCAGGGGCTTGTCGAGTCCGTACATCGCCGCCTGCTGCATCCGGATGTGCTCCGGCACGTCACGCTCACCCTGGAACGGGCCGCCCGGTGCCTGCTTCAGCAGCAGGAACGTGATGCAGAGCACGCCGATGATGACGACGAGGCCCTGGATGACGCGGCTGATGAGGAAGCGCAGCATGGAATGACGGCGATGGTTAGGCAGCCAGGCGGGCGACACAGGCCACGGCCATGGCGGCGATGCCCTCCTCGCGGCCGACAAAGCCGAGCCGTTCGTTGGTGGTGGCCTTCACGCCGACCTGACCGGGCTGGATGTTGAGAGCCGCGGCTATTTTTTCCTTCATGGCCGGTGCGTGTTTCATCACGCGGGGAGCCTCGGCAATCAGCGAGGAGTCCACGTTTTGAATCTGGCACCCCTGTTCGGCGGCGAGGGCGGCGCATTTTTCCAGGATGCGCAGGCTGCTGATACCCTCGATGCTCATGTCCGAGGGAGGGAAGTAGAAGCCGATGTCCGGGAGTCCGAGTGCGCCAAGCACGGCGTCGGCGATCGCGTGGCAGAGGACGTCGGCGTCGGAATGACCCTTGAGGCCGCGGGTGTGGGGGATCTCAACGCCGCCCAGGATGAGCGGGCGGCCTTCCTGGAAGGGATGCACGTCGTAACCAATGCCAGTTCGAATCATGCGACCTTCATAGGTTGGCGGATGAAGGGATGCAATCGTTTCATCCCTTCGGTTCAGCGCCAGGCTGGAATGAGCCAGACGCCCAGCAGGTCCATGAGGTTGTCCTTCAGCAGCGTGCTTGCGGAGATGCTGATCGTTCCCGAGCCGTCGGTGACCTTCAGCGTGCCGAGGTTTTTTTCCTGGGGGCCCTTGAGGGTGGTTTCGATCGGGCTGAAGAGATGAAAGCGGGCCTCGCTGACCTCCAGCACGCCGCCTTCGAGGGCGCCGCAGCGGTAGCGGATGACCACTTCATAACCGCCCGGAGGAAGCGCGGGGAGCTTCCAGGTGGCCCCGGTTCCCGTTCGGCTCCAGCCGGTGATCTCCCCTCCTTCGCGGCGCACGCCGTTCAGCACGGCCTGCTCCAGGGGCAGGGGGATGCGGTCCGGCAGGGCGGCTGACCGCAAAGATTGTTCGCGGGTCTGAATGAGCAGCAGCTGCTTGTCGAGCCTCTCCAGTTCGCCCTCCAGGCGACGGCGCTCGGTGCGGACGGCGATGGCGCCGTCATAGTCACGCGCCGAAGCCTTTTGCTTCTCAATGGCATCCAGCTCGATGACCTGTTTTTTCAGCGGCTCCAGGCTGGCCTCGATGAGGGAGCGCTCAAATTCAAGCCTGGCATTGGTAAGTGTCTGCTCCGGCGTCGTGTCCACGGCATGCAGGCGCGCCGCCAGGCCCAGGAGGGCGAAGAGGGTGAGCAATGGTTGGCGGAGACGAGGGATCAAAACGACAGCGGGGGGAATGCTAGCCGCCGCCTGTCCGCATACAAGACTTTTGCAGTTGAAATGGACGCCTTTGGAAGGCGGCGGTCATTCGGTGATCATCGCCTTCCATTCGCTGGAGTTGCCTTTCAACTCGGGTGCATACATGGCCTCGATCCTGGTCGGCAGGGCGCTGAAGCGACCGGGGATCTCGGCCTTGACACGATAGCGCAGGTTGTGAGTGCCCTGGGGCAGGCGTTCGGCAAAGAAGGCCACCTTTTCATCACGGTATTCCTGATAGCTCGGCAGCCCTTCCTGACTCCAGCCGCTGCGCACGTCCACGGGCTCGAAGCCGGCGGGCTTGAGGTCCTCGATCAGAACATATTCATAATCGTTCTTGCTCTCGATGCTGAGCTCCACCTCGATCAGGTCGCCGCTCTTCACCGGCGCATCGCTGTCAATTTCCTCGCGGCGATACTTGCTGCCGGTCTGGGGCAGCACCTGGCCGCGCGATCCTGCCACCTGTTGTTGAGGCTTTTCTTCAATGAGGCGGTAAAATTTCCTCCGCGCCTTCACCTCCAGGCCTGCGGCAGGGATGTTGTCCTCCTGGGTGAACACGGTCAGGAAGGCTTTCGCATACAGGGGCGACGTGCCAAGCTTGCGCAGTTCAATCGTATGTTCGCCGGTGCCGAGGGCTTCACCCTTGAGGACCTGGGTGCCGTTGAAGGTGAACAGGTTTTCACGACTGATCTCGACTTTGGACAGCGACCTGCCGTCCAGAAGCAGTTCGACGGTCTGCCGGGGCTCCGACTCGCCGCTGGCCTTGACGAAGCCGGCGAGCGCCTCGATCACGGCGGCGGTGTCCTTGGTGCTGTTCCACCAGGTGCCGTTGCGGCGGTTGTTCAGCAGGTGCTTGGCGATGCGCGCTGCGGTCTCGCCCCGGGGTTCTGTGACGCTGAGCAGCTTCAGGAAGGCGGCCTGGGTTTCGATGGCGTCATCCCACCAGAACCACCAGCCCTGCTGGGGCACATCAAGCCATGCGGTCTGGTTTTCATCATCCTGTTTCAGGAGCTGGCGCAGGTTGCGCAGGCACATGTCGCGGCGCTCGGCTTCATTCATGGCGTGGCAGGCCAGACCGAGCAGGGCGACGTTGTATCGCGAGAGATGTCCGCGCTTTTCATAAAGCTGGCTGCGCATCGCCTTGTCGCCCGCGCCGTGCTCCACCAGCGTGCAATGAACGAGAGCGTCGAGCTGATCCGGGGCTGACTTGTGGTCCCTGGCCTTTTCAGGCAGCCGCAGTCGCCGCAGCTGCGCGGCTTCGTGTCGGCTGAGGAATTCGATGCCATTGCGGACATGGCCGTCGTTCAGATCCATGCCGGCCTTCTCCGCCGCCTTCAATCCATGCAGCACCAGGGCTGTGATGTGCGGTGAGGATTCGCCGCCCCCCGGGAACCAGCCCCAGCCTCCGTCACCGCCACGCATGGCCTCGAGTTTCTTCAGGCCCGCCCTGGCCATCTTCATGACCTCGTCCTCGTCGAACACGGCCTCCTTCGGGCGTCCATGGCCGCCCTTGCCCTGCCAGCGTCGTGCGCGTTCATCCGCCTTGCCGATCTCCTGAGCGTTGAGGTTTGTGCGCTTCTCCCGCACGGCCTGGAGATCGACACCCAGGTCCTTGAGCACATTCAGCGTGATGACGGTCGGCACGAAGCGGTTCAGGGTCTGCTCGGTGCAGCCGTAGGGATAATCGACGAGGTAGGGCAGGGCGTCGACAAGCGCCATGGCGAGGGTGGGGGAATAACGGATTTCGAGGCGCGTCTGCTCCGCCTTGCGTTCGGCGGGCACCTTGACGGTCAGCCTGCCGGCGGCCTGATCGGGGCGCAGGGACAGGCTCCAGGAATCGCTCTTCAGCATGCCATGGGTGTAGGCCGGGAAAGTCATCTCCATGGCGTCGCTGTCTGCGGCCGCCAGGGCCTTGACTCGGATTCGCGCCTCGCCTTCGCCGGTGACTTTCACGCGCCAGTCGAAGCGGTGTTCGGAGTGCGCGGGAATGTTGCGCGCCTTCTCACGGGCCTGCTTCGGCGTCAGCTCAAGCACGCCGCCTTCCAGATCGAGCACGGCCTGCACCTGCTGCTCGACCTCCATTTCGTTATGCAAGTTGGCTGAGATCACCACCTCGTCCTTCTCCACAAAGAAGCGCGGCGCCTGAAGCCGGACCATGAGGTTCTTGCGTGTGACGACCTCCACGGCCGCCTCTCCCACCTGGGCCTGCGGACCCATGACCCAGGAGCGCAGCTTCCAGGTCGTGAGGTTTTCCGGCAGCTTGAAGTTCAGCTCGCCCTCGCCGCGTGCGTCCGTGGCAAAGTCCGCCACCCAGACGGCGCTGTCGGCGAGGTGGGTCCGGATCATGGGCTGCGGGCCTTCTGCCTGGCCGCCACCGCCAGCGGCGGCTTCAATGGCAAGGGCGCTCATGGCATCCGCCGGTGCTGCCGCCGGTGCCGGTGCCGGCGCCGCCATTGCCATGGGCGAGGCGTACCGCTTGAGCATGGCAACTTTGCCTGCCCCGCTTCCAACGGCGGCACCGAAGGCCGTGCGCTCCTCCTGATCCGCGACGTCCCCGCCAAAGGCTCCCAGCTGCTGCATCGGCCTCTCACCTTCCTTCAGCATGCCAGTTTCCACTTCACGCAATGAATCCTCCATCCTGGGGTGATGGCTGCGTTTCCATCCCCAGAAAAACGGGCGGATGTCCGCCTGGTTGCTGCCGCCTGAGATGTATTCGAGCGCCTTGTCATAGGCGGTGAGCACCACCTGGCCGCTGAAGGGTCTGCCCTCGGCATCCTTGACCCGCACCCTGACCTTGGATTCCTGGCCCGGCAGGTAGGTTTCGGCATCCGGCAGAAGCTCGACGGTGGCGATGCGTTTCCTGGGCGGCACGATGATCTGGCGGGTCACGCGATGCACGCGCGCCTCCCGGACCGTGAAGGCCTCGATGAACAAGTTGGGCTGGTCGGCCGCGGTCAGCCTGAATCGGTGCGTGCTGCTCTTGCCATCCATCCTGAGCCACACGGGGTCGGGGTAGACGCCGTTCTGGGCCCGAACAAAAAGCGCGACCGTGCTGCCCGCCTGGTTGGTGTTGATCGTGACCTCCACATCCTCGCCGGGGGCGTATTCCTCTTTTTCCGTGATCAGCTCGAGATCATCAAAGCGGAATTCCCTGCCATCCTCGAAGCCAGCGCCGCGCACGGTGAAGAAGGTCGTGCCCTCGACCTCATGCCCGGCATCGTCCTTGAGCCTGGCGGCAAGGCGGTACTGTCCTCCCCGTGCCAGGGTGATCTTGTGCGGCTTTGTTTCATCCTTGTGGGGCAGCCTGATCACCGCCTCCTCGGCGGGCTTGCCATCCCTGCCATAGGTGATGCGATGCAGCACCAGCTCGCCGGTGGCCCTGACATCGCGGCCGTCGAGGGTGCGGGCGTGGATGCTGGCGATGCCGGAGTCGCCGGCGTTGTACCAGCCGCGGTCCATGGAGACATAGACTTCAAACGGCCGACGGGCGGCGAGCACGCTGCCTTTGCCAAAGAGGGTGCGGCGGCTTGAGTCGGTGACCTCGGCCTCGATCTCGTAGCGGTGATCCTCGCTGCCATGCAGCTCCAGGGCCAGGCTGGTGTCGATCTTCACGCTGAAGGTGCCGTCGGCGTTCAGCGCCGCCTCGCCTTCGGCCACCAGCTCCGGCGGATCGTTCCGCCACTGCATCCAGGGCCAGCGGGGGATGCAGAAGCACCAGCTGCGTGCACCGGGATACCAGTCGTAGTAGCTGGCGCGCCAGCCGTAGCCGCTGCCGAACAGCCAGTCCCAGCGACCCATGGGAAACCAGCGGTCGGTGTGGGCGCTGCGCCGCACCTGGTATTTCAACCTGCCCTGCTTCACCGGTCCGCCGAAATAATAATCGGCCTTCACCTTGACCTCAAAGCTGTCGCCCAGGGCCACGGGCTTGTCAGGCGCCTCGACCTTCACCTCGAACTCAGGCTTTTTGTATTCTTCGACGCGGAAGCTGTGGCTGCCGAGGTAAACGTCGTCCCTGGCCGGGCGGCTCCAGACAAGCTGCATCTGATACTGCCCGAGCACCGCCTCTTCAGCGAGGGGGAGTGAGTCGCTGATCGCGCCGTTTTCATCCGCCTTGAAGGTCTTCTCCAGCTGCTTTTCCCCGCGTGGGTCGTGGAGGGTCACCTTGATCGATGCCCCGGCAAACTTGTTCGTGTCCAGCCGTGGATCATAACCCACGATTCTGGCCCAGGCCTTCCACTTCACCTCCTGGCCGGGGCGGTACACCGGACGGTCGGTGATGGCGTAAAGGCGGTGCTGATCGCTGAAGCGTTCACGGTCGTCGTTGAAATGGAAGCTGTCGAAGCCCTGGAAGGCGAGGCGGCCGTCATCCGTGCTGGCGCGGATCAGCCATTGATACTCGCTGAAGCTGCGGTCCTTCACCTTCACAACGCCGTGCTTGTCTGACGTGGCCTGGAAGTCCTTGAACTTGTAAATGTTGCGCTCACGGTTCAGCAGGCCAGGACGTCCCCACTGGATTTGAAAGCCGAAGAAGCGCACCTGGGCTCCGGGCACAGGTGCTCCCGTCAGGGCATCGGCGACAAAGTACTGCAGGCCATCCGGCTGCGGCGTCTTCACCAGGACCAGTCCTTCCAGCCAGACCAGGGCGCGCGCCTTGCTGCCGCCTTCAAAGCTGGCTTCGATGAGATAGGCGCCGGCATCCCGAACCGGGACGGGAACCTGCACACGCCGGTCCCAATGGTTTGTTCGCGGCTCAAGGTCCTGGGACCATTCGGCGACGGGTTTGCCAAGATATTGGCCGCCGCTGCTTTCCAGCAGACGCTGACCGATGGAACCGAGGTTGGTGCGCTGCCACTGCTGCTCCTGGGGCTCTGTGCGCAGGTAGGCCTCGGTGTCGGCCAGCAGTTTGGAGACATCGACCTTCCTGGCGGTGAAGCTCACCTTTCGGGCATTGCGGAAGACCAGCTGGAGACTGGGGGCTGCGGGGGGGGCTGCCGCCTCTTCTTTCTTGGGGGCGGCGAAGGGAGCCTGGGGTTCAAAGCGGCCCCAGTTGCCGGTGATCAGATCGAGCCGGGCCTTGAATTCTTTTTTTTGTTCGGCGTCCCGGCTCAGCTCGACGGCCTTTTGCAAGGCCTCGGCGGCCCTTGGAAACTGGCGGCGATTCAGGAGTTCATCCGCCACTTCCTGCCAGGCCGTCACCCGGGTGTTCACCTCCGCTCCGTCGTCATCGGCCAGCATGCGATAAAGGCGCAGGAAGTCGGCCTCAAACGGCAGCTTGAAGCGTTTGGGGCCTGTGGCGAGTTGTGCGACGGTTTCATCATCCTTCAGCGTGTGCAGGGTGGCGATGCTGCTCTTCCTGCCGGCATCGTCCTCTCCGACGTCAAAACGGAAGCCGTGATGGGCGAGGGTTTGCACGGAGAACCAGCCCTTCGCCAGGCCTGCCATGCTTTGCCGGGCTTCACGGGTCTCGGCGGGGCCAAGCCTCGCCATCTCTTCCAGGGTCCAGAGCAGGCGTTCGCCGTCGTTCTGCGCTTTGTCCCAGCTTTCCGGTGCCTTGAAGAACACCGGGCTGCCCTCGGCATTCACAGGGTAGCCTTGGGCGGGTTCATCCAGGCCGCTTTGTTCATCGAAGTCCGGCAGGGTGGAAAGGTCGGTGAGATGGAGAAGCGCCCAGGCTTGGGATGAGGCCCGGGCCTCGGAACCGAGAGCCTGCCCGAGCGCGCTGAGAACGTCTTTTTTGTCGGCGGCGGAGGCGTCGGCCGGCAGCAGCTTCCAGGCGGCGCTGAACAGCTGCAGCGAGCGCACGCGGTCCTTCAGTTCGGTGGTCCGGCGGCTGTTCCAGTCGCGGATCGGGCCGCGGAAAAACCTGCCGTCGAGCATCATGCCCGAGTGGGGGAGGGCTGCGCAGGCCCTGCCGGCGTGATAAAGGAGGTTCCAGTTCGCTGGATGAGATTGGACGGCCGACTCGATGACCTGCTCCTGCTCCTCATGCGAGCCGAGCTGGCCCAGGGCCTGGGTCGTGGCCTCAAGCAGTTCGCCGGTTGCGTCCGGCCTTGCCAGGGCAGCCTTTCCCGCGTCGGCGGCCTCGCGGTGATTGCCCTCTGCAACTAGCTTCTCCACCCGGGTCAGGGAATCCGCAGCGGTCTGGGCGGAGAGTGAGGACGAGACGACAACGGTGAGAAAAAGAAGGGGGAGGAGGTGCATGACCGCGTAACAGGATGTTTATCAAAGGGCAGGACGGCAGACAAGGCGGGCTCTTGGGATGTTGAGAGTCTTTTCCTGAAGTTTGCTGATGGGCTCTTCACGGGTGCATTTGCGCTGTCACCTTCAGAAATTCCCAAGAACCCGGGGCGTTCCTTCGATTTGTTCTCCCCATGCGTTTCCTTCCGCCGGCCTGCCTCCTTCTGATCCTCTCGCTGAACTGCCTGGCCCATCCGGTGCCTGACATTCCCGTGCGGACCTATTTCGACCGGGAAGGGGGCTGCCGGGTGACGGTGGAGGTTGATCCGCGCTGCTTTGCCAAGGATCCGAACGCCGAACCTTCCCTGCTGAACGCCGTGCTTCCCGGCATGGCGGAGGCGCAGCGTTCTGAGCTCAGGAACAAGGCCGCCGAAATGGCGCGCCGCTATGTGGAGTTCAGCTTTGATCCGTCCGGCCCTGTGAAGCCGGAGTTCAGCTTTGAGTTCACCGGTCATGCCGAGGCTCCGCTGACAAACGAGGAGGACATCGTCGTGCTGACCGGCTCATGGAAGACGCAGGTGCCCGCCGGCAGCACCGCCTGGAAGGTCCGGGCGACGAAGGAGACGCCTCTGGCCGTGGTTTTCCGCAATTACACGGACGGCCTGGAGAGCCCGAAGTTCTCCGTGCTGTTCCCCGGCGAGACGAGCTTTCCATTTGAGCTCAACCGCAAGCCGGAACCGCTGCACGACGTCGTGTTCGGCTCCTGCCTGAATGTGACCGAGCATCCGTTGCTCGACCGTGCGGCGACGCTGCCGATGGAGCTGTTCCTGTTCATGGGGGACAACATCTATGCCGACACGACGGACATGGCGGTGATGCGGGCCAAGTACCAGGCGCTGGGGGCGAGCAGCTTTTACCAGGCGGTGCGCTCCAAGGCGGTCATTCTGGCCACCTGGGACGATCACGATCTCGGGCAGAACGACGGAGGAGCCGACTATCCGAAGCGTCGTGAGTCCGAGAAGGAGTTCTGGGACTGGCTGAACGAGCCTTATGGATCCCCGCTGCGGAGGCAGGAGGGCGTGTATCAGTCCCGGGTGTTTGGCCCCGAGGGCAGGCGCACCCAGGTCATCATGCTCGACACACGTTATTTCCGCAGCCCGCTGAACAAGGTGCCCAAGGAGAAGGGGACGGCCGGAGGATCGAGCGTGCCGCATACGGACACCAGCACGACCATTCTGGGGGATGCGCAGTGGCGCTGGCTGGAGGGCGTGCTGAGGCAGCCGGCGGAACTGCGTCTGGTGGTCAGCAGCATCCAGTTTGCCGCCGAGGCCAGCGGCAGCGAGAGCTGGGCGAACTTTCCGCATGAGCAGAAGCGTCTGGTGAGGCTGATCCGCGACGCGAAGGCGGAGGGCGTGCTGTTCCTGAGCGGCGACCGCCACTGGTGCGAATTTTCAGCGCTGACCGAGGACGTACCCTACCCGCTTTACGACCTGACCGCCAGCTCGATGACCCAGGTTCACGGCCGCGGCAGCCCGACGCCTAACAAAAATCGTGTCCTGCCGCAGACCTGGCACCAGCCCAACGTCGGCACGCTTCACATTGACTGGGAGCAGGCGGACCCCGTCCTCAGCCTGCGCATCCTGGACGTGGAGGGCCGGGCGCGGATCGAGAAGACCCTTCGCCTGGGTGAGCTGCGGGCGAGGTGAGGGGAACTTGCCGGACAGGAAACGCAATCAGTACTCAGGACCGACCTGCAACAGGGATGGCGGAACTCGCCTGATCCGCCGGCTTGATGTTGGTTGCAGCAGTGATAAAAGAGGGTTCGTCATGTCTAAAAAGCTCCAAACCCTGCTGGGCCAACTCGGTCAGATCGTCACGCAGTTTGGTGAGGCGCTGGCCATGGAGCCTTCACAGGTGGTCATGGACAGCTCCATCCTGAGGTTTGAGCTGGCCTATGAGGTTCTCTGCAAGACGCTGCAGGCGCACGCCACCTGGCAGGGGCTTTTGGTTCAGTCGCCGCGAGAGTCTCTCAAGCATGGATTTCGCTGTGGATTCTTCACCAACTGGGATCTTGCCGAGGACATGATCTCAGACAGAAACATGCTCACCCACACCTATGATCTTGGGGCGGCCAGGCGGGTTTATGTCAAGCTGCCAGAGTACCTCAAGCTCCTCCAGGATGTGGGCGGGGCCCTGCGGGAAAATGTGTCATGAAACTCGCCGATCTGCCTGCTGAAGAACAACGTGTCTGCGACCTCGTCAGGGAGCAGGCCTTGCGCTGCCTTGGGGAATCTCAGGCGTATGGCCTTTATCTGGTCGGCTCCCGTGCCACTGGCGAGTCCTGGCCGACGTCCGACTTCGACTTTGTGATCGATGCAGGCGGACCTTTGCCAGGCAAGGTCATCAATCCCTTCCGGGAAGCCCTGGATCATCTTCGAATCCCCTACGCGATTGATCTTGTTGACTGGCATCGTTGTTCAGACGCTTTTCGTGAGCTGGCAGGAGCCCAGAAAGTGGAGGTCGGCTGAACTCCGACTCAGGGGGCGGAGGCATGGTCTTTGCGCTCTTCAACCTACTGGCGTGGTGAGCGCAGGAGCATCGCTGCTTGTCAGGCCATGCTGGAGGGTCCAGCTCCAGCATGAACCAATGATTTCAACAGCTCAGATCACGCGGTCGTTGCCGCCGTCCACGGGGATCTGGGCGCCGGTGACCTTGGCGAAGAGGGGGCCGGCCATGGCGGAAACCATGTTGCCGATGTCCTTCGACCTGATCTCGACCTTCATGAGGTTCTTGGTTTTGTATTCCTCGACCGTCATGTTGTAGCGGGCGGCGCTTTTGGCGAGGGCCTCGGGCGTCCAGAGCTTGGTGTCGAACACGGCGTCGGGATGCACGATGTTGACGCGGATCCTCCATGGCGCGAGCTCGAGGGCTGCGACGCGGCAGAGCTGGGTGAGGGCGGCCTTGGAGCAGGAGTAGGCGCTGGCGCCCGGGCCGGGGGCCTTGAAGTTGCGGCTGCCGACAAAGATGATGCTGCCGTCGACGCCCTGCTTCAGGTAGGGGATCACCTTGTTCATCAGCTTCTGATGGCTGGTGAGGTTGATCGAGATCGTGCGGTCCCAGTCGCCCTGCGCCATGACGTCAAGGTTGTCGTTCTTCGGGAAGATGCCTGCGTTACTGACGACGATGTCGATGCCGCCGAACTCACGCACGGTCAATTCGATGGCGTCCTGCACGGGCTGGTCCTCGGTCAGGTTCACGACAATGCCGATGGCGCCGATCTTGGCCATGATGGACGGGATGTCCTTGTCGATGTCGAGGCCGACGACCTGCGCGCCCTGCTCGGCGAGGGATTCGGCGATGGCGAAGCCGATGCCGGCGGCGCAGCCGGTGACCAGGGCGACCTTGCCCTGATGCACCTTGCGGGCCGGGCCCTTGCGCAGCTTGGCCTGCTCAAGATCCCAGTACTCGATGTCGAAGATCTCCTTTTCGGTCAGCGGAACCCAGCCGCCGGTGCGCTCGGCCAGGGCCACGGTGACGGCGGTGCTTTCGGCGATGTCGGCGACGATCCTGGCGTCCTTGAGGGTGTCGCCAAAGCTCACCACGCCCTTGCCGGGCCAGATGGCAAAGCGGGGGGCCGGGTCAAGCATGGTCTGGCCGCTGGCATGCCTGGTGAAATAAGCGGCGTAGTCGTCGGCGAACTTCTGGATGCTGGAGGCGTGGTCGTCGCCAAGCACGGCAGGGATGCGCTTCGTGCGGATGCTGTGGTCCGGGGTGAGCGGTCCGCGTGCTCCGCAGTCGGCAATGTTGGGAAGGCTGGACCAGGCGAGGGCGGCGTCGCTGGTGCTGAGGCGGGCGATCTGGGGGAAGCCGCGTGTCTTGGAGACGATCTGGCGGAGCCTGGCGAGGGCCATGAGGTCAGGACTGCCGGCCTGCGGGGCGGCTGCGGGGTGGGTGCCGGCCTTCTTTGCCAGAAACTCCTCGGCCGCGGTGACGAGCTCGATGTGCTTCTCGTAGCTGGACTTCGCGTCATCGGCAAAGGTGAAGAGGCCGTGCTTCATGAGCACGATGCCCTCGATGCCGTCCTTGCGCAGGTCGGTGCCCTGAAGAACTTCGAAGACCTGCCGGGCGAGGACAAAGCCTGGCATGACATAGGGCAGAACCAGGACGCGTTTGCCAAAGAGTTCGCGGGTGCGGGCCTCGCCGTCTTCGGCGCAGGTGAGGGCGGAGATGGCGTTGGCGTGGCTGTGATCGACGAATTTGAAGGGCAGGATGGCGTGCAGGATGGCCTCGATGCTGGCGGCCGGGGCGTTGGGGTTGGTCATCGCCGCGCGCTGCTGAAGGACCATGTCCTCGTCGCTCATGGAGGGAAGCCTGGACATCTTGATAAGGGCGTCCATGCGCACCGGGGCGAAGCCGGCGCGTTCGATGGTGGCCAGGTCCCAGCCGCTGCCCTTGACATAACAAATGTCAACATCGTCACCGAAGTAGTCCTTCTCGGTGACCTTCACAGACGTGTTGCCGCCGCCATGAAGCACGAGCTCGGTGTTCCGTCCAAGCAGACGGGAGGTGTAGACGCGCTGTCCTAGCGGGTCGGTTCCGAAAGTGGCGGCTTCAGTGTCGTTCCAGAGGCTGTGCATGATGGGATGAGGGGGCGGCAGACTTGGGGAGGCGGGTCAAGAAGTCAAGGACAGCGCCGGGCCGCCTGCGAGGTTGCCCCCGGGGAAGGCCCGTGCTCTGTAAGGCCGAACCATCTGTGCGGCATCTCTACGTCCATATCCCCTTCTGCCACCGCGTCTGCCCTTACTGCAGCTTTTACAAGCACACCCCGGGGGCGACGCCGATGGCCGCATTTGTCGAGGCCGTGCTGACGGAGGTGGAGCGTGCCGCGGAACGCAGTGAATTCAGGCTGGAAACCGTGTATTTCGGCGGTGGCACCCCGACGGCGCTGAGCGAGGTGCACCTGGAAAGGCTGCTGGCCGGGCTGCGTGAGCGGCTGGATTTTTCCGGGGTCTCCGAGTTCACCTGCGAGGCGAACCCGAGGACGGTCACGGCGGGCAAGGCGGCGATGATGCGCCGCCTGGGGATCGACCGCATCAGCCTGGGGATCCAGGCCTGGGACGAGGCGACGCTGAAGACCCTGGGCAGGGATCATGCGCCGGACGATGCCGAACAAACGTTTCATGTGCTGCGTGAGGCCGGGTTTCCGAGGTTGAACGTGGACCTCATGTTTTCCATCCCCGGCCAGTCCATGGAGGCCTGGCGAGGCACCCTGGAGCGCACGCTGGCCCTGCGGCCCGAGCACATCTCCGCCTACAACCTCAACTATGAGGAGGACACGGAGTTCTTCCAGCGGCTGCGCAGCGGCCGTTACCAGGTGGACGAGGGGCGTGACGCCGACTTTTTTTATGAGGCCCTGGACCTGCTGGAGGCCTCCGGCTACGAGCATTATGAGATCAGCAATTATGCACGCCCGGGCTGCCGGTCGGTGCATAACGAGGCCTACTGGCTGGGTGAGGATTATCTGGGCGTCGGGCCAGGCGCCTGGTCCACGGTGGCCGGCCGGCGCTGGCAGAACGTGCCCGACACGACGCGCTATCTCAGCCTGATCGAGGCGGGTGAGCGCACGGCCCAGCCGGCGGAGGAGCTGACCGAGGATGAGCGGCGCACGGAGCGCTTCGGGCTGGAGCTGAGGACACGTCGCGGACTGTCCTCCGGGCAGGTGCGTGCTCCGGAGCAGCGCCTCCTGAAGGTGCTTGAATCCGAGGGGCTGCTGAAGGTGGAGGACGGCTTCATCCGTCTCACCCGTGAAGGCAAGCCGCTGGTGGACTCCGTGGCCGTGGCCCTGCTGGGGGCTTGAAACACTTTTGGATCAGCCAAGCTCGGCGACCGCCTGGTCGAAGGCCTCGTGAAGTACGGCGATGCCTTCCTCCAGGGCGTCCTTCGGCGTGGTGAGCGGCGGGCAGATCTTGACCGTCTGGCCCCAGGCGCCGACGGGCGCGAACATGAGCAGGCCTTTCTGGTAGCTCAGTTCAATCACCCGGTGGGCGAGGTCGTGGTCCGGCTGGCGGGTGCCGCGTTTCACGGTCTGGAGGCCGGCGACATAACCGGCGCAGGTGACATGGCCGACGAGGTCGGGGTATTTGCGCTGGACGGCGAGGCAGCCTTCGTGCAGCACCGGGCCGAGGCGGGCGGCGTTGCCGGTGAGGTCCTCGCGCAGGATCTTGCGGATGTTGGCCAGGGCGGCGGCGCAGCAGACCGGGTTGCCGCTGTGCGTGCTGGTCATCGATCCGGGCGGGAACTGGTCCATGATGTCCTGGCGTCCGATGACCGCGCTGAGCGGCATCGACGAGGAGATGCCCTTGCCGCAGCAGATGAGGTCGGGCACGACACCGTAGTGCTCGAAGGCCCAGAACTTGCCGGTGCGGCCAAAGCCTGACTGCACCTCGTCAAAGGTGAGGACCACATCATTCTCCGTGCACCAGGCGCGCAGTTTCTGGATGTATTCGACGGGGGCGAAGTCGGGACCAACCCCCTGGTAGCTCTCCATGATGACGCCGGCGATGTTCTGCGGCTTCATGCCCGATTTTTCGATCGCCTTGAGGAAGGCGTCGAAGCTGCTGTCGGCCTCCCAGTAGCCGTCGGGGAAGGGGGCGTTGATGATGGCGGGGTCGAGGTTGACGATCCACGACTTCTGGCCCGACATGCCGCCGGCCTGCTGGCTGGCCAGGGTGCGGCCGTGATAGCCGCGGTCAAAGCCGATAATGCCGATCTTCTCCCGGCCGCCGACGCTGATGCCGTGGGCGCGGCTGAGCTTGATGGCGCACTCGGTGGCCTCGCTGCCGGAGCTGAGGAGGAAGACCTTTTTGAGGGGATCGGGCGAGACGCTGGCGATGAGTTCGGCGAGCTCCGGGCGCTCCTCGCTGGGGAAGACGTAGTTGTGGACGAGGCCGCTGTTGATCTGGTCGATCATGGCCTGCCTGACCTCGGGCGCGCCGTGGCCGCAGTTGGTCACCAGCACGCCGCTGCTCCAGTCGAGCCAGCGGTTGCCGTATTTGTCAAAGACATGGATGTCCTCGGCGCGGTCCCAGACGATGGGCGGCATGCCTCGCATGGACAGGGGCTCGAACTTCCGGCTGCGCTCGATGTGCTGGAGCGAATCAGGATGGGGCACGGCCGTGCAGATGGTGCGAAACCTGGTGGCGACGTGCGGTACGGTTTGAGGAGTGGTGTCGAATTCTTTGCCCATGGAGGTGGATGGATAGTGCTTCCGGAGAGCTTCAGCCGCTACGCGCAAACCAGCGGCTCTGTGTGCTTTTGTGATGGAAGGTCACGCGCGTATCACTGGCGGTAAAAATCCAGCGTGTGGCGCAGCCCTTCCTGCCAGGAAACCCGTGGATCGTAGGTCAGGTGCGAGCGTGCCGCCTCCAGGTTGGCGGCGGAATGCCGGATGTCGCCCTGGCGTGCGGTTTCGTGCTTCGGGACGATGTTCTGCCCGGTCAGGCGGTTGAGCTCGTCGATCAGGTCCAGAAGGGTGACGCTGGTGCCGCCGGCGATGTTGAAAACGCGCCCGGCGACTTGATCCGCCGGGCGTTCGGCGGCCAGGAGATTGGCGGCCACGACATTGTCGATGCAGGCAAAGTCGCGGGACTGGAGGCCGTCCCCAAAGATGGTGGGCGTCTCGCCGCGCAGCATCATGGTGCAGAACCTGGCGATGACGCCGGAATAGGGGGAGTTGAAGCTCTGGCGCGGGCCGAAGACGTTGAAGTAGCGCAGGGCGACGGTTTCGAGGCCGTAGAGCTGATGGAACATCTGGCCGTAACGCTCGCTGGCGTACTTCTGGAGGCCGTAGGGGGTGAGCGGCAGGACAGGGTCGGACTCGTGTTTCAACGGCGCCTCGGTGTCACCATAAATCGCGGCCGAGGAGGCGAACATGAAGCGTCGGACTCCGGCGTCTCGGGCGGCGACGAGCAGGGCCAGGGAGGCCTCCAGGTTGACGCGGTTGCTTTCGACGGGCTGGGCGACCGACTGCGGGACGGAGGCGATGGCGGCCTCATGGAAGACCCAGTCGCATCCGGTAACCAGCTTTTGAACAAGGGGGGTGTCGGTGATGCAGCCCTGGACAAAGTCCACGTCCGTGCGGCCGGAGGCCCAGGAGAGGTTGGCTGTGTCACCGGTGCTGAGATCGTCGAGAATGATGACACGGGCGCCGCGGGCGGAGAGGGCCTCGGCGATGTGGCCGCCGATGAAGCCGGCGCCACCCGTGACGAGGGCTTTGATTTCCAGGGAGGAGGAGCTGGGCATGAATCAGGCGATCATCCACAGGGCGGCCGTTTTGGCAACCTCCGCGCTCATCCTGTTAGGAATGAAAAAAGTTAGACAAACCACGTGGTATGTTGCGGCGCTGCCGATGAACTCTATCCTGACCTGGCTTTTCCATGAAAATCTCGCCCAAACCCTATCGAGTCGGCATCATCGGTGCCGGTCCTGCTGGTGCCACCCTAGCCGCGCTGCTGGCGAAGGAAGGCGTGGACGCCGTTTTTTTTGACGATGGCAAGAGGCCGGAGATGGTGGTGGGGGAATCCCTGATTCCCAGGCTGGTCACGGTCTTTCGTCGCATGGGCATTGAGGATGAGGTGGCGAAGCTGGGAACCTACAAGCCCGGGGTGACCTGGATCTTTGATGAAAACGACGCGCTGGAGCTGTCCTTCACCGCGATGCGCGGCGTGCTGCCGACCTACGCCTACAACGTTCCTCGCAAGCCTTTCGACGACCTGGTCCATGAGACGGCGGTGAATTCGGGTGCGCGCTTCATTCCCTGCACGGTGAAGCTGGAGACGGGCAGGACGGAGCGCGGGGAGATCGTGCCGCGTCTGGCGGCCGAGACGCTGGCCCTGGTTCCGGACTGGAACGGCCGCCAGCCCGACCTGCTGGTGGATGCGAGCGGCAGACGTCGTCTGTTTGCCAAGCTGCTGGGAATTTCCGCCAGACTGGGACAGCGCAGGGACGTGTCCCACTTCGCCCATTACGAAAACTGCGTCATGCCCAGGCCGGCCGGGCAGACGATCATCACCCGTCTGAAGCATGGCTGGTCCTGGCGCATCCCGCTGCTGCATGCCCTTTCCATCGGCGTGGTGGTGGACAAGGAGCATGCCAAAAAGTATGGCAGCACCCCCGAGGAGCAGCTGGAGGCGATGATCGATCAGAACAAGCCTCTGGCGGAGGCCGGCATGAAACGCAGGCGCATCACTCCGGTCACGACCTACGCCAACTATCAGCTCATCTCCGACCAGGGCCATGGTGAAGGATGGGTCAGCGTGGGGGATGCGTTTGGATTTGTGGATCCGATGCTTTCACCGGGACTGTGCATGGCCATGACCTCGGCGGAAATACTGGCTGACGCGATCGTGCAAAACCGGCCTGAGCAGTGGGATGTCGCCTTCCAGGAATATCTGGCATGGTTCCGTGAAAACCTGAAGGCCTGGCAGGAGCTGGTGGACATTTTTTACGGCGGGCAGATTTTTGCTCTTCAGCGAACCGGCACCGACATGGCGCGCCGGTTTCCCGGCAAGATCAGCATGGTCATGCAGCGTCATTTTGAGAAGAACATCTCCGGCATGGCCGGAGGCGGTCTGACGACGCATCCTTACAGTCGGAACCTGCTCAGGTTCATGACCCGGTTCGGCATCTATGGCCATGAACCGTCGGACTTTGCCATCGCCTAGGCCTTGTGCATCCTTCGGAGCCGATGGGGGTGCTCTCGCAGGGCAGATGTTGAGCGGAACGGAAGGCTTGTGCCGGAATGCAGCCCACCTGGGGATGGTGAATCTGTGAGCTTGCCGGGCCGTTGAGCTCATCTCGCGGAGCGAGATGGCGACTATGCTTCGCCTGACCGCGGCTGGTGGATTGATGTTAGTTAGGCTCTGACTTGTGGACGGTTACTGGCCCTGCTGTTTCCCGGCCTCTTCAGCAGCACGGCGGGCAGCCTCCTCCGCCTGACGCCTTGCGGCTTCCTCGGCCTGCCGGCGGGCCTCTTCCTGCTGCTGCCGCTGCATCTCCCTCTGACGTTCGGCTGCTTCGCGTTGAGCCCGTTCCATGGCCTCACGCTGGGCGCGTTCGGCGGCTTCGCGCTGACGTTCGGCAGCCTCCTGGGCGGCGCGCATGGCGGCCTCCTGCTGGGCCTTTTCCATGGTTTCACGCTGGGCGCGCTCGGCGGCTTCGCGCTGACGTTCGGCGGCTTCCTGGGCGGCGCGCATGGCGGCCTCTTGCTGGGCCTTTTCCATGGCTTCACGCTGGGCACGCTCGGCGGCTTCGCGCTGACGTTCGGCGGCTACCTGGGCGGCGCGCATGGCGGCCTCTTGCTGGGCCTTTTCCATGGCTTCACGCTGGGCACGCTCGGCGGCTTCACGCTGACGTTCGGCGGTTTCCTGGGCGGCGCGCATGGCGGCCTCCTGCTGGGCCTTTTCCATGGCTTCACGCTGGGCACGCTCGGCGGCTTCACGCTGACGTTCGGCGGTTTCCTGCATCTGGCGCTGTTGTTCCATCTTCTGTTGGCGTTCACCGGCTTCCTGCCGGGTTCTCATTTCGGCATCGCGTCCGCGCTGCTCCTGCATTTCAGCTTCGCGTTTGGCGATATCTTCACGCGCCTTCATGGCCTCGGCCTGCCTTTGTTCGAGCTGTGCCGCCTCCTGCTGCTGGGCTGCCATGGCGGCCTCATTCCGGCGTTTTTCGGCCTCAATCTCGGCCTGCTTCGCCGCCCTTTCCTCCTGGTGGCGGCGGAACTGAACCTCCCTGGAGCGGGCTTCTTCGTTAAGCTTCTCCTGGCGTGATTTTTCCATGTCCTGCCGCTGGCGCTCCATCCGGGACTGCATCTCCTGCCGCCGCTCCTGGTTTTGTTTTTCTTGTTCGGCAGCCTGTGCCCGCTGGGCTTCCATGACGGCCTGCCGATGCGCGAGTTCCTGCTGAAGGCGGGCGGCTTCCTGCACACGGGCCTTCATGGCAGCGTCTTCAGGGGGCACCCTTCCTGAATTGGGCGGAAGGGTAGGTTGTTCAACCCCTGGCTTGCGTCCT
The DNA here is from genome assembly GCA_044341745.1 of Prosthecobacter sp. Lineage (GTDB taxonomy): Bacteria > Verrucomicrobiota > Verrucomicrobiia > Verrucomicrobiales > Verrucomicrobiaceae > Prosthecobacter. The sequence goes on along the minus strand of JBIIRD010000022.1, from coordinate 28,096 downwards.
GGTTCCTGAGGCCTGCCTTGCTGAACGATCCTGCCTGGTTTTGGAGCCTGCGGTGGGTTCATGCCGTGTTCATGAGGGGAGCGGCCGTCTTTTTCGACAGCAGGCAAGCCCGGCCTGCGGCCTGAATCACCCGGGGTGACGCGACTTTCATCGACCTGGGGCATTCCGCCGCCAGGGTGCCGGGGCTGACCGGGAGTTCCCGCGACCGGGGTGTCCGGGGACGAGTCCCCGGACTGTTTCGGCAATGTAGGTTGGGCCGGCCTGGGCGTGTCAGGCAGCGCAGGCCGGGGCTGGGGGAGTTTTGCCTCGCGCAGCATGGCCTCCTTAAGGGCAGCGAGCCTGTCAGCAGGGACATCCTTCCATGAATCGAGCATGACGGGCTGCTGGATGCGTTCGGCGATGGGTGGGATGCCTGGTTTTGACTTTCCTCGTACGATTTCCAGCGGCGCAGCGTGGAAGCCCGGGTGGCCGTGCTCACGACCCCTACGGAAGTCGGGGGCGCGGTCCAGCCTGTCCCTGAAGCTCACGGGGGCGCGCATCACCGGGGAGCCGCAACGCTTTTCCACCCAGTCCAGGGCAGGTCCGCCGCGCTGGGTGAAGATACTGCCACGAGTCGAGGGGACGAGGCTGGTGACGTTGAGGGTGTTCTGGAAAATGCGGGTGATGCTGGTGATGGAGAGACTGACGTTGAGATAGCTGGTCCGGCTGAAATGGGTGGCGTTGATGAAGGTGTAGCTCGACGGGCCAAGACCGTACTGCAGGTCGCAGTCATGACCCACCGCCGTCCTGCCGGTGCCTGGGGGCAGGGGAGCCCAGCCGACGCAGTCATCGCCGTAACGCCAGGAAACCCAGGCGGGCGCCCATTCCCTGCCGGGCACCCACAGCCAGCCATGGCGCGACACCTGAACCCAGCGGCCGTAGTGGTAGCAGGCCCAGCCGAAGGGTTCATTGGAGTCCCAGGCCCAGCCCTGGTCGGTCCAGGCCCAGCGGCCGTCGACGTAGGGTCGCCAGCCCGGGCGCTCGGCCTGACCGGGCCGGAAGGCATAGCCGTAGCCGTCCACCTCAACCCATTTGCCATGCGGCCTCAGCGAATCATAAAACAGCGAGTAGTCATCGTCGGGCGTCGTCCAGGGCTGCTGGGGCGCTGCAGGAGCGGATGGGGGCACGTAGGGCAGGGCCCTGGGCGGCTTCGAGCGCTCCAGTTCCTCGGCAAGGCTGAGGCTTTTCTGGCGTGCCACCTGGGCATCCGCCGCGAGGCGTTCGTTTTCCTGACGGATGGATTCCAGGCGCGCCTTGAGTTCAGCGGTCTCCTTTTCCTGGAGGGCTTTTTGGAGGTCGGTCAGCTGCTGCTGCAGGTCATCGCTGCGCTGCTGAAGTTCGGCCGCCTGACGGGCATTGTCCACCTGGGCTTGCTCCAGGAGCCTGCGGGATTCCTCGGCGGCGGAGTCCGATGCGGGCTTGCAGGAGGGCAGGATGGAGAGAGCAAGCAGCAGGCTCAGCGGAAGGCGGATGTGTTTCATGGAGGCAGTGGGGCCGAAATTCAGACGAGCCCAGTTTTTTATTGTTCAGCCGAAAATGAGCACCTGCATAAAACTCGCGCAGCCATGTGCTTTTCAACATGGGGTAGGATCTGGGCGAACTTGGCGTTTAAGAGGTGCAGATGCCAGCGCCATTCGAACCAGACAAACTTGAGGTCACACGCCGTTACTTTCTAGGACGTTGCACCGGCGTTTCCGTCGGTGCGATGGCCCTGCATTCAATGGGTGCCGAGGAGAGGCCCGGGCTGCCGAATCTTCCGCATTTTGCGCCCCGGGCGAAGCGGGTCATTTTTCTCACCCAGTCGGGCGGGCCTTCGCAGCTCGAGCTTTTTGACCACAAGCCGGGCCTCATGAAGTGGGCGGGCCGGGAACTGCCGGAGAGCGTGCGGCGCGGGCAGCGTCTGACCACCATGACGGCCAATCAGAAGCAGCTGATCCTGCCAGGGATCACGAAGTTTTCCCGATGTGGCAGCAGCGGTGCAACGGTGAGCGAATGGCTGCCGCACCTTCAAAAGGCTGCGGATGATGTCTGCTTCATCAAGTCGATGACGACGGATCAGATCAACCATGCGCCGGCGATGACGCAGTTTCTGACGGGGCACCAGCTGCCCGGGCGTCCGAGCATGGGATCCTGGATCAGCTATGGGCTGGGCAGTCTGAACCGCAACCTGCCGGACTATCTGGTGCTGATCTCGAAGATGCAGCGACCGAGCGACCAGCCGCTTTACGATCATTACTGGGGCAGCGGCTTCCTGCCGAGCCGGTACCAGGGGGTGAAGCTGCGCAACTCGAAGGACCCGGTGCTTTACCTCAGCGACCCGGAGGGCCTGCCGCGGCATCTGCGGCGGGGGATGCTGGACGGGCTGGCTGAGCTGAACCAAATGCGTTTCGAGCAGGTGGGTGACCCGGAGACCGCGACGCGAATCCGCCAGTATGAGATGGCCTACCGGATGCAGGCCAGCGTGCCGGAGCTGACGGACCTTGGCGACGAACCGGATCATGTGTTTGAGATGTACGGTCCGGATTCAAGGCGTGCCGGAAGTTATGCGGCGAACTGCATCCTCGCCCGGCGTCTGGCGGAACGCGGTGTTCGTTTCATCCAGCTTTTCCATCCGGACTGGGACCATCACAGCCGGCTGCCCAGCTGGTGCACGGCGCGCTGCCGTGACACCGACCAGCCGAGCGCGGCCTTGATCAAGGATCTGAAGCAGCGCGGTCTGCTGGATGAGACGCTGGTCATCTGGGGCGGCGAGTTCGGGCGCGGTGTGGCGGGGCAGGGCAAATGGGACAGCCCCGAGGCCGGGCGCGATCATCATCCTCGCTGCTTCACCGTGTGGATGGCGGGAGGTGGTGTGAAGCCTGGCATCACCCATGGCGCCACGGACGACTTCAGCTACAATGTTGCCGAGAACCCGGTGCATGTGAGGGACCTGCACGCCACGGTTATGCACCTGCTGGGCATAGATCACGAGCGCTTCACCTTCCGGGCCCAGGGTCTGGACTTCCGCCTGACCGGCGTGGAGCCGACGAAGCTGGTGAAGGACATCCTGGCCTGAAGGCGGGCCTGGTTATTTGCTGCCGACGCGCCAGAGGCTTTTCTCGGTGCGGATCAGGATGTCGTCACCCACGACGGCATAGGAGGCGAGGGAGCGTTCGGCCAGGTCGTTTTTGGCGAGCACCTGGAAGGTTTTGCCGGGCTTCACGACGACGCCGAGACCTTTTTCATCCTGGAGGTAAAGCCGTCCGTCGGCATGGAGGATGGAGGCGCTGATGGGGCCGGTGCAGCGCTCCTGGTAATGGGTGGCGCCGGTTTGGGCATCGACGCAGGACAGCACGCCGTTGTCTGCCACCAGGTAGAGCTCATCACCGACCACAACCATGCTGGGGTTGTGCGGGGCGAACTTGTCAAGCTTCCAGGCGATGTGGGTGTCTGTCACGTCGCCGCTGCCATCGGCGCGGATGGCGAGCACGACGGGCTTGTCGTAGCCGGTGCTGATGAAAATCATGCCATGGGAAAAGACCGGGCGGGGCACGACTGAGTAGCCCTGGTCGTAACGTGCCTTCCAGATTTCGGTTCCCGTGACCGGGTCGAGGGCGTTCACCACACCGCTTCCGGGCGTGATGAGCTGACGTCGGCCGTTGACGTCGATGACGAGCGGGGTGCAGAAGGAAAACTTCTTCCTGGCATCGCTCACGCGGTTGAATTTCCAGCGCAGCTTTCCGGTGTTCTTGTCGAGCGCGATGACGGCCGGGTCGCTGTCAGCATCGGCGTTGTAGATGAACAGGTCGCCTTCAAGGACGGGGCTGCCGCCGTTGCCGTGGACGGGTTTGTAGGCGAATTCGCGGGTGCTCCAGACCGTGCTGCCGTCGGCGGCGTTCAGGCAGGCGCTGCCCTGATGGCCGAAGTGGACGTAGAGCCGGCCGTTTTCATAAACCGGCGTCGGGCTCGCATGGCTGTTTTTCCGGTGAATGTTCGGAGCGCTGGCTGCGGACTGGGGGAAGACCTCCTTGTCCCAGAGGGTCTTGCCGTCGGTGGCGGAGACGCAAAGGGCGCGCAGGCTGCGGTCGATCACAGGCTTTTCATCGCCGCCGACGGGGACGGCGCTGGTGAGGTAGATCCTGGCGCCGACGACCACCGGGGAGGACCAGCCGACCCCGGGCAGGGAGGATTTCCAGACAATGTTGCGGTTCAGGTTCGGATTCCATTCCACAGGAAGGCCGGTGGCCGTGGAATGCCCCTGCTTGTCAGAGCCCCGGAATTCGGTCCAGTCCTGGGCGAGGGTGGTGGTGAGGCTGAGAAGGAGGGCGGTGGCGGTGCGGCGCATGAGGGAAAGGGAGGGATGAACGAGGGCGACAGAACGATGGATGAACCGTCACTCTTTTGGCTCGGGCGACAATCCATCGGAATTAAGGACACTGGCTTCAGCTGAAGCCCTTGAAAAAGCCGCAGGCGGCATCGCTGGTGACCCGGGCGACATGTTCCACAGTTTGTTCGCGGATCCGCGCTGCGGCATGTGCGGTGTCGGCCACATGGGCGGGTTCGCAGCGCCTGCCGCGATGGGGCACCGGAGCGAGATAGGGGGCGTCGGTTTCCAGCATGTAGGAGCCGTCGGGCACCTGGCGCAGCGTGTCCCTGGCCGGGCCGGGATTTTTAAAGGTGACGATGCCGGTGAAGGAGATCAGGTGGCCGTCATCGAGCAGCGGCCGTGCCTGATCGAGGGTTCCGGTGAAGCAGTGGAAAACCGCCCGCAGTCTGCCGGCGTAGGGTTGGATGATGGCGACAAGGTCGTCCCAGCTTTCACGGTTGTGCAGGACGACGTTGAGGCCCAGTTCAACGGCCAGATCGAGCTGGAGGCGGAGGCAGCGTGCCTGATGGGCTTTCCAGGAGACTGAGTCGAAGCCCTCGGGGGGGGCGTGGAAATAATCCAGGCCGATTTCGCCGATCGCAGCCGTGCATGGATGCTGGGCGAGCTGGCGCAGCTCCTCGATCCAGGAGTCACCGGAAACGCTGTCCACATCACAGGGGTGGATGCCGGTCGCTACGCGGATTCCGGGGGCGCTCTGCCCGGCGATTTCGAGGCATTTCCGGGCGTTTGGCAGGTCGGTGGCGGGCACCAGCATCCGGTCCACGCCGGCTTCACGCGCCCGGGCGATGACCTCGGGCAGGTCGGGGTCAAACTGGCGGCTGCCAAGATGGGTGTGGGTGTCAAAAAACATTTGTTGGTCAGGCCGGTGGAGCATCATTGGCCGCCGCGCAACAACAGCAAATTTCGATACGCCTGCATGACCTGCAGGGTCAGCGGTCCGGGGGCCTGCAGCGAGCGTTCACCGATCTGGACGACCGGGTGGACGTCACGGGTGGAGGAGGTGAGGAAAAGCTCCTCGCATTCGTGGAGCCAGGCGAGCGGGATTGGTTCTTCGGAAACGGCGATGCCCTCCCGCTGGCAGGCCTCGATGACAAGGGCACGGGTGACACCCGCGAGGCAGCCGGATGAAAGGGGCGGGGTGGTCAATCTGCCAGCGATGACCAGGAAGACATTGGAACCGGAGCCTTCGCAAAGCTCACCCCGGGTGTTGGCCAGCAGAGCCTCGCCGCAGTCAAGCGAACGCGCCTGGGCAAGAGCCAGGAGGTTTTCGGCATAGGAGAGGCTTTTGACGCCGCAGAGGGCGCCGGTTTCATTTCGGGTCCAGGGGGCAAGGCAGACGCGCTCTGTCTGCGGCCAGGGCTTCAAGGGAACGGCGGTGATGAGAAATGTCTGTTTTGCCAGTGTGGCGGCTGAGTCAGGCGGACATTCTCCGCGGGTCAGGGTGACACGCAGCCGGGCGTCGGGCAGGTTGTTGGCTTCGATGACGGACTGGATGGCCTGGAGGAAAAGGGGTTCCGAGGGGGCTTCGAGTCCGGTTTTTTCACAGGAGCGCCGCAGCCTCTGCCAGTGCTCCGGGGCCGCGACGGGGCATGAACTGCGGGAAACCAGGGTTTCGAAGACGCCGTCGCCGACGAGAAAACCCGGGTCGGAGGGTGAGATGCGAGCTTGCGCGGCGGGCGTCAGGGAGCCGTTCAGCCAGATGATGGAACTCATGGGGCATCAATAACCCGTCCTGCTGGCTGGCAAGCCGTCAAAAAGGCGAATGGAAAAATCCTTTTTGGGAGTAATCCCGGCGGTGCTTGATCTAGGTTGGTGAATCAGAGCACCGCCGGGAATTACGACTGGCGTCCACCAGCCCCCCCCGGAGCGATGGATCTTCCAGAAACTTTTACCGGAACGGCAGCCTTTCCCGCGCTGGGCGCTGTGGGGAGAAGGCTGGTTTTTTCATGGGAAACTTGAGTGGATGCGAGGTGGCGGGAGGCGCTGCAGGCGAGGATCAGGACAAGGAGGAAAAAGAGGAGGTAGCGCCAGGGCATTGGAGGCAATTCAGAGGGAATTTCTTGAATTTCGAAAAGCCTATCAAGGCGCGTTAAAAACATCACCTTACCATTTGGTAATGATAAACACAGCAAGGTGAAGCTGGTTTGCCAGGGGCTTCCGAAGCCCGCCTTCCGTGGCAAGTGCGCTGTTTTCCTCATTTGCCGTGAAACGAGGGGCGGGTGATGCGTTAGACTTGGCCTTCATGAACATGTCCGCCCATTCCCGCCGCTCCTTTTTCCGCACCTCCGCCGCCGCCCTGGGCGCGTCAGCCGTCATGCCTTCCATCGGAAGGGCCGCCAGCATCGACAAGTCTGCGGTGGATCCGGCCTATGTGATCAGGAACAAGGGAATCAAGCACACGCTGATGGGCTGGTGCTGGAAGCCGATGGACACCCTTGAGCTGGCGAAGCACGCGAAGGAGATCGGACTGGTCGGCATCGAGGGTATCGACCGTAAATATTACCCGGAGGTGAAGAAGCTCGGGTTGGACATCTCCCTGGTGAGCGGTCACGGCTTCAGCAACGGGCCCTGCAACCCAAAGTTCCGGGACGAGGTCATCACCAAGCTCCGGGAAGGCATTGATGTGGCGGCGGACGTGGGTGCGAAAAAGGTCATCACCTTCACCGGCATGAAATTTGAGGGCATGGACCGGGAGCAGGCGGTCAGGGATTGCATCAGCACCTGGAAGGAGGTGCTTCCGCATGCGGAGAAAAAAGGCATCACGCTGGTTCTGGAGCATCTGAATTCACGCGACAGCTCGCATCCCATGAAGGGGCATCCCGGATACTTTGGTGATGATGTTGACTTCTGCGTGGATCTGATCAGGCAGGTGGGCAGTCCGAACTTCAAGCTGCTGTTCGACATCTATCATGTCAGCATCATGAACGGCGACATCATCCGCCGGCTGAGGCTGCACAAGGATTACATCGGCCACATTCACACGGCCGGAAATCCGGGCCGGTGCGAGCTCGACGAGCATCAGGAAATCCATTATCCGGCGGTGATGCAGGCGCTGCTGGAGATTGGTTACCATGACTTCGTGGCGCATGAGTTCATCCCGACCTGGCAGGACACCATCCTGGCGCTTCGCCACGCGGCGATGGTTTGTGATGTCTGAGGCAGGTGCTTCCGGACGGGGATGCTGGTTCTGACAATCCCCTTACAACCCATTTACGAGCGCCTGACGCATCCACCTCGGGATGTGGCAGAATCTCCACAGGTAACGGAAGCGCGCCTGCGGCCACCTTCCTGCCGGACATTTCTCATCATGGTACCTTCTTGGCTGTTGGCTACCTTCGAAAACTTCAGGGCGGACCGGGTGGTCCGCCCTGATCGTTTACCTGAAGGCAGCCTAGTTCAGCGATACTCGAGCTGTGCCGTCACGGTGGCGTCCTCGCTGCTGATGCAGCGCAGCCAGTAGGCGCCGAAGCCGGCCGGGAAGACGTGGGTTTTGTCCTCGCCCGGGGAGAGGTCAAAGGACTGGACGGGCACCCAGAAGCCGGTGCCGGTGAGGTCGGCCTCGACGGTGACACGGGCCGGCGTGTCGGTGCCGAGAGTCAGCTCCTTGTGGTCATAGCCGGTGACAAGATAAGGATCGCTGGGTTGTCCTGCCTTCACCTTCGTGTTTTTCCAGGGGCCGCCAAAACCCCTCGGTTTGCCAAAGGCCCATAGGTCATCCACGGCGCCGACCCATAGCGCGGAGCTGCCATCGGTGGACCGCACGATGTGCTCGCCCCGGGCATCCCTGCGGACGCCGCTGATCACAAGCAGACCGCGATAGCTGGCGTAGTCCTTGATGCGGCGGTTGTGCGTGCAAACAGGCCGCGTTTTGGCAAAGCCGCCCGCGTTTTCAGCGGGCAATTCAAAGAAGGTGCCACCGGCATTGAAGAGGTCGCGCTCGGTGCAGACCTCACGGCAGACGCGTTCGGCGCCGAGGGGGCCGCTTGTGTCGAGGCTGGCGGTGCCGCGCGGCAGCCTCCAGCGGCCTTTTTCGTCCACGTAGAGGATGGAGGCATCGTCGTGGCTGAGCACACCCTGGGGGATGGCGGCGTTTTTGGAGGTCCATTTCATGCCCGCAGGGTCATTGACGGGCTTGAGGTCGAAGGCGGAGCCCAGGTCGTAGCAGCCCCCGGTGGTGGTGACGTGCCGAAGGGTTTTGAAGCCGCCGCCCCGGGCCAGCATGATCCCGCCAGTGACGTCCTTGTCGTTAGGTTCGGCGATGCCTGCAAACATGGGATCGGGTTCGGCTGGGCGCGGGTCGTCATTGCGGTAATGAAAGAAGGCGGTGACCTTGGAAGCTGCCTTTTGCGCCTTGAGTCGAAGCCAGGTGCCGGTTTCCTTGGCGGGGAAGTCGATCTGCAAGGGCATGGAAGCATGGACCTCCAGGGTGCTTTTCGGTGTCCATTCGCCGGTGCCCTTTTCATCGATCTCGAGCGTGAAGGTGACGGGTTCTGAGGTGATGACCAGAAGGGAGCGATGCTGATAGCCGCTGAAAAGGTAGGGTTCGCTGATGTCACCCGCTTTGACGGCATCGTTGAGCCAGACGGCACCGCGGCCGATGACGGGGCCGAGTTGGTCGAGCTTTTCCGGCTGGATGAACCACAGGTTGGACTGGGACTGGCCGGGGCCGGCAAGCTTGCCCTTGGCCTTGCGGACATTAAGGAACTCTTTGTTGGCGGAGTCGTCGCAGCCCAGCACGAGCCGGTCGCCCCAGCGTGCAAAGTCGCCGATGACCTTGAGGTAGTTGCTGCGGGGGGCGAGACCGGCGCTGGAGCCGGGGGTGAAATTCCTGGGGAACTTCCAAAAGGCGCCGTGCATGGTCATGAGCAGGTCTGTTTCGCCGATGTCGCGGATGCGCGGCCATTCCGTGTTCCAGCCGTGGGCGCCGTCGTAGCTGTGGCTGGACTTGGGCAGCCGGTAGCCGTGCCAGCGGCCTTCGTGAAGGCACATGAGAATGAGGGAACGGTGATCCCAGCCGATGCTCCACAGTGGGTCGGTCTCAGGATTTTCATTGCCCTGGATACCGCCCGGGCCTGTGACTTCAGTAAATTGGTTGCGCCTGACGAGCTGCCAGTCCTGGCCTGGGGCACGCCATTCACCGAGGGCGCCACTGGGTGTCGCCGGATCGGTGGTGACGCGTTTGTCGCGGTCGCCGTTGTTCGCATAAACCAGCCGCCCCTGGCCGCTGAACAGCCCCTTGCCGTGGTAGCCGGGCAGGTTGGAACTGAGCGTCGCCGGATGAGTTTCCTTGGCAAAGCCCTTCTTGGCGCCGTTGCCGTCCTTGATATGGCCGGTGACTTCCAGCGTGGTCAGGTCGACCTCATAAAGGCCTTCCTCCATGGTGGCATAGAAGGCTTTGTTGGCGGGGTCGGAGAGGTGGCGCGCATTGCCGGTCAGGCGTCCGGGCATCCGGTTCGGGGGGATGACACGAACCTGGCGTTTGGTGTCGATGACATAGGGCCCGATGAGAAGCTGCTGCGTTTCACGATGGATCATGCGGTTGGCCGGGGTTCCTCCGACGCTTTCCGGGCGGATGACCTGCTGCAGATCCGGGGTGATTTCGTAGAGCTTGTCGCTCGACCCAAAGGGCAGGTGTGGGCCGTAGGTGATGACCCAGAGCCGGTCGGCCCACGGAACCACGGCTCCGGTGCCGCATTCGCCTTCCTGGTTGAACATGGCGAGGTGGGGATAGATGCCGCTGATGTGGCGGGGCGCGGGTTCCTCAGCGTGAACCAAGGCGGCGGAGGCAAGGACGAGGCAGGAGATCGGCAGGCGCATCATTTGCCAGTGGAGCATGAAAATCCTGGTTCAGGCAAGCCCGCTGGCTTACATCGGACTGCAATCGCTTACACACTTTGGGATCATGAACATGCCTCTGCTTCCCCAAGACGTCTGGCTGAGCCTCCGCTTTCAATGGCTGTGGGTTTATCGCGGTGTGGTGCCACGGGCCGGGGAGTGGTCGGGCGAGATCGCCGTGCCGGCGGGCTGGTTTTGGGTGGAGGCGGGGCTGGTGAAGATCAGGGTGGAGGGACAGGAGATCGTCATCAGACCCGGTGAAGGCTTTTACACGGCACCGGGAACCCGGCGTCAGTGGTTTGCCGAATGCACAAGGCTGATGTCGGTGGGATTGCGCAGTGACTGGCCGGATGGATCGCCCCTGTTCAAGCCTGGGCTCAATGTCAGACAGGGGGCCCGGGCCAGTCTGCCTCTGAAAGCCGCCACGGAGGCGCTGTTTGCCGTCGTGCATCCGGGCAGGGAAGAGGTGGGCTACCGTGAGGCGCTGGTGCCAGAGAACCGATCGTTGTCGGGCTGGAGCGTGCATGAGGCGGCGTTCCAGAGCTGGTTCAGCGTTTACCTGGGACAGTTGAGGAAGATGGGAGTGGCCCCTCAGCCAAGGTCCGGCAAAGACGCCCGGCTTGCCAGGGTGCTGAAGAGGCTGGAGGCCTGGCCGCTGGGGGAATCCTTGCGGCTGGGGCGGCTCGCCGCCGGATCGCCCTGGAATGAGCGAAGGCTGCATGACCTGCTGAGGGATCAGCTGGGAATGACGGCCCAGGCTTGGCTGGAATGTCGAAAGCTGGAGGCGGCCAAACAACGGCTGACCACGGAGGACACTGCCTTGAAGGAAATTGCCTATCAGCTTGGATTTCGTCATCCGCCTCATTTCACGGCCTGGTTCAAACGCCATGCCGGCCTGACTCCGAAGGCTTACCGGGCCATGGGCGGGGTCAGCGGGGCCTGACGTCGGGAGGTTGCCAGAAGCGCGGTCTTCCCTAAACTAGGGAAGTGTTTTCCGTCCTTCGTCGGTTGCTCTGCCTTTCTTGCTTCTGCCTGGGCCTCCAGTCCGTAGAGGCGGAGACGTCTCCCCAGGAAGCCGCGCCTGCTCCCTTCAAACCGGAGTCTCTCGACCGCAGCACCATCCTCCAGCTCCAGATTTTTCTCGACCGTCAACTTTTTGGGCCTGGAAAGCTGGACGGCGCGGTCGGTGAATTCACCCACAAGGCGGTGGTGAACTTCAACTTCGCCCAGGGCCTCAAGGACATCTACGACTGGAGCCATGCTCTGGCCCGGGCGGCGAAGGAGGTGCCGGTCATGTATGCCTCCTTCAAAATCAGGCCGGAACTTCTTCAATTTGTGAATTCTGACCTGCCGGAAAAGCCCGAGGATCAGGTGCAGTTCCCATACATGGCCTACCGGAGCCTCGTCGAACTGGTCGCCGAACGCTTTCACACGGACGAGGATTTTCTGGCCCGGCTCAATCCCGACAAGCACCTGAACCAGCTCAAGGCTGGGGACTCGGTGGTTGTTCCCAATGTCCGTTCTTTCCGGATCGAAGAGATCAAGCCGCTGGCCAGCCACAAAGCGGATCCCGTTCTGAGCCTGAACACGATCGTCATCGACACCACCGAGCGCATTGCGGTGGTCTATGCTCCCGGGGAGAAGTTTCTGGCCGCCTTTCCGATCACACCCGGCAAACCGGAGTTCATTCCGGTCGGCTCCTGGGAGGTGAAAACCATGCTCAACACCCCCAGTTTCCGTTACGACAAGCAGTTCCTGGAAGAGGGGGTGAGGGGTGGCGAAGCCTGGCAACTCCCCCCAGGGCCCAACAGTCCCGTCGGCATCCTCTGGTGTGGCATCAGCAAAAGCGGGATCGGGCTTCATGGCACTGCCCTGCCTCGAACCATTGGGCGCAGCCGCAGCGCTGGCTGTGTCAGATTCGCCAACTGGGACATCGTGCGTCTGCCAACTCTGATTCGCCCCGGGTCCAAGGTCATTGTACGCTAAGTTTAACACCTGTAGCGTTTCATCGGAGTTTCAAAAGGGTTGAAATCAAGAAGTACGTGTTCGACGTATGGTCAGCACCAGCCCAACCCACCCTTATGAGACGCCCTTGGATCAAAATCGAAGCCTGTACGCCGGATAAACCGGAGATCTGCGCCATCGCCACTCAGCTGAAGATGGATGAAGACATGGTGATGGGGAAGTTGGTGCGCCTTTGGTCTTGGGTGACGGTTAATCATGTTAAAAGTGACGATTTGAGCGTTACAAAAGAGTTTATTGATAAGCTGGTGGCTCGGAAGGGTTTCGCAGAAGCCATGATCAAGGCGGGATGGCTGCAAGAGAGAGGCGAGCGCCTTCTGCTGCCCAATTTTGAACGGCACCACAGCGACGCTGCCAAGACTCGGGCGCTGACGGCAGTCCGTGTCGCCAGGCACCGAGCCCTCAAGGAAGTTAAAGGGGGGGTAAAATCTTCCCGCGCAAAAGTAACGATTAAATCGTTAGAAGACAAAAAGGGGGATGCGGCTGGTGAGGAGGCTTTGAACGAAGCAAGCGCGCCCTGGGAATCTAACGCTATCCTAACGAACAGTGAAACCTTGGCGCCTGCAACCGAGTCGGTTGAAGTTGTGGCGGAGCCTGTGACGGAGCTTGTTGAATGTCTGGAACCTGAGCAGGTAGAAGGAGGGGAGGCCGAAGAGCCTGTGGGTCAGGTTGAGCCTATCTCTATTAACGCTGAGCCAACGTTTCGGCCGTTGCACATCGACTCGCCTGCGGCAGTGCTTCAAGACGTCCCGTCGGAGTATGTCCCCGTGGATGAGGTGGACCAGGCACCCGAGCCAGCCGAGTCTGTGGAAGAGCTGAAGCCAAGTCCTGCTCAAGTTCCCGAGCCGGTGAAAACACCTGATGCCAAGGCGGAAACTCCCTCGAAAAAGGGGCGGAAGAAGCAGGAGGCAGACGATGCCCAGGCCATGCTGTTTTGACCCTTGCCGACCTCAGGCAGGTAATCGTGCTGACTGACTCGTTGGCAGCGCAGGCCCGTGGAAATCGTTGAATCTGCAGAGTGTGGAGGCTTCGTACGAACAGTGACGAACGGTTGCGTCAGGCTTTGCTCATGGCTTCCTCGATGAAACCGTGAAACTCACGCCAGCTCCAGGCAGACTTGGTCAGGCCCCAGGCCTTGCCTTGAACGGGGTGCTCTTCGATGTCGGCCGTGATGAAATCTTCGACGTGGCGGCGGCTGCGGACGAGGATTTCACCGTTTGGGTCCATGATGTAGCTGTCGCCGTAGCCGACCCCTTCATTGCGGGTGATGCCGCTTTTGGCTCGATCCAGCACCACGTTGTTGCCACGGATGAAATAGACGTCGTTTTCAACGGCCCTGGCGCTGTGGTCGGCACGGACCTTCATGAAATGGGGGATGAGGCCGTTGTCTGAGATGTAGTTGAAATGGGGGGCGAAGATTACCCTGGCGCCCTTCAGGGCCAGAATGCGGGCGGGTTCGATGTAGCCGCCATCGGCGCAGATCAGCACGCCGAACTTGAGGCCCTGGTGTTCCCAGACCGGGAAGTCGCGTCCCTGCCTGTGGAATTTCTGATAGGCGGCGCATTTGCTGTAGGTGCCCAGGAGGTGGCCCCGGTGGGCGACCAGGGCGGTGTTGTAAAGGTCGGTGCCTCGACGTTCGTTGTAACCCACGATGGCGAGGGCTTCGTGGCGGCTGGTGACATCCAGCACCTGCATCATCTCCGTGGAATCGTTGGCGAAGGCACCGGCCCGTGCCGCTTCCTCGGTGTCGGGGTAGCCGGTGAGGAAGCATTCCGGGAAGCTGACAATGGCGGCCTGCGCCTTGTCGGCCATTGCGAGGCCTTGTTCGAAGCGTCGAAGATTGTGGGTAAAGTCTCCGCACCAGGATTCAAACTGGCAATGGGCTATTTTCATGAGACCAGTCTGCCGTCAGGCGGTCGTCTGGCACAAGCATGAACTGAATGGAGGTCGGTGCTGGCGTCTCAGGCGGCACGTCGGCTGGCCCAGACCATGAGGCCGAGGCAGAGCACGATGGCAGGCATCACCAGGGTGGTGCTCCAGAAAATGATCTCGCCCTGCTTCTGGGTGAGCTGGATGCGGTAGTTGCGCTTGGGCTTGGGGGTGATGCCGATGAGCTTTTCGCGGTTCAGGATCCAGTTGAGGCTGGCGGAGATGAAGTCGCGGTTCACGGCGAGGGCGGACTGCTTGTCGAGAAGGGCGGCATTGCCGACGATGACCATACGGCAGCTGTCCACGCGCAGCCGTTCGTCGGTGATGGAACCGCGTTCGACGCTGGCAGCCAGGAAAACGTTCTTCTTCACGTCCTCCTCGTCGGCGACGGGCAGGTCCTCGAGGTAGTTTTTTTCACCCCAGTACCGGTCGGTGGCGCCAATGAGGGGGTGAACGTTGATGTTCTGGTTCTTCAGGTATTCGTCATCGAAATGGAGTTCCAGGGATTCGCTCTGCCCGGGCAGGGTGGTGGTGCTGGCAGCCAGGTGGCGGGTGATGGATGAGGCGTTGTCAAAGATGGCCTGGACGGAGAACTCCTTGCGTGCGCCGCTGCCGGTGCTTTCGGCGTAAAGGACACGGTCGCCCCTGGGGAAGACGCCGTTGAGGCCGAGAAAGGCGCCGAGCCTGGGGGTTTCGCCTGAGGGGTCGAGCATGATGAGCAGGCCTGCCCGCTGACGTCCCCAGTAGGCCTTGAGCATGTTGATCTCACGTTCGGAGAGGTCGTAGCGCAGTCCGGCGACGATCAGGCCGTCGGCGTCTTCGGGGACGGCGCTCACTTCGGCGAGGTTGATCGGGAAGAGCTGGAAGTTCTGGGCACGGCCGAGCTCGCCGAGGGCAAGCATGGATTCTACCAAGGCCGCCTCGGTGCGTGCGCCCTTGCCGACCACGATGTAGAATTTCCTTTCGTCACCCTCGACGACATTGATGAGGGCGGAGGTGATGGCGTCCTCGCCGCGGTATTCCTTGATGGTCCTCTGGGTTTCGGTGCCTTTTTCGCGGATGACGAGCTCTTCCTCGGGGATAAAGCGGACGCGCTTGCCGCAGCGGACGACCACGCCGCTCTGGTCCAGGGCAAGGCCGGTTTCGGTCTTGAGGGATTCGGCGCGTTCGATGTCGCGCAGGGGGTCGATGCTGCGGACCTTGACGCGACCCCTGCCGTTGAGGCGGTATTCCTCCAGCAGGGTCTGGGTTTCTCCGAAGAGCTGTCCGTCGCGAGGGATGACGTTGGAGATGGAGACGTCCTTGGCGAGCTTGTCGAGGTAGTTGAGGGTGGCGCTGCTGAGGGTGAAGTTTTTCTGCGGGCTGAGGTCCCAGCGGGTGTGGTAGCGGTAGCTGATGCGGTTGACGCCGAAGAAGAGTCCCAGGATGAGCACGACCTGGACGGCCACATTGAGGCCGATGCTCCAGCGTCGGGGCATGGGAGGGGCTGCCTTGGAGGGGGCGTTGGAGGTGTCTTCGGACATGAGGGGCGGACGTCGCGTTTGGGGCGGGCTCAGGGCTTCCAGCGGCGGAACTCAAGCACCTGATGGGTGAGGGCCAGGAAGAGCAGGGCGAGGCTTGTGTAATAGACGATCGGGCGGGTGTCGATGAGTCCGCTGGTGAAAGTCCGGATGTGCTCCATGCTGGCGAAGTAGCTGATGATGTCGACGAAGGTTTCGGAGACCTTGCGGCCGAGGACCATGATGAAAAGGCCGCCGAGGAAGTGGAGGAGGCTGAAGGTGAAGGAGATGACGGCTGCGATGATCTGGTTGGAGGTCAGGGCGGAGGCGAAACAGCCGATGGACAGGTTGAACAGGCCCATGACGAGGAGAATGAGGTAGCTGCCTCTGAGGGAGCCGGGGGGGATTTCCACCTGGCCGGCGGTGATCCAGTCGATGAGGTGGAAGTTGATGAAGCTGGGGATCCAGAGGACCGAGTAAACGAAGACGGCGGCGAGGTATTTGGAAAACACCACCTGCCAGGTGTGAACCGGCGTGGTGAAGAGGGTTTCAAAGGTGCCCATCTTCTTTTCCTCGGCAAACAAGCGCATGGTGAGCAGCGGGAAAATGAAGAAGTAGGACAGCCAGAACCAGTTGGGCTGGAACATCCACTGGACGATGCTGCCCTCGCTGGGGCCGCGTTCGAGGATGGAAAGGGCGGCGCGGAAGGAGTAGCCGCTGAGCACCATCACGAGGGCCAGGACCACATAGGCCACGGGCGAGACGAAAAAGGCCCGCAGTTCTTTTTTGAAGAGTACCCAGAGGAGGCGCATGAATGTTGAGAGAAGAGGTGAGTTCGGAGCCGGTTCAGTCAGCGGCGGAGAGTTCGATGAACACATCCTCAAGGCTGGGGAGCTGACGGTGCAGTTCGCGGATCTTCCAGCCTTCCTTCAAGGCGAGATCCATGAGGGGTTCACGGACGTCCTGGTTGGCCTCCACACGGACGGTGATCAGGCGCCAGCCGTTTTCCTCCCCATCCTGAGTGGCCTTGCGCACATTGGGAAGAGCTTCGATTTTGGCGGGCACGTCATCGCCCTTGGCCTGCAGCTCCACTTGAACCACGGAGGCGGCGCGCAGGCCCCGGGTCAGGCGGTCGGGGGTGTCGTTGGCGAGGATGCGGCCGTGGTGGATCATCAGGACGCGGTCGCACACGGCCTCGACTTCCTGGAGGATGTGGGTGGAAAGTAGGATGGTGTGGGCGGGTTTCAGGCTGCGCAGGAGGTCACGGACCTGGCGGATCTGCACGGGGTCGAGGCCGTTGGTAGGCTCGTCCAGGATCAGCAGCGGCGGTTTGTGAAGGAGGGCGTCGGCCAGGGCCACGCGCTGGCGGAATCCCTTGGAAAGGTGGCCGATCAGCCGGCGGCGGACGTCGGTGATGGTGCAGAGGTCCATCACCTCACCGACACGCTGGCGCATCTCACGCCCGGAGAGGCCCTTCAGCTCGGCCCGGAAGCGCAGATACTCCTTCACCTTCATGTCGGTGTAGAGCGGGGCCATTTCCGGCATGTAGCCGATGCTTTTCCTGACGGCGATGGATTCGTGGAAGACATCATGGCCATTGACGGTGGCCCGTCCGCTGGTCGGCGGCATGTAGCCGGACAGGATGCGCATGGTGGTGGACTTGCCGGCGCCGTTGGGGCCCAGGAATCCAACGATCTGTCCAGGCTCGACCTGAAAGGTCAGCCGGTCCACGGCGGTGCGGCCGGCGTACTGCTTGGTGAGATCCTGGACATCAATCATGCGGAAGGGGGGAGGGAAGAGGACACGTTAAGCCAGCGGCGGCAGCCCTGGCAACCCTGGAAAGCATTTGTTCAGTCCGCTGTGTGGAGTGCCTCGGGGTGAGCTCTTGGCGGGCTGCTTCCCGCCTTGCGGGGGAGGTCTTCTGAAATTAGGAAGCCAGGCAACTCCAATGACCCTCCCTGAAGCCCCTGCCCAGCCTGTTTTCCTGGCAGTTGATGCCTGGAAGGATCGGATGCGGGCTCATCTCAACCGGGTGGGGCGAAGGGCCGACGAGCACCTGGAACGCAGGAGCCGTGACCAGAAGCATCCCGTTCATGACTTCCTGTTCACCTACTACAATTTTCCGCCTGCCAAATTGAAGCGCTGGCTTCCGGCGCTGGGCCAGGTGATCGAGGTGACGGATGCTGTGCTGGGGGAAATGCCCTGGCTGGCAGAGGGGCCGATGATCCGGGAGGGTGGTTTCTGCCGCCTGGATTCAGGGCAAATGCCGCCCAAGGTGGCGGACCTGGCTCTTTGGGTGGCCACATTGAGCGGCGCAATTCAGCAGCGTCCTCCACGATTCAGGTGCTTTGGCCTGCATGAGTGGGCGATGGTTTACCGGCTGCCGCGCGAGAAGATCCGTCATCAGGGCTACGAGCTACGCCTGCACCCGGAGCAGGTGGCTTCGGTCGTCGAATCCATGGCGGTCTGTTGCTCGCATTACGATGCCTATCGTTTTTTCACGCCTGAGGCTTTGCTAATGAACACCTTACGTCCGACTCTAGAAAGCCGCATCGACCTGGAGCAGGGTGGGTGTCTGCACACCAACATGGATCTTTACAAGTGGTCGTCGAAGCTCTGGCCCTGGATCGGCAGCGACCTTGTGGGGGAATGCTTTGACCTGGCCTGGGCCGGGCGAGATCTGGACATGCGGGCCAGTCCTTACGACCTGGCCCATCTGGGATATGAACCCGTGCTGATTGAGACCCTGGAAGGGCGGCTTCAATATGAGGCTGAGCAGCGTGATCTGGCTGTTCGCGCCGCCGATCTGCGGCAGAGGTTGCAGGAAGCGGCGGAAGCGCTGGTCGGCCATGGCAAAGCGGGGTGAGGAATTCCCAAGTCTTGTTCCTTGCGAAGTGAGATTCCGCCCGCTAATCGTCGTTTGAAACAGCGTCTCAATTTCGCGCCTCCATGCATCAACCCTCCACCCTGGCCGAGCTTCCTGTGGGCTGTCGTGCCTTCGTTCAAAGCCTGCCCGTGGGTAATGCCGGGCTGACGCGTCTTCGCGAGCTTGGGCTGACTCCCGGAGCCAGGGTCATGGTGGTTCGGCGTGCTCCCCTGGGGGAGCCGATTGAGATCACGGTCCGCGGCTCTCATCTGGCGATGCGCAACCATGAGGCTGCGCACATTCTTGTCACGACCGCTGAAGCATGAGCGCGCCCGAATCCCCGCTGCTTGCCATCGTCGGCAACCCGAACTCGGGCAAGACCACGCTGTTCAACCTGCTGACCGGGCTGCGCCAGAAAGTGGCGAACTACCCTGGTGTCACCGTGGAGAAAAAGATCGGAGAATGCTGGAGCCAGCATGGGCGGAAGCTGCGGCTGATCGACCTGCCCGGTGCCTACAGTCTGAATGCGCGCAGCCCGGATGAGGCGGTGCTGAGGGATGTGCTGCTGGGGCGACGCAAGGACACGCCGAGGCCCGACCGTGTGGTGATGGTCATTGATGCGGCAAACCTGGAGCGTAATCTCTACCTGGCTTCGCAGATTCTCGAGCTCGGCCTGCCGACGATCATCGTACTGAACATGATCGACATCGCCGAGGCCAAGCAGTGGCGGATTGATGTCGCACGGCTTGCCGAGGAGCTGGGCGTGCCGGTGGTGCCGATGCAGGCGACCTCCGGCAAGGGGTTGCTGGAGTTGAAAGCGGCGATGAGCCGGCAGGACCTGCCGAAGCCGCGCTGGCATTCGGCGCCGCTTCCCGAGGACATCCGTGCCTCGCTGCTTGCCACCCAGGCGGAATTGACCCGTGCCGGGGCGATCCAGCCAAATGCTTCGCTTCTGGAGCCGCTCTACCTGCTTTCCGATCACGATCCGCTGCATGCCGGCATCAAGGATGAGCAGCTGGGCCAGGTCGCACGTGGCAGGGATGGCCTGGAAAAGGCGCATCCGGGATGGGAGGATCAGCTGGTGCAGGACCGCTACGCGGCCATCGAAAAGTTGTGCGCCCAGGTGCTGGTCAGGCCGGAGCAGGAGCCGGTGACCATGACGCAAAAGATTGACCGCTGGCTGCTGCATCCCTGGTTTGGCGGACTGACCGTGCTGGCCTTCCTGGTCTTCCTTTTCTATCTCATCTTCAAGGTCGCCGAAGGCCCGATGGGCTGGATTGAGGCGGCCTTTGCCGCGCTGGGCGGCTGGGTGACCGGTGTCATGCCGCCGGGCGACCTGCGGGATCTTATCGTGGATGGAGCGATCAACGGCGTGTCCGGCGTGGTCGTCTTCCTGCCGCAGATCCTGATCCTCTTCTTCTTCATCGGCGTCATGGAGGACACCGGCTACATGGCGCGGCTCGCCTTCATCGTGGACCGTCTGATGAGCCTGGTGGGGCTGAACGGCAAGGCCTTCCTGCCTTTCCTGAGCTCCTATGCCTGTGCGGTTCCCGGCGTCATGGCCGCACGCACCATCGACAGCCCGAAGGACCGTCTGATCACCATCCTGGTTTCGCCGCTGGCCAGCTGCTCGGCGCGTCTGCCGGTTTACCTTCTGCTGATCAGCGCCTTTGTGCCCGACTCGGTCTCGCTCTGGGCCAAGGCGGGCCTGATGGTGGGGCTCTACGCGCTTGGGACGCTCGGGGCCTTCGTGTTTGCCTGGATCTTCAACAAGGGCGTCATGCGTGGGGCCAATGCGCCGATGATCCTGGAGATGCCCAGCTACAAGATGCCTTCGATCCGGGGCATCCTGCTGCTGGTCTGGCAGAGGGCCCGGGCCTTTCTCCTGCGTGCGGGCACCGTCATCTTTGGCATCTCGATCCTGATCTGGGCGGCCTCGACCTATCCCAAGAGCGATTCCCCTGACGCCTCCGTCAGGCTGGAAAACAGCATCGCGGGCAGGGCGGGGCATTTGATCGAACCGATCATCGCGCCCCTTGGCTACGACTGGAAGATCGGCATCGGCCTGATTGGCAGCTTTGCCGCGCGTGAGGTTTTTGTGAACACCATGGCGGTGGTTTATGCCGTGGAGTCCGGGGATGAGGAGGACATGACGCCGTTGAGGGACCGGCTGAAGCAGGAGGTTCGTGCGAATGGCAGGCCGGTTTACAGCCCGCTTGTCTGCATCAGCCTGCTGGTCTTTTACGTGTTCGCCATGCAGTGCGTCAGCACGATGGCGATTGTGAAACGTGAGACGGGTTCCTCGAAGTGGATGTGGTTCCAGCTCGGCTACATGAGCGGCACCGCCTATCTGCTGGCCCTGGCGATCTACCAGGTCGGCACCGCGCTGGGCTATTGAGCCTGGTGTCAGAGTCAGACGATGGCGTGCAGGATTTTCACTGCCTGGGCGGCTGCCAGGACGTTGTGAACCCGGAAGATCTGCGCTCCGCGGTTGATGCCAGCGCTGATGCAGGCGAGGGTGCCGGCGTCGCGATCCATGGCCCGGGGCAGGTCGAGCACCTGGCCGATGACGGTTTTCCGTGAGACGGGCAGGAGCACGGGGCGCCGCCATTTTTGCAGTCGCTCGGCGTGCCGGTAGATCTCCAGGTTGTCCTCGCGCTGCTTGGCGAAGTCGATGCCGGGGTCCAGGACGATCTGTTCGTGAGAAAGCCCGGCGCTCATGGCGAGGGCGATCTTTTCCTCAAAGAAGCTTTCGAGGGTCTGCCAGAGGTCGGGATACTGGACATGGGTGTGGGGCACCTTGGGCTGGCCGATGCTGTGCATGATCAGCAGGCTGGCGTCATGTTCGGCGCAGAGGCGGGCGTTGGTGGCGTCGGGGAGGGCGCTGATGTCATTGATCAGGTCACCTCCATGAGGCAGCACGGCGGCGATGACCTCGCTGCGCCAGGTGTTGATGGAGAGCAGGGGGGGCGAGAGCTGCCGGGAATCCCAGGGTGAGCTGGCGGCGGTTTCGATGAGCTTCGGCCAGGCTTTCAGGAAGGGCATCAGCCGGGTGATCTCCTCCGCCTCCGTGATCGGGCCGCGGTTCGTGCGGGCGCTTTCCGCGCCGATGTCAATGATGTCCGCGCCCTCACACAGCATCTGAGCGGCCTGGGCCAGCGCCTTGTCCGGATCAAGGGTGCCGTCGCCGCAGAAGGAGTCGTCGTTGATGTTGACGATGCCCATCACCAGGGGGCGGCGTGGGAATTGGACGTGGTGGTGGCGGGCTTTCCAGATCATGCCAGGGGTGGCCTGCGGCTGATTCAGTTTTGCAGCCCCTGGGTGTCGGCCAGCTTGGCGCCGGCGAGGATCATGCCGGTCTGCGTGGTGCGCTTGAGATTGGCGGCGATTAGGTCGGCGTCGGTGAAATCGGCGTTGGTCAGGTCGCAGCCTTCCAGGTTGGCACCGGAGAGGTCGGCCCCGACCAGCCTGGCGTGGCTGAGGTTGGCGTTGCGCATGGAGACACCGCCCATGTCAGCGCCGCTGAGGTCGGCCCCGGAGAAGTTGACGCTGTCGAGGTTGGCACCGCTGAAGTCCGCCCCGCTGAGCCTGGCGCCGGCCATGTTGGCCTTGGTCATGGTGGTGCCGACAAAGTGGGCCTGGGCGAGATTGAGGTCGTTCAGCGTGGCTCCGGCGAGGTTCATGCCGGTTTCATTGAGCCTGAGGCCACGCTTGCCCTCGCTTTCCAGCCATTGGGTGTGGGAGATGAGTTTTTCGTTGGTGACACTGGCCATCACTCCATGATGCCAGGGACGTGACAGGCTGCAAATGGAGATCGGTGCCGCGGCTGCTTCGTGCTTGGCAAGGCGGGGGGGCTTTGCCAGCATGGCCTGAAAACCCGCCTTCATGCTGCTGCGCACCCATCAGATCACCAAGAAATTCCCCGGAGTGACGGCCCTGAACCAGGTGTCCTTTGACATCGCCCAGGGGGAAATTCACGCCTTGTGTGGTGAGAACGGGGCGGGAAAGAGCACACTGATCAAGCTGCTGTCCGGCATTCATCCACACGGTTCCTATGAAGGGCATTTTGAGGTGGAGGGAGCGGAGGCCCGGTTTTCGGGCATTGCTGACTCCGTGAAGGCCGGCATCGCGGTGATTTATCAGGAGCTGGCCCTGGTGGATGAGATGACGGTGGCGGAAAACATTTTCCTGGGCTGCGAGCCGCGACACTGGGGCGGGCTGGTGGACTGGCCACGCATGTTTCGTGAGGCCCGGCTGCTGCTGGAACGGTTCAAGGTGGACCTGGATCCGGCAACCCCGGTCAAGCAGCTGGGCGTGGGCCAGAAGCAACTCGTCGAGATCGTCAAGGCGCTGGGGAAAAATTCGCGCCTGCTGATCCTGGACGAACCCACGGCGGCCCTGGCTGAGCATGAGGTGCAGGTGCTGCTGGACATCCTTCGTGACCTTCGCGGCCGGGGCATCACCTGCATATATATTTCCCATAAGCTGGAGGAGGTCTTTGCCATCGCCGACCGGATCACGGTGCTTCGGGATGGCTGCACGGTGACGACCCTGAAGGTGGCTGAGGCGACCCGGGAGGAGGTCATTGCCAGGATGGTGGGCCGTGAGCTTGGCGACCTGTTTCCACGGCGTGCATCGAATCCTGGCGAGGCGCTGCTCTGCGTGCAGGATCTTTCGGTGCGGGATGAGGAGGGCAGCCTGCGGCTGAACAAGGTCGGCTTTGAACTGCGCCGGGGCGAGGTGCTGGGCATCGGCGGGCTGATGGGAGCAGGTCGGACGGAACTTCTGATGCACCTCTTTGGAGCCTGGGGGCGGCGGGAATCCGGGAGCGTCACCCTGGCAGGGCAGCCGTTGCCTCAGGGGGACCCCGCCCGGATTTTGTCCATGGGCCTGGCCCTGGTCAGTGAGGACCGACGTCGATATGGCCTGGTTCTGGAGGAGGCGATTGGTTTCAATCTCAGCCTCTCGAGTCTGGGCGAGGTGGCTCAGCTTGGATGGATCAACCAGGTGGAGGAGACCCGTCGGAACCGGGCCATTTTTGACCAGTTGCGAGTCAAGGCCACCGGGCTGGAGGCGGTGGTTGGGCGGCTTTCAGGAGGCAACCAGCAGAAGGTGGTCATTGGCAAGGCCTTGCTGACACGACCCAAGGTGGTGATGCTGGACGAGCCGACCCGGGGGATCGACGTGGGGGCGAAGATCGAGATCTACGAACTGATCAACCGCCTGACGGCCGATGGCTGTGCGGTGCTGCTGGTTTCGAGCGAACTGCCGGAGCTGATTGGCATGAGCGACCGGATTTTGATGCTGAATGAGGGGCGGGTGGGAGGTTGCTTCACCCGGGCCGAAGCCAGCCAGGAGAAGCTGATGCATGCCGCCATGGCGCACTCCTGAAGATTGATGGTCAAAGGTTTAAAAAAGAGGGCCGGGCGGCTCCCGATTCCGCCCGGCCCCATGTGTTTGCATCAACCTCAACACAATCTGCCATGAGACAGACGGTGATGTGACAACAACCAATCACTCTCAAGACCAGCTGGGCAGGATTGCTCCCGCCATCACTGTTGGCATGTTCGATTCTTGGTTTGCGGGATGCGTTGAAACTTTTTGAAAATAATTCAGCACCCCCCTTGGCCGGACTGGAATTCGTCAGGATTTGTCCTGGGCAGCCTGCTCCCAGAGGCGTCGGTAATGATCCATCCGCTCCTTGATCCGGCTTTCGAGGCCGTGGGTGGTTGGCTCGAAATACTGGCGCCCTCCCTCCAGGCAGCGCTGGGGGACAAAGCCTCCTTCGAAGTCGTGCGGATAAAGGTAGCCTTCGCCATTCCCGAAGGTCTTGGCTCCGACGTAATGGCTGTCGCGGAGATGTTTCGGGACGGGCAGGGTGCGGCCGTTTTTGACATCGGCCAGGGCGGCTCCGATGGCCTTGGTGGCGCTGTTGCTCTTGGGGGCCGTCGCCATGTAGAGGGTGGCATGGGCCAGGATGAGCTGGGCTTCCGGCATGCCGATGAACTCGACGGCCTGCTGGGCGGCGACGGCAACCCGGAGGGCGTTGCTGTCCGCCAGGCCGACATCCTCGCTGGCGGCGATGACGATGCGCCGGGCGATGAAGCGGATGTCCTCGCCTGCGTAGAGCATCTTGGCCAGCCAGTAGATCGCGGCGTCAGGATCGCTGGCCCGCATGGACTTGATGAAGGCGCTGGCGGTGTCGTAGTGGGCGTCGCCATCGCCATCATAGACGACCACCTTCTGCTGCACGCTTTCCTCGGCGACGGCAAGGTCGATGAGGATCCTTCCGTCGCTGCCGGGCGGGGTGGAAAGCACGGCGAGCTCGAGGGCGTTCAGGCATTTGCGGGCGTCGCCATCGCAAACGTTGGCCAGGTGACGGCGACCCTCGGGGGTGATGACGGCACCAGTGTGGCCAAGGCCGCGTTCGGTGTCCGACAGCGCCCGGTCGATGAGGTCCTCGAGGTTCTGGACGGTCAGGGGTTCCAGAGTGAAGACCTGGGAGCGGCTGACGAGGGGGCTGTTGACGTAAAAATAAGGGTTGTGCGTCGTGGCACCGATGAAGCGCAGGGTGCCACGTTCGAGGTGGGGCAGGAGCACGTCCTGCTGGGCCTTGTTAAAGCGGTGGATTTCATCCACGAACAGGACGGTGCCCTGGCCGTTGAGCTGCCGAAGCCGGGCGGCGGCGTCGGCTTCCTTTCGAATGTCGGCCACGCTGCTTTCGACTCCGCTCAGGGTGACAAACCGTGCCTTGGTCTCCTGGCTGATGATGTTGGCCAGGGTGGTTTTGCCAACGCCCGGGGGGCCGTAGAAGATGAGAGAGGAAAAGCGATCCGTCTGAACGGCTCGGCGGAGCAGCTTGCCCTCCCCAAGAATGTGATCCTGCCCGGTATATTCCGCCAGGTTACGGGGGCGCATTCTGGCGGCGAGAGGCGCGGACGGATCCACGTCACCCTCTGAGACGGGGGCGGCGGAGGGATCGGCAAAAAGATCGTCCGGCATGGCGGCAGGCGGGGCGACTGTGCCGAGCTTTTATTCGTCGTCATCCAGTTCGTCAGCCCCGGCCTTCTTGCCGCGAAGCTTGGCTTCCATGAAGGCGTCGAGGTCGCCGTCCATCACACCGGAGATGTCGCTGGTTTTTTCACCCGTGCGGAGGTCCTTGACCATCTGATAGGGCTGAAAGACATAGCTGCGGATCTGGCTGCCCCAGCCGATGTCCATTTTTTCGCCATACTGGCGGGCGACCTCTGCCTGGCGTTTGTCTTCCTCGATCTGGTAAAGCTTGGCCTTCAGCATGGCGAGGGCCTTGGCGCGGTTCTTTGGCTGCGAGCGCTCAATCTGGCAGGCGACGATCACGCCGCTCGGAATGTGGGTGATGCGGACGGCGGTTTCGACCTTGTTGACGTTCTGGCCGCCCTTGCCGCCGGAGCGGTAGGTGTCCACCTTCAGATCTTCATCGCGAATCTCGATGTTGATGTCCTCCTCGTTGTCCGGGATGACGTCGATGGAGGCGAAGGAGGTGTGGCGCTTCTTGGCCGCATCGAAGGGGGAGATGCGCACGAGGCGGTGCACGCCACGTTCGCATTTGAGGAAGCCAAAGGCGTTTTCGCCCTGGATTTCCAAGGTGGCGGAGCGTGTGCCGACATCATCGCCCTCCTGGTGGTCGACGATCTGCACCTTGCAGCCATGACGCTCCGACCAGCGGACATACATGCGCATCAGCATGTCGGCCCAGTCGCAGGCCTCGGTGCCGCCAGCGCCTGCGTGGATGGTCATGAACGCACTGCCCCGGTCAAACGGTCCGGAGAGCAGCAGGTCGAGCTCATAGGTGGCGATCGCCTTTTGCAGGGCGTCGAATTCCGCCTGCACCTCGCGGATGCTCTGCACGTCTCCCTGTTCCTTGGCGAGTTCGATGAGGACGGGGAAGTCTTCGACCCGGGATTCAAGCCCGCCGAGGGGCTCGATCTGCTTCTTGATGATGTTGGCGCGGTCGATGACTTTTTTGGCGGAATTCTGGCTGTCCCAGAAACCCGGTGCGGTCATCTTATGTTCCAGAGCCTGCAGCTCTTCGGTCAGCTTGGGGACGTCAAAGATACCTCCGGAGTTCGATCAGGCGGCCTTTAAGGCTCGCCACGTCGAACGCCTGGAGGTCAGTCAGGACGGACTTTTGGGTCGTTTCCATGGGGCGCTGGCCCTAAGTCAGGGCGCCAGGCGTTGCAAGGCGAATTCACAGCCTTTCGCGGGGGCCGAGACGGCGTCGCGTTTCATCATCACTGGAACGTGCACGGACGGTGATGAAGGCGCTGGCGCTGAGGATGGCGGCGCTGCAGAGGATGCCCAGGGTTTGAAAGGACATCACCTGCAAGGAGGCAAAGGCCAGGGGAGGGGCGAGCAGTCCGCGAAAGCCGGTCAGGAAGGAATGCACGCTCATGTATTCGGCGACGGCATGCTTGGGGGCCAGCTTGGTGACCCACAGGCCCCAGGTGACATTGCCGCCGGCGTTGGCCATTCCCCAGAGGCCCATGCCAACGCACCAGGCCAGATGCCCGTGCCCGGCGAAGAAGGTCAGGATCGCCGCGGCAAAGATGACATTGAGGATGGAGCGTACGGTGAACAGGCCGACACGGTCATAGATGAGTCCCCAGGGGTAGGAGCTGACCATCCTGACTGCGACCGGCACGACACCGGTGATCCAGGCGACCTCGCGTTCCGGCAGGTTGATGCCGTGCCTGGGGTTGGCGAGATATTCCACGAACAGGCTGGCGGCGACCAGGTTGCCGATGCCCATCATCATCCAGGAGATGAGCAGCGTGCGGAAGTCACGGTCCTCCCTGATCCAGCGCAGGGCCGACCAGAGGCGTGCCCCACCTTCGGAGCTGTCCCAGGCCACGGCGGGAAGGCCGTGGGTCCACCAGCCGGACAGGAAGCCGCTGGCGGCAAAGCACCAGAGCAGCCAGACATAGTTCTCCACCTCGAGGCCGAGAAGCCAGCCGCCGAAGAAGCCGAAGCCCACGGCGGCGGCCGAGCGTGTCACACCGGTGATGGCATAGAGCCTGCCGCGCTGGGCCTCGGGATAGTTGAGCCGATAGATCTGGGTCATCAGCGGGATCTGCATGGAGAAGCAGAACAGGCCCAGGCTCAGTCCGATGATGAAGACCCAGGGCTCCCGGGGAAACAGGGCCGCCGCCGCCATGCAGGCGCCGCCGAGCATCTGCACGCGCGCCGCCGTGCCGGCGATGGTGCTGCGGGCGCGCAGGAGCAGGGGCACGACAAACAGGCTGGTGATCAGTCCGCCGCTGGTCGCGCTCAGGAAGATCGACTTCTCCACCTGGCCGAGATGGAAGACCCTGACCGCGATGAGCATGCCGAAAGTGGAAGCCATGGCGTCCATCACACCGGCGGGCAGGGACCTCCACAGTTCGTTGTGAAAGGTTCGGCGCGTGGCTTGGTCGGGGGGCATCAAGGCAGGGCTGTCGTAGGCTTCAATGTCGCGAGCGTCAAGAAGCCTCAGAAATGGTTAGGCCAGGGGAGGCCGGCCGG